>CAYYLQ010000001.1:0-204384 GCA_964472655.1 uncultured Nitrospirales bacterium
GCGAGATGTCCGGCCACATGTTCTTCGCCGACCGCTACTTCGGCTACGACGACGCGGTCTATGCCTCGTGCCGGTTGATCGAGATTCTCGCCAAGGCCGGGCGGCCGCTCTCGACCCTGCTGGCCGACCTGCCGCCGATGGTCTCCACGCCGGAGATCCGCGTGGACTGTCCGGACGACGTCAAGTTCCGGGTGGTGGAAGAGGCCAGGAAGCAGCTGGCCTGCGAGCATAAGATCATCGACATCGACGGCGTCCGCGTGCTCTTTCCGGAAGGCTGGGGCCTGATCCGGGCCTCCAACACCCAGCCGGCGCTGGTCTTGCGATTTGAAGCCACGTCCGAGGCGGCCCTAAAGCGCATCCGTGATGTCGTCGAGTCGCAGGTGAAGAAGTATGTCGCCGGAGGTCCCGCTGCGCACTAGGACTCCGCTTCTCTTCGTGATCGCGCTTGCGGCGGGCATTGCAAGCTGGCTGTTACTTTACGATAGCAGGTTAATGGGTGTGGGAGGGGCGTCTGCGGGGCCCCCTTCCACGCACAATGGACACTTCAAGGTCGGCGAGCGGCTGACCTACAAGTTGAGCTGGGGCATCGTGGCCGCCGGCACGGCCGTCCTTGAGGTCGCCGAGCGCCGGAGCCTGTCCGGACGGTCCGTCGTCAAGCTGATCCATACCGCCCGCTCGAACGAGTTCGTATCGGCATTCTATCCGGTCAACAACCGCGTCGAGTCGCTGCTGGACGAGGAAGCAGCCTATCCCCACCATCTGCTCTTCAACCGGCGCGAGGGGAGGCGCAAGAACGACATCGAAGTGCTCTTCGACCAGGCCGCGCACAAGGCGACGGTGACGAAGGACGGGCACACGGAGACAATGGAAGTGCCGCCCGAGGTGCAGGATACTCTCTCCGTCATCTACTTCTTCCGGACGCTCCGGCCGGCGGACGTGGGCGCGTCCACGATCATCCACGTCAATCACGATAAGAAGAACTACCGGCTCGAACTCCGCGTCGAGGGTACGGAGCATCTCAAGGGCCCGCTCGGCGAGTTCGACACCGTCCGCATCCTCGCGATCATGCCGTTCCGGGGGCTCTTTCTGAACGAAGGCAATATCCGGATCTGGGTGACGAACGACGCGGTCCGTGTGCCGGTGCTCATGAAAGCCAAGGTCGTGATCGGCTCCGTGACCGCCACGCTGACCGGCGTCGAGGGCGTCACGCTCGCGGCGAAGCCGTGACTAACGGGAAGGGATTGGCTATAATCGTGTCGAGTTTCTTTTCTTGAGGAGTCGTCACTGATGGCCCGTATCGGCACCACGCTCACCCGCTTCATCATCGAGACCCAGGCCGGGTATCCGGCGGCCACGGGAGAATTTTCCGCCCTGCTCGCGCAGATCGGCCTGGCTGGCAAGATGGTCGCCAACGACCTGCGCCGGGCGGGGCTGATCAATATCCTGGGCATGACCGGTGAGACCAACGTGCAGGGGGAGGCCGTCAAGAAGCTCGACGCGATCGCCAACGAGACCTTCGTCAAGGTCTTCCAGTACAGCGGCCTCGTTTGCGCGCTGGCCTCGGAGGAGATGGAAAAGCCGGTCAAGCTGCCCGAGAACTGGCCGCTCGGCAAGTACATGCTGCTGTTCGATCCGCTGGACGGGTCGTCCAACACCGACGTGAACATGCCGCTGGGGGCGATCTTCTCCGTGCTCCGGTACGAGGGCAAGGGCGGGCTGCCGGCCGACGCGGAGCTCGTCCGCAAGGGAACGGAGCAGGTGGCCGCGGGCTATCTGATGTACGGGTCGAGCACGATGCTGGTCTTCACCTCCGGCAAGGGCGTGAACGGGTTCACGCTCGATCCCGGCATCGGGGAGTATCTGCTCACGCATGAAAACATCCGGATGCCGGCGAAGGGCAAGGTGTACGCCGCCAACGAAGGCAACTACCACAAGTGGCCGGCCGGCACGCAGCGCTACGTTGATCATCTCAAGCAGTCCGACAAGGCGACGGGACGGCCGTACTCGTCCCGCTACTCCGGCTGCCTGGCGGCCGACGTGCACCGCATCCTGCTCGGCGGCGGCATCTATCTCTATCCCGGCGAGACGGACAAGCCCGAGGGGAAGCTGCGCCTGCTGTACGAAGCGAACCCGCTGGCGATGGTTGTGGAGCAGGCGGGCGGCAAGGCCGGCACTGGGACGATGCGGATCCTCGACGTCGAGCCCAAGGTCCTGCACCAGCGCGTGCCGCTGCTGATCGGCAGCGCGGACGACGTCAGTCTGGCCGAGGCGTTCATTCAAGGAAAAAAATAACGGGGGGGGAGCCATGACGAACCGTGTGCGCGAAATTCTGAGCTGGTACGGCACCGATAACGCCGGCGTCAAGACGAACCTGGCCCGCATCCTGAACCACGGCACGCTGAAAGGCACGGGCAAGTGCCTGATCCTGCCGGTGGACCAGGGCTTCGAGCACGGCCCCGCGCGGAGCTTCGCGGTCAACCCGCCGGGCTACGACCCGCGCTACCACTTCGAGCTCGCGATCGAAGCCGGCTGCAACGCCTACGCGGCGCCGCTCGGGTTCCTGGAGGCGGGGACGGCCGACTTCGCGGGCGAAATCCCGCTGATCCTCAAGCTCAACAACCACGACGTCCTGAACGACGAAAAAGATCCGGTCCCGGCCGTCACGGGGAGCGTACGGGACGCTCTGCGGCTCGGCTGCGCGGCGGTGGGCCTGACCATCTATCCCGGGTCGGCGCACTGCAAGGTCATGTACGAGCAGGCCCGCGAGATCGGCCAAGAGGCCAAGCGGCACGGCCTAGCGGTCGTGATCTGGTCCTATCCGCGCGGCAGCCAGCTCAGCAAGGACGGCGAGACGGCGATGGATGTCGTCGCCTACGCGGCCCAGATCGCGGCCCAGCTGGGCGCGCACATCATCAAAGTGAAGCTGCCGACCGATCATCTAGAGCAGGCGGCGGCGAAGAAGGTCTACGAGGCCCAGCAGGTACCGATCAAGACGCTGGCCGAGCGGGTGCGGCACGTCGTGCAGTCCTCCTTCAACGGCCGCCGGATCGTGATCTTCTCCGGCGGGGCCACGAAGGAGGACGACAAGGCCCTCTTCGAGGAGGTCCGCGCCATCCGCGACGGCGGCGGGTTCGGGTCCATCATGGGCCGCAACTCCTTCCAGCGCAAAAAAGCCGACGCGCTCCAGTTCCTGAAAACGATCACCGGGATTTATGCGGGCACCATCCCGTAGAACGATCGCATTGGGCCTGCTCCTCATCGGAGCGGGCGTGATTCTCGGGTTGGTCGTCGCTGCGGATCTCGGCTGGCTGCCGATGGGGCACGCCGTGCCCGAGGCGCCGAGCGCGCCGAAGCCCGTGGCCGTGGCGCCGCCGGCGGCTGGCACCGATCGGAATTTCGTCGAGGTGGCCAAGGCGGTGACGCCGACCGTCGTGAACATCTCCACGAGCCGGATCAGCCGCCTTCCCGAAGGCCACGCCGGCGCGCCGTTCGACGATCCCTTCTTCCGGCGGTTCTTCGGGGACGAGCTGTTCCGCCGGTTCGAGGCGCCGAAGGACCGCCGCGAGCGCAGCCTGGGCTCCGGCGTGATCGCGGACGCCGGCGGGTACATCATCACAAACAACCACGTCGTGTCCAAGGCGGACGAGATCCGCATCCTCTTCTCGGACAAGCGGAGCTTCACCGCCAAGGTGGTGGGCACCGATCCCAAGACCGACATCGCGGTCATCAAGGTGGACGCCAATGACCTGCCGACCATCCCCTGGGCCGATTCCGACAAGCTCCAAGTGGGCGAATACGTGCTGGCCGTCGGCAACCCGTTCGGTCTCAACCAGACGGTGACGATGGGGATCGTCAGCGCGGTGGGGCGCGCCAACGTCGGCATCGCCGAGTACGAGGATTTCATCCAGACCGACGCGGCGATCAATCCGGGCAACTCCGGCGGGGCGCTGGTCAACGCGCGGGGCGAGCTCGTCGGCATCAACACGGCCATCTTCAGCCAGAGCGGCGGCTACATGGGGATCGGGTTCGCCGTGCCCAGCAACATGGTCCGGTCCGTGATGGAACAGCTGATCAAAGGCGGCAAGGTCGTCCGGGGTTACCTCGGCGTGTCCATCCAGGAGCTGACCCAGGACCTCGCGAAGCAGTTCGGCGTGGCCGACACCAAGGGCGTGCTGATCAGCGACGTCCTGGCCGACAGCCCGGCCAAGCACGCCAAACTGGAGCGGGGCGACGTCATCGTCGAATTCGACGGACGCGCGGTGGAGAACCCGACGCAGTTCCGCAATCTCGTCGCGCAGACGCCGATCGGCAAAAAAGTGCGCGTCAAGCTGCTCCGCGGCGGCAAGGAGCGCGACCTTGAAGTCACGATCGCCGAGCAGCCCAAGACCATGGCGCAGCCGGAGAGCCCGGAAGACGAGCGGGGCGAGGCCCGCTCGGCCGGCGCGTTCGCAGGCATGGACGTGCGCGAGCTCACGCCCGAGCTGGCCCGGCGGTTCAATCTCCCGCGCGACGATCGGGGCGGCGTCATCGTGACGCGACTCGCCGAGGGCAGCCCGGCCGCCGAGGCCGGCGTACAGGCCGGCGACGTCATCACAGAGGTCAACCGCAAGCCGATCGCGAAGCTCCGTGATTTCGAAAAAGCGGCCGCGAGCCTCTCGGCGAAGGACTCCGCGCTCGTGCTGGTCGTCCGCAACGGCCGCAATTTCTATCTCACGATCAAGCCATAAGTAGTCAGCCCTGATTCCGCCGCTTGCTGTTCTGATTCGGGCGGTCCTGTGCTATCATGGGCGAATTATGAAAGGGGGTGGCAGTATGGTGCTCCGTGCGACGCTGGTCGTTCTTTGCATCGTGCTCGGTCTGGCCCTGTTTTCGGACGGCTCCGGCCAGGAGAGCTGGCTGTTGGCGGGCGGGGTCGGCCTGTTGGTGGCGAGCATTGCGCTGGGGGTGGAATACGTGCTGCGGGAGGCCAAGCCCGGCATCCTGCTGGGAGGCGCGGCGGGCCTGACCGCCGGGCTGCTGCTGGCGGGCATTGCCTCGTGGGCCGTGGCGGCCACGATTCCGGCCTTTGACTCCGTTCCGGTTCTCGGCTTCCTGTTCCTGGCGACCTTTCCTTATCTCGGCCTCATCGTCGGCATCAAAATTTTTACCGCCGCCGGAATCCTCAGTCAAATAGAAACCGCCGCCGCCGGCGGGCACGCCTCGGTCAGCAACAAGATTCTCGACACCAGCGTGATCATCGACGGGCGGGTCGCCGATCTGTGCGAGACCGGGTTTCTGGAGGGGACGTTCATCCTGCCGCAGTTCATCCTGAACGAGCTGCAGCACATCGCTGATTCGTCCGATCAACTCAAGCGGGGGCGCGGCCGGCGTGGGCTGGACGTGCTGGCCAAGATCCAGAAGATGGTGGACATCGAGGTGAGCATCATCGAGGAGGACTTCCCGCACATCAAGGAGGTGGACTCCAAGATCGTGATGCTGGCCAAGAAGATGAACGCCAAGGTGATCACCAACGATCTGAACCTCAGCAAGGTGGCCGAGCTGCAGGGCGTCCGGGTGCTCAACATCAACGAGCTCTGCAATGCCCTGAAGCCGGTGGTCCTGCCGGGCGAGCAGCTCCGGGTCTTCGTGCTCAAGGAAGGGAAGGAAGCCGGACAGGGCGTGGCCTACCTGGACGACGGGACCATGATCGTCGTGGACAACGCGAAACGGTTCATCGGATCGAACATCACCGTCGTGGTCACCAGCGTCCTGCAGACGCAGGCCGGCCGCATGATCTTCGCCCGCCTGAAGGAAGAGACGGAAGGCCAGGAAATCCCCGTGGCCCGGAACTGAGCGCGGCGGACCGTCGCGCGTGTCCAAGACCGGTCGCATTGTGGCCGTGGTGCCGGCGGGCGGCACCGGCAAGCGGATGGGCGCCGGCCCCCCGAAGCAGTTCCTGATGCTGGGCGGGGTGCCTCTGATGCTGCATGCTCTCCGGGTACTCGAACGGGCGCCCAGCGTGACGGAAGTCGTGCTGGTGGTGCCGAAGGAGGAGCAGGCCCGCGCGCTGGCCGAGGTGGTGGAGCGGCACGGCCTCAAAAAAGTGCTCAAGGTCGTGCCGGGCGGCGCGACGCGCCAGGAGTCGGTGCACCACGGTCTCAACGAGGTGGACGAGGACGTCGAGATCGTGGTCGTGCACGATGCGGTCAGGCCCTTCGTCACCGAGGACCTCCTTGAGCGCTCGATCGAAGCCGCGCGCAAGCACGGCGGGGCGATCGCGGCGGTGCCGATGAAGGACACGCCGAAGCAGGCCGGCGCGGACCGGCTGATCCAGCGGACGCTGGACCGCACCGAGCTCTGGCTGGCGCAAACCCCGCAGACGTTCCGGCGCGCGGTGATCGTCGAGGCCTACCGGAAGGCGGAGGCCGAGCATATCCACGCGACCGATGACGCTGCCCTGGTCGAGCGTCTGGGGCGCAAGGTCGGCATCGTCGAAGGCAGTGGGGAGAACATCAAGATCACGACGCCGGGAGACATGATCGTCGCGGAGGCGATGCTGGCAGCGCGGAAGAAAGAGGGGAAGCGTTCATGAAAGTCGGCATCGGCTACGATGTCCATCCGCTGGTTCCCGGACGCAAGCTGATCTTGGGCGGGATCGAGGTGCCGCACGCCAAGGGGCTGGACGGCCATTCGGACGCCGACGTGCTCACCCACGCGGTCTGCGACGCGCTGTTGGGCGCGATGGGCGAAGGCGATCTGGGGGCGCATTTCCCCGCGACGGACCCGCGGTACAAGGGCATCGCCAGCCTGAAGCTGCTCGCCGAAGTGGTGTCCATGATGGCCCGGAAGAACTGCCGGCTGGTGAACCTGGACGCGGTCATCAATGCGCAGGCGCCGAGGCTGGGCCCGCATCTTGCTGCCATGAAGGATGCGCTGGCGAAAACGATGGGGGTCGAGCCGGCGCGCATCAATCTCAAAGTCAAAAGCGGAGAAGGGCAAGGCGCGGTGGGGCGGGAAGAGGCGATGACGGCCCAGGCGGTGTGCCTGATCGAGGGGCGCTGATAACGCCATGTTCATGAAGATCAAAGACGATCTCGCGGCGGCGCAGGAGCGGGACCCGGCGGCGACGAACAAGCTGGAGGTGATCCTCACCTACGCGGGCTTCCATGCGCTGCTGGCCTACCGGATTGCGCACCGGTTCCACCAGTGGGGGATTCCAATCCTGCCGCGCGTCATCTCCCAGTTCGCGCGCTGGCTCACCGGGATCGAGATCCATCCGGCGGCGAAGATCGGCCGCAGCTTTTTCATCGATCATGGCATGGGCGTCGTCATCGGCGAGACGGCCGAGATCGGCGACAACGTGACGCTCTTCCAGGGGGTCACGCTGGGGGGCACGGGCAAGGAGCGGGGCAAGCGCCACCCGACGCTGGGCAATCACGTCGTCGTCGGCGCGGGGGCCAAGATTCTCGGCGGGATCAAGATCGGCGACAACGTGAAGATCGGGGCCAACTCGGTGGTGCTGAAATCGGTGCCCTCAAACTCCACGGTCACCGGCGTGCCTGGGCGGATCATTAAGACGGAAGGGGATCGTCAGCCGGAAGCGACGATGGACCACACCAACATCCCCGACCCGGTGCTGGACCGCTTCGAAGCCCTCGAGCGCGAGCTCATCGAACTCCGCAAGAAACTCGACAGCCAGGACTCGTCGCAAAACAAGCTCCCGTTCTAGCAGTTCAAAATGTCTCTAACCGAATCAACGATGGTGGCGCTGGGCATGCCGGCACCCGAATTCAGCCTGCCGGACGTCGTCTCCGGGAAGACCATCTCGCTCCAGACCTTTGCGGGCAAGAAGGCCCTGCTGGTCATGTTCATCTGCCGGCACTGTCCCTACGTGCAGCACGTGCAGGTGGGGATCGCGCGGGTAGGCCGGGACTATGCCGCCAAGGACCTTGGGATCGTGGCGATCAGCGCCAACGACGCCAGGGGGTATCCGGAGGACGCGCCGGCGTCGCTCAAGGCGATGGCGCAGGAGCTACAGTTCGCCTTTCCCTACTGCCATGACGAGTCGCAGGAGGTCGCGAAGGCCTACGGCGCGGTCTGCACGCCGGACTTTTTCGTGTTCGACCAGGCGCGTCGGCTGGTCTACCGTGGCCAGCTGGACGACAGCCGGCCGGGCAACGGCAAGCCGGTAACGGGGCGCGACCTGCGCGCCGCGCTTGACGCCATCCTCGCCGGCAAGCCCACGCCCTCCGACCAGAAACCCAGCGTCGGCTGCAACATCAAATGGAAACCAGACTGGACCTAGCGCGGGTCCCGTCGCTGAATTTCATGCTGGAACGATTAAGAGTAACAGCGCAGGGTTTTCGGCGAGAGATCGAAGTGTATAGGCTTGCGCTTCAGGACAGCCGCGTGCCGAAACGGGCCAAATGGCTTTTGGGGCTCGCGGTTGGTTACGCGCTCTCGCCGATTGACTTGATTCCCGACTTCATTCCCGTCATCGGGTATCTGGACGATGCCTTGATCGTTCCCGCCTTGATCTGGCTCGCTGCCCGATCCATTCCGCCCGAAGTCCTTTCCGACTGCCGGACGAGAGTCGCCCAAGCTCAACAATAAGGTCAGGATGGCGCGGGTCCTGTCGCCTGCGGCTGCGGGGTCCTGCCGCCTGCATCCCCCGCCGTGCTCCTCGTTACTGCGCGCGGCGGTGGGCCCCCTTCCGGCGTCACCCCTCCGCCTCCGGCGACACCGAATCACTCGCCCCACCCGCCAATATTCTTAGAGAGGGAAGATCCCATGAACTTTACAATAGACCCTGGCCTCGCAGTTATCGGTAGCGTTGCGATTGGCGTTATTACAACTTTTTTAGGTTTTCTCCTTTCGGAGCAAGTTAGACAGTGGACACTCCGTAAATCAGTGGCCAGTGCGCTCCTTGCGGAGGCGACCGCGGAGCTCGAGCAGCATATGGAGGTAATTGGCAAGCACATAGAAGCAACTCCCGAAGGGCAGCTTCCCCAGCAGCACGTTGTCTGGGACAGCGAACCCTTCCCAATCTTCAAGCAGCTGTCAGGGAATTTGGGGTTATTTTCAAAGGATGAAGCTGGTCAGTTAGCGCAGGCGTACACTCAAACCTTTGGGTTCATCGCGTCACTTAAATCATTCATGGAGCGAATGCGTCGAGTAGACGACTTACGAATGCAAATAGCTGCAGCTGATCATGTTGGTGATACGAGGAACAAAGAGGCCTTCCGAGAGGAACACAGAATTCTAGTTCTTTCTCAGGTCGATTTCTTTAAATACATTAAGGTGTGCCACAAACAAGTCACCGGCCGCGTCTACGCAACGACCAAATCCATTTTAGAACGGTACGCAAAATAGCCACTCTCTTTTCGTTTCAGTAGTCCACCTTCACTAAATACAGCCCATGGGCGGGGGCGGTGGGGCCGGCTTTGGTGCGGTCCTTCGCCGCGAGAATCCCTGCCACTTCTCCCGCCTGCATCTTCCCCCTTCCCACTTCCAACAGCGTCCCCACGATCGCCCTCACCATCTGCTTCAGGAAGCGATTCCCTTCGGCCTCGAAGATCACTTCATCCCCAAACCGATCCACCGTCAATTTGGTGAGCGTGCAGACGGGATTTTCATTGTCCGTCGGCGAGCCCTGAAACGACGTGAAGTCGTGCGTGCCGACGAGCGAGCGCGCCGCCACCTCCATGGCGTCCAGGTCCAGCGGGTAGGGGTAGTGCAGGATTTTGCTCCGGCTCAGCGCGGAGCGCTGCACGCGCGCGAAGATCCGGTACCGGTAGAGCTTGGCCTTCGCCGCGTAACGGGCGTGAAAGGACTCCGGAACTTCCTCTATGGACTGCACAGCGATGTCCGGCGGCAGGAGGCCGTTCAGGGCGTGCTGCCATTCGTCGGCCGTCAGCCGGGAAGTGGTGGAGAAGTGCGCCACCTGGCCGAGCGCATGCACGCCGGCGTCGGTGCGTCCGGCGCCCGTCACGTTCGCCTTGTGTTGGGCGATCCGGCTGATGGCGGCTTCGAGGGCGCCCTGAATGGTCGGGAGATTCGGCTGGACTTGCCAGCCGTGATAATTGGTCCCATCGTATTCGAGAACGAGCTTGAAGGTCGGCACGGCGAACGGGCCGCCGTCAGCGGGCGAAGGCGACCTGGGCGGAGTTCAGGTAGTTGCGGATCCCTTCGAAGAGGCCCTCGGCGGCCTTCTGGCGGAAGGCTTGCTGCCGGAGGCGCCGCTCCTCGATCGGGTTGCTGATGAAGGCGAGCTCGGCCAGGACGCTGGGCATGGCGGTGTAGCGCAGGACGTAGAACGGCGCGGTCTTGACGCCGTGGTCTTCCGTGTCGTACTGCGAGCCGACCAGGTTCACGACGGCGATCTTCGTCTCCCACGCCAGGTTCTGCGAGTTCTCGATACGCTTGCTCAAGGCCAGGTCCGCCTTGATCATGTCTACGAAGTCCTGGGCGTGGTCGATGGTGTCGCCGTTTTCGCGCGCGGCCACTTCCATGGCGCGCCGGTCCGAAGCGATGCCGAAATGGTACATCTCGATCCCGTGTGTGGCGCGCTTGGGGTGCGAGTTGATGTGGATGGACACGAACAGGTCGGCCTTGTGCCCGTTGGCGAACTTCGCGCGGTCGTCCAGCTCGATGAACACGTCCTTATCGCGGGTCAGCAGGACCTTCTTGCCGAGGCGCTCCCGGATCAGGTCGCGCAGGCGCAGCGCCACGTCCAGGACGACCTCCTTCTCGGTCAGGCCGTCGCGGCCGATGGCGCCGGGGTCTTTGCCGCCGTGGCCGGGATCGAGCACGATCGACTCGATGTCCAGCCGGGCCTGCCGCTCGGCCGAGGTGATCTGGCGGCTGACGGGCGGAAGCGTGATTTGGGGTTTGGCGGCCGCCGTCGCCGGCCGGGCGGATCGGGCGACGTAGTCCATGACCAGCCGATCGGGCTTGCGGAGCTTCGTCAGGGAGACGTTGGAGACTTCCTCCAAATCAAGAAGGACCCGGACACCCTTGGAAGACGCCTGTGTCACGGCGATTTCGGCCGGGAAATTCTCGTCTTCCGTCACGCGCTTGGCCTGGTCACTGAGGGTCGCGTTCTTCAGGTGAATGATGAGCACGTCGGGATCGGACGTGCGCTCCTGGGTGAACGTGACCGGCCGCGCGAGGTTCAGCACCAGGCGATGGCGCTTCCCCGTTTGCGAGACGCGCAAATTGGTGATCGCAACGGTTTTCGAAGAGTGCTGTTTGGATCGGGCGGCGGCCAGATGGAGCAGGCCGGCCCAAGGCGATTGTAGATGCCAGGCCAGGGTTTGCGGCAAGGCGGCGGAGGCGGCGGGAGCCGGCACCAGCGCGGCCAGGAGCGCGAGCAGCAGGGCGCCCCGCAGGTATCGCACGAGGAAGCCGACCATGTGTCTGCCGTCTGGTTGCATGCTCTTTCCTGCCACTCGTTGCCAGAATGCGATAACGCGCCCTTAAGATTTAAAGAGAAAACCCGCATATTGTCAAGGTTTTTTGCTATATTCTTCCTGTCATGCCGACCCATCTGATCATCGACGGCTACAATCTTCTCGGCCTGCGGGGCGGCCTGCGGGGTGACGTCGAAGCCAAGCGGGAAGCGCTGATCCGCGACCTGGCGGGCTATCGTCAGCGCAAGGGGCATCCGGTGACGGTTGTCTTTGACGGCTGGCGCTCCGGGCATCCGGTCGAAAGCGCCGCGTGGCGCGAGGGGGTCGAGGTGGTCTACTCCCGGCAGGGCGAGCAGGCCGACGCGGTCGTGAAACGTTTCGCGGAGAAATACGGCTCGGACTGTGCGGTGGTTTCGTCAGACCATGAGATCGTCAACTTCGCCCGCGCGCAGGGCGCCACGGTCATGACGTCCGGCGAGTTCGAAACGCGGTTGCATCTCTCCGGCGCGCGGCCGGCGGCGCGCAAGCAGGAGGCCGAGGACGACGAGCCGGTGCGGCGCGACCCGAAGAAGAAGGGCAATCCCAAGAAGCTGCCGAAGGCGCTGCGGAAGAAGGCAAGTCAGCTGAAGAGATTCTGACTTCTATACCTGAGCAGAAGATTGCCGTGCCAAGGAGGATTTCACCATGAAAAAATTGGCAAGAGCTGGTTCTCTAGCTTGTCTTTTGGGACTGTCGGTTTTCTATGGCTGTACGGGCAAAGAAGAGTCTTCTAGTGGGCAGGTACAGAAGGTGTTGACAAGCGGGGAAGCCAATGTAAAAGCAGCAATTGCTCAGATCATAGAGGACAACGCTAAAGCATTGACAAATTTTCCTAGGACAAGGGACAGGCAGGCTTTAGGACGACACTATGCCCAAGATTATGCTGGTATCCAGGATGGTAAATCGGAAAGCCCCAAGGAATCGGAGAAGTTCATTTCAGATTTAGAAGAACAATTGAACCTCGGAAGTCCAATTGGCATATTAAACCAAGTGACGAACATACAGGTGCAAATGCATGAAACTGTCAGTTGGGCAACATACGACTACAAGCTCAGAATAGGTATAGGTGGAGCTGTGGTTGTTGCCGACGAAGGCAAGTGCACGAGCATTTTTAAACGAGAAGGTGCTAAATGGCTTATCTATCATGAGCATTGCTCGACGCCGCATCGGGTGTTCTCGCCGCGTCGTCTGTAGCTTATCGCCATGAGCGGGTGGCGCCGGGTTGTCCGGACCGGCACAGGACTTGAGGCCGGAGCGCAGTTCTGCGGGGCCGCACCAGCGTAGGCCGGTCTGAGACGGCCGGACGCCCGGTGACAGGACCCGCTCTTACTTGATTCTGAACAACCGTTTCGTATTCTGCGTCGTGACGTCTTCGACTTCTTGCACGCTGAGGCCGTGGAGGTCGGCGAGCTTTTCGGCGACGTGGCGGACGTAGGCCGGCTCGTTGCGCTTGCCGCGGTGTGGGGCGGGCGTGAGGTACGGCGCGTCGGTCTCGATCAGGATGCGGTCCAGCGGGACGGTCTTGACGATGTCGCGGAGCATCGTCGCGTTCTGAAACGTAATTACCCCGGAGAACGAGAGATAGAACCCCAAGTCCAGCGCATCCTTTGCCAGCCAGGCATCCCCCGAGAAACAGTGAAAGACTCCGCCGACTTCGCCCGCCTTCTCCTCTTTTAAAATCGCGATCGTATCCTCCTGGGCTTCCCGCGTGTGGAGGACGATAGGGAGTTTCAACTCACGCGCCAGACGCACCTGCTCGCGGAAGCGCGCGCGCTGCACCTCGCGAGGTGAGTGGTCGTAGTGGTAGTCCAGGCCGATCTCGCCGTAGGCGACCACGCCGTTGGATTTTGCCAGAGCGCGCAGTTCGTCGTACCAGCCGCCTTCAATGCGCTTCACTTCGTGCGGGTGGACACCGACGGTCGCGGAGATGAAGGGGTAGTGCTGCGCCAGGGCCACCGCGGCGCGGCTCGTCTCAAGGTCGCACCCGATCGTCACGAAGTGCTCGATGCCGGCGTCCTTCGCGCGCTGGATCATCACCTCGCGGTCGGCGTCGTACCGCGCGTCATCGATATGGCAGTGGCTGTCGATTAGCATGAAGCGCCTGCGGCCTCCGTAGCCGCGAGCTCTTGGGCAAGCGGCGTTTGAATAGTTGAAACTATAACACAGTATGATACAATCCCTCTGTTCCGCTATGACGAAACGGCTGCCCATAGTCCTCATTGTTGCGGTGCTGGGACTTTCCTTGCTCGCGTTCGCGCCGCTGGCCGCGACGCTCGAGCTGCACCATGCGCTCGGCGAAGCGGACCAGGACGGCCACCAGCACTCGGCGGCCGACCTCTGTTCCTGGGTCCAGAGCCACACGTCTTCCTCGGCGGCTGACTGTGCGCCCGTCCTGGCGTCCCAGCCGGCCCAGCCCATGCTCGAGACTCCATGCCAGGACCGTCTCATTGAACATCTGCTCCTGACCGACCTTCCTGCCCGCGCCCCTCCCGTTCTGTCTCTCTAATTCCGTCGTAACAGCCACGCTCGCGGTCCGGCTCATTGAGCGTGGGCATTCTTACGTCTTGGGAGAGGGGGGCTTATGCAATCTCGGCGTCATGTCTTGGCATTTTTGTTTCTCGCGTTGCTTGCGTACGGAGCCGCCGTTCCATCCGTCTTCGCGCAAAGCGCCGCATCGGAAGTCGAGGAGTTGAAAAAGCAGATGGGCCAGATGGAGGAGCAACTGCGGCTTCTCCGCAAGAAGGTGGAGCAGATGGAGAGCAAACCGGCAGACCGGCCGGCGGCTGAGACGGCACCGGCGAAACCGGCGCCGACCGTGGCCGAGGAGGAGAGATACAAACGTTTGGAGGAGAAAGTGGACGCGGCGGTCGCGGCCTCAAAGAAGACCTTTGCGTCCCAATTCAATCCGGCCATCTCGCTCGGCATCGACACCATCGGCTCGTACAAGTCCAACAGGCAGGGGTTCAACCCGGGTGACGGGACGGGAACTCGCGATGCGGGCAAGCCGACCAATAATACCCGTCCGGCCGGGACGGATTTCAACCTCCGCAGCGCCGAGCTCTTCGTCTCAGCCGACGTGGACCCCTTCACCCGGGCCTATGCGACCGTCAACGCCTCGGCTGACGCGGCGAACAACGACGAGGCGACGCTCAGGGTCGAGGAAGCCGCCATTGTCACGACGCGCTTGCCGTACAACCTGACGGTCCGCGGCGGGCGGTTCTTCGCCGACTTCGGCACACTGGCGCACCGGCACGATCATGACCTGCCGTTTGTGGATCGCCCGCCGTCGCTGGCGGCATTCGTGGGAGGAGAAAGCCAGACGAACGGGGTTGAGGTGAGCTGGCTCGCCCCTACGCCGTTTTTCCTGAGGGCCAGCGGGACGGTCGGGAACAAGCTCGGCGCAGACTTCCGGGACGGCGTGAGCGACGTCGGCGGCCGGCCGATCAGGGGCTTGACCTACCTGGGGCGGTTGCAGACCTACTTCGACATCAACGACGACCACAACGTCGAGGTCGGAGGCTCGATTGCCGAAGCCCCCAACGCCGCAGACGTCACAAACAGCGGACGGTTCGAGCGTCGATTGGTTGGCATGGATTTTAAGTACCGCTGGTATCCCTTGGGGCAGGGTGTGCGTCAGAGCCTGACCCTGGCCGGCGAGCTGCTGCACGACGTCGGCGACGCGGACCCCGTCCACGGCGGGCCGCGGCGGGACATGTTCGGCAATCCCGTGCGGCAGGGCGCGTGGGGCGGCTATGTGTACGCCGAGTATCGTCTGAGCAAGCAGTGGCGGCCGGGGTTCCGGTTCGACTATTACCAGGTGCAATCCGAACCGCTGCTCGTGACGAATCCCTTCACGGGCCTGCCAGCCTCCACGCTGAACGCGACCGGCCATCGGACCGACAACCGCACTTGGAGCCCCTACTTGACTTGGTTTCCCAGCGAGTTCCAGCGTCTCCGGCTGCAATACAACCGGTCTGACCGGGGGAATGCTCAGGACGCCAACGAGTTCTTTCTTCAATGGACCGTGTTTCTGGGCAGCCACAGTCACGGTTTCAGCGAGCGCGAATAGACTCGGCCACTTCACTCGTGATGATGCGAAAGGAACATGACATATGATGCAACGATGGCGCAGTCGGTTCTGGGGGTTGATCCTCGCCGTGGCATTCCTGTCTGTCGGTGCGGCCCACGCTGAAGAAAAGATTTACATCGTCACGTCGCTGCCGGACTTGGCGGATATCACCGCACGGGTCGGGGGAGACCTGGTCACGGTCGAAAGTCTGGCGAAGGGCATTGAAGATCCGCACGGCGTTCCCATCAAACCGTCGTTCGTACCCAAACTGAATCGTGCGCAGGCGGTGGTCGTGATGGGTCTGGAATATGAGCACTCCTGGATTCCGGCATTGTTGGCCGAGGCGCGCAATCCGAAGATCCTTAAGGGACAGTCCGGTTATATCGACGTGTCGCTGCGGGTGACTCCCAAGGAGGTCCCGACCGATCTGAGCCGGGCCAAGGGGGAGCTCCATCCGGCCGGCAATCCGCACTTCAATCTCGACCCGGAGGACGGCCGGCTCATCGCGCAGGCGATTGCAGGAGGGCTGGCGATGAATTTTCCTCAATATCGGAAAAAGTTCGAGGCGAATTTGAAGGATTTTCTGGCCCAGTTGGATGTCAAGAGGCAAGAATGGGAGACGCTGGCCAGACCGCTCAAAGGCGTCAAGTTCGTCTCCTATCACCAGGACTTCACCTACTTCGCCGACCGGTTCGGGATGGAGTACGTCGGGACGATCGAATTGAAGCCGGGGATCGAGCCGACCGCCACGCACCTGGTGGAGCTGGTGGAGCGTATGAAGGCCGAAGGGGTGAAGATTGTGATCCGCGAACCCCACTTCAGCGAGAAGGTGCCGAACCAGATCGCCGTTCAGGTCGGCGGACAGGTGGTGAAGCTGCCGATCATGGTCGGCGGCGCGCCGGACGTGAAGACATATTTTGACTTGATCGAGTACAATCTGCGGGCGCTGCTGAAAGCCGCGCAGATAGCCGGTGTAGCCGGAAAGGCCTGAGGAGCAGGGAGCGTAGGCCCGTGACAGACGCGCTGATCAACTTTCAAGACGTTGCATTGGGATACGACGGGGTTCCAGTCCTCGAAGGTCTTTCGCTGGACGTGCGCCGGGGTGATTTTCTCGCCCTGCTCGGTCCCAATGGATGTGGCAAGAGCACCATCCTGAAAGGCATAGCGGGGATCGTAGCACCGTTTTGCGGAACCATCCATCGTACGATCGACGGGCGGCCGGTCCGGTTCGGGTATGTTCCGCAGGGGGAGACCATCGAGATGGTGTTTCCCCTGACGGTCTTTCAAGTCGCGCTGATGGGGACCTACGGGCGCGTCGGGCCTGGTCGGCCCATCACCCACGCGGAGCGCGAGCGGGTTCGGGCCTGTTTGGCTGATGTCGGGCTCGGCGATCTCGAGCGCAAGCCTTTTCCTGCACTCTCCGGCGGCCAGCGTCAGCGGGTGCTGATCGCGCGGGCACTGGCGGCCGAGCCTGACGTTCTGCTGCTGGACGAGCCGTTGAGCGGCATCGACCTGGGAGCGGCACAGACCATCATGGAATTGATTACCAAGTTGCATCGGAACCGCGGATTGACCACGGTGATGGTCAGCCATCATCTCAAAGCTCTGCGCGAACGCGACACGGTACGGGAAGTTGTGTGGGTGCATGAAGGGAAATTGCTGCGGGGGCCTGCGGCGGCCATGCTGGCCGCGGACATGGTCTTTCGGATGATGAACGCCGAGATCGGCTGAGCGGGTTGCGATGGATACCTTGCTGGAAATTCTCAATCCACACTTTCTGCTTCGCAACGCGCTGTACGGAGGGCTCGTCATCGGAATTGTAGCGCCGCTGGTCGGCGTCTTTTTGCTGGCGCGCCGCATGGTGTTCATCGGGATTGCGCTGCCGCAAGTCTCCACCGCGGGAGTGGCTGCGGCGTTCGTGTGGCATGCGTTCTTTCACGGCCACCCGGACCGCGACGTGAATGATTTCATGATCGCGCTGATCGGTTCCAGCCTCCTGACCTTCGCGGTAATTCTGGGGCTGGCGTTCTTGGAGCGGCGCGGGCGGGGCCTGAGGGAAGGACGGATCGGGATGCTTTATGCGATCGCCGGCGCCGCCACGATTCTCCTGCTGGCGTCGGATCGCGTCACCGAGATCGGGATTCTGGGTCTGCTCAAAGGCGAGATCATCGCGATTCCGGACACGGAGTTGCTGATTCTGTCGCTGGGGTACGGAACGATCCTGGCGGTGCTGGCGCTCTTCCACAAAGAGCTGGTGCTGGTCACGGTGGACCGGGAGATGGCGATCTCGCTGGGAAAGCGGGTGGCGCTCTGGGACCTCGTCTTGTTTGGCGTCATCGGCGTGGCGATCTCGTTGGGGGTCCTGGTGGTCGGCCCGCTGGTCATGTTCGGCTTTCTGATCGTGCCGCCGATGATCGCCGGGCGGCTGGTGGTGGGGATGTGGCCGGCCTCGATCGTGGCCGCGCTGCTGGGCGCGGGCATCGCGCTCGTGGGATTTGCCGCAGCCTATCGGCTCGACTGGCCGACGGGGCCGACCGATGTGGCGCTCGCCGGAGTGGTGTTGGCGCTTGTCGTCTCCGCGCAGACCATTCTCGTCTGGCTGAGGCGGGGCTAGTTTTTTACTTCGGCACAAACTCCAGAAAATATTGCCGCGGCAAGAAGGTGTGCTCTTTGGAGAGGCGGTAGCCGGCGGCGGCCATTTCCTTGAGCACGGTGTCGCGCGCGACGAGGTGCTCCGGCGAGAAGCCCAGGTCGCCGGCGCGGCCGTCGGTCCAGAAATCCACGATGGCGACGCGGCCGTTCTTCTTGAGCGATGCCTTGACGCGCGTGAAGTAGTCGGCGCGCTTCTCCAAATGATGATAGGTGTTGCAGACGAAGACGAGATCCACGCTGTTCGGTGGCAATGACGGATCGTCCTCCTTGGCCACGACGAACTTCGCATTGTAGGGCGTGTGGAGGTGGTCGGCCATCTCTTCGTTGTACTTCAACAATACTGGCTCGATGTCCACGGCATAGACCATGCCCTTGTCCTGAACGGCCCACACAAATTTCCGCGTAAAGTAGCCAGAGCCCGCGCCGATGTCCGCGATCGTCATGTAGTCGGTGATGTTCAACGCCTTGACGACTTCGTCGGGCTTCTGGTCCTTGTCCCGCTCCGGCCGCTCCAGGATCTCGATGTACTCTTTGAGGTCGGCGGGGCCGCGGTGCTGCTCCTTGTGCTGCGCGAGGGCAGGAGCGGCGCAAAGGAGAGCGATCAGCGGGAGGAAGGTGAAGAAACGGTTAGTGCCAGTCGTCATTGGGATCGCGGGGGACGCTCGTGGCGAACATGATGGCCAGCGCCGGCTTGGCGGTCTTGTTTGAAGCCGCGTGGTACATCTCGGTTGGGACTAGGAGCAGTTTGTTGCCGGGGCGAAGCGTGATCACCTCCCGCTTGTGCGTCTTCACGTCCTCGAGCGTCATCTCGATCTCGCCCTCGCGCATCCACACGGCGACCTGGTGGGTCTTGTGGTAATGCACGCCGGCCGTCGCGCCCGGCTCGATCTGGTTGGAATAGACGTGGGTAATCGGCGCGCCCAGCGCCTTCTCAATCGCCTTCAGATCGAAGACCTCCTGCCGGCGGCCCGGCTTCTTCGGGTCCACGTCGATCTTGTATTCCAACCAGCGCGCCACGCCCATCTCACGTCTTCTCCGGCGCGAAGACTTTCCGGCTGTCCCCGATGATGCCGGAGAGCAGCGACGTCAGCTCCAGCGGGAGCACGAACTTGGTGGCGGGACTGGCGCCGAGCGCCTTCAGCGCGTCCAGGTACTGAAGGCTCATCGTCTTGGCGTCCACCCCCTTGGCTATCTCAAAGATCTTGGCCAGCGCCAGCGCGAAGCCTTCGGCCCTGAGGATCGCCGCCTGCCGTTCCCCTTCGGCGTTGAGGATGCGGGATTGGCGATCGCCCTCCGCCTTCAGGATGGCCGACTGCTTCTCGCCGTCGGCGACCGTGATGGCCGCCGCCTTCGTGCCCTCCGCCTCGATCACCAGGGCCCGGCGGGTCCGCTCCGCCGACATCTGCCGGCTCATCGCGTCGAGGATGTCCTTGGGCGGCTTGATCTCCTGGATTTCCACGGTGGTGATCTTCACGCCCCATCGGCTCGTGACCTGGTCCATCTTGGATTGCAGGGTATGGTTGATCTGCTCGCGCTTGGCCAGCACGTCGTCCAGGGCGATGTCCCCGATGACGGCCCGGAGGGTCGTGACGGCGATGCCGCCGGCCGCGGCGCTGAAATCCTGCACCTGCACGACGCTGGCGGTCGGGTCCACGACTTTCCGGTAGATCAGGAGGTCTACCGAGATGGAGGCGTTGTCCTTGGTGATGCAGGCCTGGTGAGGGATCGGCGTGACCATCTCGCGGAGGTCCACCCAGACGGGCTTGTCGATGATCGGAATCAGAAAGACGACTCCCGGACCCTTCGGCTCGGCCAGCACGCTGCCCAGACGGAAGACCACGAGCCGCTCGTACTCGGGGACGATCTTGAGCATCATGAAGACGAAAATCACGCCGACAGCCGCTGCGATGATCATTCCCGTTGGCATAGTCGCCTCCTTACTTGATCTTCGATCCCGGGGGAACGTCTTCTAGCGTCGTGAGGAGCGCCGAGACCTCGTCGTCGCCGGCGGCCAGCACCATGCCCTGCGACTCCACGCCCATGAGCTTGGCCGGCTTCAAGTTCGCCACGACGACGACCCGTTTTCCCACCAGGTCTTCGGGTGCGTACTTCGCGGCGATGCCCGCGACGACCTGGCGCTGCTCGCTTCCGATGTCCACCTGCAACTTGAGGAGCCTGGTGGACTTCGGCACGCGCTCCGCCGCCACGACTCTGCCGATGCGCAGCGCCACCTTCTTGAACTCGTCGATCGTGATCTGATCCGTTGATGGAGAAGCAGGTTGTTGATCTTGCGTCACGCTGGCGCCTCCCTGGGTTTTAGCCGTCGTCTCGATGCGGGGGAATAAAGGCTGGCCCTTGGCGATCCTGGTGCCGGGTTTCAGGTAGCCCCAGTTCAGCTCGTCGGCATTCGGATTGGACAAGTCCACCGTGAGGCCGAGCTGCCGGACCATCTCTTGGACGGTCTGCGGCATGAACGGATACAGCGCCAGGCTGAGGATGCGCAGCGTTTCCGCACCGTGATAAAGCACGGTGTCCAGGCGGGCCTTGTCCTCGGTTTTCTTCGCCAGGGCCCAGGGCGCGCTCTTGTCGATGTACTGGTTGCCGAGCTGGACCAGCTCCCAGACGGCTTCGAGCGCCCGGTTGAATTCCAAATTTGTGATATGGCGCTCGGCCGATGCGAACAAACCGTTGATCGTCTTGCGGAGCCGGTGCTCCAGTTCGGTGTCGGCGGCTGGCGCGTGACTTGGCACCGTCCCGCCGGCGAACCGCTCGATCATGGTCAGGCTGCGGTTCAGGAGGTTGCCGAGGTCGTTGGCCAACTCACTATTGATGCGGCCAATCATCGCGTCCTTGGAGAAGTCGCCGTCCTGCCCGAAGGGCACCTCGCGCAACAGGAAGTAGCGGAAGGCGTCCACGCCGAACGCATCCACGATCGCGTTCGGGTCCACCACGTTGCCGCGGCTCTTGGACATCTTCTCGCCCTCCACGGTCCACCAGCCATGGGCGAAAAGGGTCGTGGGGAGCGCGTGTCCCAAGGCCATCAGGATCGTGGACCAGTAGACGGCGTGCGTCGTCAGGATGTCCTTGCCGACAAGGTGCAGGACGGTGCGGTCGCCCGCCGCCTCCGTGGAGTGGGTCGTCCAGTATTTCTTGAAGGAGGGCTTCGGCGTCAGATACTCCAGCGCCGAGACGTAGTTCACGAGGGCGTCGAACCAGACGTAAGTGACGAAGTTCGGGTCGAAGGGTAGCTCGATGCCCCAGGACAGACGAGACTTGGGGCGTGAGATTGAAAGGTCCTCCAAGCGGTTCTTTTTTAGAAAACTGTATACTTCGTTCCACCGAGATTGGGGCTGGATGAAGCTGTGATGCTCATCTAGGTATTTAACCAGCCGGTCCTGGTACTGGCTCATCCGGAAAAAGTAGTTGCTCTCGCTGAGCCGCTCGACCGGCCGCTTGCAGTCCGGGCAGAGGCCGTCCACCACGTCTTTTTCCGTCCAGAAGCGTTCGTCGAAGGTGCAGTACCAGCCGGTGTAGTCGGCGCGGTAGACCAAGTCCTTGTCGTAGAGGTTCTTGAGCGTCTTTTGGACATAAACTCTGTGTTTGGGGTCAGTGGTGCGGATGAAAGCGTTGTTCGAGATGTTCAGGCGCTTCCAGAGTTCCTGAAACCGCGGCGCGAGCTTGTCGCAGTGCGCCTGCGGCGCGATGCCGGCCTTTTCGGCGGCCTGCTGGACCTTCTGCCCGTGCTCGTCGAGGCCGGTGAGGAAAAAGACATCGTGTCCCCACTGTCGGTGATAGCGGGCCAGCACGTCGGCCGCGATGGTCGTATAGGCATGGCCGATGTGCGGCACGTCGTTGACGTAATAAATCGGCGTCGTGATGTAAAAGGTCTTGGGCATCGGAGTCGGGGTTAAGCGGCTTTAGTCTGAAGAGCCGCCCGTAGTCGAAGCAATAGCCCCTCCAGCATCAGTTGCTTGTTGAGGTTGCGCTCCAGGCCGCGATGCATAGACTTCACGTAGGCGCCGAGGTCCAGGATCGCCTCGACCGTGAGCGTTGACGCAAGCGCGTCCAATTGGGCCAGGCAGTCCGAGTTCACCAGGCGTGAGCGGTCGCCGCCGACTTTCACGATGATCAGATCGCGGAACCAGGCGGTCAACCAGCCCAGCGCCGCCTCCGCCTGGTCGGATTTGCCGACCGCTTCGCAGACGGCCAGGAGCCCGCCGGTGCTCTCCATCGAGTCCGGGCTCACGAGCTTGAGGAATTCGGCCCGTTCGGCGCGCAGAGCTTCGGGATCGGCCGCCAGGGCCAGCCCGAGGCGTCCTCCCGAGATGATGGCAAGGAAGTGAGCGTCCTGTTTCGGCAGTCCCCGGCGCCAGTGCACGGCGTCTTCCACCACGTCGAGGACCAGCGGCGCGAACCGGATCTCCTGGCAGCGCGACCGGATGGTCGGCAGCAGGGCTTCGGGCCGGGACGACACGAGCACGATCAGGCTGTCCGGCGGCGGCTCCTCGATCGTCTTAAGAAGGGCGTTGGCCCCTTCGCGACGCAGCAGGTCGGCATTGTCCAGGATCACGATCTTTTGCCGGCCGATGAGCGGGCGATAGATGAACCGCGATTCGATCTCGCGGGCGTGATCGGTCTCGCCTTTCTCGCCCGTCGCCGCCAGGATCGTCACGTCGGGGTGGCTGCCGGCTTCGATCTGCCGGCAGGAGCGGCACACGCCGCAGGCGTCGGGAGGAGCCGGAGCGGGCGCGGCCTCGCAGTTCACGGCCTGCGCCAGCACGCGGGCCGTCAGGAGTTTGCCGATTCCCTCTTCGCCGTGAAACAGCAGCGCGTGGGCCAGCCGCTCGCTCCGCAGCGCCGCTTGCAGGAACCGCTTCGGCCGCTCGTGGCCGATGATCGCGTCAAACGGCATGGCGCTCGACTCGGGTCACCGCACTTTTCCGGGTCCGCAGGCGGCTCTGCACAAAGCGGTCGATCGCGCGCGCCACCTCGTCCTCGGCGGAGGCGCCGTCCACCACGCGCATGCGGCGGGGATTCTGTCTGGCGATGCGGAGGTAGCCGCGCCGCACGGCTTCGTGAAAGGAGACGTGCTCCCGGTCGAGCCGGTCGAGGCCGCCAGCGCGGCGCTTCCGGGCGAGGCCGATCGAAACGGGGACGTCCAGAAGAATGGCAAGATCCGGCAACAGTCCCGAGGTCGCGAAACGGTTCAGGCCGGAGACCGTGCCGGGGCCGAGCCCGCGCCCGTAGCCCTGGTAGGCCGTGGTGGCGTCGGCGAAACGGTCGCAGAGCACCACGGCGCCCTTCTCCAGCGCCGGCCGCACCCGGTCGGCCAGATGCTGGGCGCGGCTGGCTAGGTAGAGCAGCAGCTCGCAACGCGCGTCCATGCCGCGATTTTTCGGGTCCAGCAGGAGGGTACGGATCTGCTCGCTGATAGGGGCGCCGCCGGGCTCGCGCGTCTCGACGACGAGGTAGCCGAGCGCCCGGAGGCGGCGGGCGAGGCCTCTGATCTGCGTGGTCTTCCCGCAGCCTTCGATCCCTTCGAAGCTCAGAAAAAACCCTCGCTTGAGACCCGCACGCGGCACTGCCTGATCACCTCGCTCCCAAGAGAAGAATTGGATGGGGCGATCATAGTCCAACTTATTGAGAAATAGCAATCTTCCGCTTGCGCGGTCAGATGAAACTTTGTATGATGACATACTTGGGGAAAGGCCGGCCGCATCCATGCTGAAAGTCTCGCTGAAACGCTACTTTATCACCGGACTCCTGGTCGTGGTTCCGATCTGGGGGACGATTCTGGTGCTCAAGACTCTGTTCGTCACCCTGGACGGCATTCTCGGTGATATTCCGGAGAAGTATCTGACGCAGCGCTACGTGCCGGGCCTCGGCATCCTGGTGCTGTTCCTCTTGATCATACTGGCCGGTCTGCTGGCGACGAACATCATGGGCCGGCGGGTCGTGACGATGTGGGAAGAGTTTCTGCAGCACGTGCCGCTGGTGCGCGGGATCTACGCCACCATCAAGTCGATGATGGACGTGCTGTCCTTCCAGGACCAGAACAAGGGCACCGCGAAGTACAGCCGGGTCGTGATGATCGAGTTTCCCCGCAAGGGACAGTACGCGCTGGCGCTGGTGACCGGCGTCACGCCGGGCGAAGTGCAGGACATCAGCCCGGACCGCGTGATCAACGTGTATGTGCCGACCTCTCCGAATCCGACCTCCGGCTACCTGTTGTTCGTGCCGGAGAGCGAGCTGATTCCGGTGAACATGAGCGTGGATGAGGCGATGAAGATGATGTTTTCCGGCGGGATGTACACCCCGCCGGTGCCGGAGGCGGTCGGTGCGGGGAGCGGGGGCAAGCGATGAGCAAGCTGGCGGTCATCGTGCTGGCGGCGGGCCAGGGCACCCGCATGAAGTCCAAGCTCGTCAAGGTGCTACATCCCGTATGCGGGCGCCCGATGGCGCTCTACGCCGCCGATCTGGCCGAAACGCTCGCCAAGGGCCGCGTCGCGCTAGTGGTCGGGCATCAGGCGGAGAAGGTCAAAGATATCTTGTCAGACCGGAAGGTCGAGCTGGTCGTGCAGGCACGCCGGCTCGGGACCGGCCATGCCGTCGCGCAGGCGCAATCCGTGTTTCAGGGACGGGGCGGGAATGCCTGGAGCGGCCTGCGGTTCGTGATTCTCAGCGGAGACACCCCGCTGTTGACCGAGACGACGGTGCGGGCGCTGCTCGCGACGCACGAGCGCGAGCGCGCGACGGTGACCATGTTGACGGCGCACCTCGACCGGCCCGCCGGCTACGGGCGGATCGTGCGGGGCCGTGACGGCTCGGTCTGGAAGATCATTGAGGACAAGGACGCCACGCCGGCCGAGCGGCGGCTGACGGAGGTCAACGCGGGCACCTACGTGGTGGAAGGCGAGTTTCTGTTCCCGGCGCTGGCCGCGCTCAAGCCCGCGAACGCGCAGAAGGAATATTACCTGACCGATATCGTGGAGGCGGCGATCCGGCAGGGCAAGAAGGTGACAGCCTACATCGCCGCCAATCCCATCGAAGCGCTGGGCATCAATACGCGGGCCGAACTGGCCGAGGCCGAGCGGGTGCTCCGTGGCCGCGTGCGGCAGCGGCTGATGGATGCGGGTGTGACGTTTCTGGCGCCCGAAACGAGCTTTGTGGATGCGGGCGTGAAGATCGGGTGCGATTCCGTCATTCACCCGCACACCACGCTGGAGGGCCGGACGGCCATCGGCGAAGACTGTGTGATTCGCTCCCACAGCCGGCTCGTGGAGAGCGTGCTCGGCGACGGCGTGACGGTCCTGGACGGGTGCGTGATCGAAGGCAGCCGGCTGGAAGAGGGGTGCACCGTCGGCCCCTTCGCGCACCTGCGGCCGGGCACGATCGTCCGGCGCAACGCCAAGGTCGGCAATTTCGTGGAACTGAAAAAAACGGACCTCGGCGAGGGTTCCAAGGCCAATCACCTCAGCTACCTGGGCGACGCGCGGGTCGGCAAGCGGGTGAACGTCGGGGCCGGCACCATCACGTGCAACTATGACGGACTCAACAAGCACCAGACGGTGATCGACGACGACGTGTTCATCGGGAGCGACGTGTCGCTGGTCGCGCCGGTGAAAGTGGGCAAGGGCGCCGTGATCGGCGCGGGCTCGGTCGTCACGCAGGACGTGACCGCGGACGCCCTTGCGCTCGGGCGCGCCCGGCAGGTGGTGAAGCCGGGATGGGTCAAGGGCTGGCGGGAGAAGATGAAAAGTGGGCGTGGGAGGGGGGGCAAGCGCTGAGGCGGCTATGTGCGGGATCGTCGGTTATATCGGCAAGCACGATGCGGTGTCGCTGCTCCTGGACGGGCTGAAGCGGCTCGAATACCGAGGCTACGATTCGGCCGGCGTCGCCGTGCTCCGTGATGGAAAGATCGACGTCCGCCGCAGCGTCGGCAAGCTGGCGAATCTGGAGAAAGCCTTGAACGGCACGGGGCTGAACGGGACCGTCGGGATCGGACATACCCGCTGGGCGACGCACGGCAAGCCGTCGGAGCAGAACGCCCATCCGCATCGGTCCGGCCCGCTGGTGTTGGTGCATAACGGCATCATCGAGAACTATGCAATGCTGAAGGAGCGGTTGCAAAAGGAAGGCTATAAGTTCGAGTCCGAGACCGACACCGAAGTCATGGCGCACCTGATTGCGCGAAGCCTGAAGGCCGGGGCCGGTCTGGAATCGGCGGTCCGCGCGGCGACGAAAGAGGTGCGCGGCAGCTATGCGATCGCCGTGATGTGCGAGAAGCACCCGCATGAACTGGTCGCGGCGCGCTCGGGCTGCCCGCTCGTGGTGGGGATGGGCGAGCACGGGGCGTTCGTGGCGTCGGACGTGACGGCGATCCTCGCGCACACGCGGGACGTGCTCTTTCTGGAGGACAACGAGCTGGCGGTCCTTTCGGCGAAGGGGCTGTCGTTGAAGGATATGGACGCCAAGCCTGTGTCACGTGCGGCGACCCGGATTGCATGGGACGCGGCTGCGGCGGAAAAGGGCGGCTACCCGCACTTCATGCTGAAAGAGATTCACGAGCAGCCGCAGGCAATCCTGGATACGATGCGGGGCCGCTACACGCACGAGAGCGGCGACGCCGATTTGCCCGACATCGAGCTGACGCCGGAGCAGTTCAAGGCGATCGATCGTATCTGGATCGTCGCCTGCGGGACCTCGTGGCATGCCGCGCTGGTCGGCAAGTACCTGATCGAGGAGATGGTGCGGGCGCCGGTCCAGGTGGACATCGGCTCGGAGTTCCGGTACCGCAATCCGCTGATCGGCCCCGGCGATTTGCTGGTCGCGATCTCGCAGTCGGGGGAGACCGCCGACACGCTGGCCGCGGTCCGGGAAGCGAAGAAACAGGGCGCCCGCGTGGTGTCCATCTGCAACGTGGTGGGCAGCAGCCTGGCACGCGAGTCCGAAGGAGTCCTGTACACGCATGCGGGGCCGGAGATCGGCGTGGCCTCCACGAAGGCGTTCACGACGCAGCTCACGGCGCTCTACCTGTTGGCCTTGCATCTGGGGCGGGTGCGGGGCGTGGTGTCCGCCGAGGAAGGGAAGGCGTGGCTGGACCGTCTCGTGACGCTGCCGACGCATGTCCAGCATCTGTTGGAGCGCGAGGCCGAGCTGCTCGCGATCGCCAAGCGATACCACACCAAGCGCAATTTTCTGTACCTTGGGCGCGGGATCAACTATCCCATCGCGCTGGAAGGGGCGCTGAAGCTGAAGGAGATTTCGTACATCCACGCCGAGGGCTACGCGGCCGGCGAGATGAAGCACGGCCCGATCGCGCTGATCGATAAGGACATGCCGGTGGTGGTGCTGGCGCCGCGGGATCGCCTGTACGAAAAGACCGTGAGCAACCTCATGGAGGTGAAGGCCCGGAACGCGCCGGTCGTCGTGTTCGTCACGGCGGGCGAGCGGGAGCTGGGCAAGATCGCCGACGCGGTTTTCACGGTGCCGGACGTGCATCCGCTCCTGACGCCGATGCTGTTTGCGGTGCCGCTGCAACTGCTGGCGTACCACATCGCGGTGCTGCGGGGGACCGACGTGGATCAGCCGCGGAACCTGGCGAAGAGCGTAACGGTCGAGTAAAGAAACGTATGGAGATCACCAAGGAACAGGTCGAGCACGTCGCCAGGCTGGCGCGGCTGGAGGTCAGCGAAGACGAGAAGACGGTCTTCGCCCGGCAGCTCAGCGGGATCCTGACGTACATCGACCAGCTCAAGGGGCTCGACACGGCAGGCGTGGAGCCGACCGCGACGGTGCTGCCGACCGACAACGTGTTTCGTGATGACGCCGTAAGGCCCTCGCTGACGCAGGAGCAGGCGCTGGCCAATGCACCGGACCAGGCGGACGGGTTTTTCCGTGTGCCGAAGATTTTAGAGGATCGTTAACGATGTTCCGACAAATGCTGCGATCGAAGATCCACCGGGCGACGGTTACCGACGCCTGCCTGGAATACGAGGGGAGCCTCACCGTGGACGAGACCCTGCTGGAGGCGGCCGGCATCCTGCCGTACGAGGCCGTGGTCATCTCCAATCTCAACAACGGGGAGCGATTCACGACCTACGTCATTCCCGGCGCGCGGGGCAGCGGCACGATCTCGCTGAACGGCCCCACGGCCCGCAAGGGCGCCATCGGCGATAAGATCATCGTTTTCTGCTACGAGTTTTACAACGAGGATGAGATCAAGCGGCACGAGCCGCGGATCGTCAAGGTGGATGAGAAAAACCGGCTGGTGTCCTAGATGTCGCTGCGGAAGCTGACGCTCTGCGAACTCAGGGATCAGTTCACCAAGGGGGAAATTTCCGCCGGCGAGATCGTCAAGGCCTATTTCCAGCGCCTCGCCGTCGCCGAATCCAAGGTCAAGGCCTACATCACGCCGGCGAAAAAAGACGTGCTGATGAAAGAGGCCGGCGACCTCGACCACAAACTGCGCGGCTGGCGGAAGACGACGCCGCTCATGGCCATGCCGATCGCGGTCAAAGACAACATCTGCACGGAAGGCGTCAAGACGACCTGCGGCTCCCGCATGCTGGAGGGCTTTGTGCCGCCCTACGACGCGACGGTGGTCGCCCGCCTGAAGGAGCAGGGCTACTTCCTGATGGGCAAGACGAACCTGGACGAGTTCGCGATGGGCTCCTCGACCGAGAACTCGGCCTTCGGCCCGACGCGGAATCCCTGGAACCTGGCCTGCATTCCCGGCGGGTCCAGCGGAGGCTCGGCCGCGGCCGTGGCCGCCGACCTCTGCGTGGCGGCGCTGGGCTCGGACACCGGCGGCTCGATCCGGCAGCCGGCGGCCTGCTGCGGCGTGGTGGGGCTCAAACCGACGTATGGCCGTGTGTCGCGCTACGGATTGGTCGCCTTCGCCTCGTCGCTCGACCAGATCGGCCCGATCACGAAGGACGTGCGGGATGCTGTCCTGATGTTGCAGACGATTGCGGGGCACGATCCGTTGGACTCTACATCGGCCGACGTGCCGGTGCCCGACTACCAGAAGGCGCTCAAGTTCAACATGCGCGGGATGAAGGTCGGCGTGCCGCTGGAGTTCTTCGCCGAGGGGCTCGACCCGGAAGTGGAGCTGGCCGTGCGGACGGCGATCATCAAGATGCAGGAGCTCAAGGCCGAGATCAAAGAGATCTCGCTCCCGATGACGAAGTACGCGATTGCGACGTACTACCTGATCGCCACGGCGGAGGCGTCCTCCAACCTCGCCCGCTATGACGGCGTGAAGTACGGGTACCGGGCCCCGAAGGAGAAGGGCCTGCTGGAGACGTACATGAAGACCCGGCAGGAAGGCTTCGGCGCCGAAGTGAAGCGCCGCATCATGCTCGGCACCTATGCGCTGTCGGCCGGGTACTACGACGCGTACTACGGCAAGGCGCAGGCCGTCCGCACGCTGATCAAGCGCGATTTCGACGAGGCGTTCAAAGAGGTCGACGTGATCGTCACGCCCACGATGCCGACGCCGGCCTTCAAGCTCGGCGAGAAGGTGCAGGACCCCCTGCAGATGTACCTGTCGGACATCTACACGATCTCGGTGAATCTGGCCGGGGTGCCGGCGATCGTAGTGCCCTGCGGGCTCAGCAGCGGGAAGCTGCCCATCGGCCTGCAGATCATCGGGCGTCCGTTCGAGGAGGACAAGATCATCCGGGCGGCGTATGCCTACGAGCAGGCGACGGACTGGCACACGAAGCGGCCCGCTCTGTAATTGACGGTTCGGTAAGGAGGCGATCATGTTTATCGAAATTGCAGCAGGGATCATGGCGTTGGCGGCGGTGGTGCTGGTGGCTTTCCTCGTGCCGGTGCTGATCCAGCTCCGCAAGACGGCGGATGAGTCGGAGCGGCTGCTCCGGCGCATGAACGAGGATCTGCCGGTCATGTTCCGCGAGGCGACGCAGGCGGCCCAGAATATGAACCAGGTGGCGGGCGAGATGCGGGAAGCGGCGTCCCGCGCGCGGGTCCTGGGGGACGCGATCGGCGAGGTCGGGGAAACGATCAATCAGGTGCACGGGCTCGTCCGTGGAAGGGCCGGCACGTTGCTGACGAACGTCGGCAGTCTGCTGGCGGGATTTCGGGCGGCCTACGGAGTCTTCACACAGAAATCATCATCCCAGCAAGGAGGTTCATCCAATGGCGGCTGAAGATCATGGATATTCGACGGGAGCGGTTGCATTCGCCTTTCTAGCCGGGGCTATCACCGGGGCTGTCACCGGGGCCATCGTGGGCGCCAGCACGGCCTTACTGGTGGCGCCGCAGTCGGGATCGGAGACCCGCGACATGCTGAAAGGATATGCGAAGAAGGCCGAGGAGACGGTGAGGGAAAGGGCCAAAGAAGCCAAAGCCACGATGGAGTCGGCGCTCGAGAAAGGCCGGGAGTTCGTCGGCGATAAGAAGGGAGTCTTGTCGGCGGCGTTCGAGGCCGGACGTGAGGCGATGAAGAAAGATCGGGCTTCTTAGCCAGTAGTGGCCTACGAAGTCGTCATCGGGCTGGAGGTGCACGCGCAACTCCTGACCGCATCCAAGATGTTCTGCGGGTGCGGCACAAAATTCGGCGCGGCGCCCAACACGCAGACCTGCCCGGTATGTCTCGGCATGCCGGGCGTGCTGCCGGTCATCAACCGCAAGGCGGTCGAGTTCGCCGTCCGGACAGGGCTGGCGCTGAACTGCAAGATCGCGCCGATGAACCGGTTCGCCCGCAAGCACTACTTCTATCCGGACCTGCCGAAGAACTACCAGGTCTCGCAGTATGAGTTGCCGATCTGCGAGCACGGCTGGCTGGAGATCGGGCAGAACGGAACGGCCAAACGCGTCCGCATCCGGCGGGCCCATCTGGAGGAGGACGCGGGCAAGAACCTCCATACCGGCATCGCCGGGGCGTCGCACGTGGACCTGAACCGGGCGGGGACGCCGCTGCTCGAGATCGTGACCGAGCCGGACATGGGCTCGCCGGACGAGGCGGTCGCGTATCTCAAGACACTGCGCGATATCCTGGTGTACCTGGGGGTCTGCGACGGCAACATGGAGGAGGGGAGCCTGCGCTGCGAGCCTAACCTCTCGCTGCGGCCGGCCGGCTCGAAGGAACTTGGCACGAAAGTCGAGCTCAAGAACATCAACTCCTTCAAGTTCGTGAAGGCGGCGATGGAATACGAGATCAAGCGGCAGACGAAGGTGTTGGACGAGGGAGGGAAGGTCGTCCAGGAGACGCGTCTGTGGGATACGGAGAAGGGCGAGACGGCGGTGATGCGCAGCAAGGAAGAGGCGCACGACTACCGCTACTTCCCGGACCCGGATTTGGTGCCGTTGCGGATCAGCACGGAGATGGTCGAGGAGGTGCGGAAGACTTCACCGGAAAGTCGCTCTCAAGTGCAGGCACGAGTGGAGCAGTGCGGCCTGTCACCTCAAACCACCGCAGTGCTGTTGGCAGATAAGGATGCAGCGGGATACTTTTTGGCTGCCCAGTCATTGATCGATAAGACTGGATTGCCGATGGGCGATATCGGGCCAGAATTCGCAAATTGGGCCACGGTTGATTTGCGCGCACTTTTGAAAGAAAAGGGTATAGGTTTTGCTGAAAGTCCTGTGAAGATGGCGCAGCTCCTGGAACTTGTTGTGATGAAATACAAGGGCGAGATCAGCGGGCCCACGGCAAAGGCGGTGCTAGAGGAGATGTTCACCACCGGGCAGAGCGCCGCTGAGATCATTAAGGCCAAGGGGCTGACGCAGGTCTCGGACGAGGGCGCACTGGAGAAGATCATCGACGAGGTGATAGCGAAGAATCCGCAGCAGGTCGCGCAGTACAAGAGCGGCAAGGAGGCGGTGTTCGGGTTCTTCGTGGGGCAGGTGATGAAGGCCTCGGGCGGCAAGGCGAACCCGGCCAAGGTGAATGAATTGCTGAAAAGGAAATTGGCGGGATGAGCGGGATCGCGGAGATTCGAGCGCGGGAGATCCTAGACTCGCGGGGGAACCCGACGGTCGAGGTGGACGTCGCGCTGGAGTCCGGGGCGCGGGGGCGGGCGGCGGTGCCGTCGGGCGCGTCCACCGGCACGCGTGAGGCGCTCGAACTGCGCGACGGCGACAAGAAGCGCTATCTCGGCAAAGGCGTCCTGAAGGCCGTCGCCAACGTGCGGAAGGTGCTGGCGCCCTCACTGCTGGGCAGGGATGCAGCGGATCAAGTCGGGATCGACCGGAAAATGATCGAATTGGACGGCACGCCCAACAAGCGCAAGCTGGGCGCGAACGCCATTCTGGGCCTGTCTCTGGCCGTGGCCAAGGCCGCCGCGGCGGAGGCGGGATTGCCGCTCTACCGCCACCTCGGCGGGGCGCGCGCGCACGAACTGCCGGTTCCCCTCATGAACGTCATCAATGGCGGCGCACACGCCGACAACAACCTGGACCTTCAGGAGTTCATGATCGTGCCGGTCGGCGCCAAGACATTCGCGGACGCCTTGCGTACGGCCGCCGAGGTCTTCCACACCTTGAAGGCGCTGCTGAAGAAGAAGGGCCTCAGCACCGCCGTGGGCGACGAGGGCGGTTTCGCGCCGAACCTCGGTTCGAATGAGGAGGCGCTGGCGCTGATCGTCCAGGCCATCGAGACGGCGGGCTACAAGCCGGGCAAGGACGTGGCCCTGGCATTGGACCCCGCGGCCAGCGAGTTCTACGAGAACGGGCGGTACGTGATGAAGGGCGAGGAAAAAGCGCGGCGTTCCAGCGAAGACATGATACGATATTACGAAGACCTCGTCCGCCGGTATCCGATCCTGTCGATCGAGGACGGGTTGAGCGAGAAGGACTGGAAAGGCTGGGCGCTGCTGACCGAGCGGCTGGGCCGCCGGGTGCAGCTGGTGGGGGACGACATCTTCGTGACCAACCCGGAAATTTTCGCGAAGGGGATTGCGGAGGGGATCGGCAACTCGATCCTCATCAAGCTGAACCAGATCGGCACGCTGACCGAGACCCTGGAGACGATCGAGATGGCGAAGCGCGCCGGCTATACGGCCGTCGTGTCGCACCGGTCGGGAGAGACCGAAGACGTCACGATCGCGGACCTCGCCGTAGGTGTGAGCGCCGGCCAAATCAAGACGGGCTCGCTGTCGCGGACCGACCGGACGGCCAAGTATAACCAGCTATTGCGGATCGAGGAAGAACTGGGGGACGCCGCGCGCTATCGGGGCCGTGCGGTCTTCGCAAGGAAGGCTGGCACGTGAGGACGAGACCGAATCAGCGACGGACGACCCTCCAGGTCAGGCAGAAGCGGCGCCGGGTGTTCTACGCGATCGGCGGATTTCTTCTGATGAGCTATGTCACCTATGAGTTCTTCTTCGACACCATGGGAGTCATGAAGTACCTCAACATGAAGCGGACTCAAGGGCAGATCGCCGAGGAGATCAAAACGCTCGAGGACGAGAACGTCCGTTTGAAAAAGAACATCGAGGCGGTCAAGCACGATCCGGCCACGCTGGAAGGCCTGGCCCGTAACCGACTTGGGCTGGTGAAGGAAGGCGAAACGGTTTTCCTGATCGCGCCCGACAAGAGGGAGCGCCCGTGAGCGTGGCCGCGCCCTACCGCTCCGGGTTCGTCGCGCTGGTGGGCCGGCCGAACGTGGGGAAATCGACGCTCCTGAACCGCATCCTCGGCGAAAAAGTCGCCATCATCTCGGACAAGCCGCAGACGACCCGGACCCGGATCCTCGGCGTCAAGCATCTGGCCGGTGCCCAGATGGTGTTCCTCGACACGCCCGGCATTCACAAGCCCAAGTTCGAGCTCAACAAGCGCATGGTCGACGTGGCCCTGCACGTACTCGATGAAGTGGACCTGGCCTTCTTCCTGGTCGAGGCCATGGAGCCGCCCGGCCCCGGGGACCGGTTCGTGCTCGAGCGGCTCAAGGAACGCGACGTGCCGGTGTTCCTCGTCGTCAACAAGGTGGACTTGGTGAAGAAGCTGCGCCTCCTGCCGCTGCTCGACGAATACAGCCGGATGCACGGGTTCGCCGAGATCGTGCCGGTCTCGGCCAAGACCGGCGACGGCGTGGATCGGCTGCTGGACCTGGCTCTGGCCCGCATGCCGGAAGGGCCGTCCTACTTTTCTGAGGACGTCGTGACGGATCAGCCGATGCGCGCCCTCGCGGCGGAGATCATCCGGGAGAAGCTCTTGCAAAAGACGCGCGACGAGCTGCCGTTCGCGGTGGCGGTCTGCATTGATTCTTTCAAAGAGGAAGGCAAGCTCGCGCGGATCAGCGCGACCATCTATGTCGAAAAAGATTCGCAGAAGGCCATCGTGATCGGCAAACAGGGCCACATTCTCAAGGACGTCGGGACCTTTGCCCGCATCGACATGGAAAATCTTTTCGGCACGAAGGTGTTCCTGGAGCTCTGGGTGAAGGTGAAGGAGGCCTGGCGGCAGGACGAACGCATGCTCGTGGAGCTGGGATATTGATGGACCGGATGGACGCCAGAATCGACAGGCCCGACAAAGGGAGCGGGGCCACAAGGACCGCGAGCCGGTTCGACGTGATCTTGGATTCCGTGGGCCGCCTGCTGCGCCGCGGCGCGATCGGCAATCTCGATCGCATGGTCGCCAAGATGCATCCGGCCGACGTCGCCAAGATGCTGCATCACTTGAACGCCGCGCAGGAGAAACGGACCGTCTTCGAACTGATCAAGCCGGACGGCAACAAGGCGCAGGTGCTCAGCGAAATGGACGAAGCGGACATCGGGGACGTCCTACAGGATATGCCTGCCGCCGATATCGCCACGCTGATCAGGGACCTGCCGGACGACGACCAGGCGTACGTTCTGAACTGCCTGCCCGAGGAACGTTCGCAAGAGATCCTCAAGCTGATGAAGCCGGAGGATTCGGCGGAGGTCCAGGACCTCCTGCAATACGAGCCCAAGACCGCCGGCGCCATCATGACGGCGGACTATTTTGCCCTGCCGGAGCACACGACGGCGGAAGAAGTGATCCACAAGCTCCAGGTGGCCAAAGATACCGCGAACATCTTCTACATCTACGTCACCGACAGGGACGAGAAGCTCGTGGGGGTCCTCTCGCTGCGACAGCTGCTGCAAGTATCTCCGCAAACCCGTCTCGGGACGATGATCAAGCGGGAGGTCATCAGCGTCGCCACCGACACCGACCAGGAAGAGGTGGCCAAGCTGGTGGGCCGCTACAACCTGCTCGCGATCCCGGTCGTGGACAAGGACAACATCCTGGTCGGGATCATCACCGTGGACGACGTCGTGGACATCATCCATGACGCCGCCACCGAAGACATGCTGAAGATGTCGGGGACGCAGATCGAGGAAGAGGATGAGCTCATGCACTCGTCGGCGCTCCATGCGGTCCGTCACCGCGTCCCCTGGCTTCTGACGAACTTGATCGGGAGCATCGTGTCGGGTTCGATCCTGTGGTTTTTCCGGTTCACGATCCAGGAGGTGGTGGCCCTGGTGACGTTCATTCCGGTCATCGCGGCGATGGGGGGGAACGTCGGGTTGCAATCCTCGACGATGGTCATCCGCGGGATGGCCACGGGCCGTATCGAGTTCTCGGATGTCAAGCGGGTGTTCATGCGCGAGATCCTGATCGGCTTCCTCATCGGTCTGCTGTGCGGCGCCGTGGTCCTCCTCGTCGCCGCGATCACGCACATCAATCTGACGCTGGGGCTGGTCGTGGGCGTCGCCATGGTCTGCGCCCTGGTCGTGTCCACATCCATGGCCACGATCATGCCGGTCGTCCTGAAACGCTACGGCGTGGACCCGGCCGTCGCCGCCGGCCCGTTCGTCACCACGGCCAATGACATCACCGGCATTGCGATTTATCTTACCCTGGCCACGGCCGTCCTATCGCACTTGAAGTAACGTCGGATGCCCCTGCTCAAGACCTCCGCCATCGTGCTTAAAAGCCGCAAGTGGGGGGATGCCGACCGGATCGTCACGTTCTTTACCCTGAAATACGGCAAGGTCCGAGGCGTCGCCCGGGGGGCCCGGCGGATGAAGAGCCGATTCGGCAGTGCCCTAGAGCCCTTCGTCCACTGCGACCTCGTGCTGTTCGAGAAGCCGGGCGATACCCTGTATCGCGTTTCCCAGACCGACATCCGCCACGTGTTCCCGTCCATCCGGACTTCGCTTGAGGCGATCACCGGCGCGGCCCGGCTCGTTAACCTGGCCGGCGCGGTGACGGCCGACGGCGATGCGGTACCGCGCGTGTTCCATGCGCTGCGGGAAGGGTTGCGGGCGATCGCGGGCAGCGACGCTCCGACGCTCACGGCGGCCCTCTACGAGCTGGAGATCCTGCGCTTCGCGGGGTATCTGCCGCACCTGGATCGCTGCAACGGTTGCCAGGCACGGGCCAACGGCGGTACGTGGTTCTTCTCGCCGCGCGCGGGAGGCACGGTCTGCTCGGCCTGTGTCCGGCGGGAGCCCGTGCGGTGCCCGGCCGTGTCGCCGGCGTGCCTGTCGTTCTTCCGCCAGGCGCTCCGCATGGAGCTGTCCCTCTTGCCCCGTCTCAAACCCACGGCGGCCATCCGCAACGAACTGTATGAGGTCATTGAGCTCTACGTGGAGTGCGTGGCTGGCCGACGCATGCCGAGGACCCATGGTGTGTTCGCCGCGGAACCGAAGACGGCGTATCGGCGAAGAGCAACTGCGTATGCCTGACCGCGTCGGCTACGGCGGCGCGATCGCCCGGTTCGCCGGCAAGGCCTGCGTGGCCTTCGGGTTCATTCTGGGGATCTACGGGCTGACGGAAGGCAACGAGGCCATCAAACAGACGGCGCTCGCTCTGCTGGTGACGGGCGTGCTGGCGTCCGCTTACGGGGCGTACCATTGGATCAGGCACCATCCATGAACGACACCATTGAACCCAAGGACATGGACTGGATCGAAAACGGCGTGCTCGGCATCGAGTGGAACGACGGCCACAAGGGCGTCTATCCGATCCGCTATCTCCGCCAGCACTGCCCTTGTGCGGCCTGCACGGACGAGTGGACGGGCGAGTTGCGGCTCCAACCGGACAGCATCCCCATGTTCATCGGAGTCAAGGACATCGAGCCGGTGGGCCGGTACGGACTGCGAATCCGATGGAGCGACGGCCACGACACGGGCATCTATTCCTTCTCGATCCTGCGGAGCAAATTCTGCCGCTGCCCCCTCTGCAAAGAACACGCGAAATGACCGCCGATCATATCCAGATCACCGAGACGCTCGTGCGGCTCTACGTCTTCCTCTCGCAGTCGCTGGATCGCTGTCTGGATCAGTCCACGCGCGAATCCTTTCCCGACAAAGACCATCAGGCCTTTCTCGCCGAGACCCGCGCTCGTGTCATGGAGATGCTCGCGGTCAACCCCGTGGTGAAACGCAAAGTCGAGGAAGAATGCCAGCGTGTTCTGAAGCTGGCCGGATCGTACCTGAAGGCGAGAGCCACGAAAGCCGCCCTCAGGCGGCAGATCAAGGTCGAGCGGGAAATCCTCAGGACGAAACTGGTTGCTCTCAGCGACCTGCTCGCCGTCTTCCGCGCCCTGTGAATTCTTTTCCCAGGCCTCCGCTAGTTCGTGCCTGCGCGCTCGCGCTGTGCGTCTTCGTGCCGCCCGGCGCTGCCACTGCCGCGACGGTACAGGAGTTGTTGGAGCAGGGGGACCGGCTGACGCAGACCGACGACGGCCTTCCGGACTCGTTCACCCGCGCCCTCACGCTGTACGAGCAGGCGGCGGCGCTCGACCCGAAGACCCCGCTTCCTCATGTTCGGACGGCCCGGGCCTGTTTGGCGCTCGGAGACTGGCTCGGCAAGGACGAGCTGCAATGGTACGAGCGGGGAGAGCAGGCCGCCGAGCGGGCGCTGGCCCTGAAGGAGGACAGCGCCGAAGCCCATTTCTATCTCGCCGCGAACCGGGGGAACGTCGTGAACCTGAAGCCGTTCTGGAGAGTCTCGCCGATGGTTGTCGCCGATCTGGAGAAGCACCTTCTGCGCGCGCTGGAGTTGGACCCGCGCCATGCTCGCGCCCTGCACATGATGGGCGTCCTGCTCGACGAGACCCCCGGCCCGCTCCGCTTGCTTCTTGTCGGAAGAAAAGAACAGATCGAAAGCTATCTCACGCGGGCGGTGGAAGCGGATGCTGACCGGTACACCTACATCCGGTGGAGCCTCGTCGAATTCTACCGGGACGCCGGGCGGCCCGCCCTTGCCCGTGCCCAGGCGCAGGCCGTGCTGGCGATGGCCGGTCCGGTGGATCGCCGCCGGTGGGCGCAGAAGTATCGTCTGGCGGCCGAAGCCCTGCTCAAGAATCTTGCCGCTCCGTAATCAGTCCGATAGAATGATTTCATGGCCGTGATGGTCGCGGTTCTGCTGTGCGGAATGGCCCTGGCGGCCCAGCCCGGCGAGGCCGGCCCTCCTCCGGCCCGGGCGCCGCTGATCGAGGAACGGCTGGCGGCCGTGCGCAACACTCCGACCGACCCGCGCGCCAGGATGGAACTCGGCCTGGCGTATTTCCAGGCGGGAGAATACGACTTCGCGATGGCCGAACTGGTCGAGGCGATCAATCTCAATCCCGACAACAAAGACAACCTGACGGCCCAGGCGAATTATCATCTCGGGACCGTGCTCCTGGCGATCGACCGCGCGGCGTTGGCGATCAATGCCTTGCGCGAAGCGCTCAAGCTCGGCTGGAGGGACAACGGCGTATATATGGCGCTGGGACAGGCGCTGACCAGCCAGGGGAAATTCGATGAGGCGATCGTCCAGTATCAGGAAGCCCTTCGTCTGGCCCCCGGCGCGGCCGAAGCCTATGCGGGACTCGGCCTCGCCTACGAAGCGGCCGGCCGCGTGGACGAGGCGGTCACGCAGTACGAGCGCTACCTCCAGTCCGCGCCGGCGGCGGACGACCACGGCGTTGAGGCGATCAAGCAGCGGCTGGCGACATTGAAAGAGCGGCGGAAAATGTAATGGCGCAAGACGACCAACTGCAATCACGAAAGCGCCATCGCGGCGTCATCGGTATCGAGAGCAAAGTGCCGATCCGGGACCGGTCGGTGCTCAGTCTTGTCTATACCCCCGGCGTGGCTGAGCCGTGCCTCGCCATTCATAAGGACCCCGCCACGTCCTTCGAATACACCTGCCGGGGCAACACCATCGCCGTCGTGACGGACGGGTCGAAGGTGCTCAGCCTCGGCAATCAGGGGCCGTATGCCGCCCTGCCGATCATGGAAGGCAACGCCGTGTTGCTCAAGACGTTCGCCGGAGTGGACGCGTTCCCCATTTGCCTGAGCACGCAGGACACCGACGAGATCGTCCATACCGTGTCCCTGCTGGCCCCGACATTCGGCGCGATCTGCCTGGAGGACATTGCGGCGCCGCGCTGCTTCTCCATCGAGGAACGGCTCGAACGCGCGACCGACATTCCCGTCTTTCACTCCGACCAGCACGCGGCAGCGATCGAAGTGCTGGCCGCCCTCATGAACGCCGGCAAGCTCGTGGGTAAGGCGCTCTCGTCCATGCGCGTCGTCATCAACGGGGCCGGCGCGGCCGGCATCGCGACCGCGCGGCTCCTGCTCAAAGTCGGCGCCAAAGACGTGATCCTCTGCGACCGCGCCGGCGCGATCTACAAGTACCGGCCGACCAGGATGAACTGGATGAAGGCAGAGATGGCGCTGTGTACCAACAAGGAAGGACGGCAGGGCCCGCTCCCGGCGGCGCTGGCCGGCGCCGACGTCTTCGTGGGGTTCTCCTCAGGCGGCGCGCTGAGCGGGGAGGCGGTCGCCGGCATGGCCCGCGATGCCATCGTCCTGGCCCTGGCGCTGCCGGAACCGGAGACCCTGCCCGACCTCGCGAAGCAAAACGGCGCGCGGATCGTGGCGACCGGCCGGGCCGACCTGCCGAACGGCGTGAACACGGCGATGGTCATCCCGGGTGTGTTCCGGGGTCTCCTGGACGTGGCTGCCCGAGGGGTGAACGCCGAGATGAAGATCGCGGCCGCCGAAGCGCTCGCCAGCTGCTTGCCGGAAGGCGAGCTCGGGCCCGACCGGATTCTGCCGAGCCTGATGGACTTCCGCGTGGCGCCGGCCCTCGCGGCGGCCGTGGCCCGCGCGGCCATCGCAACCGGCGTGGCGCGGAAACAGGTGGACCCCGAGCGGATTCGGGACCGCACGCTGCAGTACGTGTACGAAGGACGCTTTCCGCTGCCCCCCGAGAAGACGGGGGCGGGCGCATCCGTCGCCCGGCAGTCGCTCGACCTGCACGCGCGCTACGGCGGTATCCTCGAGATCAAGCCCAAGATTCCCGTCAAAGACCTGAGCGTCTTGAGCCGGTTCTACGTGTCGCCGGGGCCGTTGTCGCCGGCGCAGGAGATTTCCAACGATCCGATGAAGGTCTATGATTACACGGCCAAGGGGAATCTCGTGGCGGTCGTGACGGACGGCTCGGCAGTCCTCGGGCTGGGCAATCTGGGACCACGCGCCGCCTTGCCGGTGATGGAAGGGAAGGCGGTGCTGTTCCATTTTTACGCCGGCATCGAGTCCTTCCCGATCTGTCTCGGGACGCAGGACCCTGAGGAGATCATCGCGGCGGTCAAGGCCATCGCGCCGACCTTCGGGGGGCTCAACCTGGAGGACATCGCGGCGCCGCGCTGCTTCGAGATCGAGCGGCGGCTGCGGACCGAGCTGGACATTCCGGTCTTTCACGACGATCAGCATGGCACGGCCGTGGTGGTGCTGGCGGGGCTGATCAACGCCATGCGCTTGTTGAAGCGCCGGCTGGAGGACGCCAAGATCGTCATCTGCGGCGCGGGCGCGGCCGGCACGGCGATCGCGCATCTGCTGCTCCGGAAGGGAGCCCAGGACCTGATCCTGACCGACGTGCACGGGATTGTGTATGAGGGGCGCGAGGCGGGGATGAATCCGACGCTGGCCCAACTGGCTTCGCAGACGAACCGGCAGCGTCTGAAAGGCCGGTTGGAAGATGCCCTGCCCGGACGCGACGTGTTCATCGGCGTGTCGGTCGCGGGGATGCTCAAGCCGGAACTGCTGAAGCTGATGGCGCCGGAACCGATCGTCTTTGCCCTGGCGAACCCGGTCCCGGAAATCATGCCTCAAGACGCGTTGGCAGCCGGCGCGCGCATTGTCGCGACCGGCCGCTCGGACTTTCCCAACCAGGTGAACAACAGCCTGGTATTCCCCGGCATGTTCCGCGGCGCGCTGGACGTGCGGGCGCGCACGATCACGTTCGAGATGGAGCAGGCGGCGGCCCAGGCGCTCGCGGACGTGATCCCGCCGCAGGATCTCCAGAAGGACTACATTATCCCGGACGCCTTCGACTTCCGCGTGCCGCCGGCGATTGCCGCTGCGGTGGCCAAGTCCGCGATGGAGATGGGCGTGGCGCGCATCACGCGCGACCCGGAGTCCATCGCCCGCGAGACCAAAGCCTTCCTCTACGAAGGCGAATTGGGGAGCCTGTAGGAGGACAGCCATGGCCGCGGATAAGGTTTCGGTGCGGTGCTGCATCGCGGGCGGCGGGCCGGCCGGAATCATGCTGGGGCTGCTGCTGGCCCGCGCCGGCGTCGAGGTTCTTGTGCTGGAGAAGCACGCCGACTTCTTCCGGGACTTCCGGGGCGACACGATCCATCCTTCCACGCTCGAGGTCATGCATGAGCTGGGATTTCTGGAGGATCTGCAACGGCTGCCACACCAAAAAGCGCCGCGGCTCAATGCGCAGTTCGGCGATCTGGCGCTGACGATCGCAGACTTCACCCACCTGCCGACGCATTGCGGGTTCATCGCGTTCATGCCGCAGTGGGACTTCCTGAACTTCCTCGCCGAGCGCGGCACCCGCTATCCGACGTTCAAATTGAGAATGCGGGCCGACGTGACCGGGCTGATCGAAGAAGCGGGACGCGTCGTCGGGCTCCAGGCGACGACCCCGGACGGCCCGCTGGAGGTGCGCGCACGCCTCGTCGTCGGCGCCGACGGGCGGCACTCGGTCGTCCGGGCACAGGCCGGCTTACAGGTGGACGAATCAGGCGCGCCCATGGACGTGCTGTGGTTCCGCCTGTCCCGGCGGCCCGGCGATCCGGAAAACCCCATGGGGCGTTTTCAGATGGGGCGCATCTTCATCATGTTGAACCAAGGCCGGCACTGGCAGTGCGGCTTTGTCATCCCCAAAGGATCGCTCGCACAGCTTCAGGCGAGAGGGCTACAGGCGTTTCGCAACGACGTCGCGCAGCTCGCGCCGTTTGCCGTCGACCGCGTCGGCGAAATACAGGATTGGGACCCCGTCAAGCTGCTCACCGTCCAGGTGGACCGGCTGCCGCAGTGGTATCGCCCCGGCCTTCTCTGCATCGGCGATGCGGCGCACGCGATGTCCCCCGTCGGCGGCGTGGGGATCAACCTCGCGATCCAGGATGCGATCGCGGCCGCGAATCTGCTCGCCGCGCCGCTGCGCGAGGACCGGCTCACGACCGACGACCTGCGCCGGGTGCAGCGCCGGCGCGAGTGGCCGACCCGCCTCACCCAGCGGTTTCAGATTTTCATGCAGAATCGGGTTATCAGGCGTGTCCTGGGAAGCACGGAGCAGATCACACCGCCGGTCCTTCTCCGGCTCCTCGCGCGCGTCCCGTTTCTGAGCCGGATCCCAGCCAGGCTGATCGGGCTCGGGGTCCGTCCGGAGCACGTAAACCGGCCCACCGACTAACGTTCCCTAGTAAATATTTTCTCGCTTGTCCTACATTGTCATTCCTGCTAGTATCCCTCTCCGTTAGCTTTCCTATTTTGGTCCTCACCAAGAGAGGACGTCATGGCTGACTGGCTCTCCGGCACGTTCCGTAAGGTCACGGGTCTCTCCGATCCCGGCCCCGAGTTCATCCAGAAAACCAACGCAGGCCTCGCAGCCTTGAAGCGGGGCCAGCCCGGTGAAGCCGAAACGCATTTAACAGCTGCGTTGAAGGAAGCGGAGAAGTTCGGCGAGCAGGACCTGCGCAAAGCCACGGCCATGAGCAATCTGGCGGCGGCCTATCGCGAGCAAAGCAAGTACAGCGAGGCGGAGTCTCTCTTCCGGCAAGCCTTCGCGATCCAGGAAAAAGTCCTTGGCCCAGAGCACCCGGAAGTGGTGGCGGCTCTGAACAAGTTCGCGGAATTCTACCGCGGGCGTGGTCAGCCGGCCAAGGCGGAGCCGCTCCTCCGGCGCGTGCTGGCGGCGCAGGAGAAGGCTTGGGGGCGCGAGCATGCGGACGTGATCCTGACGGTCACGGCTCTCGGCGAAGCCTATCGTGAGACGGGCAAGTACGACAAGGCGCTGCCGCTGTTGCAACGCGCACTGGATAATCAGATCAAAACGCTGGGCGAGGATCATCTGAGCGTGGCAACGGCGCTTGATAAGCTGGCGATGCTGCACCAGGCGCAGGGACGGTATGGAGATGCCGAGCCGTTCTATCTCCATGCGCTGGTCATTCGCGAAGAGAAGCTGGGCGCGGCTGACCCCTACGTGGGGCACGGCCTCGAAAAGCTGGCCGACGTCTACCGCGAACAGGGGAAATACGACGAGGCGGAAAAACTCTACCTGCGGGCGATCAAGATCTGGCAGGACACGCTCGGGCAGGAGCACCCGGACTATGCCGGCAGCCTGGAGCACTTCGCGGGGCTGAAATACGCGCAAGGCAAGTACGACGAAGCCGAAAACATCTACCGCAAGGTGCTGACGATCCTGGAGAACGCGCATGGGAAATACCATCTCAGCCGCGCGGACGCGATGGATCAGTACGCCATCGTCCTGCGGACCCTGAAAAAGGATGAGCTGGCCCAGCGGGTGGAGGAACGCGCCAAGGAGATCCGGGACAAGTGCGCCCAAATGGCCGCCAATCCCGAAGCCTTCGCCGCCGCCAATCCCGACGACAAGTATCTGGACCAGCTCCCCTGGAACAAGAAGCTTTGATCGGAACGTGGTAACTTGTCCGGGAGTCCGCAGAACAGGCCTGTTGTCATGACCTGTCACGGCAAAGACTAATGAGAATGGTTGACACTCTTTGCACCCGCCCATATACTCGTGCCCGTGTGGTCGTGCGTCTATTCCGTAACGAATGGCTTGTCGAGGAACTGTCTGACGTCATATCACCGTAACCAACCATAAGGAGGGGACCATGATGAAAAAGTTGGGACTGATGGTGTTGGCGGTGGCGGTCGTATGTTTCACAGCCGCCGGAGCGATGGCGGCCAATCCTGATAACGGCCCTGGCTGTGGGTTAGGCAAGCTCGCGTGGAGCGATTACGCGCACCAGAAGAACATTGGCCCACAGGTCTTGATGGCCACCACGAACGGGACGTTCGGCAGCAACACGTTCGGGATCAGTTCGGGAACGTCCGGCTGCACGAACGACGGCAAGGTCTTTGCGGAATACAAAGTACCCATGTTCGCCGAGATCAATTTTGAAAACCTCTCCCAGGAAATGGCGCAGGGACGCGGCGAACATCTCGCCTCGCTCGCCACGCTCATGGGAGTGCCGGCCGAGCACCAGGCCGAGTTCTTCGCACTGACCCAGGAGAAATACACGACCCTGATCCAATCCGGAGAGGCCGCGCCGGTCGCCATGATCAAGGCGCTGAACGCCGCGATGGCGAACCATCCGGTCCTCGCACAACTCTCCTCAACACGCTAGACAACACCAAGGGCTCCCGGTTTCTGGCCGGGAGCCCTTTCCCATCCGATTTTCATCTGTCACCTTGGCGACCACAGGTCGTTCTTTTCCTTGCCCTGTTGCTGGTCGTCGCACCGTCGGCGGCCGGCCAGGCCGCAACCAATCCGTACCTGGATGAGCTGATCCGGCGGGCAGGTGAGGCGCAGCTCTCCGAGCAACGCTACTGGCACCTGCTGTTGCATTATCGCGAGAACCTCGGCGGCGGCTCCGCCAGCGAGGTGGACGACCCTGGGTTCTTCATGGCCCCCGCCGGCAAGACGGACCCGCGGGCCGAACTGGAGGCGACCCTCGCCAAGTTCTTCTCTGATGAGTTGGTCGGCCGGTCCCGCCAACCGGCGCAGTGCGCGTTCGTGGCCCGCTACCACTGGCTGAAAGCGCAGTTGGCTTTCGATGACCGTCGCTTGCCGCCGCAAGCCTGTGAACGGTTCCAGTCCTGGTTCGTCGAGATGAGCGCGCAATCCGTTACACTTATCTTCGCCTCGGCGTTTCTGAACAATCCCTCGTCCATGTTCGGCCACACTTTTCTGCGTCTCGATCAGAAGGGCCAGACGGAGCAGACGCGCCTGCTGGCTTACACGATCAACTATGCCGCGGAAGTGACGACCGAAAACACATTCGCCTTCGCCATCCTGGGAATGTTCGGCGGGTTCAAGGGATATTTTTCCACCATCCCGTACTATATCAAGGTCCAGGAGTATCGGGACTTCGAGAACCGCGACATCTGGGAGTACCGCCTCAATCTGTCGGAAGAGCAGATCACACGGATGCTCATGCACGCCTGGGAGCTGGGCAACGCCTATTTCGACTACTTCTTTTTCAAGGAGAACTGCTCGTACCATATCCTCTCGTTATTGGAGGTCGCCGATCCACGGCTGCACCTCACCGATCGGTTCATCGCCTGGACGGTGCCTGCCGACACCGTGCGCGTGATCACGCAGTACCCACACCTCATCGCCGACATCGCCTACCGGCCCTCTCGCAGCACGCAGATCCGACGAAAACGCGCCATGCTGTCCGAGGTGGAAGATCTGTGGGCGCGCCGCCTGATTGATGTCCCGTCCACGGCCGAGCAGGAGGAATTCAAACTGCTCCCTCCGGGCCGGCAGACGTTTGTGTTGGATCTTGCCACGGACTATCTCCGCTACCGGAGCGCGATGGCTCCTCCGGATGAAGCTGAGCCCTACCGGAACCGGCAGCGCGCCCTGCTCGTCACCCGCAGCCAGATCAAGATTCCTTCCCCGGACACGCCCATTCTGCCGTTCACGGACCGTCCGGAGTTGGGCCACAGTACCTCGCGGGCCGGACTCGGCGGAGGCTGGCGGCAGGATGAATTCTTCGAAGAACTGTCCGTGCGGGCCGGCTACCACGACCTGCTGGACCCCGACACCGGCTTCACGCCGGGGGCGCAGATCGAGTTGATGTCGTTCAGCCTGCGGCATTACGACCGGCGGGACCAGAGCAGGCTGGAACGGTTCAAGCTGGCGGACATCGTCTCCTTGACGCCGATAGACACGCTGTTCAAAAGCCCGTCGTGGAAGATCAACGCCGGTTATGACACCGTGAGCCGCCGTGACTGCCGCTACTGCGGCAATGCGAATCTGAACGGCGGGATCGGCCCCTCCTTCGAAACGCATTGGCTAGGCCACGAGATGTATTTCGCCTTCGCCGAGCTCGACGCCAATTACAGCCACGCCTTCGACGAGAATCACCGGATCGGCGGAGGCGGCACCGCCGGGACGCTGGTGGATCTCACCGAGCGCTGGAGAGTCCTGCTCTCGACCACGTATCTCCGGTATCCTTTGGGTGAGGATTCCGATGTCTGGCGGGTCTCGTTCCAACAGCGATTCACGTTGCAGAAAGACTTGGCCCTGCGGCTGGAGTTCAACCGCCTGGACCGCCACGACCATGAAGCAGTGCTGTCCGTGCAGGTCTACTTCTGAAGAGGCGGGGAGGCCTTAGAACGATTGATTCACCGGCAGGGCAAGGGTCAGGTAGCGGCCCTTTTCCTCGTAGAGAATTCGTTTTTGCAGGAGATCGTCGAGCGCGCGCCTGACCGCCGCATCATCGTACGCGGCTCCCTTCCGATCGTTCAACTCGCCCCGGATCTGCCCGAAGTACCGGGGCGCCTCGTTGCAGAACTCGATGATGCCGGCGTGCGGCCAGTCGTAGCGCTCCTTGACGGGCTTATCGGCCACGCGGCCGTCGAAGATCGTGACGAAATCGGGGGCCTTCGAATAGTAGAGGAACGGTTTGTCGTCCGAGGCGTACCGGCGCTTCCATTCCGTTGTCGCGCGGGTCAGTTCCTCGATCAGGCTCGGGTCCACCCGTTTCTCGATGAGCTCGTACTCGAAATCATAGGCGATCTTCCCGACGTCCACAAGCCGGGGGTCGTAAGCGTAGGCGTAGGCCAGGCCGGGACCGGTGATCCGGATGCCGTTCTGCTCCGGCCATTTGAAGTAGGGGCTGAACCGCTCGAGCCACAACTCTCCCACGGCCTCCGGCGGCTGGAAATGGAGGATCGAGGAAATCAGGTCGATCTGGCGACGGTAGTCCTCGTTGGTCTCTCCGGGGAACCCGAGCAGGATGTTCCAGGATACGTGGATGTCGTAGTAGCCGCTCCACTTCAGTATCTGGAGGTTCTGCAGGGGGCTGACCCCCTTCTTCATCTCCGTGAGCTGGTTCTGGCTGAGGCTTTCGATACCGGGCTGCATGGACTTTACCCCGCCGCTCGCGAGCGTCCGGACCTGGGATTTGTTCAGATTGCTCTTGGTCTCGATGAAGACTTCGAAATCGAGCCGCTCCGCCGCGAACTTCGCGAACAGCTCGTCGATGTACTTCATGTCGATGATGTTATCCACGAAGCGGAACCGGGTGGTGTTGTAGCGGCCGGCCAGGACCGTGAATTCCTCGAAGACCTGCTCCGGCGATTTGGAGCGGAACTCCATGCTCTGTGCGTTCAATCCGCAGAAGGTGCAGTGATGCTTCTCGCCCCACCAGCACCCGCGGGACGCTTCATACAAAAGGATGCGGTTGAGGCCTTGCGACCGCTTGGGGTCAAGCTGATCGAGGAGCTCGAAGTAATCGTCGTAATCCGGGGGGCCGGTCTTCTGAAACTCGGCGAAGAGATGGGGCGAAGGCTTGAACTGGATCTTGCCGTCCCGCCGGCAGGCCACCCCGGCCGGGGGTTCGCCGTCCTTGTTTTCCAGGATGTGCTTCACGAGCGCCGGGAACGGCACTTCCCCTTCGCCCACTACGACGTAATCGATCCAGGGCCAGGCGCGCAAATGCTCCAGCCCCATCTCGCCGTCGAAGTTCGCGCCACCGAACACGATCGTGACGGATGGGTGGAGATCCTTGATCAGCTTCGCCATCGTCAGGCTGGCGACGTTCTGATCGAACGTCGAGGTGAACCCGATGATTTTGTACCGGCTCCAATCAATTTCGGTCAACATCCGCGTGAGATATTGGGGCGCGCCTTTCAGCTTGAGCTCTTCCAAGTAGGAGGGAGAGCAACCGGTCTCGCGGGCCACCGATTCGAAGAGGGGTTTGAAGGTGCGCGGGTACTCGCCGTTCTTCGGATTGTCGCGGAACAGGAGGTGCGAGAAGAGCCAGTCGCCGAGCAGGCCCCGCTTCTCGCTCAGCACTTCGTAGAGGGGAGGGCCGATCTGGTAGGCGAAGTGCAGGTACAGATGGTAGGTCTTGACGCCGACCCCCTTGGATTTCAACAGAGCGGCCAGCGTCCCCAATTGAATGGACGGGTACCGGCTCGCGCTGAACGGCATGTTGACGAGCGCTACTGACGTGTTGCTACTCATAGGACTCGAAGCTACACCCCCGTCCCGAAGTTCGTCAAGAAGGGGATGTGGCGCACTGGCCTAACCGCCACGGATACGCTAGACTAGGGCGGATTCGCTAGACTGACTTAACTGACTTGGGGGAGCACATGAATGCAGCCCCGAACCGTCCAGCGTTCTCAAATTTCCCTTCGTGACCCTTTCGGTATGTCCATGCCCCTCCGAAACATTCTCCCCGTGATTCTGATGATGAGGTAGCGAGATGGATAAAGAACTTCGAACGGTCGGCATCCCTGGCATTGACAAGGCACCGTGGGGGACGCACTACTGTCACTTCTACGAAACCCCAAAAGGCTTGATGGACCTTTTGGTTCCGTATTTCAAAGCGGGGTTGGAGAATAACGAATTCTGTCTGTGGGTGATGCCGACCCGCCTGGCTGAAAAAGACGCCAGAAACGCAATGACAAAGGTTGTGCCTCAGTTCGATCGCTACGTACAAGGCGGCCAAATCGAGTTCATCGTGTCCGCCGAGTGCTTCCTCAAAGGAGGAGAATTCGATATCCTATGGGTACTTCGAGATTGGATAAAGAAACTCGATCGAGCTCTGGCCAAGGGCTACGATGGGATGAGGGTGGCAGGCGACGTAACAGGCAACATCACTGCACTCGGAAAATCGAGATGGGATGACTTTGCCAGGTTTGAACAACTGCTCGACAGAACCATTCAGGATTTCAAGATGCTCATCCTTTGCACTTACGCGCTGGATCAATGTAAAGCCACGGAGGTCATCGATGTGGTGCGGTATCATCAATCAGCCCTGGTGGAGCGGACGGGCAAGTGGGAAGGTGTCGAGAGTGCGGAGCTCAAGCGGAAAAGTTCAGAAGGCACAAAGTTGAACGATGCAGCGCTCCAGCTGTTAAGCGCACGTGAGCGTGAAGTGCTCGAATTCGTGGCCCAGGGGCACACGAATCAGGAAATCGCCAACCGCCTGAAACTAAGTATCAAATCCGTCGAGACCTACCGGGCCCGCGTGATGGAGAAGCTGAATCTGCAGAACCGAGCCGACCTCGTCCAATTTTCCTTGGAGGCCGGCATACTCATGGCCGTAGGAAAAATGTAGCAAACCCCGATAGCATCTCTTTTTTTCTTATTTTGTAAGGTCTTTCCTTACCTCCCCCCTGAAAAATTTTAGGTTTTCCCCGATACCGCCTCGCGTACTGATCTGCTAAAAGAACTTACATAGTTAAGGTGCATTCCGATGATCTTGATAAGGCGCAGGAATGAAGGTATCGATAACAACCCAATCCAATGGTCGTGATGATGCTCAGGCAATGGTCATCGATACCGTAACGCATGACCTTTATCGAGGGTGCGTTACACTCGAAGACGTTCGCGCTCGATGTCAGGAAATCCTGGATAGTTACATTGTTTTTGGCGCTTCGCCTGTGCGCATCGTAGCCATCGAAGCAATCATAGACGATGGCATAACTCCCTCGACCTGAATGGATTCAGTTTGGAGTATTGAGTGAAGGACTTGCCTCTTATTGCAAGAGTCTGTAGCCTTTCCCCTATGAATTTCCCGCCCAATAAGGCCGGTGTCATGTGGGGCCTGATTGTCCTACTCGGGGGGGCCGTCTTTGCCTGGGATATCACAACGCCTCTTGGCCAGGTTCCCTGGCTCCTCTACGTGCCTATCATGCTGCTCACGTTGTGGATTCCGCATCGCGGAGCCGCATTCATTGCCGCAGGCGCGTTCTCCCTGTTGATCGTGCTCGATCATTTCCTCTCTCCTTCGGGAGTCGGTCCGCGTATTTCCATCTTCAATCGCTCGCTCGGCATTCCCATGCTCTGGCTTGCAGCGGCTCTGGCCGAAACATGGAAACGGGCGCAAGATGAGTTGCAGCAAAAAGAATACACACTCCGCAGTTTTTACGACAGCGCGTCCATGATGATGGGCGTTGCGGACGTTGAAGGCGACGATATCCAGCTTGTTTCCGTGAACGCGGCCTCGGCCAGATTTTTGAGTATGGCGCCGGAGGCGATTGCCAATCGCCGCGCCAGTGAACTCGGCGTACCGCGCGAGGTCATTCTCGAATGGGTCCGACGCTACCATGAATGCGTACGGACGGGCAGACCCGTCCGGTTTGAGTACCTGCGCCAGATGCCCGCCGGCCCGCGTCGGCTGTCCGCAACCATCTGCTACATCGGCGGCGCCGGCGAGGGCCCTGCGCGGTTTGCGTACATCACGGAGGACATCACCGAAAGCAGGCGGGCCGAAGAGGCGCTCCGAAGGAGTGAAGCCCGGCTGCATGCGATCCTTGATAACAGCCCGATGATGATTTTTCTCAAGGACACCGAAGGCCGGTATCTGCTCAGCAATCGAGAGTTTGAAAAAATCACGCATAGGCCCGGCAAGGACATCATCGGCAAGACGGACATCGACCTGTTTCCACGGGAGCAGGCCACCGCGTTCCGGGCCAACGACCGCAGAGTGCTGGAGGCCCAGACCCGGGCGGAGTTCGAAGAAGTCGCCTTGCATGACGACGGCCCTCACACGAGCATCGTCTACAAGTTTCCGCTGTTCGATGGGAACGGCAGGGTGTACGCGATCGGCGGCATCGCCACGGACATCACCGAGCGCAAACGGATGGAACAGGCGCTGAAGAATTCCCTGGACCAACTGCACGCCCTGTCTGCGCGCCTTCAGTCGATACGCGAAGAGGAGCAGACGCGGCTCGCGCGCGAGGTGCACGACGAACTGGGTCAGTCCCTCACCGGCCTGCAATTGGGCCTCACATGGCTGGGCGAAAAGCTGGACCCGCATCAGCGCAGGGTACAGGAAAAAATCAGCGCGCTGTTGGCCCTGGTCGGCGGGACGATTGGTTCGGTACGGAGGATCTCGGCTGTGCTGAGACCCGTCGTGCTGGACGACCTGGGCCTTCTCGCCGCCATGGAATGGCAGACCCAGACATTTGAGGGCCAGGCCGGCATTCCCTGCACGTTTTCGTCGAACATTGAAGAGATCGAATTGGACCAGATGCGCGCCACGGCGGTCTTCCGAATCCTTCAGGAGAGCCTGACCAACGTCGCGCGCCACGCCGGCGCCACGAAGGTAACGGTCGCATTCACACGGATGGACCGGCTCCTCATGCTGGCGATTCAGGACGACGGCAAAGGCATCGCCGAGAACGTGATCTCCGATCATCGCTCCCTCGGCCTCATCGGCATGCAGGAACGCGCCCATGCGTGCGGCGGGAGCGTCACGGTTTTCCGTTCCCCCGGCGGAGGGACGGTCGTGACCGCCCGGATACCGCTGCCGCGCGCCGAGCAAGCGTAGAATAAACGCCGCAAGCGTAGGACAAATGCTGATAGAAGTTCTGTCTTGATCCTGCTACAAACCGGCCCGGTATCGGGTGTACACCGGATGGACAGACAGCCGTATGGCCCACAGAATTTATTGAGGGTGAAACTTCAGCGCAGTTGGCGAGGGTATGTATAAAATTCTTGTTGCCGACGATCACGAGGTCGTCAGGCTGGGGCTGAAGCTGCTGATATCCGAGGAATCGGATATGGTTGTGACGAAGGAAGCGGCGACAGCCCATGACACGTTTGCGTCCGTCCGGAAAGAAAAATTCGATGCGGTCGTGCTGGACATTACCTTGCCGGGGAAAAACGGCGTCGATCTGATCAAAGAACTCCTCTCCCTGTGTCCCACGCTCCCCGTGCTGGTCCTCACTATTCACCCCGAAGAGCAATACGCCCGCCGCATGCTGAAGGCCGGCGCGAAAGGCTATCTGACCAAGGGAAGCCCCGGCAAGGAAATCATCCGCGCCATCAGAAAAATCTGCCGCGGGGAGACCTACGTGAGCGAGGCGCTGGCCAAGCAATTGGACCTGGACCGCGTGTCGGGGGCCATGCACCCTCCTCATGTCGGCCTGTCCGACCGCGAGTTCCAAGTCCTGACCCTGATCGCCTCGGGGAAAACGGCCACGGAGGTCGCCGAGCAGTTATCGTTGAGCGTCAAGACGGTGAGCACCTACAGAACCCGCATCCTGCAAAAAATGCGGATGAGCACCAACGCCGAGCTCACCCGCTACGCGATTTCAAATAAGCTGGTGTGATCTCGATGAAACGTAGGACAAACCCCGATAGTTTTTGCAAGTTTCGCATTTATAATTAACCCCGCTATGCAGCGGGGTTACCAACCGCCCGCTCCAGAGACAGTCGAGCCGCTGGGAGCAGGTCGAATGAAAGTATCGATCACAACCCAATCCAATGACCGTGATGATGCCGTGACCATGGTCATTGATACCGCCGTGCATGCCCTTTATCGGGAGTGCCGTACACTCGAAGATGTCCGTGCGCGATGCCAGGAAATCCTGGATAGTTATAGTATTTTCGGCAGTCCGCATGTCCGCATCGTCGAGATCAAAGAAGTCACCGAAGAGGACTGAGCCCTTCTCCTAGCCTTTCCCGGCCGACTGCGCTAGACTGCAGGGCTTTCGGGAGTGTTCACATGCCCGAGCCGCTGCCGCCTGCACCTCATTCTTCACCGTCCTCCAGGATGCGCGCTATGACAATGGCGTCGCCACCCCTCGTTTCTCTGCTGATCATAGCCCTCACGTCGGGAATCTTCGTCCTGGACCTGTTCACACCATTAGGATGGGCGGACGGGTTTCTGTACTTGATCCCGATGATGCTCATCCTTTTCCGGTCGCCTCACCACCACCACCTGGTCGGTTTCGCAGCCCTGTGTTCGGCGCTGATCATTCTGGGATGGCTCTTTTCTCCCCCAGGGGGCGCCGCCGGACCGGTGACCTACAATCGCACTATAGGCATAACCCTGCTGTGGGTGACGGCACTCTTCCTCCGGCATCGCAAACAGGTGGAAGAGACGCTGGAGAGTCGAGTTCAGGAACGCACGGCCGACCTTCAGAACGCCATCAACTTTCTCGAAAAAGACATCATCGAACGCAAACGGGCGGAGGAAGCTCTGCGTCAGAGCGAGGAGCGGCTCCGTCTGCTTATGGGCTACGCCAACGACGCCATTCTCTATATTAACTTGAACGGCACGATTCAATGGGTCAGCCATCATGCTGAGGTAGTGACAGGCCGGCCCAGTGACGAACTGATCGGGCGCCCCATTATGGCGCTGTTGTCGTCTCACGCAGCGGCACTGGCCGAAGCTCGGTTGGCCGCCGTCCGTCAGGGCCAAGCTGTACCCGCTCTGGTCGAGTTGGAGTTCCTTCGCCCGGACGGCGTCCCGGTTGTGGCCGAGGGGAACATTGCGAGCGTGCAGGAGCAAGGGCGTGTGGTCGGCCGTCTTCTCGTCGCCCGCGACATCACCGAGCGCAAGCGGGTAGAGCAGGTGTTGCGGGAGAGCGAGCAGCGTATGCGTGCCATCCTCGCCGGTGCATTGGATGCCGTGGTGGGGATAGATACAGAGGGTATCGTTACCTATTGGAACCCTCGCTCCGAAGCGATATTCGGTTGGACGCGGAGCGAAGCGGTAGGACGGAAAATGGCCGACATGATCATCCCGCCGCAACATCGGGAGGCCCATGAACTCGGATTGCGACACTTCTTAGCGACCGGGAGTGGACCGGTCCTGAACCGGCGCATCGAGATTACCGCCTTGCGCCGTGACCGGACCGAGTTTCCTGTGGAGCTCGCGATCAGTGTGAGCAAGTCGGACGATTCATATCAGTTCACCGCATTCATTGCAGACATCACCGAACGCAAGCGGGCGGAAGAGACGCTAGTCGAGATGAACGTGGCGCTGACGAATGCCATGCCGGGCATCTCTTCGCTGGATTCGAACGGCCGGTATCTTAAAGTCAACGGTGATTACGCGAGGATGGTCGGCTACGATGCAAGGGAGATGATCGGTATGGACCCGGCGGCGACGATCTTTCCCAATGACCGAAACATTGCGGTTGCGGCATATCAACGCATGTTGAACGAAGGCAAGGCAGAGTTTGAGGTAAGGGCAATACGCAAGGACGGCTCCATGTTTCCGAAGCATGTCTTGATCGTCAAGCGCCTCGACAAAGCGGGTAAGTTCATCGGACATCATTGCTGCATGCGCGACATCACGGAGCGCAAACGGGCGGAGGAGGTACTGCGCGAGAGTGGGCAGCGGCTTAGTCAGCTCCTCGAAGATCGCGAGCGGATTTCGCGGGACCTCCATGACAACATCATTCAGATGCTCTACGCCATCGGTTTGGGCCTCGAGGATTGCCAGCGGCTCTTAGGCAAAGGTTCGAAAAAGGTCGGCCAGGCGATCAGCCACGCCATCAGCGACTTGAATGCGGTGATTCGGGACGTGCGGAGCTATATTGCCTGGTCTGAGCCGAAGATTTCCGACGGACGACAGTTAAAATTCGCCATCGAACGGCTGGCTCGAACGATGGAAGGCACCCAGCTGCTTCATTTCCGTTTGAAGATTGACCAGGCAGCCGCGGACAGGTTGACTCCAGAGGAGGCCAGCAATGTGCTGTACATCGCGCGGGAGGCCATGAGCAACAGCCTGCGTCACTCGCAAGCTCGTGATGGGACTGTGGTTCTCGAGGCCCGCGATGGGAAGATCTGCCTCGTCGTAGCGGACGTGGGCGAGGGTTTTGACACCGCCGACACCGGGAAGTACGGCCAGGGATTGCACAATATAGCGGCGCGGGCGAAGAAGTTGGATGCGCGGCTGCGAATCGTTTCTGAACCGGGACTGGGTGTCAGGATCATGGTGGACATCCCAATGGTGCGACAGCGTGTCCCAGCCGGAGTCTGAACGGATCACATTGCTCCTGGTGGACGACCATGAGGTCGTCCGTGTTGGCCTGCGAACGCTGTTCGGCAGAAACACGAAAATCCAGGTAGTCGGCGAGGCGGGAACCGCCGAATCCGCAGTGGAAGAGGCGGAACGGCTGAAGCCGGCGGTAGTCCTGATGGATCTCCGCCTGTCAGACGGAAGCGGTGTTGTTGCGTGCCGGGAGATTCTCACGACTTGCGCCGACACGCGCGTGCTGTTTCTGACTTCCTATTCGGACCACGACGCCGTGCTCGCAACCATTTTCGCCGGCGCCTCCGGCTACTTGCTCAAAGAAATCGGAGGGGAGGCGCTGATCCGAGCCATTGAGAGCGTTGCGGCCGGACGTTCCATCCTCGATCCGGCCGTGACCCGCAGCGTGCTTGAAAGTATGAAGGCCATTTCCGATCAAGAGGATTCGTCCTCTGACTTGCACAAGGACAAGGACAAGGACAAGGACAGAAAAGAGTCCTTGTCGCCTCAGGAGCGGCGTGTCCTGGCCCTGGTGGCCGAAGGGAAAATCAACAAGGAAATCGCCGCCGCGCTCGATCTGAGCGACAAGACTGTGAAGAACTACCTCAGCAACATCTTCCAAAAACTGCAAGTGTCCCGCAGGGCCCAGGCCGCCGCCATCTTCATCGCTGATTCAGGTAAGTCCGCCTAATTTTCAGCCAGTCCTGTCAAAATATTCATGAAAGTGCCCACGCCTAGGTCTGTTAGGCCCTAACACTAGGGCCGTTTTTCTCACCGTTCACTTCCCCAAAGGCCCTACACCTTCAGTCGGGCATGCCGAATAATTCGGCGTGCGAATCATTCGGCATCCGAACCGTCCGGGGTCGCACAACGAGAGGGGACCTGTGTCATGATGCGGGAAAGCGCTAGCTCGTTGGCTCCTCGCATAACGGGTGAGCTGCTGAAAATCGCCCGGACGCTCACGCTCAAAAGCAGGTCCTTGAACTCCAATGGAAAAGGCCGGATCGGTCCCACGCAGGAACGGATTCTCGCTTTCCTCCTCAGCCGGTCTCCCAATCCTCTCACTCTGACAAATCTCGCCGAAGGCGCTGCGCTCTCGCCCGCCACGGCCAGCGAGGCCGTGAGGGGGCTGGAATCCAGAAAGTTTGTTCGGAAAGCCCGCTCCAGAGACGACGCCCGCGTCGTGTTCCTGTCGCTCTCCGCCACGGGCCGGCGCAAGGCGGAACGGGCGGCGGCCGGAAGCCATCATCTGAACACCGCCATCGAAAGACTGACCTCGAGGGAACAGGAACTGGTCCTGCATACTCTGAAAAATATTCAGCAGGCGATGAATCTCCCGGAGAAGACGCCATGACCGTACGCACGAGGCCTCGTCCGGCCGTTTCTGTCTGGTTGCTGATACTGTCTGCGACCGTCGTCTGCATTGGCGAGTTCTCACACGCCGCAACGGATCCTGGCGCTCTCGCAGAGCTGAGCCTTGAAGAATTGATGAACATCGAGGTCACCTCGGTTTCGAAGAAGACCGAGCGGCTGAGCGACGCGGCCTCGTCGGTGTACGTCATTACGCGTGAAGACATCCGCCGGTCCGGCTACACCAGCATCCCGGAGATCCTGCGCCTGGCGCCGAACCTCCAGGTCGCGCGCGTGGACTCGAGTCAATATGCCATCACGGCGCGGGGCTTCAACAGCACCACCGCCAACAAGCTGCTTGTGCTCATTGACGGGCGCACCGTCTATACGCCGCTGTTCTCCGGCGTGTTTTGGGACGCGCAGGACACGCTGATCGAAGACATCGAGCGTATCGAAGTCATCAGCGGGCCGGGCGGCACGCTCTGGGGCTCCAACGCGGTGAACGGCGTCATCAACATCATCACGCGTCATTCACGGGACACCACGGGTGCGCTGGTGAGTCTCGGGGACGGCACCGAAGAACGCGGCGCCGGCGCGCGCTACGGCGCCAAGCTCGGCGAGGACGCGACCCTCCGCGTCTATGGCAAGGGCTTCAACCGCGATAACACGGTCAAAGCAAATGGCATGGGCGTCCAGGATGCGTGGAAGAAGGCGCAGGCGGGATTCCGCACGGATTGGGGCCGGGGGAGCGATGCACTCACGCTCCAGGGCGACGGCTATACCGGAACCATCGCGCAGGTGGGCGACAACAAGTCGATCTCGGGCGCAAATCTACTGGCGCGCTGGAACCGGACGTTGTCAGGCGGATCGGCCTTCCAGGTCCAGGGCTATTTCGACAGGACCAGGCGGGTCTTCCCCGGCACCTTCGGTGAGCTGCTCGACACGTACGATATCGAGGCGCAGCACCGCTTCCAGTTGGGCACAAGCCACGAGATCGTTTGGGGCGGGGGATACCGCCTGATGCACGACGCCGTCACCAACAGCGCGGGTCTGGCGTTTCTCCCGAATGTCAAAGTTCTACGCCTGGCTAACGGCTTCCTCCAGGACAGCATTGCACTCCTCGATCGTCTGAAACTGACGCTGGGCGCGAAGCTCGAGAGCAATAGCTACACCGGACTCGAAGTCCAACCTAGCGCGCGGCTGGCCTGGAAGTTTCGCGATGACGCGCTCCTGTGGTCGGCCGTCTCGCGCGTGGTGCGGACGCCCTCGCGTCTGGATCGCGACCTCTTTGCTCCTGGCCAGGCGCCCTTCCTGCTCGCCGGCGGGCCGAATTTCAAGTCGGAGAAACTGATCGCCTATGAAATCGGATACCGCGCACAGCCGACACCCCGAGCGTCGCTCTCGATCTCCACGTTTTACAACGTGTACGACGACTTGCGCAGCATCGAACCGGGACCGGGCGGCGCGTTGCCGTTCACGCTCACCAACAAGATGGAGGGGTACACCTACGGTGTAGAAACCTGGGGAAGTTACCGCGTGCTCGACTGGTGGCGGCTGAGCGCTGGCTACAACTACCTCAAGGAGAAACTGGGGTTCAAAGCCGACAGCCTCGATCACAATACCGCCGCCGCCGGCAACGATCCGGCGCACCAGTTTTCGGCGCGCTCGGCCATGAATCTGGCGCATAACCTGGAATGGGATGTCGGGCTGCGCGTGATCGGCGCGTTGGCGTCTCCGGATGTCCGCAACTATGTCACGCTGGACACGCGGCTCGGCTGGACCGTTTGGAAAGGTCTCGAGATCGCGCTGATAGGATTCAACCTGCTGGATCATGACCATCCGGAGTTCGGGGCGGCGCCGAATCGCAGCGAATTGGCGCGGGCATTCTACGCGAAGGCTGTATGGAGTTACTGACGATCGTGTTGCGACGTTGCTTACGTGCATGTCTCTGGCCGCTGCTCGCGCTGTGGATCGCTGTCAGCGGTGACGTGGTCGCCAAGGCAGAAGCCCTGACGCCGACCGTGCATCAGGTGCAGGCGGCATTCCTCTTAAACTTCGCCAAGTTCGTGACATGGCCGGACGAGGCATTCCAGCGCAGCGAGAACTCTCTGATCATAGGCGTGCTCGGTGAGGACCCGTTCGGCGCTGTACTCGAAGAGACCGTCCTCGACAAAACCGTCCTGGGCAGGAAACTGGCCGTCAAACGATTCGTGAGAATCCAGGATGCGGCGAACAGCCACATTCTCTTTCTCAGCTCATCGGAGGAAAGTCATCTGCCGCAAATCCTGAAGGGGCTTGAAAAAGCCTCGGTCTTGACGGTCAGCGACATGGAAGAATTTGCCGAACGCGGAGGGATGATCGCGTTCAAGATGGAAGACCAGAAGGTGCGCTTCAACGTCAACATGGACGCGGCGGAGCGCGCAGGGCTGAAGGTGGGATCACAGCTCATGAAATTAGCCAGGATCGTCGGCTACAAGCCGCGGATGGGAAACTGAATCAGATGCGCGCCTTCCGAGATCTTTCCATCCGGAAGAAATTAACGGTGATGAGCATCTTTGCGAGCGGCACCGCCCTATTGCTGGCCTGCGCGGCGTTTCTTGTTTATGAATTGTTCTCTTACCGAGCTGAAATGATCAACGCCCTCTCAGTCCGGACCAATATCATCGGGGTCAACAGTGCGTCAGCAATCTTGTTCAACGACGAGGCCGCTGCAGTTGAGACTCTGGCAGCGCTAAAGGCCGACCCGCACACCATCGCCGCAGGCCTATACACGCGTGACAATCGGATATTTGCAAGGTATGTGCGTGATGATCAGAAAGGACAGGCCGCGCTTCCTCTCCATCTCGCCGATCAAATGGATGGGTACCGGTTTGAGGATGACGGCCTGATCCTGTCCCATAAGATCGTGTTTAAGGGAGAGCCGATCGGCACGGTCTATATCCACTCCGACATGGCGGCGATGAATGACCGCGTCTGGCAATACCTCGGAATCATCGGCGTCGTCTTACTTGCCTCTTCCGCGGTCGCGTTTGTCATCTCGTCGAGACTCCAGCAAAGCGTCACTCGACCGCTGTTCCAATTGGTGGAGACGGCCAAAACCGTGTCCGCTGAAAAGGACTATGCGGTCCGCGCCGTCGCCGACAGCAAAGATGAGATGGGAGTTCTCGTGAACGCCTTCAACGAGATGCTCGTGCAGATTCAACAGCAAGATGTGGCGCTTCAACGGTCCCGTGATGAGCTGGAACAGCGGGTCATCGAGCGCACCGCCCAACTCGAGGCCGCCAACAAGGAACTGGAGGCCTTTTCGTACTCCGTCTCCCACGACCTGCGCGCGCCGTTGCGCCATATCGACGGGTTCTCGGACTTGCTTCAGAAGCACGCCGCCTCCGCGGTGGACGAGAAAGGCCGCCGCTATCTGAAGACCATCTCTGAGTCCGCGAAACAGATGGGTACTCTGGTTGACGACTTGTTGTCGTTTTCACGGATGGGCCGTGCGGAGCTGTACTTCACCACCGTCAACCTTGACCAGCTCGCCAAAGACGTACTGCACGACCTGCGGCAGGATACGGAAGGCCGGAATATCGCGTGGACGATTGGGGCGCTGCCCACGGTGCAGGGCGATCCGTCTATGCTGCGGCAAGTGCTGATCAACCTGATCGGCAATGCCGTCAAATACACCCGTCAACGCGATCAGGCCAAGATTGCGATCGGCTGCACCAACGACAACCCGGATGAGGCCGTTGTTTTTGTCCGTGATAACGGCGCCGGCTTCGACATGCAATACGTGAACAAGCTTTTTGGCGTGTTCCAACGGCTCCACAGCGCCGGCGAGTTCGAAGGCACCGGGATCGGGCTGGCCAATGTCCGGCGCATCGTCGCCCGGCATGGAGGCCGCACCTGGGCCGAAGGAACGGTGGATGGCGGCGCAACTTTTTACTTCTCACTCTCTACTCGGAAGGAGGCGAGTCATGATGGCCGAGATCAAGCGGATTTTGCTGGCGGAGGACAATCCCAAGGACGTGGAGCTGACCCTGACGGCGCTCGACGAACACAATCTGGCTAATGAGGTGGTGGTCGTCAACGACGGCGCGGAAGCGCTGGATTACCTCTATCGCCGCGGCAAATTTCAAATGCGCATCGGCAGCCATCCCGCCGTCGTGCTGTTGGACCTGAAAATGCCCAAGGTGGACGGACTGGAGGTGCTTCGGACCGTCAAGGCCGATCCCGCGTTGAAAGCCGTTCCGATCGTCATCCTCACGTCCTCGCGCGAGGAAAAGGACCTGGTCGAGAGCTATAAAATGGGCGTGAACGCCTACGTGGTGAAGCCGGTCGAGTTCCAGCGGTTTGTGGATGCCGTGAGGGAGCTCGGCGTGTTCTGGGCGGTTGTCAACGAGGCCCCGCCGGGAAGCGCGGATAAAACGATGCGCGACGTGAAAGGACGGTGAAAGGATAGTGGGCCATGAAACATGCAGGGTCGGCGGTGGAAACTGAGCGCGGGAGCGAGAGGGTATCCATGGACAGAACAATCTGCATTCTCCATCTTGAAGACAACCAGAATGACGCGGAGCTGGTTCAAGCCATGCTGGCCGAGGATGGCCTCGCCTGCGAGATCGTGCGCGTCGAGACCCGAGCCGCGTTCGCTGACGCCCTTGACCGGCAACGATTCGATCTGGTGGTTTCCGACTTCACGCTGCCCTCCTACGACGGGCGGTCCGCTCTGCTGCTCGCGAAGGCCAAGCACCCGGACACGCCGGTCCTCTTTTTCTCCGGCACCCTCGGCGAAGAGTCGGCGATCCAATCTCTCCGGGACGGCGCGACCGATTATGTCCTGAAGCAGCGGCCGGCCCGCTTCGTGCCCGCCGTGCGCCGGGCCCTGCGCGAAGCCGAAGAGCGGGCCGAGCGCAAGCGGATTGAAAAGGCCATGCGCGAAACGCAGGAACGGTTCCTTGGCATTTATGAATCGTCCAAGGACGCCATCGCCTATTTGACGCTCGACGGCCTGTTTCTTGATATCAACGACTCCTTTCTCAAACTGACAGGGCACACAAAGGAGGAGCTCCTGACCAAAACCTATCAGGACCTCACGCCGCTGGAGTACCGCAAGTTCGAAGCCGACATCGTCCAAAAGATCATCAGGACCGGGGAGCCGGCCGAGTACGAAAAGGAGTACCTCCGGAAAGACGGATCTCGGGTGGCGATCTCGCTTACCGTGTTTGTGGTCAAAGGACGGGACAGCCAGCCGGGCGGCCTGGCCGCGATCATCAAGGACATCACCGAGCGGAAGCGGCTCGAGGCGCAGTTTCATCAGGCGCAGAAGATGGAAGCGGTCGGCCAGCTCACCGGCGGCATCGCCCACGACTTCAATAATCTCTTGACGATCGTCAACGGCTACAGCGAGATGCTGCTCCAGTCCCTCCCTGCCAACGATCCGCAGCGAGACAACGCCGTCCAGATCAAAGAGGCCGGCGAGCGGGCAGTGGCCCTCACCCGTCAGCTCCTGGCCTTCAGCCGCAAGCAGATGCTCGAGCCCAAAGTCCTGGACCTGAACGCCGTCGTGACCAACACCGAAAAGATGCTCACGCGCATGATCGGCGAAGACATCAAACTGGCCGCGGCTCTCATGCCGAAACTGGGTCGCGTCAAGGCGGACCCTGGCCAGATCGAGCAGGTGATGATGAATCTGGCGGTCAACGCCCGCGATGCGATGCCACAGGGCGGAAAGATTACCATCGAGACCGCGAACGTGGAACTGGATGAGAACTTCGCCCGGAAGCACGTCGTCGTGAAGCCCGGCCGGTACGTGATGCTGGCGGTGAGCGATACCGGCTGCGGGATGGACGCGGAGACGCAGAAACGCGTCTTCGAGCCGTTCTTCACAACCAAGGGGCTGGGGAAAGGCACGGGGCTCGGCCTGGCGACCGTGTATGGGATAGTCAAGCAGAGCGGCGGCTCTATCTGGGTCTACAGCGAAGTCGGGCGAGGCACAACGTTCAAGGTGTACCTGCCGCGGGTGGAGGAGGAGCCGGACGTTGTGCTGCCGGGCGCCGTGCGCGCGGCGCCGCTGAAGGGCACGGAAACCATTCTCTTGGTTGAAGACGATGCGCCGCTCCGGAAGCTGACGCAGGCGATCCTCAAGAAGGGCGGCTATGCCGTGCTGTCGGCAGGCCACAGCGACGAAGCCTTCCGGGTGTGCGCGGAGCACAAAGGCCCGATCCACCTGCTGATGAGCGACGTGGTGATGCCGGACATGAGCGGGTATGAGTTGGCTCAACGCATGACATCCGCACATCCCGACATGAAGGTGCTGTACCTGTCCGGCTACACCGACGACACGGTCGTGCGCCATGGCGTGTTGGATCGAAGCATGGCGTTCCTCCAGAAGCCCTTCACGACGCACGGCTTGCTGCGCAAAGTGCGCGAGGTGCTGGACACACCTACGGATCACAATCGGAGATAACTATGCATCAACCAAACCGCCTATACGCTTGGCTCCCGGTCATAATCATCGGAATGACCGTAGTGGCCCTGATGATCGGAGGTCTCACGCTCTATTACATCGAGGACCGTTTGGTGGCGGCTACGGGAGAAAGCCTGGCACTGGCGGCCGCCGACATTGCCGACAAACTCGACCGTACCCTGAGCGAACGGTACAACAACATCCAGGGCTTTGCCCGTGTAGGGGTCTTCCAGGGGCATGACCCCAAGGCCAAATCCGAGTACGCAACCTGGCTGAAGCAACTCTACAGCACCTACCTGTGGATTGCCGTGACCGATGCGCGTGGGACGATCATTGCCGCCTCCGACCCGAACAGTATTGGAAAGGATCGGAGCGCGCAGGAGTGGTTCAAAGCCATCCGCGACGGCCGCACCACGATACACGTTATGGATGCGCACGTTTCTGAGGACTCGGACGGCGTGATAGTGGTGAGGTTTGCCGCTCCGATCAAAGGCCCGCGCGGCGAGTTCATCGGTGTGATGACGACGCTGGTCGGACTGCCGGCCATCGAGGACACCTTTGCGAACACGATACGTATTCTGCAGCTGCAGCGGAGTGTCGACGAGGGCAAGATCGAATGGCAGTTTATGACTCGAGATGGAGAGGTCATCGTGGATTCGATGCTGCGGCAGACAGTGGGAGTGAATCTCAAGACCATGGGGTTGCCGTCTGCGCTGTCGACCGGATCGGCGCAGCCCGGCTACATCGAAGAGACGCATCTCCGCCGCCGCGTGCCGGTCGTTTCCGGCTACGCCGAGACCGAGCAGGAGGGAAACTATCTGGGTCTCCATTGGGGAGTCCTGGTGCGTATGGACCGGAGCGATATCCTGGCTCCCATCAACAAGTTCTTGTGGAAGCTGGGGCTGGCCGGCTCCGTCGTATTCATGCCGGCGATCGGTTTCCTGATTTGGACCACAAGACGCTTGCGACAAGAATGGACCGTTGCGCAGGTAGAAACCCGACGCGCCGCGGCGGCGGAGGAGGAGGCGCGTGAAAGTGCCGCCCGGACACTCCTCATCATCAACACTGCCCTGGATGCCGTCATCGGCATGGACGCCGTCGGCCGGATCACCGAATGGAATCCCCAAGCCGAGGCCGTCTTCGGCTGGACCCGCGTGGAAACCATCGGGCGCTCGCTTGCCGAGACGATCATCCCTCCACCCTACCGCGAAGCGCACACCCGCGGCTTGAAACACTTCATAGCGACGGGCCAGGGGCCGGTGCTGAACAAGCGCATCGAGGTCACGGCCCTCCACCGTGACGGACACGAGTTTCCCATCGAGCTGTCGATTTCTCCCTTGCCATCCGGGGAAACGGTGACATTCAGCGCATTCGTGCGCGACATCACCGAACGCAAGCGGGCGGAAGCGGACTTGCAGAAGGCCAAGGAAGCGGCCGAGGCCGCCAACGTGGCCAAGAGCGAGTTTCTGGCCAGCATGAGCCACGAGATCCGCACGCCGATGAATGCCATCGTGGGCATGGCCGATCTCCTCTGGGAGACGCCGCTGACGCAGGAACAGAAAGAATACGTGCAGATCTTCAGGCGCGCGGGCGGCACCCTGCTGACATTGATCAATGACATCCTGGATCTCTCGAAGGTCGAGTCGGGGCATATGGAGCTGGAAGAGGTCGACTTCGATCTGCACGATGTCGTCGAGAAGGCGATGGAAGTTGTCGCGATCCGGGCCCACGAAAAGGGCTTGGAAGTCACCAGTCACATAATGCCCGACGTCCCGCTTGATGTTGTGGGAGACCCCACTCGCCTGCGGCAGGTGCTTCTCAACCTCCTTGGCAACGCCATCAAGTTCACCGAGCATGGCGAGGTAGTCTTGCGGGTCCAGCGTGAGCCCGGTGCCAAAGAGCCGAGCCTGTTCCGATTCTCGGTGTCCGACACCGGCATCGGTATTCCGCCGGACAAACTGGAAGCGATTTTCGAGCGCTTCACGCAAGTGGACTCCTCCACCACGCGCCGATATGGGGGGACCGGGCTTGGCCTCACCATCTCCAAGCGCCTGGTCGAGCTGATGGGCGGACGCATCTTGGTGGAGAGTCGTGTAGGGCAAGGCACCACCTTCTCCTTTACGCTGCGCGCGGGCGTGTGGAAGGGGCCCAAGCGGCGCGTGGCGCGCCACCTTGTGGACATGCACAATCTGAACGTGCTTGTGGTGGACGACAACGATACGAATCGGCTGATCCTGCATGAGATGCTGGCGGGGTGGAAGGCGCGGGTGACGGAAGCGGCCGGCGGCGAGGAGGCGCTGGCGCGGTTGCGGCGCGCGCAGGAGGCAGGCGATCCGTATCGGTTGGTGCTGCTCGATTGCCGGATGCCGGACATGGACGGCTTTCAGGTGGCGGAAGCGATGAAGCGCCAGCAGGAGCTGGCGAGCGTGACGGTCATGATGCTCACGTCGGACGGACGCGGCGGGGACATGGCGCGCGCCAAGGAGCTAGGATTGGCTGCGTATATGGTGAAGCCGGTCAAGCGCGCCGAACTGCTCAACGCCATCTCCGCCGCCGTGAATACACCGTTGCCGTCGCGGCAAGAGTCGCCGCGGGCAGTTCAGACGCCCTTGGACGCACAGCCGGCCCTCTCCATACTCCTGGCGGAGGACGCCGAGGACAACCGGCTGTTGATCCAGGCGTACCTGAAACAGACTCCGCATCGGCTGGACATTGCCGAAAACGGCGAAGTCGCCTGCGGGAAATTCAAAGTGGGACGCTACGACCTGGTCCTTATGGACGTGCAGATGCCGATCATGGACGGCTATACCGCCACGCGGGAGATCCGGGAGTGGGAGCAGGAAAACCACCGGCCGCCCACGCCGATTCTCGCGCTGACGGCCCACGCGCTGAAAGGCGACGAGGACAAATCCCTGGAGGCCGGGTGCACGGCGCACCTGACCAAGCCGATCAAGAAGGCGACCCTGCTCGCCGCCCTCTTGGAACATACAAGGAGCCACGTGGCATGACTCAAGACATCGAAGGAAGACAGGACGGAAAAATTCGCGTGACGGTGGATCCGGATTTGGCAGACTTGATTCCAGGCTTCTTGAACAACCGCCGGAAGGATATCACGGCGATGCAGGCGGCTCTGGCGCAAGGCGACTTCGAGACCGTTCGTCTGTTGGGCCACAGCATGAAGGGCGCCGGCGGCGGCTACGGGTTCGACGCCATCACCGAGATCGGCGCGGCGTTGGAACAGGCGGCCAAGGGCAAAGATCCCGGAGCGATCGGCAAGGGCCTGTGTGACCTTTCCTCCTATCTGGATCGCGTTGAGGTGGCCAGTGATTGATGCCGTCCAAGACAGCGCGCGCATCCTGATCATCGATGACTCGTCCGACAATCGGCTGCTGCTGCAGGCGCTGCTGACGGCATCGGGGTACGCCGACGTGCTTCTGGCGGAATCGGCCCGGGATGCCTTCCGCCACTTGGGCATGGAGGAGTCGGGAGGTCCCGACCCGCGGATCGGCCTAGTTCTGCTGGACATCTCGATGCCCGTGCTGGACGGCATCGAAGCCTGCCGTCTGATCAAGGCGGTCGGCCGCCTGCGGGACGTGCCCATCATCATGGTCACGGCCATGACCGACCCCGCCTTTCTGGTCGCGGCGTTCGACGCGGGCGCGGTGGATTACATCACCAAGCCGGTGAAAAAGGTGGAGCTGCTGGCGAGGGTCGGATCGGCATTGAAACTGAAGCAGTCAATAGACACCTGCCGGATGCAGGGACTGGCGCTGCTGAAGAAGAACCGGGAATTGGAGCACGCCTTGCAGGAAATCAAGGTGCTGCGAGGACTGATTCCGATCTGCGCGACGTGCAAGAAGGTACGCAACGAGACGGGCGCTTGGCAGAACCTCGAAGCCTACGTCACGGAACATTCCGGGGCTCTCTTCAGTCACGGGATTTGCGCGGACTGTCTCGCGAGGGATTACCCCGAATTCGAGAAAGGATGACCGCCATGGCCGAGAACGCGAAGCCGTTGATCCTCTGCGTGGACGATGAGCCGCCGGTGCTGGGTCTCCTCAAAGGGTGGCTGGCCGGAGAAGGCTACGATGTGCTGACGTCAGACGGCGGCGAGAGTGCCCTGTTGGCTCTGACAAGCGCCAAGCCGGATTTGATTTTACTGGACGTTGTGATGCCGGACATGGACGGCTATGCCCTCTGCGCCCGCCTGCAGGAACAGGAGGAGACGGCGAACATTCCGGTCCTCTTTGTGTCGGCGTTGGGTGGAGAGCCGGACAAGGCCCGTGCGTTCGCGCTGGGCGCCGTGGATTACGTGGTCAAGCCCCTCGAGCGGAAGCTCTTGCTCGACACCGTGCGCAGGCACATGTTGACACGCCCGCGCTGGAAAGACTTGCTCAAGCCTGCGCAACCCCAGGCCGGAGGAATCCAGCCGGCGGACTTCATCCAATTCAAAGAAGATCTTGCAGGACAGATCCCGGTGCAACCGGAGAAAATGGCCCTTCTGGCGAAGACGCCGCCCGCCAAACTCTACGCTGCCGCCTCCCAGCTGGGGCTCGACGAGCGCCGGATCGCGCAGGCCCTCTCTGCGTTCCTGAAGCTGCCCTACGTAGTCCAGATCGACCGGGACGCGATTCGATTGGGCGTGCTGCCCGCTTCGTTCTGCAAAACGCACTTGGTCGTGGCTATCCGCGAGGCTTCCGGGGAGAACGCGTTCGTCCTCAGCAATCCCTTCGACTGGGAGTTGCTGGACGCGCTCAAACGGTGCGCCGGTCCCGGCCAGTCTCTCCGTCTGCTCATTACCGAACCGGCCACGATTGGGGCGATGTTCCAGAGCGCCGGGACCGGCGGCGGGACGCCGGGCCAACCGGTTGTGACGGACCTCCCTGTCGCCGAGAAGGACCAACGGGCCCGGATGATTCACGTGGAGCGAGAGCACCTTACCGAGGAGGAGATTGAAAAGCTGCCCGTGGTGGAGATCGCCGATCACATCCTCTTTAAAGCCGTGCGGGGGCGGGCCAGCGACATCCACGTCGATCCCAAAGAGACCCACTCGCTCATCCGTTTCCGCGTCGATGGGGACCTGCGCAATATCTTTTCGCTGAACGCGACGATCGGCGGGATGGTCATCTCCCGCTTCAAGGCCCACGCCGGCATGGATATCGCCGAACGGCGCAAGCCGCAGGACGGAGCCTTTGCCGCCGTCATTGACGAGAAGACCTACAAGTTCAGGATGGCGACCACCTCCACACCGTCCGGCGAGAGTGTCGTGCTCCGGATACTGGACGCGGACGCCAAGCCCAAGGCGCTCGGCGAGCTCGGGATGACCGACGAGCAAGTCCGCACGCTGACGGCCCTGTCCAACCGCAAGCAGGGACTCGTCCTGGTAGTAGGTGAGACAGGATCCGGCAAGTCCACCACTCTCTACAGCCTGTTCTCCGGGATCGACACCAAAACGCGCAGTCTCATTTCGATCGAAGATCCGGTGGAGTACGCCATTCCATTCGCCAACCAGCAACAGGTCAACGAGAAGGCCGGCCTGACGTTCGAAGCCGCGCTCAAGTCGGCAATGCGCCAGGACCCGGACATCCTCTTCCTCGGTGAGGCGCGGGACCCGGTCTCGACAAAAATGCTGCTGGACTTCGCCAGCACGGGCCACCTCACGATCACCTCCATGCATACATCCAACGCGACCTCGGCGGTCTTCCGGCTCGAGCGGCTCGGCATCACTAGGGCGGCTATGGCTGAAACGGTCATCGGGATCGTGGCGCAGCGTCTGCTGCGTAAGCTCTGCCACGACTGCAAGGAGATCGCGGCGCTTTCGACGAAGGAGCGGGAGATGCTGGCGCCGTTCACGCGAGAATTGCCGGACGAAGTCGCGCGCCCGCGAGGGTGTCCCAAGTGCAACGGCGGCTATCGGGGCCGGGAAGGCGTCTACGAAGTGCTGCGGTTCGACTCCGAGATTGCCGACATGGTGCGGACCGGCACGCCGATCTCGGAGATCCGGCGGGTCTTGTACCGGCGGGGCGCTTATCTGATCAGTCACCATGCCGTGGAGAAGGTCAGACAGCTCCTGTGTCCGGTCGATGACGTGTTCGAGGACGTGCTGGTCGAAGAGCTCGGATTGTTACCGGAAGCCCCGATGCCAGCCCCGGCCCCGAAACCTGCTCAGGTGACCGAGGCACCGGCCGTCGCTGAAGGGAACGAGCAAATCCTGATCGCCGACGACGACGCGGATGTACAGGCGATGCTCAAGCGGTACCTCGAAAACCAGGGCTACGGCGTGACGATAGCCGGAGACGGAGTGGATGCCTTGCTGTATCTCGGCAAGCAACCCTTCGATCTGATCCTGTCCGATCTGAACATGCCCCACCTAGATGGGTTCAAGTTGATGGAAATGATGACCCAAAAAGGAATCCGCACGCCGGCGATCTTCCTGACGGGCAACTCTGCCGAGCAATCCGAGCAGAAATGCCTGGAACTGGGCGCGGTGGATTTTCTCACGAAGCCGATCAAGAAGGAGGTCTTGCTGCTGAGGGTCAAGGCGGCGCTGGAGAAGGGTGCGCGAGCGGGCGCGACCCGGCAATGATCTGAAAGGAGAGCGATATGGCGACGATTCTTGTGATTGATGACGAGCAAATGGTCTGCGACCTGCTGCGCTCGGTGTTTTCGGCGCACGGCCATGAGGTCCTCACCGCAACTAGCGGCCGCGAAGGCCTGGCGTTTTTCCGGCACAGGAATCCACGCTTCACCCTGCTGGATCTCCGGATGCCAGAGATGGACGGCATCGAGGTGCTCCAGGAGATCCGCAAGGTCGACCAGAAAGCCGACGTGATCATGTTGACCGGCGGCGGTACGGACGCCATGGAGATCAAGGCGCGCGGGCTGGGGGTGACCGATTTTCTGCGCAAGGGGCTCCCGCTGGAAACCTTGATCAAAACCATGGACCGGGTCATGCAGCGGCCGGCCCAACTGATGCAAGCATCACCCTCGGCAATCGCGGTGGAGGATGCGCCTTCCGACGGCATGGACGCCCCGTTGGTCATGGTCGTGGATGACGAGCCGCCGATCCGCAGCCTGGTATCGCAGTACCTGACCAAGCGGGGCTATCGGGTCCGTGTGGCCGAGGATGGACCGACTGCGTTGGCGATGGTGACGAAAGAACTGCCGCAGTTTGTCATTCTGGACATGTACATGCCGGGGATGAATGGACTGGAATTGCTGCGCGAGCTCAGAGCGAGAAAATACAATGGAGGAGTCCTCGGACTGACGGGCAGCCAGGAGGAAAACCTGCTCCAAGGCGTACTGGATATGGGCGCCGTGGATGTCATGGGCAAGCCTGTGGATCTGGAGCGGCTCGAACTGGCGGTCCAGCTAGGGTGTCTCCTCACTACGCCATCTTAATACCGGAAAAAGCGATGGCGACGATCCTCGTGATAGACGACGAGCGGATGCTGTGCGATCTGCTGCAGGAAATGCTGCGGCGGCACGGGCATGAGGTCTTCACGGCTTACAGCGGCCGCGAAGGTATCGAGTCGCACAAGCAGCAGCGGCCTCACTTTACGCTCCTGGACCTCCACCTGCCGGACACAAACGGGATCGAGGTGCTCAAACGGATACGTGAGAGCGATCCCAAAGCCGCGGTCATGATCCTCACCGGCGCGGCATCCGACAAGCTGGAGCGCCAGGCTCGGGAATTAGGGGTGGCGGATTTTCTCATCAAGGGGCTCGCGCCGGACGTCCTGATGAGTGCCGTGACGCGGGCGGTGCAGTCGCCGGCTCCATCCAAGAGGGACGAGCCGCCTCCGGCAACGCAGAACGGCGACGCCATCCTGGTGGTGGACGATGAGCCGCCGATCCGCGACTTGCTCACGCAATTTCTATCCGCTAGGGGCTTTCACGTCCATGCGGCCCAGGACGGCCCGACGGCCTTGGCCCTGGCGGAACGGGAGCGGCCGCAGCTCATCATCCTGGACGTCCATATGCCGGGCATGAACGGAGTCGAGGTTCTGCGCAAGCTGCGGAAGAAGAAGTACACGGGCGGGGTCATGATGCTGACCGGCAGTGCGGACCGGGCGCTCCTGACAGAAGCCCTGTGTCTCGATGCTATTGATATCCTGGGCAAGCCCTTCGATCTCGAACGGGTGGCCCTGGCGGTCCAGGTCAGCCTGATCCTGACCAAGCGTTGCGTGCGAACGTGACGGTTCACGCCGTTCCCATTGACGGGGCGTCCGCGATACCCGGCGCCGATTCGGTCGGCGACGCTATTTTCACCGCGCCGTCGAAGGCCGGCGCGCCGGGCGCCGCCCGTTTTCGGTTCGTCCTCCTGCAGGCCCTCGTCACGATCGTCCTGTCCTACCAATTGCTGTTCAGCCGGGACGCGACTCTGCCTGCCGACGCGCGGCAGCTTATCACCGCCTTGTTGCTGCTGGTCATCCCCATCCTGATGCTTCTGCCGGCCAACGTGCTGGACCGCAACTGGTTCACCAGCACGCTGGTCGTGGGCGACACAGCCCTCACCACCGTCATCATCTATCTGTCCGGCAACGCGAGCTCCGATCTCTACATCACCTATTTCCTCATCGTCCTGATCGCCGCCTTCACCACGTCGCTGAAGCAGTTGATCGGGCTTTCGATTCTCCTGTGCTTGGCCTATGGAGGGCTGCTGTTCTTCGAGCTTGGACAATCCGGCTCCGTCTCCGAGGGCCACCTCCTCCGGATTCCGATCCTTCTCATCATGGCCATCTTCTACGGGGTGTTTGCGGAGATGGTCCGGAAGGAGCGCCGGCAGAAAGCCGGTCTGATAGATTACATCACGGCGCTGAAACAGGCGGAAGAAGAGCGCGAGCGCCTCATCCGGCAGCTCCAGGAAGCCCTCGCCAACATCAAGACCTTGCGCGGCTTACTGCCCATTTGCTATTCCTGCAAGCAGATTCGCGACGACAAGGGGTACTGGAACCAGATTGACACTTACGTCCGCGAGCACACGGAAGCGGAGTTCACCCACGGCATCTGTCCGTCCTGCGCGCAAAAGCTGTACCCGGATTTCCATCATAGCGAGCAGTAGACCGGTTTTTTTACTCGACCGCCCCGAGCCTCCCCAAAGCAGTCCCCCCCCTTTTTCTTTCCTGTTGAGCCGAGTATATTATTGCGGGAGCAGCCATGGCTGAACACAACCTTCATTCCGTCGCCTTCCCGACCCTCGATCAGTCACTCATCGACGATCTGAGCCGTTGCAGCAGCGTCACGACGAAGACGTGCCGCGACGGACAAACGCTGTTTTCGGTCGGCGACCGCGACTTCAAATTCTTCATCGTCAAGTCCGGCGAGGTGGAGATCGTGGATCATTCCGGCGACCAGCCGAAGACCGTCACGGTCCACCGCAAAGGCCAATTCACCGGTGACGTGTCGCATCTGACCGGCAATCCGGCGGTGGTCAGCGCGGTCGCCCACGGCGACACCGAGGTGTACGAGGTGTCGGGCGATACCTTGCGCCGGATTCTGAACCAGTGCCCGACCGCGGGGGACATCATCCTGCAGGCATTCATCGCCCGGCGGCAGTTGTTGCGCGCGTCGGCGGATTTCACCGGCTTGCGGGTGATCGGGTCCCGCTACTCTCCCGACACCTTCCGCGTGCGTGACTTCCTGGCCAAAAACCGCGTGCTGTTCACCTGGACAGACGTGGAGACGGATCCGAACGTGGACCTACTGCTCAAGGGTTTCGGCGTCAGCGAGTCCGATACGCCCATAATCGCATGCAGCAGCATGCTGCTCCTGCGCAATCCGTCAAACCGCGAACTGGCGGACCGGATCGGCATCCGCCGGCCGGTGGAGCAGACGCTGTACGACCTGATCGTGGTCGGAGCGGGTCCCGCCGGGCTCGCGGCCGCGGTGTACGGCGCGTCCGAAGGGCTGCGGACTCTCGTGCTGGACAGTACGGCGCCAGGCGGGCAGGCGGGCAGCAGCATGCGGATCGAAAACTATCTTGGCTTCCCCACCGGCATCACAGGGAGCGAGCTGACCGATCGCGCCATTCTTCAGGCCAACAAGTTCGGCGCGCGTCTCTCGGTGTCCACGCCGGTGAGCCGTCTGATGTTCGACAAGACCTATCCGGTGTTACGGTTGGACGGCGACGAAACGGTCACCACGAAGTGCCTGTTGATCGCCACGGGCGTCGAGTATCGCCGGCTGAACGCCGAGCGGTGCGAGCAGTTCGAAGGGCGGGGCGTGTACTACGCCGCCACTCACAACGAGGCGCAGATCTACAAGGGCGCGCAGGTGGTATTGGTGGGCGGCGGCAATTCCGCCGGGCAGGCCGCGGTCTTCCTGTCCCAGCATGCGAGCCACGTGCTGCTGGTCATTCGCGGCGACGATCTCTACAAGCATATGTCCAGTTACCTCGCCAAGCGGATTGAGCAGACGTCCAACATCGAACTGCTCCGCAGCTCGACGGTGCAGCGCATGAACGGCGACGGCCACCTCAAGTCCATCGACATCGTCAACAGCAAGACCGGGGAGAAGCGGACGGTGGAGACGCCGGCGGTATTCAGCTTCATCGGCGCGGTGCCGCGGACCGACTGGCTCCCGCCGGAGATCGAGCGGGACGCCAAGGGCTTCATCATGACCGGTCCGTCGCTGGCGCAGTCTCCGCACTGGACCGGCAAGCGGCAGCCGTTCCTGCTCGAGACCAGCCGCGCTGGCGTGTTCGCGGCCGGCGACGTGCGGTCCGACTCGGTCAAACGCGTCGCCTCCGCCGTTGGCGAGGGTTCGATGGCGGTTCAGTTCGTGCATGAATACCTCAAGGAAGTATGATCATGCCCCAACAAACCTGCACCCATCTCAGCCAGATCCGCGACGTCACACCGAGCGCCACCGGCTGCGAGGAGTGTTTAAAAATGAAGGACCGCTGGGTCCATCTGAGAATGTGCCTGACCTGCGGCCACGTCGGCTGCTGCGATTCTTCGAAGAACAAGCACGCCACGAAGCACTTTCGCGCGACCAGCCATCCCATCGTCCGCTCCATTGAACCGGGGGAGGACTGGCGCTGGTGTTATGTGGACGATCGGGTGCTGGACTAGCTACTTGCCCTTGCCGAGGCTGCGCTCGTAGAGGAGCACCTTCCAGCCGTCTTCCTCGCTCAGGAACTGGCCGACGACGGGCAGCATCCCCGTTCCGGGGATCTGGCCGGTCTGCCCGAGGCTGCCGTTCTTCAGCACCCACATCATTTCGCCGGGCGTCCGCACCTTGTTGAACTTCGGGTTGGTGAAGTTTCGCGGCTGGATGGGGAGGACCTTGGCGGCACCGCCGTCGCCTTTGCCCTTGGGGCCGTGGCATTGAAAGCACGTGCCCCGTCCCAGGAAGATGGCCTTCCCTTCCGCCAGGATTGCCGGCGTCGGCTGGAAGGGCGGTTGCAAAGCCTTGGCGGCGTCGCGGTCTTTCGCGGGAACGCGGGAGAGGGTGATGTCGAACTCGCCGGCGGCTTGTCCGTAGCCGGCCGGCGGCACTTCGGCATCGGCGAAACTTCCTCCCAGCAAGAGTGCGAATGAAAGAGCGGGCACGGTTGCGTTGATACGCGGACGACCAAACTTCATTGAAACCTCCTTTACAATTGCATTGACTGTTTCCGTTGCACCGACCAGATCATGAACAGCCCCAGCGCCAGCATGGGCAGGCTCAATGCCTGTCCCATCGAGATCAAGCCCGCCAGGAGTCCCAGGTGCGCGTCCGGTTCGCGGAACAATTCCACGAAGGTCCGACACGCGCCGTATCCCGCGATGAGGGCCCAGAACAGCGTTCCCGGCGGGCGGGGACGGCGGTCCAGCGCCCAGACCAGCGCGAAGAGCAGAACCCCTTCGAGGAACGCTTCATATAATTGGGAGGGATGCCGGCACAAGGGGCCTCCGCCGGTCCGGGAGAACTCCATGCACCAGGGCACGTCGGTCACGCGCCCATAGAGTTCGCCGTTGATGAAGTTGCCGAGGCGGCCCAGGCCGAGCCCGATGGGGACGGTCGGGGTGGCCAGGTCCGCGATCGTGTAGAACGCATGGCCCTTTCGCCGGCAGAAGAGGCCGACCGCCACGATCACGCCGAGCAGTCCGCCGTGGAAGGACATGCCGCCCTCCCAGACCGCGAGCAGTTTGGACGGGTTCTCGAGGTAGTAGGGCAGGTTGTAGAAGAGGATGTAGCCGAGACGGCCTCCCAGGATGACGCCGACGGCGGCATGCAGGATGAGGTCGTGCAGGTCATCGAGCGACAGGGCCACCCTGCGGCTTGCGGCCCTGGCCTTGATGATGAAGAACGCCGCCGTCAGTCCGACCACATACATGAGCCCGTACCACCGGATGGCGATCGGGCCCAGCCTGAGCAGCACGGGATCAATGTTGGGATTCGACAGCACGGGGGGCCATCCTACGGAGGTCAGGAATGCTTTTCAAGCCCGTCGCCTTGACGAGCGGGCTTCTTTTCGATACACCAAGAGGCTGAACGGGCGGGACGGTGGCGGAGGATTGGGGATCATGGCTTTGGAAGGGAAGCGGGCCTACACCCTGTATGACGCCATCCGGCGGGTGCTCGACCCGCTGAGGCGGGACTGGGACACCTTCACACCGGCCGAACGCGAACTGGTTCTGAAGGAAATAGAAGGCTTCATCAGAAGCGTGAAGCCGGAAGAGACCCCTCCCCGGTAAGCGGCCTCCCGTGCGCCGGTTATTTCTTGAGCTTCCATCCGCGCGCGAGTTTTTGCGCTTGGGCCAACTGGACGGGAGTCATCTTTTTCACGAGAAGATCACGCTCCTTCGCGGCGCTCTTATCCCCCTGCGCCGCCGCGAGGCTCAGCCACAGGTGCGCCTGGACGAAGTCCTCCGAGATGCCTTGCCCGTTGGCATACAGGAGCCCGAGGCGGCTCTGGGCGTCGGAGTCCCCTTGCTCGGCGGCCATGCGATACCAGCGGACGGCCTTGCCGTAGCTTTGCGGGACGCCCCGCCCTATGGAATAGAGCAGCCCCAGATTCAGCTGGGCGTCGGCGTCTCCCTGTTCGGCCGCGCGGCGATACCAGAACACGGCTTCGGTGTAGTCCTGCTTGACGCCGTGTCCTTTCTCATACAGCACGCCCAGGTTGAACTGGGCCATCGCATATTCCTGTTCGGCCGCGCGGCGGTACCATCGGGCGGCTTGCGCGTTGTCCTGCGGGACGCCTTCGCCCCTGACATACAGCACCCCCAGGTTGCTCTGGGCGCTCGCGAGACCCTGCTCCGCGGCCTTGCGATACCAGCGCGCGGCTTCCGCGTGGTCCTGGGCGACACCCTGGCCGCTGTCATACATCAGGCCCAGGCCGTATTGGGCGTCGGTGTTTCCCCGCTCGGCCAGCGGGCGCCACTGCTTCAGGGCGGTGGCGTAATCGCCGGCTTCGTAGGCCGTCATGCCTTTCTTGAAGTCGGCTAGGGCCGGAGAGGCCAGGCATGTGAGCAGTAAGCCCGCGGCGGCGAGATAGCGAGTCCAGACGTTCATTAAGGGAGGGATTCTAGCATCTTCACCCGGGCAACTCCAGCGTACGGTAGGTCTTCCGGTTGCGGCGGCACGATGAATTGCATAACATCGCGGTACTGGATTACCTTTTTCGACGTTCCGGTGTCTAATGAAACAGGGTACGTCAGGGCTGAAGGCGCGCCGTGGAGAATGGGGTCGTTAGGGAGGCGGAAAGGAATCGTATGAAGATCAGCGTGGGAGTCATCATCCTCGTCGGCGCGTGTGTTTTGGCATTCGGGCTGCCGGCATGGGCGGAGGAGGAACTGAAGATCGCAGTAGTGGAACCGCAAAAAGTGTTGGAGGCGACCAAGGCGGGGAGAAAGATCAAAGGCTCACTGGCCGACTATGTGAAGACTCGCCAACGGCTGCTGGACTCGGAAGCGGAGGATCTCAAAAAGATCGAGGAAGACCTGGACAAGCAAGGGGCAGGCTTGAGCGCTGCGACGAGGCAGGAGAAAGAGGGGGCGTTTCGCCAGAAGGTGATGGAATATCAGCGGAGGGTTCAGGAGCTTGAGCGGGAGGTCCAGACCAAGAAAACCGAGTTGCTGGGCGAGTTCACGAAAACCATTGAACAGGTAGTCCGGGAGATTGCCGAGAAGGAACAGATTAGCCTTGTTGTGGAGAAGGGGAATAACGGCTATGGAGCGCTGGTGCTCTTCAATCACCCTTCGGTTGATCTGACGAGTCGCGTGATCAAAGAGTTGGACGGCAGGAAAGGGGAATGAGGGGCGAGCGAGCTCTGTTTGGTGGCCCCGGCCGGAATTGAACCGACGACAAACGGTTTAGGAAACCGCTGCTCTATCCAACTGAGCTACGGGGCCACTGAGCGAGCGTCCGGACAAACGGTACCATGCACCATCGCCGTAATCAATGCGCGGAAGCGATCCCGCGATACATCTCGCCCACCAGCCTGGGGAGCCCCGGCATCTGAAACCGGTCGAGTCGATCCAGCTTGAGACCGGCCTCCGTAATCAGCCGGTCGATCGCGCGGTTCATGTTGCAGCCCACGCCGATGCGCTGTTGCAGAGGATTGAGGCGGTCCTGCCATTTCGTGATTCCCGGACGGTCGCTGCGGCCGTGCTCCAGGAACACGAATGCTCCGCCGGGTTTGAGCACGCGGCGCACTTCCCGCAAGGCGGCCGCGACATCCGGGACCGTGCAGAGGGTCCATGTGCTCAGGACGCAGTCGAAGCGGCGGTTGCCGAAGGAAAGCTGTTCGGCCGAGCCATGGACAAGCTCGACCGGCACGGGCGCCGCGGCAATTCGGCGGGCGACCTTTCCCGGCAGGAGGCGCGCCGGTTCCAGCGCAACCACGCCGGTCACGGCTTGCGGATAATGGACCAGGTTCAGTCCGGTGCCGAACCCGATCTCCAGCACGTCTCCATGCAGCGGGCGGAGGGCTTCCCGGCGTTGCTCCTGAAACTTCGGGCCTCCCATGCCCCAGTCCATGAGATACGGGAACAGATACGTGGCGTAGAAGCTCATCGGCGGTCAGTATAGCAAACGACGTGCAGCCTCTGGTAAAAGCATCAGCCTATGCCGAAGATCTGGTGCGCCATCTCCAGCCACGGGTTCGGCCATGCCGCGCAGGTGATTCCGGTTCTGAACGAACTGGGCCGCCGAGTCTCCGGGCTGACGGCGATCCTCAGAACGCAGGTGCCGGCGCGATTCTTCGAAGGCCGCCTGCGCATCCCCTGGGAGCTGAGCCCCGCCGAGCAGGACGTCGGCTGCGTGCAGCGAGGGCCGCTCGCCATCGACGTGGAGGCGACGTGGTCGGCGCACCTGCGCTTTCATAAAGACTGGGAACGCCGTGTGGAAGTCGAAGCCCAAGCGATCCGGTCCCGCGAGCCCCAGCTGGTCCTGGCGGACATTTCCTATCTCGCGCTCGAGGCGGGCGCTGTCGCCAAGACGCCGGCGGTCGGTCTGTGCAATCTCACCTGGGACGCCGTGCTGGCGATGTTTCTTGAATCGGACAGCGGCGAACGTCTTCAGCTTATCGGGCGGATCCGGCAGTCCTACCGGGCGGCCGCACTGATGATCCGCATCGCGCCCGGCATTCCCATGGGCGCGTTCCGGAAGATCGCCGACGTCGGCCCGATTGCCGAGCTCGTCAAATCCGAGGCGGGCGCGCTGCGGGACGCGGTCGGTGTCGGCGCGAATGAGCGGGTGGCGTTGGTGGCCTTCGGCGGAATTGCGCTGGAGGGGCTTTCCTGCGATCGCCTCGATCGGATGCAGGGATATCGCTTTGTCGTGAGCGGGCCCGTGCCGGCGGGAGCCGGACGGATCCGCTCGACCGAGTCCATCCCGCTGTCCTTCAGCACGCTGCTCGCCTCCGCCGATGTCATCGTGACCAAGCCGGGCTATGCCACGACCGTTGAGGCGGTCGCCTATCGGAAGCCGGTCGTCTATGTCAGGCGGTACAATTTCGCGGATGAGGCGATCCTGGTCGAGCACCTCCACCGCTATGGATACGGCGTGGAGCTCTCCGCGGAGGATTTTGCGGCCGGACGCTGGGAATCCGCTCTGGCGGCGGCGTCGGCAAGCAGGCCGAAGATAGGGGCGTCTCCTCCGACCGGAGCCGGAGAGGCGGCGGAGATCCTGGCGAAGTATTTCTAGTCGCTAGCGGGAAAAATCCTTGAGGCGGACCGGCAGGCGCTTGGCCCCCCAGTTTCCCGGCTGTGCTTCGAAGACGCCCGCGCAGGGCGCTCCGCAATACGGGCACAGGCCGTCGTGCGTGAGATGCCACTCCGTCATCACGTACCAGTCCCGGCCGATGAGCGTCCGTCCGCACTGATGGCAGTACGTGCTGCCGCCTGCCTCATCGTGAACGTTGCCGGTGTACGCGTACCGGATGCCGTTCTTCACCGCGATGCGTCTGGCCCTGGTGAGCGTGGAGGGCGGCGTGGGCGGCTTGTCCAGCATCTTGAAGTCGGGGTGGAAGGCCGTGAAGTGCAGCGGCACGTCCGGACCGAGGTGCTCCATCACCCACTGGGTCAATTCCTCGATCTCCTTCTCCGAGTCGTTCTCGCCCGGAATCAACAGGGTAGTGATCTCGAACCAGACGTTCGTCTCGTGTTTGAGGTAGACCAGGGTATCCAGCACCGGCTGGAGGTGCCCCACGGTGATCTGTTTGTAGAACTGTTCGGTGAAGGCCTTGAGGTCCACGTTAGCCGCGTCCATGTACCGGTACAATTCCCGCCGCGGCTCCTCGCACATGTAGCCCGCCGTCACGGCGACGGACTTGACGCCGACCTCGCGGCAGGCCTGGGCGACATCGATCGCGTACTCGAGGAAGATCACCGGGTCGTTATACGTGAACGCCACGCTCCGGCAGCCCAACTGCTGGGCGGCTTTTGCAATCACTTCGGGCGAGGCCTCGTCGGCCAGGGTATCGATTTCGCGGGACTTGCTGATGTCCCAGTTCTGGCAGAATTTACACGATAAGTTGCAGCCCGCCGTGCCGAAGGACAGGATCGGTGTCCCCGGCAGGAAATGATTCAGGGGCTTCTTCTCGATCGGGTCGACGCAGAAGCCGCTGGAGCGGCCGTAGGTGGTCAGCACGACCCGGCTGTTCTCGCAGGCGCGCACGAAACACAGTCCGCGCTGGCCCTCCTGGAGTTTGCAAAACCGGGGACAGACGTCGCACTGGACGCGTCCGTCGTCGAGGCGGTGCCAGTATTTCGTCGGCACGACCGATGTCGGGGCTGGCGCGCTCATTGCAAAAAGTATATCACTTCGCCTCGCGGCCTGCCGGGAAGTCCTCGATCGCCAGCGCCACGTTCTGGTCGCCGGCCAGTTCCACGGTCCGTCGCAGTTGCAGGGCAAGGCCGGCGCGGCTGAAGGACCAGAACGCCGACACCGGCAGGCCGGCCTCCCGCAGCGCCAGGGCCGCGTACTGATGACACTGGTGGAACAGATGGTACGACCGCTTGGACGGATAGAATTTGGAGCCGCCGGTCACGAGCAACGGCTCGGTCCCGCCGATCGTCGCGCGCAGGTGTCTGCGCAGTCGTTGGTAGCCGGTTTCGCTCAGGCGGATGACGAACACATCGGATGGCGGCTGGGGCGTCCGCGAGGCCCAGATCCGGCCGTGCAAGCCCACTTCAATGACGCCCGGGGACGGCCAGAAGAGCGCCCGGACGGCGCCGGTGAATCCCTGGCGGCCTTCCAGATACCACGCCTGCTCGGCGTAGCCCCACTCCTCGAACGCCGCCCTCCGATCCAGCAAGGGCGCGGGGCGGGCATCGGCACGTGCCCCGGCCTGTCGCCGCGGTTCCTCCAGGGCAAAGGCGATCATGGCGTGCCACGTGTCAAGCGAGACGACGATGGTATGGGAGGGCGCGCCGTCCTTCGGGGGCCACAGCTCTTGAACGGGAGCCGCGCAACCGCAGAGGGCGGGCAGGAGGAAGACAAACAGCAGCGTGGGCGGTCTGCCCCAGGCCGGTTTTAACATGTCACTCCATAGCGGTGAGTGCTTTGAGCGCATTGATTTTACGTGATTTATGTGGATAGCTGGGCTTTATTTTGCGGGGGCTTGAAAATAGTACTAGTTAGGACTATTCTAATGCGAACGTGAGGCCCGTGATGGCGCGCAAACCGACACCTGAACCAAGCAAGGACCCATTCATGAAGGTGTTGCGGCCGCTCGTGGAAACCTACTTCGCGCTCTTGGACAAGGGCGCTTCCCACATCCGTTCGCTGGGGCTGACCGGCTCCCAGTTCGATGTGATCGCGACCTTGGGCGATACCGAGGGGATGATGTGCAAGGAGCTTTCGGAGAAGACGCTGGTTACGAAAGGGACGCTCACCGGCGTCCTGGACCGGCTGGAGAAGAAGAGCCTGGTTGAACGGATACCGTCCCGAGAAGACCGGCGCTGCTTCATCATCCGGCTGACGACGAAAGGGGACGATCTTTTTCGAAAGGTCTTTCCGGCCCACATCAACTATATGAAACCGTACTTCGAGCGGGCGTTCACGACGGCAGAGGCGGGCGAGTTGCGTGAACTGCTCCTGCGGCTCAAGAATAGCTTCGAGAAAGACTAACCAAGGAGGGCTGCCATGAAGACCCTGTTTCGGACGGATGAGGCCTGGTCGAGTTTGATCCTGCGGGTGATGTTGGGGGTGGTCCTGTTCCCCCATGGCGCCCAGAAGCTCTTGGGCTGGTACGGCGGATTCGGATTTTCCGGAACGCTGGGGTTCTTCACGGGCACGATGCATTTGCCGTGGATCGTGGCCTTTCTGATCATCATCGGCGAATCCTTCGGCAGCCTCGGGTTGCTGCTGGGTTTCCTGACGCGGTTCACGGCGGCCAGCGTCACGGTCATCATGCTCGGGGCGATCGCGATGGTCCACTGGCCCAACGGCTTCTTCATGAACTGGTTCGGCAAGCAGGCCGGTGAGGGGTTCGAATATCACCTGCTGGTCATCGGCATGAGCCTCGCCTTGATGATTGCGGGCGCGGGCAAATGGTCGGTGGACGGGACGATCGCAAAGAAGTTGTAAGGATGAAAGGAGGCCGTCCATGAAAACGAGTCCTCGAAAAATCGAAAAAATCATTAAGCCTGAACCGGTCACGGAAGGCGCCGGGGTCAGGCTCCAACGCAGTATTGGGACCGAGAGGGTGGACCATCTTGATCCGTTCCTGTTGCTGGATCACTTTGTGTCCGACGATCGGCGCGATTACGAGGCCGGATTCCCGCTGCATCCCCATCGAGGGATCGAGACGGTGACCTATGTATTGCGGGGTGAAGTGCGGCACAAGGATACGCTCGGCAATGCGGGACGCATCGGGGCGGGGGACGTGCAGTGGATGACGGCCGGACGCGGCATCATGCACGAGGAGATGCCGCAAGTGCGCCCGGAAGGGATTGCCGGATTCCAACTCTGGGTCAATCTCCCGGCGAGGCTCAAGATGACCAAGCCGCGCTATCAGGAAATCCGGTCGGACGAGATCCCTGAAATCAAAAAGGAGGACGGAACGAGGATTCGGGTGATTACCGGGACAGTTGATGGGGTCCGCGGTCCGGTGACCGGCATTGCTGCCGATCCTATCTACCTGGATGTGTCCGTTCCTGCGCAAGGTTCGTTCGTCCAGTCGATCGAGCGGGGGCATGCGGCGTTCGCGTACATATTCGAAGGCGAGGCGAAATTCGCCGGCGCCGATCAAGAAGACGGAACCATGATTTCGTCTCCGAGGCTGGTCGTGTTGGGTGACGGCGATTATGCAAAGGTGATCGCGGGTGCGACGCCGGCGCGCTTGATACTGGTTTCCGGGCAGCCGCTGCACGAGCCCATCGCGCGGTATGGTCCGTTCGTAATGAATACGCAAGAGGAAATCGAGCAGACGCTGCGGGAACTCCGTCAGGGGACATTCGTCACGACGTGAACTGAACTTGAACTATTTTCTTGGAGATCAACGTGGAAAAACCAGCAACGACCCAGTATCCGATTCATGATCTCTTGAAACGGCGGTGGAGCCCGCGGGCGTTCTCCGATCGGCCGGTCGAGCCGGACCGTCTGCGGAGTCTGCTGGAAGCCGCCCGCTGGGCGCCGTCTTCCAGCAACGAGCAGCCCTGGAGCTTCCTCGTGGCGACGAAGGATGATCAGGCTGAATACGGCCGATTGTTGAGCTGCTTGGTGGAAGGCAACAGTCTGTGGGCCCAGCGCGCGCCGGTGCTCATGGTCTCCGTGGCCGGGATGTCCTTTGAAGAAGGAGGGGAGCCGAATCGCCATGCTTATTACGATGTCGGCCAGGCGGTGGCCGACCTCTCTGTCCAGGCGACCGCGCTCGGATTGGTAGTGCATCAGATGGCAGGCTTCCATCCGGACAAGGTCAGAGAGCTCTATGGTATTCCGAAAGAGTTCGAGCCGGTAGCGGCAATCGCGCTGGGCTATCCCGGCGATCCGGAAAGTCTGCCGGAAAAGCTCAAGAAGCGCGAGTTGGCTCCCAGGGAACGGAAGCCATTAAAAGCTTTTGTGTTCACCGGCCGCTGGGGGAAGACGTCACCGGTGGTCGCCGGTGAAGGGAATTGATGCATGAAACCGAAAAAGGAGGGACGAGAATGTTGATCGAACGGCTTCCCGGAATGAACCTTCGTGCGCTTGCAATCGCGCTCGGCGCGATGCTGTCTTTCGGAATCGCACATGCCACGGCTGCAGCCGAAGAGTTGCCCCGCGAAGCGACCCTGCCGCTCGCGCTGGCGAGCAAGGCCGCGGCCGCCGCGCAGGAAAAGTGCAAGCAGGACGGCTATCGCGTGAGCACGGCGGTGGTGGACCGAGCCGGCGTGCTGAAGGTGCTGATGAGGGGAGACGGCGCTGGCCCGCACACGACCGACAGCAGCTTCAAGAAGGCCTATACGGCTGCCAGCCTGCGCCGGCCGACGGGTGAATTTGCCGAGATGGTCGCCAAGACGCCTCCTCTTCAGGGGCTGCGCGATATAAACGACAAAATCCTCATCCTGGGCGGCGGTCTGCCGATCGAGATGGAAGGCGAGCTCGTCGGCGGCATCGGCGTCGGCGGGGCGCCCGGAGGCCATCTGGACGACGCCTGTGCCAAGGCCGGGTTGGACAGCATCGGCGCGGCGCCGAAAGTCCCGGCGGCCAAGTGACGGCCGGCACAACGCAGATGAATGAGCCCTCTTGAGCAGACACGACCGCTAGGCGCATACTTAGTGCCTATGGATCGGCGTGCTGCATCTCCCTGCGAGACTTTGGCGGAGCAGTACCAAGCCCTGCTGGAAGTCGTGGAGGCGATCGCTGTCCACAGGGACCTGCACGAACTGTGTCGAGACCTCGCCCAGCGCCTTCCTCGTGTGGTGCATGTGAATTTCGTGGGCCTGTGCCTGCATGACCCTGAGCGCAATACGATGCGGCTGCACACCCTTCAGGCGAATGTTCCGGCCGACATCGTGGGCGGTCACGAAGAGCCGATTGAAGATTCTCCATCCGGGATGGTGTGGCAAACCCAGCAGCCTCTCCTTATTCCGGATATTGCCAGCGAACATCGCTGGCCGAGGATTATTCAGCTCATGCAGGAAGACGGGATCAACTCCTTTTGCTGCGTGCCCTTAACCACGGCCGCGCAGCGGCTGGGAGCCATAGGCTTTGCGAGTTTGCAAAAAGGGGTCTATGGCGAGGCGGACGTGGAATTTCTCCAGCAGGTCGGCAAGCAAGTCGCGGTTGCGGCGGACAACGCGCTGGCCTATCAGCAGATTGCCGAGTTGAAAGACAAGCTGACCAAGGAGAAACTCTATCTCGAAGACGAAATCCGCACCGAGTACAATTTCGAAGAGATTATCGGGGAAAGCGCGGCGCTGAAGCGCATCCTGAAGCAGGTGGAAACCGTCGCGCCGACCGATTCTACGGTTCTGATCCTGGGGGAGACCGGCACCGGCAAAGAGTTGGTTGCCAGGTCGATCCACAATGTGAGCAGGCGTCACGAGCGGACCTTTGTCAAGATGAACTGCGCGGCGATCCCCACAGGGTTGCTGGAAAGCGAACTGTTCGGCCACGAGCGGGGCGCCTTCACCGGCGCCATCGCCCAGAAAGTCGGCCGGTTCGAGTTGGCCCACGGCGGTACGCTGTTTCTCGATGAAGTCGGCGACATTCCCATCGAGCTGCAATCCAAACTGCTGCGCGTCCTGCAGGAACAGGAATTCGAACGGTTGGGGAGCAACCGGACGATTCGCGTGGACGTCCGTCTGGTGGCCGCCACAAACCGGGACTTGACCCAGATGGCTGCCGAAAAACAGTTCCGCAGCGATCTCTATTACCGCCTCAATGTGTTTCCCATCACGGCTCCTCCACTGCGGGAGCGTCCCGAGGACATTCCGTTGCTCGTCCGCTATTTCGCGCAAAAATACGCCCGCCTGATGAACAAGCGGATCGAGACGATTCCGGCCGGGGCGATGACGGCTCTTGCGAAGTACCACTGGCCCGGCAACATCCGCGAGCTCGAAAATCTGATCGAGCGTTCAGTGATTCTCTCTCGCGGCCCGGACCTGCACGTTCCACTGGGGGAATTGAAAGCGTCGGCGCCGGCAGTTCCCAACGGAGCGACCACGTTGGAAGCGGCCGAGCGCGAACACATCCTGCGCGTCCTCAGTGAAACCAGCTGGGTGATCGGAGGATCCTCCGGCGCGGCCGCCCGACTCGGTATGAAGCGCACGACGCTGCAATCGAAAATGAGGAAGCTCGGCATCTCCCGCCAATCCTGATGCCGATATCTCGGCACGTGCCGAGATATCGGCACTATTTCGTCGGCACCACATCCTTCCCCGGGCAAAGCTCGGTCCTCTAGCAAGCTCCAACCATCCATGGTTTCAGTGCGTTAGCTGACTTTCACAGGATTGGAGCGCGTTGGAATGCGAATTGCCATTACCCGGAGTATGACGCATCTGACGAATGGGGAGGCGGCGATGGTAACGGCAATTGGATTTCCAACGGAAAATCTGAAGACGGCGGATGCCGCCGAGTGGAAGGAACTTGTCGGGACGGCGCGGTGCTCGCGGTGCGGAGGCCTGCTGGTGACCGAATGGTGTTTCGATCTCCGCGATGACAGCGGCCTACTCGATATTCCGGTGCGGCGTTGCGTGCAGTGCGGCGAGCGGGTAGATCCGGTCATTCTCCGCAATCGCCGGCATCGCTCGGCTGCCATGCCGAAGACGAGCTAAGGGGCTGGACGAACGGTCATGCTGAAAATCACCATGCAGATTACGGCCGGGGTAATGAGTTTCGCGCTTGAAGGGAAACTCGCCGGACCCTGGGTGAAGGAAATGGAACTCTGCTGGCGATCTGCCGCCGGGACGCAGCAGATGCATCCTGTGCGTATTGATTTGTCGTCGGTCACCTTCATCGGCGAGGATGGGAAAGAGCTGCTGAGAAAAATGTACCGGGAAGGAGCCAAACTGATGACGACGGGGTGCTTGAACAAGTGCATCGTGGAAGGGATTACGCATTCACAGGAAAGGAAGGCGTGATGGCTGACTGGATGCCCAACAAGGAGAAAACGATGAAACAGGTGATACTGGCAACTTTCGTGATGGTCCTGGGAGCTTTCGTCATCACCGGTGCCGCGGGGGCGGAAGGAAGGGAATGGAAAGTCGTGACCGTCGAGCTGGCGCCTGGGACGGCGGACGCGCGGCATTTTTATCCCGGTGCCGAGCTCGTCTATGTCCTGGAAGGCGCAGGCTACCTCGAAGCGGATGGCAAGCCGAAGGTCGCGTTGAATCCCGGGGCCGTGACGACGTTGCAGCCGAAGCAAGGCCATGTGCTCAAGAACGCGAGCCTGACCCGGCCGTTGAAAGTCCTCGTCGTGCTTCGCTCCCAAGCTGGAAGCGTCCGGCGGCAGCAGGCGGATGTGCAACCCATCTTCTGAATGACGAAATTGAGTACAACAGACTACTTTTAGGAGGACACGCCCATGAGACTCGAACACAAGGTGGCGATTGTGACCGGTGGCGGGACCGGCATCGGCGAAGCGATTGCGAAGGTGTTTGCGAGAGAAGGCGCAAAGGTCGCGATCACCGGCCGGCGGAAGGACGAGTTGGATCGCGTCGTCAGAGAGATTGAGCGGAAAGGAGGGAAGGCCTTGGCTGTCCAGGGCAATGTGACCAATGAACAGGATGTACGGAAGGCAGTGGCAGACACAGTCCGTGCCTTCGGCCGCCTCGACATCCTGGTCAACAACGCCGGCAACATCTTCCATGCGGCGCCGCTCCACGAGATCACCGATGAGGTTTGGGATGAGACCTTCGATGTGTTCATGAAGGGCACTTTCCGATTTATTCGTGCGGCCATTCCCCAAATGCTCAAACAGGGCGGAGGTTCGATCTTGAATATTTCCACGGTCGGTGGGCTCAAGGCCATCCCCGGCTTTGAGGCCCACGCCTACCAAGCAGCCAAAGCGGGCGTCAACATGCTCACCAAGACAGTGGCCGTGCATTACGCAAAACACAACATTCGCTGTAACAGTATCTGCCCGGCCGGTGTCATTACTCCGCCGGTCGAAGTCATGCTGAAAGATCCGAAGATGAAGGCTTGGTTCGAGGGGATGCATCCGATGGGCCGGCTCGGGCAGCCGGAGGAGATTGCTGAGCCCGCGGTCTATTTTGCCTCTGATGAGTCGCGCTGGACGACCGGCAGCATCTTGACGGTGGACGGCGGCGTGATGGCCGCGTGAGCGAGACCGACAGAGACGATAGCCTGAAGGAGGTAGGACGATGCAAGCGACGGCGTTGAAAGAAGACCTTGAAAAAGTCAAACTGCTGGCCCGCGACCTGCGGAACGGCAAAGCGTTCCCGCGCAGCCCGCGTGAAACGCTGGCGGGCTACGTGCTCGCCGCCCGCGCGCTGGACAAATGCCGCGCCGTCCTCGTCGGCTGGCAGGGCGAGTACCACTCCAACTGCCCGCTCGATCAGCGGTGGCTGAAGTTCGCCGAGATTGACTACAATGCGTACAGGGCATTTGTCGCCACCGGAGCGACCGACGTCGAGGTCGCTGCGTGGATCGGCGAGCACGCCAAGAAACGCTCCCGTGCCGACGTCGTCATCTGGAACAATAAGGAACGTGACCTGCGCTTGAGCGACCTGACCCCGGAACTGCAGGAGTACATGGAGGACTACGTCCAGAAGTACGTCCCGCGCCACCGCGTGGTGTACCACTGGTTCGACGTGTACGACTTGGAAGAGGAACGGCTCTGATGGATGACGTGACGCAATTCTTGATCCGACATGGAAGCCTCGTCCTTGTCGCCGCGGTATTCGCCGAGCAAATCGGGTTGCCGATTCCCGCGGTCCCCGTGCTTCTGGCGGCCGGCGCCTTGGCCGGCGCCGGGAAGATGAATCTGGCGCTGGCAGTCAGCTTGTCTGTTCTGGCCTGTTCGCTTGGCGATCTGATCTGGTATGAACTGGGTCGCCACCGCGGCCGGTATTCGCTAAACCTGCTGTGCCGCATCTCCCTGGAGCCGGATTCCTGCGTACGCCGGACGGAGAACTTTTGGGGTCGGCACGGTGTGTGGGCTCTCGTCTTGGCCAAGTTCATTCCAGGATTGAGCACCATCACGCCGGCTCTCGCGGGACTGTTCGGTGTCGAAGTCAGACAATTTCTGGGCTACAACGGACTGGGCGCCCTGTTATGGACGGCGGCGTTCGTGGGGCCCGGCTATCTGTTCAGCGATCAGATCGAGCAGTTCGCGGCGCAGGCGGCGCGTTTCGGTGGCTCGCTCGTCGTGCTGATCGTAGGCGCCTTGGCGTTGTACATCGCCTACAAATACATCCACCGGCAACTCCTGCTGCGCGAACTGCGCATTGCGCGGATCACCGCGGACGAGCTCAAACAACTGATGGACGACGGCCGGGAGGTGATGATCGTGGATCTGCGCCAGCCGCTCGATGTTCAGGTTGACCCCTATTCGATCCCCGGCGCGCTGCGGATGGCGGTGGAGGAACTGGAACAGCGGCATCATGAAATCCCGCGCGATCGGGACGTGATCCTGTACTGCGCCTGTCCCAATGAAGTGACCGCCGCCCGGATGGCCCTCCTGCTCAAGAAAAACGGCATCACGAGGGTCCGGCCGCTGGTCGGCGGGGTCGGGGCCTGGCGCGAGCGCAAGTATCCATTGGAACAGTTGGGAATGACGGTGGCATGACGGGAAGGCGCTACATGCCACCGGCTTGCTTTTTGCCGTGGGCAATGTTCATGCTGTGTGCTCGATCAGTGACGGCTCAATCTATTGTCAGGAGGTGATATGGCTTACCGTGACCGAACGCCGAGACTCGCATTAAGCCTCCTCCTGTGCGTGGGAGCGGCCGGGTTGCTGGGCTGCAAGCAAGAGGCTGGCTCCGTTCCTGCTCGTCCTCTCCCTGAAGTGGGGGTGATGACGGTAGCTGCGCAGACCATACCAGACGATCCGGAGTTCATCGGGCAGGCGGAAGCCTCCCGCATCGTCGAGATCCGGTCGCAGGTGACGGGCATCATCAAGCAGTTCTTCTTTCGTGAGGGCCGTGACGTCAAAAAAGGCGACCGGCTTTATCTGATCGATCCTGTGCCGTTCGAGGCGGCCGTGGCGAGCGCCAAGGCGATGGTGGCCCAGGCCGGCGCGCGGCTGGTCCAGGCGAAGCAGAACCTCGCCCGCGTCAAGCCGCTGCTGGCGGAACAGGCCGTGAGCCAGAAAGACGTGGATGACGCCGTTGCGGAAGACCTGGCGGCCAAGGCGGCGCTGGAGTCGGCCCAAGGGCAGTTGGTGAAGGCCCAGTTCGACCTGGACAACACGCGCATCATCGCGCCCATCTCCGGACTGATCGAGCGGACCAAGTTCTACGAAGGCCGGCTGATTTCCGCCCAGACCGACCTGCTCACGGTCATCCACCAGGTGGATCCGATGTATGTCGTGGGGAGCGCTCCGGAGAGCTACCTCCTGCAGCGGCGCCAGCAACTCGCAACAAAGAAAGTCGAGCGGCCGGACCTCTACCAGCTCCGGGGGATACTCACCTTCACCGACGGGACTACCTACCCGCACGAGGGGCAGTTGGATTTTGCCTCCGTGGGGCTGAGCACCGAAACGGGTTCCCGACAGGGTCGGTTCGTCTTTCCCAATCACGAGCGGGTGCTGCTGCCCGGGCAGTTCGTCAAGATTCGCGTCAAGGGATATACGAGAACCGGCGCGATCCTCGTGCCGCAACGGGCCGTGCAGCAGGGACCCAAGGGATCCGTCGTCTATGTCGTGGGCGAGGGCAACAAGGTGGAAGTCCGTAACGTCCAAGCCACCAACTGGCAGGGCACTCAGTGGCTTATCGAGGAAGGGCTCCGTGCGGGCGAGCGAGTGGTGGTGGATGGGATGCACAGAATTTCGCCAGGCGCGCCCGTGAAGCCGGTTCCCGCCGCTGATGCTGGCGTGGTCTCCGACGGCAAGCCGATCGACACCAAGGTGAAGGAAGACCTGTGATCTCCCACTTTTTCATCGACCGTCCGATCTTCTCGTCGGTTTTGTCCATCGTCATCGTGGTGGTGGGCCTCGCGGCGATGCAGACTCTGCCCATCTCCCAGTTTCCCGACATTACGCCTCCGGTGGTGCAGATCGAGGCCGACTATCCGGGCGCGAACGCCGAGGTGGTGGCGGATTCGGTGGCCCGCCCCATCGAGGTGCAGCTCCCCGGCATCGACAATCTCCTCTATTACGATTCCACCAGCACCAACGACGGGCACATGACCATCCGGCTCACCTTCGAGATCGGGACCGACGTGGATATCGCACAGGTCCAGACGCAGAACCGCGAGAAGCTGGCGGAGCCGCAGATCCCGAACGAGGTCATACGCCAGGGGATCTCGGTGAAAAAAACCTCTCCGGACCTGCTGACGGTCGTGGCGCTGAGCTCCAGCGACCCACGGTTCGACATGCTCTATCTATCCAACTACGCGATCATCAACGTGCTCGACAACATCAAGCGGCTCCGCGGCGTGGGCGATGCTTTGGTCTTCGGGGGCCAGAACTACAGCATGCGGCTGATCCTGGATCCCGTCCGGATGGCACAGCTCAACCTCACGACGACCGACATCACGAACGTGGTCCGCGAACAGAACCGGGATTTTCCTGCCGGCCTGGTCGGGCGGGAGCCCGCGCCCAAGGGCACGCAGCTTACCATCCCGGTGATCACGCAAGGCCGCCTGACGGAGGTGAAAGACTTCGAAGAAATGATTGTCCGGGCGCTTCCGAACGGAGACATGGTCCGCCTCAAGGACGTGGCCAGAGTCGAACTGGGCGCCCAATCCTACAACCTCGAAGGGCGGTGGAACGGCAAGCCCAACACGTTTCTCATCACGTTCCTTTCGCCAGGCGCCAACGCGCTCGATACCGCCAAGCGCATTCAACGGGAGATGGACGAGCTCGCCAAGAGCTTTCCCCCCGGCGTGAAGTACGACATCCCCTATGACACGACCCGCTTCATAGAGGTCTCCATCCATGAGGTAGCGTTGACGTTGGGAATCGCGATGATCTTAGTCATTCTAGTCGTGTACCTGTTCCTGCAGAGCTGGCGGACGACGCTGATTCCCGCGGTGGCGGTGCCGGTCTCCCTCATCGGCGCCTTGGCCGGCATGCAGGCCCTCGGGTTCTCCATCAATACCCTCACGCTGTTCGGCATGGTGCTGGCCATCGGCATCGTGGTGGACGACGCTATCGTGGTGGTCGAGAACGTCGAACGCCACATGAAGGAAGAATGTTGCTCGTCCAAGGAGGCCGCCAAGCGGGCCATGGTGGAAGTGACGGCTCCCATTATCGCGATCGTGCTCGTGCTGTGTGCCGTGTTCGTGCCGGTGGGATTCCTGGGCGGGATCACGGGCCAGCTCTACAAGCAGTTTGCGATCACGATCGCGATCTCCGTGACGATTTCAGGATTCGTCGCCCTCACGCTCAGCCCGGCTCTCTGCGCCCTGGTACTGAAGCCGGGAGGAGAGGAGGGGCCACGCAAAGGCTTTTTCCCGCTCTTCAACAGACTCTTCGATTGGACAAGGGACCGCTATACCACGGTCGCCGCGCAGGTCATCAAGCGGGCGGCTCTGGCCGTGGCGGTCTTCGGCGTCGTGATCGTCCTCAGCGCCACGCTGTTCCGGGTGTTGCCGTCGAGCTTCCTGCCGGAGGAGGATCAGGGCTACTTCATCTCCATAGTCCAGCTTCCCGACGGCGCCTCTCTGCAACGGACCACCGAGGTGATGAGCAAGCTGGAGAAGTATTTCCTGTCCATTCCAGTGATCCACAGCACGGATGCGCTGGTCGGTCAGAACTTTGTGTTCAACACGCGCGGGCCCAATTCCGCGACCCTGTTCACGCCCCTGCATCTCTGGGACAAACGTACGCGTCCCGACCAGCACGTCAAGGCGCTGATCGGAGCCGCCTTCCGGGAATTCGCGAAGATTCCCGAGGCGCTGATTCTGTCCTTCAACGCTCCTTCAATCCGGGGGCTGGGCGCCACGGGCGGGTTCTCGGTGCAGATCCAGGATCCCAGCGGGGGCGACTTCAAGAAGTTCTCGGCCGTCGCCGAGGAGTTCATTGCGAGGGCCAGGCAGGACCCATCCATCGGGGCGATCGGCACCAATTTTCGCGTCAACGCGCCAAGGCTCTATGCGCACGTGGACCGGGAGCGAGCCAAGACGCTGGGGGTGCCCATTTCCGATGTCTTCGACACCCTGCAGGCCTATTTCGGCAACTTCTACGTCAATGACTTCCTCAAATTCGGCCGGGTCTACCGGGTGCAGACCGAGGCGGACGCGCAGTACCGGATGAGTCCCGGCGATATCGCCAAGATTTACGTGCGCGCGCAGAACGGGCAGAGCCCGTACATGATCCCGCTCAACACCGTGGTCACAACGGAATTCACCAGCGGGCCGGACCCGGTGACGCACTTCAACGGGTTCAACACGGCCTTCGTACTGGGAGCGGCGGCGCCCGGCGCGAGCTCGGGTCAGGCTCTTGACGCGCTGGAGCGGGCTGCAAAGGAGGTGCTCATTCCCAAGGGCTATGGGGTCGATTGGAGCGGGATTTCCTACCAGGAACGGAATGTAGGAGGGAAGTCGGTTGCGGCGTTCGCGTTCGGCCTACTGATGGTGTTTCTGGTGCTCGCTGCGCAATATGAAAGCTGGACGGTGCCGTTTGCCGTGATCCTGGCCGTCCCCTTCGGCGTCTTCGGGGCCTTGTCCGCAGTTTGGCTCCGCGGGATGACCAACGACATCTACTTCCAGATCGGGTTGGTGACGCTGATCGGCCTCTCGGCCAAGAACGCGATCCTTCTTGTGGATTTCGCCAACCATCGATACCACGCTGGCATGCCGGCCACCGAGGCGGCCATCGAGGCGGCAAAGCTGCGGTTCCGGCCGATCATCATGACCTCCATGGCCTTCATCATGGGCGTGACGCCTCTGGTCGTTGCTACGGGCGCGGGAGCCGCCGGCCGCCAGTCCATCGGCACCGGCGTCTTCGGGGGCATGCTCGCCGCGACCTTCCTGGCCATCTTTTTCGTGCCGCTGTTTTTCGTGCTGGTCCGGAAGCTGGCGCAACGCCGTTCTGGTCAAGCGGCTGTAAACCCGAGTAGCGCGGTGCCAGCTGAACCTGCGGCCCGAGGAGAGCACTGATGCGTCGTCTCGCCCCGGTCGCTCTCTGGATGCTGCTACTGGCCGCCTGCGCGATGGGGCCGGACTATACGCGTCCCGGCATTCCGACCCCGGAGTCCTTCCGCATGGCCGGGAAGGAGGGCGAATCCATTGCCAATATGCCCTGGTGGGAACTCCTCCGCGATGATGAACTCCACACGCTGATCCGCATCGCGCTGGAGGAAAACAAGGATCTGCAGCGCGCGGTCGCAAGCGTCGAAGAATTTCAGGCCCGGCTGTTCATCGCGCGAACGGATTTTGTCCCCCAGATCAGCGCGGATGCCAATGCCCCCGCCTTCGGCCGATTGAAAGGGGCGAGGATCCCCGGCTTTCCCACGCCATTCAGCTATTCCGGGCAGGGCCATCTGTCCTGGGAGCTTGATTTCTGGGGGCGGGTCCGCAGGGAGAATGAGGCGGCTCGCGCGGACCTCTTGGCCCAAGAGGAGAACCGGCGGGCGGTCATTTTGCAGCTCGTGGCCGGCGTGGCCCAGGCCTATTTCGATCTCCGCCAGTTGGACATGCAACTGGACATCGCCAGGCGCACGCTCCAGTCGTGGGAAGAATCGGTGAAAATCGCTGAGGCGAGACTGCGACAAGGGGTGGTTCCCAAGCTGGATCTCGACCAGTTCGAGGCGGAACGGGCCAACTCCGCGGCTCGAACGGCCGATCTGGAGCGTCAGATGGTCCAGAAGGAGAACGAACTCAGCGTGCTGCTGGGAAGGAATCCCGTCAAAATCCCCAGGGGGCATGCGCTTACCGAACAGGTCATGCCGCCCGAAGTGCCGGCCGGCCTCCCCTCCCAACTGCTCCAGCGTCGTCCGGATATCCTTCAATCGGAGCAACAACTGGCTTCGGCTACGGCCAGGGTCGGGGTCGCCAAGGCACAGCGGTTTCCGCAGATCACGCTCACGGGGCTCCTCGGGGTGGCCAGTCCGCAACTGTCGAGTCTGGGTAGCAGTGACTATGCGGTTGCCGGCCTGGGGTTGACCGGACCGATTCTCAACGCCCAGACGTTAGGGTTCCAACAGCAGGCGGCCGAAGCCCAGGCCAAACAGGCCTTGGCCCAATACCAGCAGACGGTCCTTGTGGCTTTCAAGGAAGTCGAGGATGCTCTCGTGGCGGTCCGCACAGCCCGCGAGCAGGCTCAGGCACAGGAGGCCCAGGTCGTTGCGCTGCGATCGGCTTTGCACCTTGCCGACCTGCGGTACAAAGGCGGAGTCTCCAACTATCTGGACGTGCTCACGGCCCGGCGCAGTCTCTTCGACGCCGAGCTGTCGCTGGCGGCCACCCGCCGGCTCCATCTGGTGTCCGTCGTCCAGCTCTACAAAGCGCTGGGCGGGGGCTGGAACGAGAAGGTGATGCCATGATCGACACAACTAACGGAGAAATTCGAATCCTTTCTATTGCCCAGCGCCAACGCACAGGTGCGTCAAATTCTGGGCCGTCATGGCGAAGTCTGGGGCGCCGAGTCCGGGACAGACAAGCTCGTCGTGATCCGAACGCCGTAGACGGAACTAATCCGCGCAGTTGAGTTGGACCGTGCCGACCCCTCCGGGGATGCAGCCGTGCTGGATGTCGCTCGTGCCGTCCGTCCATTGCGTGAGGACCCAAGCGTCCAGGTCAGGATCGTTGTCCAGATTGGCTGTGGCGATGGCCTGGTAAAAAAATGGAGGCGGACCGGGCCCGTTCAGCTGTATCGTAATAGTGTAATACTTTAACGGCGCGTCCGGTCTCCAGCCGAGGGTTGGAAGATCATCAGAGTATATCAGGTTCGCAAAGTAGTACTGATTCTCAAGACTCCTGATTTCGTTTAAGGCCACCTCGCCCTCGACCGTTTTGGCCTTCTTCATGAAATTTTCAAACAGGGGATAGGCGATACTGATCAGGACGCCGACGACGGAAACCGCGACCAACAGCTCGATTAACGAGAACCCTTTCGATTCTCGCACGGTCGCGCGAGTCATCAAAACGGACCATTTGCTGGACTACGCATGCGGCTGGGAGACCTGAAACTTCTTCAGGGTCTCCTGAATCTGCTCCCCTTGCTTGAGGGCCGTTTCCAGACGGCCCAGTATCTCGTGATTGACCGAGGGTTGCTTCTTCATCTCATCCATGATCCAGGATACCGCTTCGCGTGCGCGGGTCTGGCTTCCTCGAATTTCCAGGAACGCCCGTTCGAGGTTGTTCAGGGACTCGTTGACCAGCCCGGCGAGTTCATGCAGCTCATCCCCTTTCCTGAGTCGAATCCGAATCGCAAGGTTGCCCCGAATCATTTCCCTGGCGGTCTGTTCGATGCGAAACAGCGGTCCGGCCACCCGATGGGTCAGGTAGATACTGAAAACGGCTGCCGTCGGGATGAGGACTATGAGGCCGGGCAGAATTGTCTGGGCGAGGAAGATAAATTGTTTGGCGGCCATGGCCCGCTCTTCGAGGGTGATGGGTGAAGCGAGTTTAATGGCCGGAGGAATGAATGGAACGAGGAAAGCGAGGCCGAAGACCAGGAGTGACGAGACGAACATGAACAGGCCGAACCAGAGCGCATAGGTCTTCTGGATCTGGTGGACATAAAACTGCCGTTGCCAAAACGGCGGTTTCTTTCTCGGTGTATCCATTGTCACCGTGTTCCTTTCCGGTGCAGGAGAGTCCCGCTCTTTTCTGGCACACCTATTAACTAAGGTGCCGATCTTAGCACAATTTCTGGATAAAATGAAATTTTAGTGTTGGGAATGGGTTTTGCCTGAGAGCAGTGTATCTTTTTGGGGAATCTCCTTGAGAATGTCGGAGCGGACTTGAAAGACCCCCGGCATCGCCGACCCGAGTGCGTAGGCCAGTCCCTGCTCTTCCCGTCCGAACGCGACCCGGCCTAGTGGTTTACCCTGTTCGTCCGCGACAATCAATTCCGTTGTCGGAGGCGCCAGACCGTAGGGTTTCAGATCGGCCGGTTTCTCGGTCACACTTCGTTCCGCCTGGAGCCGCACCGCGCGGGTGACGAACATGTTGAGACGGGCGGCGTCCGCTTTCAATTGGGGATCACCGTCCACGAGCCAGTCGGTCCCCTCGTGGGTGAGGGAGTATTCCTGGCCGGCCGTCCTGATGACGAGCGTCTTGACGCGGTCGGGCTCGGCCGCGATGAGCTGCTTGTTCCGCAGGGCGAACAGACCCTTGGCGAGGTCCTGGGCGACGCCCGGCGCGACCTTGTACAGAGGCTCCTGGGGGGTGCTCTCTGCGTAGGCCAGCCGCTTGTCCTGTGGATCGATGAACAGGGACAGCGTGCGGTCGGTCTCGCCCACGCGCAGCGTGAACGTCGCCAGCGGTCGTCCCAACCGCGCGCGTGCGGCCGTCCGGTCTTTTGGATCGTCGAGAAAGTCCTGCGCTTTGAGGTCCTGCAAGCCGAACAGCAGACTGTTCACCTCCGGCTGATCCGCCGGCGCTTCGGCCGGGCTTTTGATCGTCCATTTCTCTTTGTCGCCATGGCCTTCCTTGTACAGCACGACGGTCTCGCGCGCGGTCGCGACCTTCAATCTGGTCACCTGATGCCGGTTGAACTGGAAGACCCGTTTGCGGCGGAACTCCCGGAGGTTTTTCATCAGGACGTCGCGGCCCGAGAGGGTCGTCAGGAGGACCCTGGGCGCGCCCTCGCGCATGGCATAGAGTGTGGCGGACAGGGGCCCGGCATCTCCGAGGCGGATCGTTTGGGTCCCGGAAGCCAGGAGGAAAGAAACGGTCAGGGACGGCGCGTCAAGACCGTAGCCGGCGAGGTCCACTCCCGATTCGTCCACGACGCGGGATACCTGGGCCAGCAGCAGGGTGTGGAGGAACTCGTCCACGGCCGCGGCATCCGCTTCCAAGACGTTTGGCTTGCGGATGACCCAGCGGCCGTCCTGTTCCCGGAGGACCTCTATCTTGCCCTGCGGTGTGGCGAGCGTGAACGCCTGCACGTCCTCTTCCTCGAAGTCGACCAGCTTCTTGGCGGCGGTTTCCGTCTCGCTCTGTTTCCGCTCGGCGGGCATCTCCACCAGCCAGAGGTAGAGCCCCAGCCCGACGGCGACGAGGAAGAGGGCCGGCACTGTGCGGGACATAGGCGGCGGGCTCAGAGACGGCGTCGGCGGCGCCACACGACGAACCCTGCGGCTAGGAAGAAGCCGGGGAGGCCGAGAACTTGCACTATAAACAGCGCGTTGGATTGCGCCGCCGTCAATAAGAATGTGCCCAGCGCGACGTCTTTCGGCGCGATCGTGATCAGGTCCTTTTCCTCGGCCAGCCAGGCCATGACATGCAACATGAAATCGGTATTGCCGGAGAAGTCCAGATAGGCATTGCTGGCGAAATCCGAGTCGCCGATGAACAGGATCGCCGGCTGCCTGACATTCTCCGCCGGGCTCATGCGGGCGAGGACCAGCCCTGCCAGTGTCAGCGGCCCCGGTGTATCGTTGCGGGGATCAAAATCGCGGGCTGGGCCATTTCTAGCGGACGGGGATTCGGGTCGCGCCCAGCTGCGGGCGCTGGACTTGGCCAGGGGGTGAAAGGCCCACTCCTTGGCCTTGCTGTCGAGAAAGCTGATCGGGCGAACATGGGGAAACATCGTGAAGACCTGCCCTAAATCCTGGGTGATCTCGTGGGTGCCGTAAGTGTTCACCACCGGCATGGTCAAGTCGCCGCCCAGGATGGTCTGGGTGTCCAGGACGGTCCGGTTGTCCGCCTGCAGGCCCCAATGCTCCAGAAAGCCCTCCAGGCCGGCTCGGGACCCGGGATCCAACAGTACGAGCAGCCGGCCGCCCTTCTTGACATAGTCGGCGAGAAGGGTCTGCTCTTCGGGAGACACCGCTTTTTGGGGCCCTCCCAGAACCAGCACCGAGGCATTGAGCGGGATCGTCTTGGATTCGTAGAGTGAGAGTGAACGGACGGTATAGCCCTGCCGCTCCAGGGCCTCTTTCAGGAAGGAGTATCCGCCCTTGTCGGCATCCTCCAAGAGGTGCTCCGCATGGCCCGTCAGGAAGTACAGGGTCTTCTTCTCGTCCTTGATGACGCGGATCAGCGCGTTCGTGAGTTCCTGCTCGGTCGCGGACGTGATCCGGGTTTCCTGCTTGCCGCTCTCCAGCACGGCGGTATCCGGCCTGGTGATGCCGTACTGGCGGGCGACGCCGGGTTTTTTCTCCGGATCCACGAATTCCACCGTCAGTTTGGCGGTGTGGGCTTTGTAGCTGTCGAACAAATCGCGATAGGCCGCGCGGGCGGGGCCTTGGTCTCCGGTGAAAACGGTCGCTTTGACCTCCCGCGACAGTTCGCGCAGCATGCGGGCCGTCTGCGGGGCGAGGGTGAACCGCTTCGTCTCGGAAAAATCCCAGCGGACGCCGTGGCGGACGGCGAGGAAATTGACGATGCCAAGAATGGTCGCGAACAGAACGACCATCAGGAGGCTGTTCAGGCCCAACCGGGTGGACCGGCGCGTCGAGATTTCCCTGAACAGCTCGTAATGCGCGACCAGGAAGACGGTCAGACAGGCCGCCGCCAAGCCTTCCACGACGGCGACGATCCCGGTGCGCTCCGGCGCCACCAGGTAGATGACCCCCCCGGTTCCGGCCAGAACGCCGCCCAGCGTTCCCAGCAAGAACGTCAGCCGGTCCGACATCATCGCCATCGCTGGGACTCGACCACCCGGTGCGTCAGGAAGAGCAGGAATACGATCCCGGCCGTGAAATAGACCAGGTCGCTCGTTGCCACCAGCCCCTTCACCAGGTGCTCGAAGTGATCGAGCGGAGACAGGTACGTGAGAACCTTGCCGAACACCGACTCCGCGAACACCTGCCCGGCCCATCCGAAGAGCCAGAACAGGAGAAGGACTCCGAAGCTGAGGATCACCGCGATGATCTGGTTCTCGGTTAGGCCGGAGGCCAGGATGCCGGCGCTCAGGAACAGTCCGCCCATGAGGAGCACGCCGAGGTAGGCGGTCAGGATGGGTTCCCACCGGAATGGCGCGAAGGGGGCCAGGGCGAGCGGACCGACCGCGGTCAGGGCCAGCATGCCGGCGAACACCGCGAAGGCCGCGATGAACTTCCCGACGACGATGTCCGTGACCGTGACGGGGGAGGTCACGAGGAGTTCCATGGTCTTGAGCTTCTTTTCTTCGGCGAGCAGGCGCATGGTCAGGATGGGCAAGACCAAGAGCAGAACGACGGCCATGTTGTAGAACACCGGACGGAAGACGATTTCGTTCAGGTTCAACTCGGGCAGGTTCCCCTGGCCGCGCAGCAGCTGGAGGCTCCGGTTGCTGGCGGTTACGGCGGCCAGGAACGACAGCAAGCCGATGAGCAGGAGAAAGACGGAGGCAACGACGTAGGCGACCGGCGACACGAAATAAGAACGGATTTCTTTCCTGGCGATGGCGCCGACCGGGCTCATGACTGGGCCTCCACTCCTTCTTCATGCTGTGTCAGGCGAAGGAAAACGTCCTCCAAGGTCATCGTCACGAGTTTCAACTCCAGAAGGCCCCAGTCGTTCCGGACGGCAAAGCGGGCGAGGTCGTCCCGGAGGTCATGCCCGAGTTCCGCCTCGACCAGGAACGTGGCGGGCCCCTCCGGATGGACCGACAGCACGCCGGGGAGGGTCTGGAGGCGTTCCCGTGCGTCGGGCGGTTGGCGCTTGAGCGTGAGGCTCACCTTCTCGGAGCGCCGCAGGCGGGTCGAGAGCTGGTCCTGGGAATCTTCCGCCACGATCCGCCCTTCGTGAATGATGACCACGCGCTGCGCCACTGCCGTGGCTTCGGGCAGGATGTGCGTGCTCAGGATGATGGTGTGGGAGCCCGCCAGCGCCTTGATCAACTGCCGGATCTCGATGATCTGTTTCGGATCGAGCCCGACGGTCGGCTCGTCCAGGATGAGAACCCGGGGATCGTGGAGGAGGGCCTGCGCGAGGCCCACCCGTTGCTTGAACCCGCGCGAGAGATTGGCGATCAGCCGGCCCCGCACCTCGCCGAGCGAGAGCTGCTCCAACGTCCGGTCCAGGGCGCCGGAGAGGCGCTCAGACTCGATGCCCTTGATGCGGCCCACGAACGTGAGATATTCGCTGACCGTCATCTCGGTATAGAGAGGGGGAACTTCCGGCAGGTACCCGATCGCGTGTTTCACCTCTCTCGGCTGGTCGAAGCAGTCATAGCCCGCCACCCGCACGGAGCCGGTTGTGGCGGGCAGGGAGGCGGTGAGGATTCGCATGGTGGTGGTCTTGCCGGCGCCGTTCGGTCCGAGAAAGGCCAGGACTTCACCCTTGGCAACGGAAAAGCTGACGTCATCGATCGCGACCTTGTGGCCGTAGTGTTTGGTGAGATGCTCGACCTGGATCATGGATGCGCTGATGGAGCGTGTGGTTCCGATGTGGGAGGCATCTTAGCCGCTGGCTTGGAGAGCAGTCAAGCAAGGACGCCGGGAAGAATTTGCGGCGCGGGTAAAAAATTTATTGACAATTGGAATCGTTACGCTATATTCACACACAATTATCGGGACGCGGAATTTTCCGCAATATCCCGATTGGGGAGGTGCGATAGACGATCAATTGGCCACTCTCAATACAGCGAAAGGGGGCAAATAAATTGCACGCACTAGGTCGGCACTTGGTGCTCGAGTTGAACGGATGCAACCCCAAACTCCTCAATGATGTAAAGAGAGTGGAAGAGATCATGGTCGCCGCGGCCAAAATCGCGAAGGCGACCATCGTCGGCACCCACTTCCATCAATTCAGTCCCTTCGGCATCAGCGGCGTCGTCGTCATCGCCGAATCCCACGTCGCGATTCATACCTGGCCCGAGCACGGGTATGCCGCCGTGGACATTTTCACCTGCGGCGAGACCCTCAGTCCCGAGGTCGCCGCGCAATATCTCGTGCAGAAGTTCCAGTCCCGCCAGCCCTCGCTGATAGAACTCAAGCGCGGATTGCTCCCTGACTCCAAGCCTGCCAAAGTGGCCGCCAAGGTCGCCAAGGAGGCGAAGGAGATCTTCGCATATGGCCGGCCCAAAGAACTCCAAGTGGTTTCATGAGCGGCTGGGGCCTGGCGAGGGACACGTCCACGAAGTAAAGACCGTCCTCTTCTCGAAAAAGACCCCCTTCCAACGCATCGAGGTCGTCGAATTCGGCGGCTACGGCCGCTCGCTTGTCCTGGACGGCAAGGTCCAGTCCACGCAGACGGACGAATTCATCTATCATGAGGTTCTCGTCCACCCGGCCATGCTGACGCATCCGGACCCGAAGCGCGTCTTGGTCGTCGGCGGGGGGGAGGGGGCGACGCTGCGCGAGGTGCTCCGGCACCGGACGGTCGAGCGGGCGTTGATGGTGGACATCGATCGAGAAGTCGTGGAAGTCTCCCGGAAATTTCTACCGGACTTCCATGCCGGCGCGTACGACGATCCCCGGAGCGAACTCGTTTTCGAGGATGCGCGGCAGTGGATCGAGACGCACGATGAGATCTTCGACGTCATCATCATCGATCTGTCCGATCCGATCGAGGAGGGCCCGTGCTATCGCCTCTATACGCGCGAGTTCTACCAGCTGGTCAGCCGGCGGCTCTCTCCGCAGGGGACGATCGCGCTCCAGTCCGGGACGGTGGCGCCTCACGACCTGCTCAACGTCAGTGCGATCTACAAAACGCTCCAAACCGCCTTTCCGGTCGTGTGTCCCTATACGGCCAACGTGCCCTGTTTCGGCCTGCCATGGGGATTCCAACTGGCTTCGAAGGCGATCAGCCCGCGGTCGTCCTCGGCCGGTGATTATGACGGCATGATCGGCCGGCGGGTCAAAGGCACGTTGAAGTATCTCACCGGTGAGGTTTGCACGGCCCAGTTCGTCCTGCCCAAGTACCTCCGGGATCGCATCGAACGCGAGACCCGCGTCATCGAAGACGACGCGCCGCTCTATATCTACCATTGAGCCATCGGAATTAGGTTCGGAGTATCGATTCGGATAGCCTAGGTATCCGACTGCATACTCATCTCAGTGCGCCGACAAGGTTTGCGGTCTATCAAGCTGCCGGGGGGTCACTCTAAAAACAATGTAGATATAGTGCTTACGTTTAGGTAAGCTATCACGTCGTTCCGGGCATACGCCTTGCTTGTCTTTCTCGAGGACTGTTGGGAAGCGAAATCATGGCAAAGCCGCTAGCAGTTGCGATTCTTGGCGCCGGAACGGAAGGGACCGAACTTCTCACCACACTCCTGAACGTATCCGGGATCGAGATTCTGGTGATCGCGGACCGCGACCCGTCCTCGCCGGGCTTCGAAATCGCCTCCGCCGCCGGGATTTCGACGACCGCGGACCCTGTTCGGCTGCCGCTGCTGCGCCGGGCCGACGTGATTCTCGACACCAGCGGAGACCCTCGGATGGTCGGCCCGATCCAGCGAAACAAGGCGCTTCGCCTCAAGCTGCTTGCCAGGCCGGCCAATCGACTGACGCAGCGCGTGTTGACTCAGTACCGGCGCGGGCAAGCACGGATGATTCAGACCGAGCGCATGAGAGTCATGGGGAACCTGCTGGCCTCCGCGGCGCACGAATTGAACAACCCCCTTCTCGTCGTCGCGGGCTATTCCGCGCTGGCCAGTGCCCACCTCCAGAGCGGTTCCCTCGAGGCGGTACGCGACGACGTCAGTCGAATGGCGGAGGCGGTCGATCGGCTGCGGGCGCTCACGGCGCGTTTCCTGAAGTTCGGCCGGCCGGCGCCCAGCTCGAACGTGCCATGCGACGTGAATGCGTGCGTGCGTGACGTCGCGCGCATGCTGGAGCATGACCTGCGCAGGCTGGATATCCGTCTCGTGACGTCGCTATCGCCGGTCCTTCCCCATGTGCTCGCCGACCCTCAGGCCTTACAGGAAGTCCTGGTCAATCTTGTGACCAATGCCCGGGAGGCAATCACCGCGAGCCGTCAGGGCTATGTCATCACGTGCGAAACTGCGGTCAGTCCGGAGAGGGACGACGCGGAGGGCTCGGATGCTGCCGGCCGGTACGTCCAGATCCGGGTCGGTGACGATGGGCCGGGCATTCCCCTCGTCCACCTGCCGCACATCTTCGAGCCGCTCTTTACCACTAGAAGGCCGGGGCCGAACACAGGGTTGGGGCTTGCCGTTTGTTATGGGACCGTGACGGCCTTGGGCGGGACGATCACGTGCGAGAGCAAGCCCGAACATGGAGCGCTCTTTACGGTTCGGTTGCCTGCCGTCGCTGGAGAACCGAACGGAATGAGCAAGGAAAAGACCTGAGGACAAATCCGGGAGGGAGAGTACGCCATGTCGCACAAAGGCGAAGGGGGATACGAACTGCAGGACCTCATTGATGCGACCCCCAATATCCTGACGATCATCGACCCCAACACGTATCGGGTGCATTTCGAGAACAAGGCTGCTCAAGGGAATCTCGGCGATATTTGTGGGCAGGTGTGCCATCAGAAGATCGTCCAGCTCCAGGCGCCGTGCCCCTTCTGCAACATGCCCAAGGCCGTCGAGACCGGGAAGATGCAGAGTTCCGACGTCGAGCTCCCGAACGGAAAATGGGTGATGATCCAGTTTGCGCCGATCAGGCACCGGTCCGGCGCCCTCCACATCGCCGAAACCATCATCGACATCACCGAACAGAAGAAGCGAGAGCAGGAATTGGCCCGCCTCACGGGCAGCTTGGCCGGGCAGGTCCGGAAACTCACCGAGGAGAAGCCCGTCAAGTAAGCTTTCTATCCACCTGTTATAATTCCTCCGTATGCGGGTTCTGGTCGTCGAGGATGAGGTCAAGGTGGCCTCCTTTATCCGGCGGGCTCTGGAGGAGGAGAGCTATGCCATCGATGTCTGCGGCGACGGCGCTCAAGGCCTCGACATGGCCCGGGAGGGGTGCTACGACCTGGTGATCCTGGACCTCATGCTGCCCGGGATGTCGGGCCTTGAGGTGCTCATGGCCCTGCGCAAGGCGCAGGTTGCTGCGCCTGTCCTGATTCTCACCGCTCGATCCGAACTCGACCAGAAGGTCAAAGGGCTGGACGCCGGCGCCGACGATTACCTCACGAAACCCTTTGCGATCGAGGAACTGGTGGCGCGCGTGCGCGCCCTGCTGCGGCGCGGGAGCGGCGAGGCGGCCGGCGTCCTTCAGGTGGACGACCTCGTCCTGAATCCGGCCATGCGGGAGGTGACCCGAGGCGGGAAGAGGATCGAGCTGACGGTCAAGGAATACGCCCTCCTCGAGTATCTGATGCGCAATGCCGGCCGTGTCCTGACGCGGCCGATGATCGCCGAACACGTCTGGAACCAGGACTTCGACACTTTCACCAACGTCATTGACGTGTATGTCAACTACCTGCGCAACAAGATCGACCGCGGCCATGACCGCAGGTTGATTCAGACGGTCCGTGGCAGCGGGTACACGCTGAAGGCCGGTGACTGATGCCGGCGTTCTCCATCAGGTTCCATCTCACGCTGTGGTACGGAACGGCGTTGGCTCTCATCCTGGTCGTCTTCGGCGGGGCGCTCTATGCCGTGCTGGGGCATGGGCTGCGGGAGCAGATCGATCGCTCTCTGGAAGAAACAGCCGCTGTGGCGGTGCGCGCATTGGAGCAGCATCGGGTCGGTCCCTTCCTGCCGTTCGAAGACCTTGCGGCGGAATTTCCCGAACTTGCTGTCCTGGATAAGTCCTTCCAGATCTTCAGCCCTGCTGGGAAGGTGACCATCCAGTCTCCGAATTTCAGCCGCATGGACATCCCGCTCAGCCGGACGGCCCTGGAGGAGGCATTGAGCGGTCGGGTGACGTTTGAGTCCGCGCGGTTCCGGGACGGATCATCGTTTCGTTTGTTGTCGGTGCCAATCATGCTCGACGGAGCCCTGGTCAACGTCATCCAGGTGGGTGCGTCCTTGCGTTCTGTCGAAGAGATGCTGCAGCGCCTGTTACTGGTGCTGCTGGTGTCGTTGCCGGCCGCGCTCGCGGTCGCGCTGGGAGGGGGCTGGTTCCTGGCGGGGCGCGCCCTGCACCCTGTCGCGGCCATCACGCAGGCGGCCCGGCGGATCGCGGCGGGAGATCTCGCGCAGCGGCTTACGGTCGCGCACACGCCGGACGAGATCGGCCGGCTGGCGGCGACCTTCAACGACATGATCGCCCGCCTCGAGGCGTCCTTCCGGCAGGTGCGCCAGTTCAGCGCCGACGCGTCCCACGAGCTTCGGACGCCGCTTACCGTCATGAAGGGAGAGACCGAGTTGGCGTTGCGCCGCGCAAGGCCGGTCGAGGACTACAAGCTGGTCTTGGAGAGCACCCTGGAAGAGATCGACCGGATGGCTCAGATTGTGGACGAACTCCTGTTCCTGTCCCGGGCCGATCTGGGCGAGGTCAGGATCGAGTTCGAGCCGGTGCGTCTCGATGCGCTGGTCGAGGACATCCAGCGGCAGGCGGTGGTACTGGGACAGGAGGGGGAGATACAGATCACGATGGGTTCTGTGGAGCGGGTCCAGGTGCAGGGCGACGAGCTGCGTCTCCGGGAACTCCTACTGAACCTGGTGGACAATGCCGTGAAGTATTCGCGTCGGGGGGGCAAGGTCGAAATCGCGCTGGTGCGCGACGCGGGCACGGCCAGACTCTCGGTTACGGATCAAGGCATCGGGATCGCCGCCGAGGCACAGGCACGCATCTTCGACCGGTTCTATCGCGCGGACGACGCCCGGGCGTACGCCAAGAAAGGCACCGGCCTGGGCCTGGCCATCTGCAAATGGATCGCCGAGGCGCATCACGGCCGGATCGCGGTCCAGAGCAAGCTGGGCGAGGGATCGCGGTTCACGGTCACTCTCCCCGTCCATTAGCCACTTCTAATCTGCCGTTAATCCCCCTTTCATCTTCGACTGCTATCCTCCCAGTCAAACGAGGGCGGAAAGCCTTTCAACCAAGGGAGGAAATACCATGAGAATGATGCTCTATCGCAACCTGGGGGCGATCGCCGGGCTGCTCATGCTCGGATCCCTGGCGTTTCTGGGCTCCGAATACGCCACGTATTCGCATGCCGCGGGCGGCGCAGCCGCACCGATCGCCGCGAGCCCGGCCGCGCCTGTCGTCCAGGGAACCGTGCCGGGGTTTTCGGAAGTGGCCAGAGCCGTCACGCCGGCGGTGGTCAACATCACGTCGCACGCCGCGCGCACGCGCAACCGCGGCCAGCGCGATCCGATGGAAGAGTTTTTCGGCTCTCCCTTCGGAGGACCGTTCGGACCGCCAGGGCCGATGCCGCCTCGTGAACATCGCGGAGGGGGCATGGGGTCCGGCGTGATCGTCTCGCCGGACGGCTACATCATCACCAACAATCATGTCGTGGAGGGCGCCAATGAACTCACGGTCACGCTGCCGGACAAGCGGGAATTCAAAGGCAAGATCATCGGAACGGATCCGAAGACTGATCTCGCCGTCGTCAAAGTTGACGCGTCCGGTCTTCCCTTCACCAGGTGGGGAGATTCCTCGAAACTCCAGGTAGGGGAGTACGTGCTCGCGGTCGGCAACCCGTTCGGGCTGAATTCGACTGTGACGCTGGGAATCGTGAGCGCGCTGGGGCGCGGGCGAATGGGGATCACGCAGTATGAGGATTTCATCCAGACCGACGCAGCCATCAATCCGGGCAATTCCGGCGGAGCGTTGGTCAACACAGCCGGCGAGTTGGTCGGGATTAACACCGCCATCATCTCGCAGACCGGCGGCTACCAGGGCGTCGGGTTTGCGGTGCCGGCCAGCATGGCCAAGCCAGTCATGGAGAGCCTGGTGGCGACCGGCAAGGTGGTGCGGGGTTATCTGGGCGTCGCTATTCAGGATCTGACGCCGGATCTCGCCAAGTCGTTCGGGCTGAAACAGGCCAGAGGCGCATTGGTGAGCAGCATCGCCGAGGACAGTCCGGCCGAGCGAGCGGGGCTCAAGCAAGGCGACGTGATCACAGCCTATCAAGGCAAGTCCATTGAGGATCCGGCGACATTGCAGCGGGAAGTGACGCGGACGCCGGTCGGAACCAAGGCCGCTATGAAGGTCATTCGCAACGGCCATGAGCAGGAGATCACCGTGACCGTTGGTGAGCAGTCGGAGAGGGCGCGGGTGGCCGGTGCGGATTCCTCCATGGAGAATGCCCTGGCGGGCTTGGAAGTGCAAAGCCTCGATCTGCAAATGGCCCGTGAACCGGGACTGCACGGCAAGGCCACGGGTGTCGTGGTGGTCAATGTGGAGCCGGACAGCTTGGCCGACCGCGCGGGAGTGGCACAGGGCGATGTCATTCGCGAGATCAACCGGCAGCCGGTCAAGTCCGTGAAGGACTATGAGAAGGTCGCCTCGAGCCTCAAGAAGGACGAGCCGGCGCTCCTGCTGATCAACCGCCGCGGCGCGGCGTTGTTCATCACGGTGAAGGCGTAAAATGAAAAGGGGCGGTGCGCGAGGGACCGGGACGGGGGCTTCGGCCCCCGTTTCTTTTTTCAGCGGAGCCGCTGCGCGAGGGCGTTATCTGGAAATCTCTGCGTGTGAATCTCCGGCATAGACGGTTTTCCTTCCCATGACCACTTCAACTGAATCGCGAAATACTTCTGGGTGAGCCCGCTGCGGTCGATCGCCTGATCCGTCTCTTGAAACGCCATCAATTCCCATCCCTTCCAACGGAAGGCGAGCCCGACGATCCAATCCAGTTCGCTGGGCCGTACTGGAATCGAGGCGTCGCGATCCGTAAAAAAATTTGTATCCCCGATCAACCAGACCCATTCCCGATAGAGAGGAAGCTCGCCATGAAGCACGTACCGAAAGAGAGCCCGCCCGGTATTGTCAGGCCGGGCAAAGTAAGTCTGGGTGGCGAACAGCCAGCCGAGCGCGGCATAGAACTCCGAGTTTTTGATCAGGAGAGAATCCTGGTGCCAGAGGCCTTGTACCTCCGCGAACGCCTGGACGAGGCCGCTCTTGTCGATGGGCATGTCGCGCTCATAGCGGAGCAGACCCGCCCACTGTTCGTAGCGGTACAGGAATCCCACGGCTTGATCCCATTCAGACGGCCGAAATTCGTCATGGGCGTCCTTATCGGTAAAGAAATTTGTGTCGAGGACGAGGGCAAGGGGAGCCCAATGCGGCTGGACTTCGAAATGGCCGAGGTACCGATACTTTACGGTCCCGGTATTGTCGGGGCGCGCTCGGAACGAGCTGTTGTCCACGAAGTCGGACAACGACAAGGAGAACTGAACGTCCGGCGGGCGGCCTTCCTCCATCTCCACACGGCCTGACTTCTCTAGGGCCAAGGTGGGGGAAACGAGGAAAGCAAGTGCGGGGATCGCGAAAACGAGGCTACGAAGAATCCTCACTCGACGATGCGGCCGACGAGGTCGTAGGCGGCGGCGTTGGTGATCTCGGCCTTCACGAACTCGCCCACGTTCGCGGTGCCCTCGTTCAGGTACACGACGCCGTCGACCTCGGGGGCCTGGCCCTCGTGGCGCGAGGCCAGCAGCAGGTCGGTTTCTTCCGAAACCCCTTCCACCAGGACTTCCAGCGTGCTGCCGATCTTTTGCCGGCTTTTCTTCAACGAGACGGCTTCCTGGATCGCAAGCAACTCTGCCTGCCGTTCTTCCATGACCTTGCGATCGATCGTCCCGTTCATGTCAACGGCCGGCGTTCCCTCCTCGTCGGAGTAGAGGAACACGCCGACGCGGTCGAACTCCATGTCGGTGAGCCAGTACTTGAGCTCGTTGAAGGCCGTCTTGGTCTCGCCCGGGAAGCCGACGATAAAGGCGGTCCGGAAGGTGAGGCCGGGAATGCGGGCGCGCAGGCGCTCCACCAACTTCGTGATGTGCGCTTTGTCCCCCAGGCGATGCATGCGTTTCAGCACGGCGTCGTTGATATGCTGGAACGGCATGTCGATGTACTTCGTGATCGTCTCCTCGCCGGCGTACAAATCAATCAACTCGTCCGTGACCTGTTGGGGGTAGAGATAGAAAGGCCGGATCCAGCGGAGGCCTTTGACCGTGGCCAGCTCGCGCAGCAGCGCGACGAGGCCGTTGCGGACGCCCAGATCCACACCGTAGTTGATGGTGTCCTGCGAGATGAGGTTGAGCTCCCTGACGCCCTCGGCCGCCAGATTGTGGGCCTCCGCGACGATGGACTCGACGGGCCGGCTGCGCTGCTTGCCTCGCATGATCGGAATGGCGCAAAACGCGCAGTTCCGATTGCAGCCTTCGGCGATCTTGACGTAGGCGGAATGCGTTTTGCCGAGCCGCAGCCGCGGCGTCAGCTCATCGTACAGATACGGCGGCGGGCTGGCCCACACGCGCCGGGTCTTGCGGCCCGGCCCGAGGAGGGTCCGGCAGATGTCGGCGATGCGGCCGGTGTCGCCGGTCCCGACGACGCCGTCCAGTTCCGGGAGTGCCTTCAATAACTCTCCCTGGTAACGCTGGGAGAGACAGCCGGCGGCGATCAGGACCTTGCAAACGCCGTTCCTTTTAAGCGCCCCATGTTCGATGATGGCGTTGATGGATTCCTGCTTGGCTTCCTCGATGAACCCGCAGGTATTGATGATGACCACTTCGGCGCGCGCGGGGTCGGCGGTCAGCTCGAAGCCGTCTTTCGCCAGCGCCCCCAGCATCACCTCGCTGTCCACCTGGTTTTTGGAACAGCCGAGATTGACGAAACCGACGGTCGTTGTTCGGATCGTGGCGCGCAACCCCTGGGAAGATTTCGATGTCATGGCGTGCAGTGTAGGTGACGGGAGAAATCCCTGTCAAATCTTCTTGACTTTGAAGAGGGGGTTGGGTAGACTAACGGCGTAGTTCATACATATCATCTAGCGCCTGTACTCTCAGGCGATCTTCGCAACACCCCCATCAACGGGCGTGACAGTCGATCGAAACCCAGCAAGATGCGCTGGGTCATAAGAGGGCAGCATAAGCGATGCGCTGGCTGCTTGAGGTGGACCTAAGGAAAAGGAGAAAATGGGTATAACTGAGCGAATAATAAAGAGTATTTTACTCGTCTCGATTTTAACCATGCCGGCCTGCATGACCGTCCCCAAAGGCGTGGGAGACTACGATGCCGGCTATGTGGAACAGGGTATCGCCTCGTGGTACGGGGGCTATTTTCATGGACGACCGACCGCCAGCGGGGCGGTGTACGATCAATTCAAACTGACTGCGGCCCACAGGCTCCTGCCGTTGGGGTCTGTGGTCCGTGTCACCAACGCGGAGAACGGGCGCAAGGTGGAGGTGCTGATCAACGACCGCGGCCCGTTCATCAAGGGCCGCATCATCGACCTCTCCTATGCCGCCGCCGAGCAACTCGGCGGCGTTAATCCTGGAACGCTCCCCGTCGTGGTCGAAGCGATCCAGATAGGAGCCCGCGGGGCGAGTGTTTTGTCCGGCCGCATGGCGGGTCTGGAGTCGGAGGAGAGCCGGGGCGTCGGGCTGAGCGCGACGCTCGTACGTGGCGAAGGCGCGCAAACCGTCCCGACCTCGATTTACGCAGTCGGCGGCCGACCAAGCTCGATGTATCGTGGGCCGATGGACGTCCTTCGCGACCCACGGCGCACCCGCCGTTTGTCGGAATCTGAAGAGCTTGCAGAGGAGCACCCCGACCATGCGGAATTGGTCGAGGGCATGGCCGCCGCTTTCGCTTGACCTTCCATTGACACTTCCTTAGGCGACCCGATACACTCACAACGTGCCGTAAAAAGCGAGACCGTTCGCTTCGTTCATGGCGACACTGGTTCGCTCTGGTTTATTTAGGGGACGACATGGCTAAACAGAAGGATCCGATCGAGACGGACATCAAGCGGCTGAAAGAGAAGGTGGCCGCGCGGAAAGCCAAGACCGACAATGCCGAGGGGGACGTTTCGCTGCGGGCGTTGCACAAGCGCCTGAAGCGAGTGCAGCGGAAGAAGCGGGCCCTGGCGTTGCGGCTGATGCATGCTCAGGGGAAGAAAAAGGAAGCCAAACCGGCCGTGGCGCCGGCTACAGCCGCCAGCTGATTGTAGGGAACGTCATGGCTGAAGAAAACGAAAAGACTGAAGAGCTCGCCAAAGCGAAGGCCGCGCCGAAGCCCACGGAAACGGCGTCGGCCATGCCCGACGGGTCGGACAAATCCGCCTATGTGCCGACGGGTTCCGAACAGGCCGCCGCGACGGCGGAGGCGCCAGCCGTGCCCGTTGAGGAAAAAGCTCTGGAGCCGAAGGTCAAAGACGAAGTCGAGATCCAGATCGACCTCCTGAAGGACAAGGACTGGTTCCGCCGGAAGGAAGCCGCCATCACGCTGGGCGAGATGGGCGACGAGCGGGCGGTCGCGCCTCTCATCACGGCGCTGCGGGATGACGAATGGAACGTCCGCGAGGCGGCCGAGGACGCGTTGACGATGATCGGCTCCCCCGCCGTCGAGCCGTTGATCAAGGCCCTGCGGGAGTACCAGATCCGGCGCTATGTCATCAAGATCCTCGGCAGGATCAAGGACGAGCGGGTGCTGGATCCGTTGTTCGTCCAACTTCGCAACGAAGAGTTCAAAGACAACGCGACGGCGGCGCTGGTGGAGGTGGGCCTGCCGGCCGTGGAGCGGCTCACGGCGGTGCTCAATGACAAGGACAGGAATGTCCGCAAGCATGCCGTCCTGGCGCTCGGCGCGATCGGGCTTCCGGAAGCGGTGGAGATGCTGATCGAGGCCACCAAAGATGACGACTGGGAAGTGCGTATGGCGGCGATCGCGGGCCTCGATCAAATCGGCGACGAACGGGGCAAGCCCGCCATCAAGGCCCTCATGAAGGACCCCGATTTCGCCGTCCAAATGCGCGCGGAACGCATCATCTTGGGCTGGAAGAAGAAAAACAAACAGGCGAAGGAAGAAATCGAAGAGACGTCGGGGACGGCCTAATCCTCATTTCGCCAGCAGCTGATCCAATTCCTTCACCAGTTCGTCCACTTTCGTCTGCAAATTCTGCTTGAGCGCCTGGGCGTCGGCTTTCACCGCCGCCACTTTTCCCCGCGTTTTCTCCACGGTTCCACGAAGGTCGTCGCTGGCTGAGTCTTTGGCCTTGGCCAGGGCCTGCGCGGCTTCATCCAGGCCGGTTGCCGCTTTCCCATAGTTCTTATCGAGCAGATCCGACTTCGCCTGCACCAGCCGTTCCTTTGCGTTCACCAGGCTCGCGCGCAGCGTGAGACTTCGCTCGACGGTGTTAGTCTTGGCAACGACTTCAGCCCCCAGCTGTTTCGCTCTGTGGAGCACGTTCTCCGGCCCTTGCCGTCCGACGTACATGCCCAATCCGAACGCCAGCCCCACGACCATCAGAAATCCCAGGAATTTGAGCATTGCGTGTTCCTTTCCGAGCTAGCAGCTATTGTTTTTTCCGGTCGCGACGGCGCCGAGATGGCCCGCGGCGAATGCACGGACGGTCAGGTCCTTGTCCTTCAGCGCGCGTCTCAAATAGGGAACGGCCGTCTTGCCCCCGATTCGCCCGAGCGCCTGGACCGCCGCCACGCGCACCCGCGGGGCGGGGTCGTCGAACGCTTCGAGCGCGAGAGCCATGGCACGGCTCGGATCGCTCCGGGCCATCGCCCCGATGGCCGCGCTCCGGACGCCGTAAGCGGGATCTTTGAGCAGCTCCCGGATGGCCAGCGCCGCCTCACCTTCCCCCAATCGGAAGAGCGTTTCCGCCGCCGCCAGACGGACGAGCGAGTCGGAGTCTTTGACGGCTCCCCACAACGCGGGGATGGCCACCTTGGCATTGAGCCGTCCCAGGCTCGCCGCGGCGAAGTTGCGGACGTAGGGATCCTGATCGCTCAGGGCGTCCACCAGCGCGGCCACGGCGGACGTCGCTCCGAGGTCGCCCAAGGCTCCGGCGGCGAAGGAGCGGACCGAGGGTTCCGGGTCCTGCAAGCCGAAGGTCAGCACCGAGAGGGCCGATGGATCCTTCAGGCGGCCGAGGATCCCCATGGCCGCGCCGCGCACGGCGGGGCTGAAATCTCTGGCGGCCGCCAGGAAGGGTTGCACCGCCTGCGATTGCTTGAGATGCACCAGAGCCTCGCGCGCCACCAATTGAGCGATGGGGTCCTGGTCGCGCAATCCTTGCCGAACGATCCCGATGACCGAGGAGTCTTTGGAGAGTCCCAGAACGGACAGCGCCGCGATGCGGACGTTGCTGTCGGGATCGCCTGCCGCCGCGCGCACTGCGGGGAGCGCCGCAGCGCATCCCATGCGGCCTGCGGTCTGGACGGCGAACGTGCGCACCCGCGGAGAGGGATCGCGGAGCGCCGCCGCCAGCGCGGCCTGCGTGCCCGACGGTCCCAGTTCAGCCAGCGCGGTCGCTGCTGCTCCGCGGACGAGCTCCTGGTCGTGCGCCAGCAGGCTCGTCAGTACCTCCAGGGATAGCTTGAAGTCGTCGTCCGCTGCCGGGACGGGCATGCCCGGAACGAGCAGGAGCCACGCACTTAGCGTGAGGGAAGGGGCGGCGATCCGGTTCATACGCCGCATCTTAACAGGAAGTCCGACCGGAGGGAATGCCATGCGGCAAGGGCCGGGGCGTTCATTGACAGCGGTGAGCAAATGTGCGACCGTTCGCATCCCTCATCATGGCGACAGCAAGAGACCAGGAGCGGCCGAAGGTCCGGGTCCCGGCGTCGTGGGTTGCGCTGGTTGCGCTGGTCGGCGCCGGAGTTCTGGCGGCGTTGTATTGGCTCGGGCCGACCTGGATGCAGGTCAGTAAAAGCCTGGACGGAACCGGCCCAGAGCCCGTAACCGCGGAAAAGCCCGCCGGCACAGTCCCGGAAGCAATGGTCCCCGAGCGGGGTTCCGCCGTGCCCGCCCACGACCATCGGATGCGGGACTTATCCGCGGACCCGGCGGTCGCCGTGGCCCAACTGAAGAGCGCCCGGCTGACGGCGACGCTCTCGCTGTTGCAGATGTGGGGATTCTTTCGATCCGCCACGGCTGAAAAGCTGGCAGGTCGGGATCCCGCCCGATTGATCACACAGTCCGGCCTGCGATCGGCCAGGCTGCCGGTCGACTGGGGTCTGCTGGAGCGTCTCGATTACCCCTGCCTGCTCGACTGGAAGGAAACTCCCGAGGATTTCCGGTACACCGTCGCACTGGCGGGTCTGAATGCGACGGAGGCTGTGATCCTTGATCCCCTGATGGGCCGGCGGGTCGTGAGCCGGTCGGACCTGCCTTTGCGCGCCGCTGGAGAAGCGCTCATCGTATGGAAAGGCTTGCCCGGCATCACGGTTCCGTTGCGGGTTCGGAAGGACAAAGGCCCGGCGGTGACGGCGCTTCAGCAGGCGCTCAAGAAGCAGGGACTGCTCAGAGGAGCCGTGACCGGGGTGTATGATTCCCCCACGCGCGCGGCCGTGGTGCGGCTTCAGTCCGAGTCCGGTCTGAAAGCGACGGGCGTTTTCGGCGTTCGCAGCTACATGGTCCTGTCCAAGCGCGCGCTGGGGGTGAAAGCGCCGAGCCTCAAAGCCCGACCGAGCGCTCCGGAGAAGGAATAGACATGATTCCTCTACGGGACGAGAATCCCACAACCATGACACCGGTCGTCACGGTGGCGCTCATCGTCCTGAATTGCCTGGTCTATCTCTATCAGATCTCTCTGGGCCCGGCCGAGGAGCGATTCATTGCGTCCTTTGCGGCGGTGCCGGCCGAATGGTTCCGGCCGGGCACGGTGGTAGGCGATCCGGGGGTGCCGCCGTCCCTGGCCGTGCTGACCGCGATGTTTCTCCACGCGAATCTCATGCATCTGGGCGGCAACATGCTGTATCTCTGGATTTTCGGCAACAACATCGAGGACGTCATGGGCCACGTGCGGTTCATCCTGTTCTACATCCTTTGTGGCGTGGCGGCCATGTTCGGGCATGCCTTCACGGCGCCGGAGTCCACGGTGCCCATGATCGGGGCGAGCGGCGCGATTTCGGGCGTACTGGGCGCGTACCTCTTGCTGTTTCCCCAAGTGCGCGTGCTGGTGCTCATTCCGCTCGGCTTCTTCACGCGCCTGGTGTACGTGCCGGCTGTCGTGGTTCTGGGGTTCTGGATCGCGATGCAGGTCATCAACGGGGCCTTCAGCTGGGGAGGGCTGGGCGGCGGGGTCGCCTGGTTCGCCCACATCGGCGGATTTGCCGCGGGACTCGTGCTGATCAAGCTCTTTCAGCGCAGACCCGCTACGCCGGCCCTGCGGTGGTAGCTCTACAGGGTCTGTGGTATTATCGGCGCCACACGGTTGATGAACGTACACTGGAAGGAGAGTATCGTATGCGTTCGCGCGTGATCTCGATTTTCGCAATCCTATTTGGGCTGGCGGGGGGTTCGTCCGCCGAGGCGGCCTCGGACCTCAGCGGCAAGCTGAATCTGTTCGTGACCGGGCGGGAGCAGGGTATTTTCGAGAGGGCGGCCGTAAAATTCGAGAAGTTGAATCCCAGGGTCCGCACCCGGTTCGCGGCGACGGAAGGCGTCGAGCCGCTGGCGGCGCTGGCCGACGGTTCGGCGGACATTGCGGTCTTGGGGAGAACCCTCAAGCCCCAAGAGAAAAATTGGACCGGCACGGTGGTCGGCTGGGAAGGGATCGCCGTCATGGTGAACGCCTCCAACCGGGTCACGGACGTCACGACGAAGCAGATCACCGACCTTTTCGCGGGGAAGGCCAAGACCTGGGATGAGTTGGGAGGGCTGGAAGCCAAGATATCCATCATCCACCGGGAAGAGGGCAAAGGCGTGCGGCCCTATCTGGAGCAGCAGCTGAACCTGGTCGGCAAGCTGGTGAACGGAAAAGGCGTCGTGGAGCCCGATAAGGAAGCCATCCGCGTCGTGTCGGGCAATCTCAACGCGGTGTCCTACGTGAACCTCAGCACGGGACTCGGCAACGTCAGCGTCGGGGTGCCGATCCGCCTGCTGGTGATCGATAAAGTCGATCCGGAACTGGCCAATGTGTCGTCCGGAGCGTATCCCCTTCGCCGGCCGCTCGTGCTCGTGACGAAGACGCCGCCGTCGCCGGTCGCCAAGGCCTTCATCGACTTCATGCTCGACAAGGAAGGCCAGAAGACCGTCTTGGAAGAGGATTTCGTTCCGCTCCTCGTCACGAAGTAAGGCGGCGGGCAAGGATGGAAGCCGGGCACCAGAAACCGACGAAGCCGGGCAAGGCGCCTGAAGCACTTGGCCGGTTGCGGCTCGGCGAGCTTCTGGCCAAACGCGGACTCATCACCCATCAGGTTCTTGATCAGGCGCTGACGGAGCAGCGCAAGTCGGGAAAACGGATCGGTGAGATTCTCCTCGGCCACGGCCATATCACGGAATTACAACTGCTCCCTTTTCTCAGCGATCACCTGAAGGTCCCCTATACCGACGTCTCCTCTCTCACGCTCGGTCCGAATGAGCTGAACCTCCTTCCAGAGGACATGGCCCGGAAGTACACGGCCCTCCCGATCGGCCGGCACGGGAAACGGCTGGAACTCGTGATGGCCGATCCTCTGGATTACGAGGCGGTCCGGGACCTCTCGTTCGCGACGGGCAGCAAGGTGACGGCCAGGCTCGGCAGCCGGTCTAAGATTCTGGAAGCCATCAACCGGTGCTATTCGCGGCATCTGGAAGGAGCGGGCCGTCTGATGGCGAAGGGCGTCGGAGGTGCGGGAGCAGAGCCGATGCTCACGCCGCGATCCCAGACGCCCAGCGCGCTGGATGCCGACGCCGAGGACGCGCCCGTCATCCAATTGATGAACCTCATCATGCGCAAGGCGATCCAGATGGGGGCCAGCGACATCCACATCGAACCCGGCGTCCCGGAAGGCACCGTCCGGTTCCGGCTCGATGGTTTGCTGTCCGATCAGCTCAAGGTACCCGCTGCGCTCCATCCGGCCCTGGTGTCCCGTCTGAAAGTCGTCGGCCGGCTCGACATCGCGGAGCGCCGCCTGCCGCAGGACGGAGCGGTCCGAGTGGCGGTGGAAGGGAGCGAGGCGGACCTTCGGATATCCATCATCCCCCTCCAGTTCGGCGAGAAGGCGGTGATTCGTGTCCTGGACACCTCGAGCAGAAGCTTGAATCTCGAGGGGATCGGCCTGGCACCCGACGATCTGAAAAAAATCAAGGGCCTCATCGAACGCCATCGGGGGATGGTCGTGGTGACGGGTCCGACCGGCAGCGGCAAGACGACGACCCTGTATGGAATTCTCAACCGGATCAAGTCCCCGACGACCAATATTGTGACGGTGGAGGATCCGGTCGAGTATCACTATCCCGGACTCAACCAGGTGCAGGTCAATGCGGACATCGGATTGACGTTCGCCGCCGGCCTCCGGTCGATCCTCCGCCAAGACCCGGATATCATCCTGGTAGGGGAAATCCGTGACGCCGAAACGGCCGAGATCGCCTGCCGGGCGGCGCTGACCGGCCACCTGGTCTTTACCACGCTCCATACGAACGACGCGCCTTCCACCGTCACGCGCCTGCTGGACATAGGAGTTCCCCCCTATCTGGTCTCTTCTGTGCTGATCGGGATCATCGCCCAGCGTCTGGTCCGGACGGTGTGCGGGAATTGCAAAGCCTCGTCTCAGCCCGACGTCAACGGAGTCGTCGGGCTCGGCCTGTCCGCCGTCAGTCTGGCGGGCGGCAAGTTCATGGCCGGCAAGGGCTGCGTCAAGTGCCAGGAAACCGGATATAAAGGCCGGACGGGCGTCTTTGAGACGCTGGTGCTGAATCCGCGCATCCGCGATCTCATTCTCCGTCAGTCGACCGAGGAGGATGTCCGGCTCGCCGCCCAGGAAAGCGGCATGCGCAGTCTCGTGCAGGACGGGCTGGACAAGGCCAAACAGGGCATCACGACGGTGGAAGAGCTGGCGCGGGTGCTGGAGGTCAGCGAGCATGCTTCCGTCAGTTGCCCGGGCTGCGGGCGCCTGCTCAACTCCGAATATCGGTTCTGTCCCACCTGCCGGGCGACGCTCCGCCGTGTCTGTCTCGGCTGCGGACGCCTCCTCCAATCCGGCTGGATCGTCTGCGCCCATTGCGGTCAGGAGTACAAGTGATGGCAGGTCCGTCCGCGGCCGCGACCAGGCGTCCTCCCCGAAGCGGCGCAAGCTGGAATCTTGGGGATCTTCTGCGCGATCCGCTCCGGGACCTCGAACGGCTGCGACAAGAGATGGACGGCCGAGTCAGACGGTTCGAGGAATTCCGGGAGCGGCTCTCGCCCGAGATCTCCCCCGAGACGTTTCTGGAAATCCTGTGCCTGGCCGAAACGATCGCACGGACGACGCGCAAGCTCGGGGCCTATGCCTATCTCTGGTTCTCGGAGAACACGAAGGATCAACAGGCGCGCTCGTTCAAGGCGGTTGTCGAGGAACTGCAGGCGGAACTCGCCAATCGCATGCTGTTTTTCGATCTCTGGTGGCAGAAGCTCGATGACGCGAATGCCGGACGGCTGCTGGCCGTGGCGGGGGACTACGCCTACCATCTGGAATCCCTGCGCCGTTTCCGGGAGCATGCGCTCAGCGAGCCGGAAGAGAAAATCATCAACGTCAAGAGCGTCACTGGCCGCCAGGCGGTGGTCGGGCTCTACGATATCCTGGCCAGCGGCCTGAGCTATCAGTTGAAGATCAGAGGCCGGATCCGCAAACTGGCCCGCGAGGATCTGATGGTGTACGTGCGCGATCCCGACGCCCGCGTGCGCGAGACGGCCTATCGCGAGCTCTTCCGGGTGTACGCGGCGAATGCCGACGTGCTCGGCGATATCTATAAAACGCTGGTGTTGGATTGGAAGCAGGAGAACCTGAGCCTGCGCAAGCACCACTCGCCGATCGCGGTGCGGAACCTGTCGAACGATATTCCCGAAGATGCCGTCGAAGCCCTGCTGAACGTCTGCGCCGCGAATGCCGGTGTCTTTCAGGGCTATTTCCGGCTCAAGGCCCGGCTGTGCCGCGTCAAAAAGATGAGCCGGTACCACATCTACGCGCGTTTTCAGGGGTCCGATAAGCGGTATACGTTCGCGCATGGGTCGAAAATGGTGCTGGACGCGTATCGCGGCTTCTCGCCACGGCTGGCGGAGCTGGCGGCGCGCGTGCTCGATGAGCGCCATGTGGATGCGGCGGTCCACCCCGGCAAAATCGGCGGGGCCTACTGCTGCAGCGTGATCCCGGAATCCACACCGTACGTGCTCCTGAATTTCAAGGGTGACGTCCGGGACATCGCCACGCTGGCTCACGAGCTGGGGCACGCCGTGCACGGCATGCTGGCGGCCGACCATTCGATCTTTACCTTCCATGCGACGCTTCCGCTGGCCGAGACGGCCTCGGTGTTCGGCGAACGCATCCTTTCGGACGCGCTGATGGCCGGCGAGCGCGACAAGGCGGTCAAACAGGGCCTGCTCATCCGGCAGCTCGACGACGTGTACGCCACCATCCTGAGGCAGGCCTACTTCGTCCGGTTCGAGCGCGAGGCGCACCGGATCATTGGCGAAGGCGGCACGATGGACGATCTCTGCGGCGTCTATCTGGCCGAGCTGCGGCGGCAGTTCGGCCGCGCCGTGGCGGTCCCGGATGAATTCCGGTGGGAGTGGCTGACGATTCCGCACCTGTTCGCCAGTCCCTTCTATTGCTATGCCTACAGCTTCGGCAACCTGCTCGTGCTGGCGCTCTATGGGTTGTACAAGGCGCAGGGCGCGTCGTTCGTGCCCCGGTATCTCGAGCTCCTGGCGGCCGGCGGCTCGCGGGCGCCGGAGTCGCTGCTCAAGGACTTCGGCGTGGACATCCGGTCGGAAGCGTTTTGGCAGACGGGGTTCGAGACGATCAAGGGCATGGTACGGGAGCTGGAGGTGATGGCGTGAGCCTGTACGACAGCCTGGATCAGTATATCCGACAAAGTCGCCCCCGCTTTGAGGAGTGGCTGGGGCGGTTGGTGGAGGTGCCGACGGTCAGCATGGACCCCGCCCGGCGGCAGGACGTGCGGCGGGGGGCCGAGGTCGCCGTCGAGTACCTCAGGGAACTCAAGGCCGATGCCACGCTCATTGAAACCGGCGGCCATCCGATGGTCGTGGGGGGGTGGGTTCGCGATCCGGCGTGGCCGACGGTGACGGTGTACAACCATCTCGACGTTCAGCCGGCGATGGAACCGGAATGGACGCGCGAGCCGTTCATGTTTGCCGTGGACGGCGACCGCTACTACGGCCGGGGGACGACGGACGATAAAGGCCCGGCGCTGACCGCGCTGCTGGCGGCCCACTTTGCCGTCGAACGTGCGGTGCCGCTCAACATCCAGCTCCTCTGGGAGCTCGAAGAAGAAATGGGGAGCCCGCACTTCGCGGAGGGTCTGGGGCGGGCGGCGCTGCTCTGCAAACCCGACTCGGTGGTAGTGTCCGATACGATCTGGCTGGCGGGTGGCCGCCCGGCGGCACCCTATGGCTTGCGGGGTAATCTGGCCGCGCGGCTCACCCTGGAAACCGCGAAACGCGAGGCGCATTCCGGTTTGACCGGAGGCGTCGCCCGGAACCCCCTGACGGAGCTAGCCGCCGTGGTGGCGGCCTGCGTGGATGCGAAGAGCGGCCGGGTCACGATCCCGGGCTTCTACCGCTCGGTCAAGCCGCCGGGGAAGGCGGACCGGGCGCAATTCCTGCGATCGGGCTTCCAGGTCGCTGCTTTTGCCGCCGCGCATCAGCTGACGAAGCTGCGCGTGCGAGACCGCGCTGCGGTCATGCGCCGCCTGTGGGCCGAGCCGACCTTTGAAGTCCACGGCTTCGTGGGGGGCTACACGGGCCCAGGGGTCAAGACGTCCATCCCGCCGCGGGCCGAGGCCAAGGTCAGCATGCGGCTAGTGCCCGATCAGGACCCAGCCACCCTGTTTGCGCTGTTCCGCAAGCATGTCCGCAAGCTCAACCCGGACGTGCGCGTGGAGGCAGACGGCATGCTGCGTCCGTACCTGGCCGACCTGGGCGGACCTTACGCGGAGGCCCTCCAGAAAGCCCTGCGCTTCGGTTTTGGAAAAGATCCCGTGTTCATCCGTGAAGGCGGGTCCATCGGGGCGGTCGTGACCATGGCGGAACGGTGGAAGGCGCCGGTCATGTTCCTGGGCTTGAGCCTGCCGGAGCACGGCTACCATGCGCCCAACGAATGCTTCGATTGGGGCCAGGCCTCCGGCGGGATGAAGGCCTTCGTCAAATACTTCGAGGAAGTCAGCCGGATTCCGGTGAAGAGGAGGATGGCATGAAAGGGGAACAGGCCTTCGCGATCCTGGCGGCCGTCTGTCTGGCGGCAACCGGGTGCACCTATGGCTCTCTGGACTACGTCGTGTCGGGTCCAAAGGCCGAGACGAATTTGGAGGTCGCGACGCGGACCGTCGCGCAGCTCAAGACGCTGGCCGCTGGGCAGTCCCGTGACGAGGTGCTGGAGCGGTTGCGTCTTGATCCGGTTGAGGGGTGCGTGGAGTGGAGCTGGGAAAGCAGGGAGTTTTATCTGCGCCACAACGGCTGGCTGCGTTGCACCAAGACCGAATGGATCAGGAGCCCCTATCGCACCGCGTCGTTCGAGAGCGGCGGGGTCCGTTACGAAGCACTGTTCTATTACACGGGCGGAACCGGCCCGGAAGGCGGCATTACAGACCAGCAACTCACGCCCGTGCTGCTGGGGAACGACAAGCTGGTCGGATGGGGGTGGGAGCATCCGCTCGTGAAACAGCTTGGGCCGGGTCTCTCGGCGACATCGTTTCCCCAGCCTCAGCGCTGAAAAGGAAACCGCCATGGCGACGATTCTGGTAGTGGATGACGAGCTGATGCTGTGCGACCTGTTGAAAATGGAGTTGGGCACGTTCGGCCACGAGGTCATCACGGCGAACAGCGGCCGCGAGGGCATCGCGCTCTTCGCGCATCGGCGGCCGGATCTCACCCTGTTGGATCTGCATATGCCCGAGATGGACGGCATCGAGGTGCTCAAACGGATCCGCGAACTCGACCCGCAGGCCGGCGTGATCGTGCTGACGGGAGGAGGGACCGACGATCTTGAAAATCAGGCCCGGAATCTGGGCGTGCACGAATTTCTCCGCAAGGGACTCTCGCTGAGCATCCTGGTCAGGGCCCTCGGGAAAGCCATGCAGCAGCCAGGGCAGGCGTAATGGGCGTCAACGTATCTTCCCGCAACGCGGCGCCGCTTCTCGTGCCACGGGCGCTGGCGTCACGGCTCATGCGGTTGTATGACTATCCGGATCCCCGCGAGCCCGGACGCGTGATACGCGGCTACGACCGCCACCATGCCATTCGCACCGCCCGCATGTGCGCGGCGGTCGCGCGCCGCCTCGGCTGTCCGGAGCAGCGGGTGCGGGACTATCAGATCGCCTGTCTGCTGCACGACCTCGGACGGGCGGGTCTCGACCGGGATTTGTTCGGCAAGATCTGGTCCTGGGCGCGGACGAACGGAATCCCGACTAGGCCGCGCGAATGGCGGGCGGTCCATCCGTCCACCGCGTATGGGCGGGAGACGGAGGCGTTCCTGGACCGGCATGCCGCGGGGCTGCTCGATCTCGGGGTGCCGTTGGACCAGTGGACCATCCAGCAGGTCGAGATGCGGCTCGGGTACGCGCGCCGGCTTGCCCGCCGGTTGCGCGTCGCCAGGCCCAAGCTGTCCGCGCTCGGAGTGAAGTGGGCGCCCTGGATGGGACGCGTGATGCTGTACTATTATTATCCCGAGAAGCTGAAGGGGTCGCCGCGCTGGGTCCGCGAGCTGGCCGAGGTGCTCGTCGCGTGCGAGCAATTCGAGGCGTACAGCAACCGCCAGCGTGGCAAGGATTACTACCGGCGCGCGAAGGAGACGCTGTCCGACGCGTTCGCCTACCTCGACAAACTGCGCGTGGAGGGCATTGTGGGCCCCGCCGTGGTCACTGCAGTGCGCGAACTCGCCGCGGAGGGCGCGTTCGACAGGCTTCTCGCCGAGGCCCGCGGCGCCGCGCTGCCGCCGAGCGAAATCCGGTACCTGCGGAGGCTGCGACCGTCGTGAGCGTGAAGAGCATCCCCATACGGCTGGACATGCACGGTGGCACCCAGATCGAGAACGTCACGAAGCGCGTCCAGGAGGCGTTGGGGGAAACGGGGCTGCGCGCCGGCCTCGCGACGGTCTTCATCCGGCACACGACCGCGTCCGTCATGATCATCGAAGACGAGCCGGGTATCCGCGCCGATACCAAGGCGATTTGGGACCGCCTGATTCCCGCGGATGCGCGCTGGCAGCACAATACCCGCAATCCCGGCGAGGACAACGCGCATAGTCATCTGCGGGGGCATCTGCAAGGTCCCTCGGTGACCATTCCCTTCGCCGAGGGCGCGCTCCTGCTGGGCACGTGGCAGCAGATCGTGGTGGTGGATTTCGACACGCGCGCCCGGAAGCGCGACCTCGTGGTCCAGGTGATCGGCGAGTAGCGCGCATTCTTCGTTCATCCTGCATCGTCATCGTGCTGGCGGCCTCGTTGGGCGTCTTCGCAGCCGAGGACGTGCGCGCCTGCGACGTTCGCGTGGACGATCCGGAGGTAGTCTTCCCGCTCGAAAAAATGGATCACCCGGCGCTCTGCCTGATGGCGCCGGTCGTCAACGACTATACGACCCACCGCATCATGCCGCCCTACGCGACGCCGATCCCGAAAGCGGTCTATGACTTCATGCTGGACCACATGGTGCTGTCTTCCGCCCTCGCCCGCACGCTGGGGTTGGCCGAATACCGCGTCACGCGCGTCGGAGCGGTCTCGTTCCAGGGCGACGACGGCCAGGGCTCCGAGGGCCTGATCACGCTCCTGTACCAGGACGTCACGCATCGGGTGTATCACATGCAGGGGAGCCATCACGGCAAGGTGATCCCGCTCATCACCGGCGAAGCCGTCATTTTGCTGAGCCGCCATGTCAGGATCGGCGCCGACGGGCGGGAACAGGTTGAAACCCGGATCGCGACCTATTCGCGGATCGACAACCCCGTCATCGCCGCGTTGGTGAAGGTATTCCAGCCGCTCCTTCGGAGCGTGGTCAACGACAAGCTGGCACAAGGTTTTCTCGCCGTCCACAGTCTCGGAGAGTTGATGGCCCGTGATCCGGAGCAAGTCTCCCGGCAGGCTGAAACCGTTCCGGATGTGGACAAGGCGGACATGGAGGCGCTGCGGGCGCTGCTGTTACCGGCTCTGCAGCGAGGGAGCGGATTCTAGGCGGCCGGGCCCTTGACGATCTTCCCGCCCTGGATCACGCACTCGATGCGCGAAGACTCTTCCAGCAGGGCGATATCGTCCAGGGGGTTGCCGTCGACGAGAATCAGATCGGCCACTTTCCCGGCTTCGACCGTGCCGATTTCACTTTCCAGTCCGAGCAAGGTCGCTGCGGAACGGGTGGCGGCCTCGACGGCCTGCATGGGCGTCATGCCGAATTCGACCATGCGTCGCAACTCCTGGGCGTTCCGCCCATGGGGGTTGAAGGGCGTGCCGGCGTCGGTGCCCATGGCGATCCGCACGCCGGCCTTGACCGCCTTGCGGAAAGTCTTCTTCTGTTCTTTTCCCAAGACGGCGCTTTTCTGCACGGCGTAGTCGGGCATTCCGCCCTGCTTGCCCATCTCGCAGCCGGACTGGATCGCCGAGAGAGTCGGCACGAGGAACGTCCGGTGCTTGAGGAAAAGTTCGATCGCTTCGTCGTCGAGCAGCGTGCCGTGTTCGATGGAGTGCGCGCCGGCGCGGATGGCGTTCTTCATCCCCTCGGCGCCGTGGGCGTGGGCGGCAACGCGCCGGCCCGCGCGCGCGGCTTCCTCCACGCCGGCCTTCAGCTCTTCGGGCGTGAGCTGCGCTGCGCCCGGGGAGGTGCCGGGCGTCAGCACGCCGCCCGTCGCGATGAATTTGATGACGTCGGCGCCGGCCCGGATCTGCTCCTGCACCGCCTTGACGACGTCGTCCCTCCCGTCCGTCTGGCGGCCGATGAACCAGGCGTGCCCGCCGGTCATGCAGATCGCGAGGCCGGCGTTGAGCGTGCGGGGACCCGGGATGATGCCGGCGCGGATGGCGCGCGTCACGGAAATCGAGATGTGGGCGCGCGATCCCACGTCGCGCACGGTCGTGACGCCGCCTTCCAGCGTGGCGCGCGCGTGAGTCACGGCCTTGACCGCCGTCACGGTCGGATCATCCTGTTCCAGCGAACGGAGGGAGTCGGGACCGGCGTCCAGGCAGTAATGCACGTGGCAGTCGATCAGGCCGGGGAGGAGGGTGCGGCCTTTCCCTTCGATGACCGTGGCGCCTTTCGGAATTGTGATCCGGGCGTCGGCGCCGACTGCGCTGATGCGGGTATCCTCGATGACGACGGTGGCGCGCTCGCGTCTGGCGCCCGTCCCGTCGATCACCAGCGCGCGGCGAATGACGAGTGTCGTCATCCTTTCAGCGCGGCCTGGACCTCGGCGACGTGGCCGTCCACCTTCACCTTCCGGAAGATCGCCTTGAGCTTGCCGGCTTCGTCGATGATGAACGTGCTCCGCTCGATGCCCCAGTAAGTCTTCCCGTACAAATTCTTTTTCTTGTAGACGCCGTAGGCCTTCGACAGGGCGCCATCTTCGTCGCAGAGTAGCGGGAACGGCAGGGCGTACTTCTTGATGAACTTGAGATGGGAGTCCGCGTTGTCCATGCTGACCCCTAGCACAACGGCGTCGGCGTTCCCGATGGACTTGATCGAGTCCCGGAAGCCGCAGGCTTCCTTGGTGCAGCCCGGCGTGTCGTCCTTCGGATAGAAATAGAGCACGACCTGCTTGTCCTTCAGGCTCTTCAGGCTCACGGAGTCTCCGCTCTCGGTCTTCAGCGAGAAGTCAGGCGCCTTGTCACCCACTTTCAGTTCAGCAGCCATGGCATGTCTCCGGGATAGAGATGCCGCATCATATCCGGCGGGAGCCGTCCTCTGTCAAGGCGCTATTGCGAAGCGGCCGGCAGTGTGACCGTGAAGGTGGCACCCCGGCCCAGCGTGCTGTCGGCGGTGAGTTGGCCCCCGTATTGGGTCACGATATCGCGGGCGATATGGAGGCCGAGGCCCGTGCCCTTTCCCTGCTCCTTCGTCGTGAAGAACGGGTCGAAGATGCGGCCGAGGTTGTTGCGGGGAATGCCGGGACCGCTGTCCGTTACCGTCGCTTTGACATAGCCGTTGACGCTGTCCGTGGAGAGCGTCAGCGTGCCGCGGCCTTCCATGGCCTGCACGGCGTTGGTGACGAGGTTCACGAAGACCTGCAGCAGTTCATCCGCCTTGCCGCGGACCGGCGGCACGTCGTCGAACTTCGTGATGACTTGGACTTGGTCCAGGACCGTCGCCCGCCGGGCCATTTTGACCGCTTCGTCCAGGGTGTGGTTGAGGTTGACGTCGCCGGTTTCTCCTTCGTGGGACCGACGGGCGAAGGCGTTCAGGCCCTGCACGATGTCGGCAATGCGCTTGCCCGCCGTGATGATCTCTTCGACGTACTCGTGGATCACTTCCTGGTTGGACTCGCCCTGCAGGTGCTCCGAAAGCCCGGTGATGGTGTACAGGGGGTTATTGATCTCGTGGGCGATCCCTGAGGCGAGCGTGCCGATCGAGGCCATCTTCTCCGACTGGATGAGCTGGTCGCGCAGGTCATGCTCGTGCTGCGCGAGCTTCCAGACCAGGAGCGCCGCCTTTCCTCCCAGGACTTCGGCGTGCGGCGGTTTGTGCTGGAGGATGAGCGTCCGCATAGCGGCGTCGCCGGTGACGTCCACGATCAGATTGGCGCGGTCCTCGGCGATGAGAGCGAGCACATCGGTCGTCGTATGGATCCCGAGGTTCCGGGCCAGACGCAGGCCCGGCGCCTCGGGGTTGATATCGGCCATGCCGACGATCTCGACGTCGGGGCTTCGGGTGAACAGTTCCAGCAGCGCCGTTCCGCCCTTGCCCGCCCCCACGATGATGACTCGAATGGTCGAGGGGGAAACGTCCATGAGAGCCTGCTTTAGTTGTCGTGCCGCAACGCCAGCCGTTTGTCCATTGCCGCCGCGACGGTCTGCAGCAGCTTGTCCTTGTCCACCGGCTTCACCAGATAATCAAACACGCCGCGGTTGAGCAAGTCAGTCGCCATTTTCTGGTCCGGATAACCCGTCACGACGATGATCGGGACCGACGGGTATTGCTGCTGGAAGAAGGCAATGGCCTCCAGGCCGTTGATCTTGGGCATCCGGATGTCACAGATGATCACATCCAACATGAACGCGTTGTCGTCGGAGCCGATCGCCTCGATGCCTTTGCCCCCATGGTCGGCTTCCACGACGTCGTATCCCCCTTTGGTCAGCGCCAGGCGCATGACCTTCCTGACGGTGTCCTCGTCGTCCACGATCATGACCCGGCCGTTTCCCGGCCCATCCTTGGTGTGCAATCCCCACGGCATACGGTCCTCCTTTCGTTGGACGTGACTCCGCTGGTTCTCACGGCAAGAGAGGCAAATTCTGCGCCTTGCGCCGGGGAATAGCAAGGAGCGCTCTTTCCGTGGGTTAGATGAGCGCAGGCGAGGGGCGGTCAACGCGCGTTGGTGCCAATGCACCACCGGCGAAGCAGATCGGCCAGCGGGTCACGCTGACGTCGCGTAGGACTGGTGGGCGGCGGCGAGGGCTTGTCCGGTCTGCTTGGTCCATCCGTGCCGGTGGAAGATCTGCTCGAGGGCCGACAGGAGCGTCACCACGTGTTCGTGCCGCGACGATTCTCCCATCAACCCGATGCGCCAGACCTGCCCGGCGAGCGGGCCGAGTCCGCCGCCGATCTCAATGCCGAATTCGGCGAGGAGCGATTTGCGGACCATGGCTTCGTCCGCGCCGGCCGGAACGCGCACGCAATTGAGCGTGGGCAGGCGGTGTCCCGCTTGGGCCTGCGGCTCGCAGCCCAGCGTCGCCAGGCCGGCCATCAGCGCCGCGCTGTGGCGGCGGTGGCGGGCGAAGCGCGCCTCCAATCCTTCTTCCACCACGAGCCGCAGGGCCTCGCGCAGCGCGTAGACCATGCTGATGGGCGCGGTGTGATGGTACGCGCGTTTCCCTTCGGTCCAGTAATCCGCGATCATGGACATGTCGAGGTACCAGCTCTGGACCTTCGACCTGCGCGCCTTGATCGCCTCCAGGGCGCGGGGGCTCAAAGTGAGCGGCGCGAGGCCGGGCGGACAGCTCAGGCATTTCTGCGTGCCGCTGTAGCAGGCGTCGATCCCTCTGGCGTCCACCTGCACGGGAACGCCCCCGAGGGAGGTGACGGCGTCGACGATCAGGAGCGCCCCGTGCCGCCGGCACAGCGCGCCGATCTCCTCCAGCGGCTGATGGGCGCCGGTGGAGGTTTCGGCGTGGACCAGCGCGACGGCCTTCACGGTTCCGGCTTGCTTCAACGCGTCCTCCAGTCGTTGGAACTCGATGATCTGTCCCCACGGCGCGTCGATTTTCACGAGCTTGCCGCCCGCGCGCCCCACGATGTCGGTCATGCGCGTCCCGAACACGCCGTTCACGCCCACAATCGCCTGATCGCCCGGCTCGATGAGATTCACCAGCGCCGCTTCCATGCCGGCCGAGCCCGTGCCGGATACGGCGATGGTGAAGGGATTCTGCGTCTCGAAGACGGCCCGGAGCAGGGTCTGCACCTGGTTCATGATCGTCAGGAACTCCGGGTCCAGATGGCCCAGGAGTGGGGTGCTCATGGCACGGAGCACGCGCGGGTGGACCATGCTGGGGCCGGGGCCCAGCAGGAGCCGGGACGAGGGGGTCAGTTCTGAGATCGGGTCGGCCATGATGTGACCGCGGCATTATACCTTCATCCCGCGTTCATTCCAAATCCCTGATTTGGTGCTATACTCTCGCCCCATGTCCGATCTCCCGCCCGAGGCGCCTCAAGAAGTCACGCCTGTTCCTTTGCAGCCGGCGCCGCACCCACTCTCGCCGTGGGTGACCGCCGTCTGCGGAGCGTTCGCGGGCGCCTATCTAGGGTTCGCCCTCTTGACCTCGTCCCCGTCGCCGATGGACCGGCTCGAACAACCGGAGGAATCCCTGGAGCGGCTCGTGACCCGCGAGATGGATTTGCGCGCGGCTCTGCGGCACGCGCCGGCATGGAAAAGGACCCTCTATGCGACGCTTGCTGACAGCGAGGACACGTTGGCCGACGTGATCGTCTGGTATGACGAACTCATCGGCGCGGGAGCTTCTCCCACCGCCCAGCTCTATCGCGTCGTGCTGGTGGCCGAAGACGGTCAGATCAACCGCCTGAGCGCCTCGCTGGTGCCCTGGGAATTTCAGGGCCAGGCGGCGTTCAGGATGGCGAAATGGGTCCGGGCCGGCTACCTGGGGCTCGACCTCGACCAGGACAGCACGCGGGGCCTGCTGCTGGAGATACGGTTGGAACTGCCGCCCGGCTGGTTCGCCGACACTCTAACGGCGCGCGTGGCGGCGAAGGTGGGCGATCAGGCAGCCCAGCGGGAGGCGGAGGCCGCCATCGGCGCTCGCGGTGCGGCGTTGCTCGATCGCTGGCTGGCGTTGACCCTCGCGCAAGGGGTCCTGCTGGCTCTCGGTGTCGTGGCGCTGGGGAGAATCCTCTTGCGGCGGATGGCCGTCGCAGTCGGGGAGGCGCCGCTGCCGCCCCTCTGGACGGCGCGGGACGGCTATGGCCTGTTCATTCGCGGCGTCTTCGGATTTCTCCTGATCGGGCTTGCGGCCGCGTTCCCGCTGCCCAAAGCGTCTCCCTACTCCGCCGTCGCGACATTGGTGGCAGGGATACCTCTGGTGTGGTGGACCTATCGCTACCTGTCGGCCCGTGGAACCTCGTTGCCCGCGGCGTTCGGCCTGAAGTTGCCGGCGGGAGGACTGTGGCGGGTAGCGGAGGCGACGTTCGTGGTGATCGGCCTGTCGGTGCTCGGCGAGGTGGCGATCACTGTCGTGAGTGACGCGCTCAGCTACAAGCCGCATTGGGCCGACGGTCTGCTGGAAGACGTGCTGTGGGGGCCGCCGTGGCTGGCGGCCTGCGAAGTGCTCGACAGCGTCGTCTGGGCGCCGCTGATCGAGGAGCTCGCATTTCGCGGGGTGCTCTACGCGACCTTGCGGATGACGGTAGGGGTGTGGCCGGCGGTCGGTTTGAGCGCGGTCATCTTCGCCCTGGTCCACGGCTACAGCGCGGTGGGATTCGCCTCGGTCTTCTGGAGCGGAATCCTCTGGGCCGTGGCCTACGAGCGAACGCGAAGCCTCCTGCCGGCCATCCTTGGCCACATGTTCAACAACCTCCTCGTGACGACGGAATTCATCTGGCTGCTGCGGATCTGAGGCGGGCGGGCTTCAGATGATCCACGACCCACTGGGCGATCAACGTCGTCATCTCGAGGAAGTGCGCGGGATTGGAGAAATGGTGATCGGCCCCCGGCAGGACCACAAGGACGTTCTTGCCCCTGAGTTCCTCTGACAGACGCCGGCTCTGGTGGATCGGCACGTACTCGTCGGCGTTGCCCTGGACGATGAGCGTCGGCATGGCGACGGCCTTCGCCGCCTCGTAGCCGCTGTGACGGGCGCAGTCCTCATAGAACCCGTGCGCGAGCTTGATGCGCCCGCTCGCGCCGGGGACGACGTTCGGGATCGTGCCGGTCTTCTTCCACTCGGCCATCTCCTTATCGCCGAACTCCAGTCTGAGCATCTCCGGAAAGTCCGGCACCGGACACTTCAGCGCAAGACACGCAAGCTTAGGCGTCTTGGCTGCCACTAGCAGCGCCACCAGCCCGCCGAAGCTCGAACCTGCCAGCGCGATCTTTTTGTAACCCTTGGCGTTCACCAGATCGAGAGCGGCCAGCGCCTGCTGGACGGCCGTCGTCACGGTAATCCGCTCGAACGGGCCCTCGCTCTCGCCCTGGCCGAAGAAATCGAACCGGAAGGTGGCGATGCCCTGCGGTACCAGGATGTCGGTCAGGGTCTTGTTGGTCTTGCTGTTCTTGTTCGACAGGAACCCGTGGCAGAAGAGGGCCACGCGATCCGTCTTCTTGTCGGGCTTGGCGAGGATACCGGAAATCTTATGGCCAGCGGGGTCCGTAAAGGTCAGGGCTTCTTCCATGCAGTGATTGTAGCAGAAGGTAGCTGAAGCCGAGTATGATGTAAATATGGCCGACCAAACGAAGCGTCTTTCGACGAACATCGACGGCAACTTCTTCGTCGACTCCACCTGCATCAACTGCGACACCTGCCGGCAGTTGGCGCCGGCGTCCTTCGTCGAGAACGGCGAGTACTCGTCCGTGTATCGCCAGCCGGAGAACGAACAGGAGCGCTACCAGGCCTACCAGGCGCTTCTGGCCTGCCCCGTCGGGTCTATCGGCGCTATCAAGCCCGACAAGACCGTCATGCGGGCCGCGACCGAGAGCTTTCCGCTGAAGATTGACGGCGAAGTCTACTACAACGGCTTCAACTCCGAGAAATCCTTCGGCGCCAACAGCTATTTCATCCGCCATCCCGGCGGCAACTGGCTGATCGATTCGCCCCGCTACATGAAGCGACTCGAGGACTTTTTCGAGCGGTTGGGCGGCGTGCAGTATATCTTTCTAACCCATGAGGACGACATTGGCGACGCGCCCCGCTATGCCAAGCGCTTCGGCGCCAAGCGGATCATTCACCGCGCCGATGCGGATGCGCAGCCGGACGCCGAGTGGATCGTGGACGGTGGGGAGCCGGTCGAGGCCGCGCCGGGCTTCACGCTCATTCCGGTACCGGGACATACGGACGGCAGCATGGCGCTGCTCCACAACGGCCGCTATCTCTTTACCGGCGACCACATGTCGTGGGACCGGGAGACCAACGGCCTGCGGATGGCCACCGTCTATGTCTGGAAAGAATCCGCCATGCGCCGATCGACGGAAGGGCTGCTGGATTTTTCTTTCGAGTGGGTCCTGCCGGGCCACGGCGACCGCATGCATCTTTTAGCCGACCGCATGAAAGAGGAGCTTCGCCTCCTGCTTGAACGCCGTTATTTCAAAAAATAGAAATGGTTCGTCGGCCCTTTGCCGTGGCCGATGGCGAGGCCATGGCGGATGGCTTCGGTGGTGTATGCCTTGGCGGCCTTCACCGCCTGGCTCAGCGGCTTGCCGAGCGCGAGGTGTGCGGCGATGGCCGAGGCGTAAGTGCAGCCGGTGCCGTGCGTGTGCGCGCTGTTGATGAACTCCCCCTTGAAGACCTCGAAGAACTGCCCGTCGTAGAGCACATCGGTGCCCTTGTCCGACAGCAGGTGCCCGCCCTTGATCAGCACGTGCTTGCACCCCATCTTGCGGATGACCTTGGCGGCCTTGCGCGCGTCGGGGAGGGTCTTGATCTCGATGCCCGAGAGCTGCTGGGCCTCGTGGATGTTCGGCGTCACGACGAGCGCGAGCGGGATCAATTCCTTGATCACCGCCTCGATGGCGTCCGGCTTGAGCAGGGGATGCCCGCTCTTGGAGACCATCACCGGGTCCACGACGAGGTTCACGACCTTCTGGGGCTTGAGCAGCTTGGCCACGACCTTGACGATCTCGGCGGAGGAGAGCATGCCGGTCTTGACGGCCGCCACCTCGAAGTCGTCGAACACGGCGTCGATCTGTGCGGCGATGATGGAGACCGGCAGCTCGAAGACGTCGGTGACTTCCTCGGTGTTCTGCGCCGTGATGGCCGTGATCGCCGACATCGCGAACACGCCGTTCGCCGACATCGCCTTGATGTCCGCCTGGATCCCGGCGCCCCCGCCCGAATCCGACCCCGCTATCGTGAGGACTTGTTTCATCGCTTCCTGTATTTAAAACAGCCTACCACGTGGTCGTCCACCATGCCCGTCGCCTGCATGTGCGCGTAGCAGACCGTCGAGCCGACGAACTTGAAGCCGCGCGCCTTCAAGTCTTTGGATAGCGCGTCGGACTCCGGCGACGTCGGCTTCATGGTCTTTCTGGTCAGGCCCTTGGGATGGCACAAGGTTCGATTGCCTGTGAAACGCCACATGTACCGATCGAAGCTGCCGAACTCTTCCTGCACCTCCAGGAAACAGTTCGCGTTGGTGACGGCCCCTTCGATCTTCAGACGATTACGGATGATGCCCGCATCGTTCATCAGTCGTTTCACGTCGGCCTTGCCGAACTGCGCCACCTTGCGGGCGTCGAAGTTCTTGAACGCCTTCCGGAAATTCTCCCGCTTGCGCAGGACTGTAATCCAGCTCAGCCCCGCCTGAAAGCCCTCCAGAATCAGCATCTCGAAGATCTTCCGGTCGTCATGGACCGCCACGCCCCATTCCTTGTCGTGATACTCGCAATACAGCTCATCCTCCCCGCACCACCAACACCGCAGCTTACTTTTCATTTATTCTATTGCCGCGCATCCAATAGCATAAGCACTGCCTCGTAGACTGTTGTCAGCACATTAAGGGCTCCTATGCTGACATCGTAGTTCTCTCCTCCGAAAGAATAGGTGTCCCCATGAAGATTGCCAAAGTCTGAAAGATAGTCCTTCGGACTTATGATTCGGCTATCGAGATGCTCAAGGTGATTCCGTGCATCATTGAAGGGCCTCAGTCGCGCTTGCCAATTAGCCCAGAGATCCTGAAGATCGCGAGTTGCATCGGTTTTAGCAAGGCATTCAAGCAAACTTTGAACCTTATCGCCACAAATGAAGAAGAAGTGAATATCGAGAAATAACGTCCAAATTAAAATTGGATCGACACCAGGGCCTGGACCAGGAAGTCTTGCCTTAGACTCCTGTATCCGGTGCCACTGAATGACTGCGCCATTGACATAATTCTCGAAGGACAGGAACGCTACCTTCGCCTGGTTCGATGTCAGCTTGCGCAGTGTATGAGGCATATGACGATATAATGACATTCTGATCACCCTGCTGGACGCTGCTGCCGTTCTCCTCTATATCCCTGCATAACGCGCAGCATTCCTAAGAACATCCTCTGCTCGCTTGCGATCTGCCGAGAAAAAGGGCGCAACGAATAGGGTGAAGCTATGATTTTCTATCTGCATCTCGTACTGCCCTGCGAGAGGTTCTGTCAATTTCAGACCTTGGGGTTTTTGACGGCCGGGCATTTTCAGCACCGCACGGCGGGCTCTCTCGCCAAAACTTGCAACAGCTTTTGGTCTTAACTCCAAAAACTCACGGTAGAAATGGCGTGGTGCGCAAGCCTCGACTACACCATGAGGTGGATTTTGATGGCGGTCTTCAGGGTGGATCGCGCATTTCACAGCATGGAGGAAGGCTAAGCCATTTCCCGTCAGAACATCCCAAGGCAGCTTCAAAACTGTTTCGATAAAGTTTCTAAAATTATCTTCAGGAGCATTTGTGGCGCTTTTGGCTGCAACCTTTCGAGTAATTCCTTCCATGTACGGGGGCGCAATCCCTACAACTAGAAGCTTAGTTGGTGTTCGTGCCAATTCAGTCTGCTGGCGAATGTTTAGTTCGACTCTAGCGATCCCCTTGCAGGCATTGCACTCCCAGATGTTTTGTTGGATCTCTCTCCACTTATCACCCATTTCCAATTTCTCGGAGCTAACGCAGGGCTTTTTTAATACCTCTGATAGCTTGCTCATGATCCGATATTACTTCCCGCAAGATTCGATTAAGATCGGCATCTCGTGGGACCTTGCCCTTGACTTTATTCCCGCGGGTATCCACGAGTTGATGGATGAGTGTTTCAATATCCTTCAGGTACCTGACTTTCTGGATACGGAAAATTATGAAGTGATCCCACTTTCCTCCGTGCCTGTCCTTTAAATGCCATTTGATTCTCCCGAGTAGGTTCTTGGTTAACCCAATGTAGTAGAGACTATTTCGACGATAAAGGGCATAGATACCTGCATACCCACGCATGATTTCTCGAAGGCGGCGAGCAAATAGCTGGCTATCTAGTATCTCGCTGGGCAATCGCCGAGACATCCCTTTAATCAGAGAACCTTTTCCGCTTGCATATGATCTTCGCCTACTTTTCAAGGTTTACCTCCACGGTTTCACACCGGCCATGATTCTTCGTTCCAGGCCATTTCCCAGAACATCCACTCGTACCGCGAGCTGATGAGGAAGGCCTGCTCGAGCCGCAGTTTTTCCACCTCGCTCACCCGCTTCGCCCAGGCATCCACCCGCGCCCGCATCCACTGGGCCACTTCCGCGAACTCCGGCGATGAGTAAAGCAGCAGCCAATTCCGATAGGGGTGGGACTTCTTCGGCTTTCCCTTGTGCAAAAGCTGCTGCCCCACCACGCAGTAGATCCAGGCGCAGGGGAGGGCCACGACTGCCGCGTCGAGCGCCGAGCCGTTCTGGGCGATCTGGAGCATGTGCCGCGTGTAGGCGTAGTTCGTCGGCGCCATCGGGACCCGGGACATCTCCCGGTGCGTCAGCTTCCAACGCTTGCCGTAGGTCTCGTGGAGCGAGCGTTCGACCACCAGCGTGTCCTCGGCCAGCCGGGCGAACTTGGCCGCCGAGCCGACGTCCGGCGCCTTCTCCGCGGCGATCGCAAAGACTTGGGCCAGGTCGCTGAGAAACAGCGCGTCCTGGAGGATGTAGTATTTGAATTTCCGTTCCGGCAGGGTGCCGTTGCCGAGTCCCACGACGAACGGGTGCGTGAGCTGGGCGGCCCAAATCGGCTCCGCGATCTCGCGCAAGTGCTGGCTGAATTTCATGAGGCTCCTCGTAAGTAGCCGTACCTTAGCGAAATCATGCTAGTGACGCAAGGGGCGGCGGGCTGCGGTATAATGTTGACATGCGCCTGAGAATCTTCCTGCTGGGCGGATTGTTCCTGCTGTTGGCGGCCTCGCCGGCCTTTTCCGCGGAGCCGCGCAAGCTGCCGCTGCTGCCCGCTCCGGAATTCCGCGTCGCCGAAGTCTTCGACAACCGCTTGGAGATGTGGATGGAGCTGTACGCGACGAAAAACCCGGAGGTGGTGGACTACGCGACCGCGCGGAAGGTGCTCCGGGTGATCATGCACCCGGACGGGACGCCGGGCTACGAACTGGCGCCCCACCCCCTCTTCATCTGGTGGGGGCGGGCGCTCTGGAAGGACGTCGAAGAGGACGGGATCAACGGCAACGAGGTGATCCAGGAAGACAACGTCATCTTTCACCCGAACCCCTACCTGCGCCTGTATCGCGACCAGTAAAATCCTTCAGCATGGCGATCTCGATCTCGTCGAGCGGGGACACCCCGCGGTTGCGGACGTGGACGGTCCAGGCGGGATGCCGCCGAAGGTAGTCGAACACCATCTTCACCAGTTCCGGCTTGAGTTGCTGCTCCCACTCCTTCACCCACAGCTGCCCGTCCTCGTCGCCCTCGTAGTCGTCGGGGAAGCGGGCTTCCAGGGCGAAACGCAAGTTGAACGTCTTTTCTTCCTGGAACATGGAAGTCTCCCGATGTAGGAGCGTACGGCCGTACGCCCTTATGTCTTGGCCAGCCGATTGATGCCGTCGAGGGCCGCCGTGCGGTAGCACTCGGCGAGGGTCGGATAGTTGAAGACGTTGTGGACGAAGAAGTCCACCTTGCCGCCGTAGGTAAGGACCGCCTGGCCGATGTGGACCAGCTCGGTGGCGCCGTCGCCGATGATGTGGACGCCAAGCAGCTCCGTCGTGCTCCGGTGGAAGATGAGCTTCAGCAGCCCTTCGAGGTCGCCGACGATCTGGCCGCGGGCGATCTCTTTGTAAAAGGCCCGGCCAATCTCGTACGGCACCCCTTCCTTGGTGAGCTCTTCCTCGGTCTTGCCCACCGTCGAGATCTCGGGAATCGTGTAGATCCCGTAGGGAAGGACCTTGGGCAGGGTGGACTGCGCCACCTTGAATGCGTGGCAGACCGCCAGCCGGCCCTGTTCCATCGACGTCGAAGCCAGCCCGGGAAACCCGATCACGTCCCCGGTCGCGTAAATGTGCGCGACCTCCGTCTGGTAATGCTCGTTGACTTTCAATTGGCCCATCTTGTCCACGGTGAGGCCGGCGGCCTGTAGGTTGAGCAGGTCCGTGTTCGCCAACCGGCCCATCGAGAAGAGCAGCGCGTCCGTGACGATGGTCTTGCCGCTCTTCAGGCCGGTCACGACCCGGCCGTTCTCGTCGTTGGTCACTTTGTCGATCTCCTCGCCGAGCCGCATCGTCACGCTGTTGGTCCGCATGTGGTAGATCAGGGCCTGCACGATCTCCTGGTCCACGAACCGGAGCAAGTCGTTGCGCTTGTCGAAGAGAGTGACTTTGATTCCGAACGCGGCGAACATCGAGGCGTACTCGCAGCCGATCACTCCGCCGCCCATGACGATCAGGCTCTTGGGAATGGCTTCCGTGGAGAGGATCGAGTCGGAGTCGCAGATCGTCACGTCGTTGAAGGGGATGTCCTCCGGCCGCCGCGGGCGCGAGCCCGTGGCGATGACGATGAAGGGAGCGCGCAGGGTGTCCACATCGCTGCCGCCTCCGGCGACCTGGATGGTGTGCGGGTCCACGAACGAGGCGGTCCCCTGGATGAGCTCGACGTCGTTGCGCTCGAGCTGGTTGTTGATGACCTCCAGTTCGTGCTTGATGACCAGGTCCTTCCGGGCCATGAGGTCCCGGAGGGTCATGCTCTTTTTCAGCGAGTACGAGATGCTCGAAAACGAGCGTTGCTTGAAGCCATGCAGGTAGTAAATGGCGTCCTTGAGGGTCTTGCTGGGGAGAGTGCCGGTGTTGATGCAGGCCCCGCCGACCACCCGCTCTTTCTCGATGACGGCCACCCGCTTGCGCAGCTTGGCTGCCTGGATGGCGGCCTTCTGGCCGGCCGGTCCGCTCCCGATCACCAGGAGATCGAATTCGCGCATAACGTCAGTACGTGAAGCCGCCCATGGAGCCCAGCGGCGGAAGAGGCTGCGAGAGGCCCGCGACCTTCCGGGCCGCGTTGAAGGCCGCGTCCATGTCCGGCATCGACGCGAGTTCCGGCACGATCTGCAAATACCGGACGACGTTGTCCTTGTCCACAACCATCACGGCTCGGGCCAGCACGTGGATGTCCGGGACCAGCAGGCCGTGCGCCCGCCCGAAGTCTCCGCCGCGGTAATCCGAGAGGAAGGTGACGTTGAAGATCTTTGCCTCTTCGGCGAAGCGTTTCTGGGCAAAGGGCGTGTCCACGCTCACCGTGATGAGCCGGACGTCGCGGTCGAGGTTGGCGTTCTTCTCGCTCAGATAGTGCGTCTGCTGCTCGCACACTTTCGTGTCCAGCGACGGGACGAGGTTGACGATTCTCACCTTGCCCTTGCCGTCGGTGAGGCTGACCAGTTTGAGGTCACTTCCCGCCAGCTTGGCGTCGCGGAGGGTGTCCCCGACTTTGATGGCCGTGCCCTCGAGATTCAGGGGCGTGCCTTTGAAGGTGACGGTATTGCCGGCCCCGGCCGTTGCGCTGGTCTTGGATATCGGCAGGTCCTTGTACATGTAGCCTGAGGCGCCGCAACCGGTCAGAACCAGCAGGGCCGCAACCGACGACGCGAAACGTCTTGGACGCATAAGATGCCTCCTTGGTGCTGCAGGATACGCCGTCGTTATAGTCTTTGGGTATGGAAAGGTCAAGGCAGCAGGAATTCCAGAATGAGGCGATTCGCCTCGTCCGGCCGTTCCCACATGGGAAGGTGGCCGCAGTCGGGGAGGACGGCCAGGCGGGAGCCGGGAATCGTCCGGCGGAGTTCCTCACCCGCCATGACCGGGAGAAAACGGTCGTCGCGTCCCCAAACGATCAAGGTGGGGGCGGTCACGGCATTCAGCCTGGGCGCATAGTCGTTCTCCCAGACGTCAATGTGCTCGAGAGTGGACCAGAGCGGCCGCGCCTTGCCGTGCTCCCTTTGGAGACGATAGGCGCGCTCGATGACCGCCGGCGTGACGAGGCTGCGATCCCGGACCAACCCGCCGATGAATTTCCTGAGGGCGCGCCGCCCCAGGAGGCGATAGCCGAGCCAGAAGAGCAACCCGGAGCGGAGTCGGTACAGGCGTCGCAAATGACTGCCTCTGATATGGCCGAGCAGGCCTCCCGGGAACCCCGAAATCAGGACGAGCCTGTCCACGCGATCAGGATGCGTGAGAGCCAGGCCCAGGGCCAGGCCCGCGCCCATCGAATGCCCGACGAGGGCGGCGCGCTCGACGCCGACGGCGTCGAGGAGTCCGCGGAGCCAGTCGGTGTAGGACGCCGGCGTGTAGGCGACGCGGGGCTTGTCCGACAGGCCCTGGCCGATCACGTCCGGAATGAAGAGGGTGAAGCGCCGCCCGAGCGGTTCGATCTGCTGCTCCCAGTTCCAGATCGCCCCCGCATAGCCGTGCAGCAGGACGGCCGGCGGCCCCTGGCCGTGCCGGACGTAGGCGGTGCGCTGTCCATTGACGTCGATGAACCGAGGGGGGTAGCGGTCGAACGGAGGAAGAAGCGGAAACCTCAATTCATTCCACGACGAGGAGCGTTTCGTCGGGTTTCACGTCGTCGCCTTCTTTGACGTAGAGCGTTTTCACGGTCCCGGCGAGCGGCGCGAGCACCTGGCTCTCCATCTTCATCGCCTCGACGATGAGCAGCAGGTCGCCCTTCTTCACGGCTTGACCCTGCTTGGCCAGGACCTTGATGACTTTGCCCGGCATGGACGTCGCCACGTCGCCGGAGCCTTTGGGCTTCGGCCGTGCGGGTTTCTTTTCGCCTCCCACTTCGGCGGCTTCCGGCGCGCCGGTCAGCACTTCGGTCAGCGGCTCCAGGTGGACTTCTTCCAGCCGGTCGTTGACCTTGATGTAGTACGGCTTCTTCCCGTCGGCCTTCCGGCCCGACCCCGACACCTTGATGTGATAGCTCTCGCCGTGGACCGTGACGTTGAACTCCAGCGGGGCCAGTTTCAGTTCATGGGCGACCGCAGGGCCCTTCGTCGGCAGGGGCGCGAGCGGTTCCGGCTTGAGCTGGCCGCTCGCGCGCTCGTCGAAGAAGTCATTCGCGACGCTCGGGAACAGTGCGTAGGACAGCACGTCCTCCGGGTTGGTTGTTTTGTCCGCGACTTCGCGGGCGGCCTTCGGCAGCTCCGGTTCGAGGAGATCGGCGGGACGCACCGTGATCACCGGCTCGTTGCCGAGGGCGCGCTTTCGGATGGTCGCATCAACGGAACCCGGCGGTTTCCCGTAGAGCCCCTTGAGGTAGTTCCGCGTCTCGGTGGTGACGACCTTGTAGCGCTCGCCGGTGAGGACGTTGAGCGTGGCCTGGGTGCCGACGATCTGGCTGGACGGCGTCACCAGCGGAGGATAGCCGAAGTCTTTGCGGACGAGGGGTACTTCCTCCAGAACGGCCTTGAATTGGTGCAGGGCGTTCTGCTCGGCGAGCTGCGCTGCGAGGTTCGACAGCATGCCGCCGGGAATCTGCGAGATCAGAATCTCGGAATCCACCCCGGCGAAATCGCTTTCGAACTGGTGGTACTTCTTTCTGGCGTTACGCAACACCTCGGCGACGGGCGGGAGCGTCGCCAGATCGAGCCCCGTATCGTACGGCGTCCCGCGAAGCAGGGCGATGAAGGTCTCCGTCGGCGGGTGCGAGGTGCCGCCGGAGAGCGGGGAGAGCGCCGTGTCCAGCATGTCGAGGCCCCCGAGGATCGCCATCAAGGCGCTGGTCGAGGCCATCCCCGAGGTGTAATGGCTGTGGAGGTGGATCGGCATGCGGACGGCCGCCTTGAGGCCCTTGACGAGCTTGTACGCGTCCATCGGCGCCAGGAGCCCCGCCATGTCCTTGATGCAGAGGGTGTCGGTACCGAGGTCCTCCAGCCGTTTCGCCAGCTCGATGAACCGCTCCACGCTATGCACCGGGCTCGTGGTGTAGCAGATCGAGGCTTCGACGTGCTTTTGGGCCCGCCTGACGGCGGCGACCGAGGTCTCCATGTTGCGGATGTCGTTCAAAGCGTCGAAGATGCGGAAGACGTCCACGCCGTTGGCCGCGGCCCGTTCGACGAAGGCGTTCACGACGTCGTCGGGATAGTGGCGGTAGCCGACCAGGTTCTGGCCGCGCAGCAGCATCTGGAGCTTCGTGCGGGGCATCACGCGCTTGATCGCGCGGAGCCGCTCCCACGGGTCCTCTCTCAGGAACCGCAGGCACGTGTCGAAGGTGGCGCCGCCCCAGACCTCGAGCGACCAGAACCCGATCTTGTCCAGGCGGTCGGCGACGTCGAGCATGTCCTCGGTGCGCATACGCGTAGCCAGCAGGGACTGGTGCCCGTCGCGCAGGGCCACGTCGGTCAGCAGGACCTGCTTGGCCGGCGCCGCTTCGAGTTCACGCGGGGCCGGTCGCGCCGCCTTCGTTCTCTTGGTGGGCTTCTTCACGGTCAGAGCCCTTCGTAGGCCACGATGGCCGCGGAAATGGCGACGACGAGGTCCTCCGGATCGTTGTAGTCCTCGTAGTCGAACACTTCGGGGTGCGTCTCCAGATAGCTCGTGTCGAACCGGCCGGCCATGAAATCCGGTTCCTCCATAATCCGCTTCATGAAGGGGATGGTGGTCTTCATTCCCCGCAGCACATACTCCTCCAGCGAGCGGCGGGCGCGGCTGACCGCCTCTTCCCAGGTCCGGCCCCGCACGACCAGCTTGGCGAGGAGGGCGTCATAATAAGGCGGAATGGTGTAATCCTTGTAGGCCATGCCGTCGATGCGGACGCCGATCCCGCCCGGCGAGTAGTAGGCGGTCACGGTGCCGGTGCAGGGGCGGAAGTTGTTCCGGGGGTCCTCGGCGTTGATCCGGCACTGGATGGCGTGTCCTTGGAGGGTGACGTCCTCCTGGCGGAATTCCAGCGGCAGTCCGGCGGCGATCTCGATCTGGGAGCGCACAAGATCGATCGCCGTGATCTGCTCCGTGATCGTGTGCTCCACCTGGATGCGGGTGTTCATTTCGATGAAATAGAAGTTGCGGTTCTGGTCCAGGAGAAACTCCACCGTGCCGGCGTTGTCGTAGCTCACCGCCTTGGCCACGGCGATGGCGGCCTCCCCCATGCGCGCTCGCAGGTCCTTATCCAGCACCAGCGAAGGCGCGATCTCGATCAGCTTCTGATGGCGGCGCTGGATCGAACAGTCCCGCTCGCCGAGGTGGATGATGTTGCCGTGCTTGTCGGCCAGGATCTGGAATTCGATGTGGTGCGGCCGCTCGATGTATTTCTCCAGGAAGATCTCGCCGTTGCCGAACGACGAGAGCGCCTCCCGGCGGGCCACTTCCATCTGGGCGATCAGCTCCTGATCGGTCCGGACGACGTGCAGGCCTCGCCCGCCCCCGCCCATCGTGGCCTTGACCATCAGGGGGTAGCCGGAGTGCGCGGCGAAGCTCAAGGCGGCCGTCGGGTTGGTGACGCCCGTCTCGGTTCCCGGCACGATCGGCACGCCGGCCTTCTTCGCGATCGCGCGGGCCTGCACTTTGTTGCCCATCAGATGGATGGCTTCGGGCGACGGTCCGATGAAGGTGATGCCGGACGCCTCGCAGAGGCTGGCGAATTCCGCGTTCTCGGAGAGGAAGCCGTATCCCGGGTGGATGCCGTCGGCCCCGGTCCGTTTGGCGAGGTCCACGAGTCCCTGCATGTCGAGATAGCCCTGGACCGGGCCCGGCCCGATGAGGTGCGCCGAGTCGGCTTTCTTCACGTAAATGGCGGTCGCGTCGCATTCCGCGTAGACCCCGACCGTCCGGATGCCGAGCTCCCGGCAGGCGCGGATGATGCGCATGGCGATTTCGCCGCGGTTGGCTATGAGAATTCTCTTAAACATAAAACGAGTGCGAAGGGTACCACAGGGCTACGAGCAAGTCGAGGGGCGGGATGGGGGAAATGCCAAAAACGGAGGGCTTATTGCGCCTGGATCAGGATGACCGATTGGGAACTGCCGCCGCTCGTGACCACGTTGAGTTTATTCAAGCCGGACTTGATCTCCGGGACGGTCGCTTCGATGGTCGTCTCGTTGACGAGCTTGTACGTCGTCTTGGCGCCGTCCGGACCGCCCGAGCCGAAGTACACGCCGTGGAAGCATTCCTTGTTGCCGAAATTTTCGCCTTGGATGGTGACCTTGTCGCCCGGCTTCATGGGATCGGGCGTGACCTTGGTGATTTTGGGGCGCGCGCGGCTGTCGCAGACCGGCGCCTTGTCGACCTTGTCGCCGGGGCCTCCCACGGAGGGGACGTCATAGGCGCCGGAGCCCATGCCCGGGATGACGACGTCGGCGAAAGCGGGAGGGAGGAATCCGAGGGCCGCTCCGAAGAGCACGATCATCGTCGCCGCTGTCGTCTTCATGCTGGCCTCCTCCTCAGACCCTACTCAAGGTCGGGCGCTTCGCCGCGCTTGCCGTACGCCGGTGGAAATTTCTTCAAGATCTCTTCCGCTTTTTTCATGCCGGCCTCGGCCTTGATATCGGACGTCCGGGGCTTCCGGGTCGGGCCTTTGATGGACATGGACGTCGCCGAAATTTTCCGGACGGCCTTCTGCTGCATGCAATGAGGGCATTCTGTTTCGGCGGAATTGAAGTTCAGCGACTGCTGTTCCTCGAAATCCCGTCCGCATCCCTCGCAATGGTATTCATACAGCGGCATGGCGCGTCTCTCCCGCAGTGGCCTTCCCGTAAGCTATCATAGGTTGGAATCGATCGGCAAATCCGGCCCGTCATCTTGACACCGGCGGCGGACGTTTTGTACTGTGCAACGTCTGAATTACCAAAGTAATAAGGAGGTTGGAGGGACATGCCGGTGTTGTTGAGGAAATTCAAGCTTCCCAACGGGGTGATGCAGGAGGACCGGATCGACGATCCGGACCGCATCGAGCGGTACCTGAAGCTGTTCGACAAGGAAGACGTGAAAAAGCTCCAAACGGGCAAGTGGGTCTGGATCGAGAAGGACGAGTGGCAGCTCATCCCCGACTGATGAGCTGTGGCGCAGAAGTTCGGGAATGGGCGGTGGGTCAAGGAAGGTTTTCTGGACAACCGTACGTCGGGGCGGGTCGCCGGCCGGATCGTTTTTGCGGCGATCGGGCCGGTGGAATTTTTGCTACGCGGAGATTTCAGAGGAGAGATTCAGGGCAAGCTGATCACGTTCAGCAATCCGTCGTTTGAGGATGACGATGTCGCGGGCCAGGTCCTGGGAGACATGGAAAATCCTCAGACCGGCGACGTCAGTCTGATGTCCTTCGACCCGCACCCGCACCTGCCGCCGCATCCCTATCTGGAATGGTTCTCGGACCGCCAGAACCACTACCGCATCGAGCTGGCCGCCGGCGCGGCCCGCATCGCGAGCGACGACGAAATGCGCGCCCTCGATGCCGACCTCGCCGCCATCGTCGAACGTCTGAGCGCCTTACCCGCTGCTCCTACCAAATCCCGCACCGACTCCGACTGGGTCTAATCCGAATCGAATCCGTTGTAGGGGCAACCCTCTGTGGTTGCCCATCAGAGGGCAGGCACGGGGGCCTGCCCCTACAGTCGGGGCGCCCCGCTCGCTGCCACCCGCTCTTGCATTGACACGAATTCAGAAGCGGAGGACAATCCTCGAAAATCTGCACGCGCAGCGCATTTAAAGTTGGCCTGAGAAATGAATGATATCGTCAAAGCCGCTGAACTCCTTCAAACATTCAGAAGGACATCGTTCAGAGACCGCGTCTCGGAACTGGAACGAGCATTTGCCGGCAAAAGTCGCGATGCTACTGGCGCTTTGCTTGCGGAAGAAAACCTTGGACAGGAGCTTTTCGCCGCAGCTCTGCTGATCAAACACAACTCAAGTCAGATAAATGAAGTCATCCACGCCTTGGGCATCCTAATGGCACTGCCTAGCATCCTAGAGAGTGGCGAGAAGGTTGAAACTCTATCCTTAGCAGCAGGGAATACCGGCAAAAGATTCGATTTAGAGACTTCTCGCCGGATTGCCGAGTTCACCTTTATTGAATGGCAAGGTGGGCCAGAGGTAATCAGACAGAATAAGGTATTCAAGGACTTCTACTTCTTGGCTGAAGCAGAAACCACCAAGCAAAGGGAACTCTATGCGATTGGGACATCGCATGTCCTCGCGTTTCTGAACAGCCAAAGAGGATTGCAGCAAATCCTCAACGGCAACGCGAAACTCGGCAATGACTTTCGGAAGAGATACGGCAACCGATTCGCAACTGTGCGGGATTACTATCAGACAAAAAAGGACACGGTAAGAATTCGAGACGTTTCAGAACATATCCCTACTCTGCAGAAGAGGTAATTAGTGCAGGGCGATTAGGGTCAGACTCGATTTTCGGAGAATCCTGGGACTGGGCGGGGCGGGCTATCTCGAAGAAGTCGAGTCTGCCCCCAATTCTTTAATTCCAATTCTTTTACTTGTCTTATGAGACTTTTCACGCTGATTGTGTCGGCCGTCTTCACCGCTGGCGGCGTCTGGATGATTGTCGATGGCGATGCATCCGGCTGGTTCGTCGCGAGTTTCTTTGGTCTCTGCCTTCTGGTCGCCATCTTTGAACCCTGGTTTCCGAGGCCTCACGTTTCCTGCGAATACAGGCTGTTGATTGCCAAAGACGAGGTCGCCTGCGAGCACCCGAAACGAAAGAGAGAAGCGATCCGATGGGAGGATGTGAACCGGATTTTGTACGTGACGACTTCTGACGGCCCATGGCTTCCCGACGAGTGGCTTTTATTCTTAGGAGAAACCGAAGGTTGTTCGTTTCCAACAGAGGCGGAAGGCATCGACGGCATCTGGGATGAGTTGGAACAGCGGTTTCCCGGCTTCGACTATGGGCCGATCATTCGCGGTGGAACGGACGATGCCAAGCATCTCTGCTGGGAGCGGCAGAAGAGTAATTAAGGTCAGACTCGATTTCGCGACCGGCGGTAGGTGCGAGCGCGGGCTAGAAAATTTTCGATGGCTTGCGGGTTGTGTAGGCGGGTTTCGTCCTCGACCGGCATCTCGGGAAAATGTTCCATGAAGGCCCGCGCGAAGAGGCCGACGCCGTCGTGCGTCTCGATTCCCTGAGCGTTGAAGAGAGGAACCTGTCTGATGCCGCAGCTGGGTGAGTCTGCTTTGAAGATGTAGCCCGACAGATCCAGAGCTTCCAGTTCGCAGGCCCGCTGCTGGGCGAAGCGATTCATCGCGTCGGTGTGATCTATCCCGTTGGTGATCGTGCTCAAGCGCGGCGCACAAGGGTCGCCGACCAGCCGCATGGGCTCGCGGGGAGTTCCCAATCCAACTTCCACTTCCGGGCACACCGGCACCCACTCCACCTGCCGGCCCAGAGCCTCGAGCAGAACATCGTCGCGTTTGTGCCCTCCGTCGTGCCGGACGTGCTCGCCCAAGAGACACCGGCTGATTCCGATCCGAAGGAGAGCGGGTTTCGTCATGGCTTCCCAACCTACCCCATTTGACACCCTCCCGACCAGTCCCTAGAATGGCTCTCAATCTATGAACGATCGTTTTCTCAAAGCCTGCCGCCGCGAACAGACGGACTACGTCCCGGTCTGGTTCATGCGGCAAGCCGGCCGCTACATGGAAGAATACCGCGCCATCCGCGCGAAACATTCAATCCTCGAAGTCTGCAAGACGCCAGAGCTGGCGGCGCAGGTCACGCTCCAGCCGATCGAGCGGTTTGCGTTCGACGCCGCCATCATCTTCGCCGACATCCTGCTCCCCCTCGAGCCGATGGGCCTCCGCGTTACGTTCGAAGAGGGCGAGGGGCCCGTCATCCACAATCCCGTCCGCACGCGTGCGCAGGTGGAGGCGCTCAAGCCGATCGACGGGAGCGAGCTGCGCTATGTCGCGGACGCCATTGCGCTGGCCCGCCGCGTCCTCGACGGACGCGTGCCCCTGATCGGGTTCGCCGGCGCGCCGTTCACGCTGGCCAGCTACGCGATCGAAGGAGGCGCGTCACGGAACTTCATCGAGACCAAGGGGCTCATGTACCGGGAGCCCGACGTTTGGCATCGGCTCATGGATAAGCTCGCGCGCGTGGTGACCGCCTATCTGCAGAGCCAGATCAAGGCCGGCGCGCAGGCGGTTCAGTTGTTCGACAGCTGGGTCGGGTGCCTGAGCCCCGACGATTACCGCGAATACGTGCAGCCCCACGTGCGGCTGATCTTCGAGAGCCTCAAGCACGAGCAAGTCCCGCTGATCCATTTCGGGACCGGCACCGCGACCTTGCTGGAGTTGATGCGCGAGGCTGGCGGCATGGTGATCGGGGTGGACTGGCGGGTCCCGCTCGATGAAGCCCGGCAACGCCTGGGTTCCGGCGTGGCGATTCAAGGCAATCTGGACCCCGTCGTCCTGTTTGCGCCCGTGCACGAGATCGAGCGGCGCATAGAGACGATTCTGAAGCAGGCGGGAAGCGCGCCCGGCTTCATCTTCAACCTCGGGCACGGCATCCTTCCGAACACGCCGGTTGAGCATGTCCAAGCGGCCGTGGATCTCGTCCATAAGCTCAGCATGCGTTGAATCCGCCCCGGCATCGTTCAGCGATCATGCCTGCAAGTCTCCAGCCGAATGAACTGATCGGGGTCCTCTTGATGGCCCTGGGAGGCCCCGATTCGCTGGAAGCGGTCGAGCCCTTTCTCAGCGACGTCCGTGGCGGCCGGCCGACCCCTCCCGAACTGGTGCGCGAGATCACAGAGCGGTATCGGGCGACGGGGGGGAAGTCTCCGGTTCTGGCGATCACAAACGAACTTGCCAAGAAACTGGAAGACCGTCTCAATGAAGCCGGTCCGTTCCGTTTCAGAGTGTATCTCGGGTTCCGGCACTGGCATCCGTTCATCCGCGAGACCTATCAGGAGATCGTCAAAGACGGGGTCCGGCGGTTGATCGGCCTCTGCATGGCGCCCCAGAATTCTCAATTGAGCGTCGGCGCCTACGTCAAGAAAGTCGAGGAGGCCCGGGCCGAGTCGGGAGCGCCCATCCGCTTCACGTACGTGCCCAGTTGGAACACCCATCCGGCGCTCATTCGGGGTATCGTCGCCAATATTCGCGCGGCGCTCGAAAAATTTCCGGCCGGCGCGCGGGAGCGCGCGGCGATCATCTTCACGGCCCACAGCCTGCCCGAGCGGATCCTCCAAGACGGGGACCCCTATCCAGAGCAGGTGCAAGCGACGGTCGAGGCCGTGAAGTCCGCCCTGGGTCCCTTGCCGCCCGCGGCGACCTGGCGGTTCGCCTATCAAAGCCAGGGGCGGACGGGCGACACATGGCTGGGGCCGACGGTCGAAGACACGCTCGACGAGCTGCATGCAGCGGGCTGCCGGCACGTGCTCATGGCGCCGATCGGGTTCGTGTCGGACCATCTCGAGGTCCTGTACGACATCGACATCGAGTTCAGGAAGCGGGCGCGCGACAAGGGTATGCAGTTGGAACGGATCGCGATGCTGAACGCCACGACGCCGCTCGTCGAGACGGTGACGGATGTCGTGACCGCGCACTTCAAGGAGACCGGCTTGTGACCGGCGCGCGCACAGTGGTCGTCGTCGGCGGCGGGATTGCCGGCCTGAGCGCGGCCTACGCCTTGTCCCAATGCGACGGCCCGCCGGTCGTCTGCACGCTGGTCGAGGCGGACTCCCGACTCGGCGGAAAGATTCTCACCGAGCAGGCCGATGGGTTCGTCATCGAGGGCGGGCCCGACTCGTTTCTTTCCCTGAAGCCGTGGGGACTCGAGCTGTGCCGGAAGCTCGGACTCGAGGATCGGCTAATCGGCACTAACCCGGAACGGCGCCGGACCTTCGTGTATTCGAGAGGCCGTCTCGAGGAACTGCCGGAAGGGCTCGCGCTGGGCGTCCCCGCCAGGCTGGGCCCGTTTGTGCGGAGCGGGCTGCTGTCCTGGCCGGGCAAGCTTCGGCTGGGCGCGGAAGTTTTCGTGCCGCGCCGGCGCGAGGAGGGGGATGAATCGCTGGGTTCGTTCTTTCGCCGCCGCCTGGGCGACGAAGCCTTGGAGCGGATCATCGAGCCGCTGATGACGGGCATCTATGCGGGCGACGCGGATCGGCTGAGCATCCGGGCGACCTTCCCCCGGTTTCCCGAGATGGAGCGGGAACACGGCAGTCTCGTCCGTTCCATGTTGGGTGCGCGATGGAGGAAGGCGTCTGAAAGGGGAGAGGCGTCGCGCTGGACGCCATTCGTGACGCTTCGCGGCGGGCTCTCAGAGCTTGTCGGCGCTCTGGCCTGCCGGCTGTCGGCGGTGAAGGTCCATGTGGGGCGGCGGGTGCGCGCGATCCGGGCCCGCGGAGAAGGCGCCGGCTATGAGGTGCTGCTGGACGGCGAACCGCCGATCGCGGCGGATGCGCTGGTGTTGGCGACGCCGTCCTTCGGCGCCGCCGGGCTGTTGGAACCGCTCGATGCAACGTTGGCCGGCATGCTGGGGGACATTCCCTATGCGTCCACCGCGACGGTCACGCTGGGCTATCGCCGCGAGGGATTCAGCCACAGCCTCGACGGCTATGGGTTCGTGATCCCCCGGGTCGAAGGCCGCACGTTGCTGGCGTCGACATGGTCGTCCTCGAAGTGGGACCATCGGGCGCCGGACGGGTCGGTGCTGATCCGTTGCTACGTCGGCGGGGCGGGCCGGGACGCCGTGCTGGAACGGTCCGACGAGGAATTGGTGGCGTCGGTGCGAGCCGATCTGCGGCACGTCATGGGGATGACGGAGGAACCGCTCCTCGCCCGCATGTTCCGGTGGCCCCGCGCGATGCCGCAGTATCTCGTGGGACACTTGGAGCGGCTGGCCGCCATCGAGGAGCGGCTGAAGCGGTGGCCGGGCGTTTTCCTGGCGGGTGCGGCCTACCGAGGCGTGGGGATTCCGGACTGCATCCGAGACGGTCTGGGCGCGGCGGAGCGGGTGCGGGTCTATTTTGACAAAGACGCGCCGCGATCTTTATAGTAATTCCGTCGCGTGCTAATGACGAGGAAAGTCGCCCACGCTCATGGCTGAAAAGACCCCGCAGGCTGCTCCCCAATACGCGTACGACGTGACGCTCTCAGCCGGTCCCTTCCGGGAGCCGAATGCCGACGCGCTCTCCTGCGACTTTTTTGTCAACCGAAAAGGCTGGCTGATCCCGCGGGTGATGCGGGTCTGGGTCGACATCAAGGGCGAACTCGAACTTTTTCAGCAGACGATCCTGGGTGTATCGGGCGGCTCGCCGGGGCAGCAGCTCAAGCTCACCCACATGCTGACACGCAAGATCGCCGATCAGAAGGTCAAGATCGTGCTGGCGGAAGACCGCATCGAAAAGTCCTCCGAAGTCCTGGTCAAGGGATTCATCGAGCAGGACAGCCACCTGTTCCCGAAGCTGAAGGAGTGGATGCTGGCCGTGAAGGATCAGGTCAGGGAGGAGATCAACACGCAGATCGGGCTGTAGCGTGCCCGCGCCGGGTTCAATACCCGCCCATGCGCCCCCGATTGCCGAACGCGCCCGGCGCCTGCTCTGACGCCGTCTCTTTTTTCTTCTTTTCCTTCTGAGGATCTCCGTACGGCCGGAGGGCGGGGGAGTCCCAGATCACCTGGTGGCCGGGCGCGAGGTTGGCGGCTTCCAGGAAGTGCTGGCGCGCCTCTTCTTTCTCCTCCAAATACCACAGCGCGAGCCCCAGGTTGTAATGGGCCTCGGCGCACTTCGGGCCGTCCGATACCGCGACGAGAAACTCCGCCTTGGCCGGTTGGAATCGCCGCTCTTTGTAATGGGCCATCCCGGCCAGATTGTGTTGCGTGACGGACGACGGTTGGCAGCCGTTTGTCGGAATCGCCGGCCGCAACGGGGGGGACGGACTGAAAATCGAGCACCCCGAGACGGCGAGGACGGCAAGAAGGTGGCGTGGGCGGAAAGTCATGCGGCCCCATGATAGCCGCAAGAGGCAAGGCTTTCAAGGGCGGAGTGGTTTGCCGAACCGTTCTTCAGGCGATACAATGGACCAGCCATGTCCTCCGCGGAGCCCATTCGTCGTCAGCAGTTCGTCCAGGCGCTCCAGCATGAACCGATCGCATGCGGGCGGGCGGGATGCCCGGGGCCGGTCCATGCCACGGACCTCTCGCAGCTGCGCGACCGGGTGAAGGTCTTCGAGCTGGTCTGTGAACGATGCGGGTGGCACGACCGCGTGACCGGCCGGGAAGAGGCCGGGCCTCCCTGGGATGAGACCGCCCTGCTGGACCTCGCCTATGAGCACCTGATGCACCAGCAGCCGGTCTGCCCGAACGACGGCACGCCGGTGGTCTTCACGTCGCTGCCGAACCCGCGGCGCAAAGGGCGCTACCGCTTGTCCTGTTATTATTGCGGCCGCCAGGCCGAGATGGATTGGCCGCCGCCGGAAGCGCGGCTGTAAGAGGTGCGAGTGGGTGCGGGAGGGGCATCAGCAGATGGGGCCCCCTCCTGCTATGAAGAGATCAGCTTTTGATGAGGACCAGCGCGACTTGGATGGCCAGCATGAGCCGCTCCGGGTCCACGGGTTTCCCCAGGATGTCGACCGACCCCATGTGCCAGGCTTCTTTGATCAGGGTGGCTTGCTGGCCGGCGGTCATCATGAGGACCCCGCCGTTGTAATTCTTCTCGCGCATTTTCCGCAGCACGTCCACGCCCTTCATGCCCGAGAGGTCCATGTCCAGCACGATGAGCTGTGGTCGCTCCTTGTCCAGCAGACTCAGAATCGTCTGCCCGTCCTTGGCCGCCTTAGCGATGATGCCGTGCTGCCCAAGAAACTGCACAAAAGTGTTGCGCAACTCCTCCTTCCCCTCCACCAGGAAAACAACGTCCGTTTCCAGAACGTCGGGCTTGGCGGCCTTCTCTACCGCAGGGGCCTGGGCCGGCGGCTTCAGGCCGCGCTCCAGGGATGCCAGGATGGTATCGAGCGAGAGGGTCTTGCTCAGAAAATCGGTCGCTCCCAGTCGCCGGGCCTGTTGCTCCATCTCATCCGTGCCCCAGGCCGTCAGGATCATGACGACGGCTTTCGGATCGATCTCGCGGATCTTCTTCAGGACCGCGAGCCCATCCATCTCCGGCATGCGGAGATCCAACAGGGTGAAGTTAGGATGGTGTTGATTGAAGGCCACGAGGGCGGCAGCCCCGTTGCAGGCCGTGATGGCCTCGTGCCCGTGGCTCTTCAGCAGCGTTTTCAGCAGTTCGCAGAAGCTCGGTTCGTCATCGACTATCAGGATCTTTGCCATAGGCCGGGTCCGTCTCGCCTTTCAGAAGAATACCACGTTGGAAGATCCAGGAAGGGAACTCACCGGTCCAGGGCGGCTGTGGTGGCGGTGGAGGGTATCGAACCCCCGACCCGCGGCTTATGAGTCCGCTGCTCTACCAACTGAGCTACACCGCCACTCCGAGCTAGCTGAACCGACGCTTCGATCAAAAGCGGCGGATATCCAATACCACCAGTAATCTTCATTTCGATTAAACGTGCCGGATATTCAATACCACAAGTCATCTTTTTATCAAAGACCTTCATCCCACAAACGGCTCTTTGGTGTCATGGAGCTGCCGTACGACCGTAGCCTCGATGCGGTTGGTAATGGTCGTTCGTCCGGCCTTGCGGGATTTGATGAAGACCCCATGCACCATGACGGCGTCCCCGTTGGAGAGCTCCGGCTTCCCCTGCATGATGACGGTCACGCTCCCTTGCCGGTCTTTTAAGGCGAAGGTGTAGAAAGGCCGGTTGCGGGGGCCGATCCGCGTCGCCACGTCGACGGCCTCGCCGACAACCGAAACCGATTGTTGGTGGTACTGCTCGCCGTGTTCCAGGAGTTCCGTGACGGACAGGGACGCTCCGGCGGCAGGCGCGGACAAGAAACCGAGGAGTCCACCAGCGAGAATCAGGCGGCCGAGCATGCCGTCACACCGGGGACGCATCGGCCGGCGCCTACCACCAAGTTTGGGACCCTCTCCCTCCTGTTTCCCCCGCATCATCGCCGATCCAGGGGCGCAGCCGTTCATCCAGCGAGATGCCGGCCTCTTCGTGGACGACCTGGGCTTTTTCCTGGACAGCCTCGGGAGTCTCTTTGCGGGGCATCGCCGTGCGGGTTTTGATTTGCGACAAGACTTCTTCGGCCTGGCGGTCCAGCACGCCGGATTCCTGCTGAGCGGAGCGGAGCGCCGTCACGCAGTTGAGGCATTGCGCGGTGCGGGCCCAGATCTTCACTTCCTCGTCTTCGCCCAGTTCGTACGTCGCCAGGCCGCGGAGCTTCGCGGCCAGGGACTTCGTCCCGCCTTCGGGATGAACGCAGGGTGGAGACGCCACGGGGGCCATCAGCTCGGTGGCGAGCGCGTGAACGGTGAGCGACCACAGGTCGCCGGACAGGTCCACGGGCTTGCTGCCGACGCCTTCGTTCTTGCTGCCCCCCGGCAGTTTAGGGCCGATGCCCGCGTTGACCGCGGCGGTCATGCTTGCCTGGTCGGGGCTGGCATGCAGGGCGGTGGCCAGCGCGCTGAGATACGCCTGGATGGCTTTCACCCGCCGGTTCCTGACCGGCCCGACCGCGAGGCCCCAGATCTCGGACAGAAACTCATCCGAGAGGGAGGAGAGCAAGGCGGCCTGTCGTTCCACCTTGACCTGGTCGAACCGCTTCTTGAAGCGGTCGCGGCGCCGCAGGTGGGCCTGGTATTCCAGGCTCAAGCGTTCGCGGCGGTAGTCCTCCTCTTCGACCTCCTGCTTGTCCGCGCGCGCCGCCAGTTTTTTCAATGCATAGGTGAGGGGCGAGAGCCTGGCCTGGGCTCGCAGATCATCCAGGGATTCCTGGCTCATCTCGCATTCGGTGGAGAGCAACCGCTCCATCGCGGCGATCTCCGGCTGTAACCCGGTCAGGTAGTTCTGAAAGAAATCGGCCAGAAAATTGAGCCGGACCAGGTTTTCACGCAATTGCCCCTGGTACTGCAGGGCCCTGTACTCGACCGACACCAGCCAGTCTTTGGGCACCCCGTTGATTTTTTCCCTGCGGATATCCAGGTTGTGGCCGAAGGCCGTCGCGATGTTGCCGCCGGCCCGCATGTTCGGCTCGGTCCGCTCCCGCGCCATGAAGAAGATGTCGTCGGGGCTCGGAGTCATGTACGGCAGCAGCAGAAGGCGGATCATGATCCGCTGGACCGGCTGGAGCGACGCGATGACCGTTTCGATCCGCTCCCGCGTCAGGGTCGGGTTGGGAGGGGCCGTGATGGAAGCCGACGTGCTCATGAAGCGGCCTGTTTCTCCAGTTCCTGAGCGATGAACGTGGACACATCGTCAACGGAACCGTTGGCGTAGATGGAGCTGGGGACTTCGACGCAGACCAGCTTGTCGGGGTTCACGCCCTGCTCCTTGGCATAGTCGGGCGTCACGTAGAATTTAAACGTGCCGTCCGCTCGCCGCAGAACATAGAGTGGCGTGGTTTCCATATCACTTTGGATAACATAGGCCTTCGCGCACTGTCAATTATGGCGGGCGGGGGCCTCGCCAAAGCGCTCCTCCCATGCCCACAACGCCCTGCGGCTACGGCGTGAAGCGTTTGCGGCGCCGGAGGATGTAGGCGGTGAAGACGGCGAGCAATCCGAGGAAGACGATGCGGATGTTGTGCGGAGGGGGAAGGACAGCCAGGTTGACCGACGCGTTGACGAAGCCGAAGACCGCGTACAGGAGATAGACGAGGAGCCCCCAGCGCTTGACGCCAAGAAATCCGATCCCGATCAAGAGATGAAAGACGGGCGATTGCAGTTTCCAGAGGATGCCCCACGCGCCTTCAAACGTGGTGCCGAAAATCTTCAGGCCGTATTCCGGATTGGCAAAAATGATGTACAGGTCCATGAAGGCGGTCAGAAAGAAATGCGCTCCGATGTAGCGCAGATCATGGCCGCGTCCATAGGCGACCTTCAACGTATGGAAGAGGCTGGGTGTCGGGTAAGTTACCGGCAGGTAGGCGTCGTAACTTTGAAGCGACCACCAGGGCAGAACCAGGAGCAGGAGAAACAAAATTGAAGTACGGACGCCCAACCACTCTGTCAGCGCTCCCATGGCGCCCAAGAGGAGCAGCCCTGCCGAGAAAGTAAGAAAGGCGTGCCGAACCTGTCCCTTGCGGAATTGGCCCGCGCCGGGCACAACGGCGGAGAAGACGGCGGCTTTCGCGGAAGGAGAACCTACGGGGAGGAACGCGACCTCGTTATCCCCCGAGGGTGTCGAGGGCCTCTTTGAGACTCTTGTGGATGCAGGTGAAGATCGGCGTGTCGCGCAGGGTGTAGCGGCTCCCCTCGGTTTCGCGCAGGGCCATCACGAGATCGAGGAAGTCTTCCGGCTTGTCGCTTTCGAACGCGACCACCCATTCCTGGTCGTCCAGGCCGAAGGAGTAGGTCGTGTTGAGCTTGACGGACGGGAACTTGTGGCCCACTTCGATGTGCTCGTCCATCATGCCCTGCCGCGCGGCCTTCGTGAGCAGGAACCACTCGCGGGTCTTCAGGAACGGATAGACGAAGATGTACTTGCTCTTGCCGGGGACGATCGTCAGGCGCTTGCTCTCCTGGTTCTCATGGACGTGGTGGTCCACGTAGATCGAGCGCTTCGTCATGGAGAGATAGGAATAGGGCGTGGACAGGTACTTGCCCAGCCCACTGGCGAGCATCTTGGTGCTCATCTCCTGGAACAATTCCAGCTCGTATGAGATCCGCCAGAGCATGAGATCGCAGTCCCCGCGGATGCCGACCGTCGAGTAGGGGATGACCATGACCTTGCCGATGTAATCCTCGATGGCCCGGATGAATTCCTGCTTGCCCTGGGTCCGTTCGGATTCCGGCAGGCGGCGCCAGGCGGGGTCGATCTTATAAAACGCGAAATTGACGTATTGCCGCTTCGGCGGTGGGGTTTGCTGTTCCGGACCGGCCATGAGCCATGCCTCCCTGCAAAGGTCCTCTTGTAGCACCCGACGCCGAGTTTTGTCAATTCGGCGGAAGAGGTCGGACCCGTCAATTTTTCTGTCGGGCCGGCCGGTGGGCGGTGTATACTAAAGTTCCAATCGTGGGAAATCTTCCCGAGAGTTTCGTTGAGATCGACGGCGTCCTGGTGGATCGCCGGATCTTTACTACTCCCTTCATCTGCGACGTGGTGCTCCAGAACTGCGGCTCGGCCTGCTGTCACCGCGGGTGCGTGGTGACCACCCGCGACGTCGAGCGTCTCATCCCACACATGGCCGGCATTGTGCAATATCTCCCCGAAGCCAAGCGCGAGTTTCTCCGCCGGGAGGGAGGGCAGTTCGTCGGCGATCCGCGCCGCCAGGGCACCGACATGCGCCCGCAAGAGACCGTGGCCATGATCCGGTTCTTCAAGTCGCCGGAAGAGATGCGCTGCACGTGGGTCCTGGACGGCGGCTGCGTGTTTCTCTACCCCTCTACCGAACAGGCGCCGGGGAACGGCCATGCCGTTCCCGTCCAGTACTGCGCCGTGCATTCCTATGCGTTGGAACGGGGGATGGATTGGAAGGCCTTCAAGCAGGCGGACTGCGTCCAGTATCCCCTCTGCACCTATGAAAAGGACGGACGGACGGTCCTGGCTCTGCAGGAAGAGCCGGGCCGGGCCGGCGTGCCCTGTCTCAACAACCCCATCGGGCCGCTCATGTACCGCAGCCTGGCCGGGACCATCACCTATCTCCTGGGCGAACGCTTCAACGAGCAGGTCCAGGCCTACGGGCGCGCGCACTTCCCGGAAACGGGATAAACCGGTTCGCCGCCGTGCGCGCCGAAATCATCGCCATCGGATCGGAACTGCTGCTGGGGGGCGTGGCCGACACCAATTCGCTCTTTCTCGCCGAGGAACTGCTGGAGATCGGCATCGAAGTCCGGTACAAGACCGTCGTCGGCGACGATCCCAAGGACATTGAAGAAGCGCTCCTGCAGGCCCTGGGGCGGGCCCAGGTCGTGCTCACCACCGGAGGCTTGGGGCCCACCGAAGATGATCTGACCCGAAAGGTCGTCGCGCGCGTCACCGGCCGGCGGCTGTCGCTTCACGAGGCCACCCTCCAGGCCATCACCCAGCGCCTGGCGGCCCGGCAGCGCCGGATGACGCCCGAGCAGTCCACGCAGGCCTTGATTCCTTCGCGCGCGCAGGTCATCCCCAATCCCATCGGCACCGCGCCGGGGTTTTTCCTCCACTATAAGGACGAGCGCCACAAGGAGGAACGCGCGCTGATGTGCCTGCCCGGCCCTTCGACGGAGGTGCAGCACATCTTCCACGAGGGCGGCGCTTCGTTGCTGGAAGCGTTCGCAGGCAAGGCGGCGCAGGGGACACTCATCCGCCGCCGGCTCCGGACGTTCGGCCTGGTCGAATCGGAAATTGATGGGCGCTTACGAGATTTGTACCAGGCCGAAAAGCACGCTGTCCTCGGCCTGCAGGCGGGCATCTACGGAGTGGACATCTCGATCACGGTGCAGGGCCGGCATCCCGAGTCGGCCGAGACGGTGGCGAAGCGGCTGGAGCGGCTGGTGCGGGATCGCGTCGGCGAGTATCTCTATGCGGCCGGTAACCAGACCATGGAGGGTGTGGTCGCCCTGAAGCTGAAGGCGAAGGGCCTGACCGTAGCCGTGGCGGAGTCCTGCACGGGCGGGTGGATCGGCCAGCGGCTCACGTCAATCTCCGGGAGCTCGGCCTATTTCGAGCGGGGAATCGTCACCTACAGCGATCGAGCCAAGGTGGATCTGTTGAAAGTGCCGGAGTCGCTGCTGCGTCAGAAGGGCGCTGTCAGCGGCGAAGTGGCCCAGGCCATGGCGGAAGGCGTCCGGGAACAGAGCGGGAGCGATCTGGGTCTTGCCGTCACCGGCATTGCGGGGCCCTCCGGCGGGACGAAGGAGAAGCCGGTGGGGTTGGTCTTTCTCGCCGTGGCCGACAAGAACGCCTCGGTGTGCCAGCAGCATCTGTTCAGCGGGGACCGGGAGGGCATCCGGTTTCGCGCCTCCCAGGCGGCCCTGGATCTGCTGCGGCGGCACATCTCAGGAAAATAATGCTCCGTGCCTTCATCGCCATTAAACTTTCCGAGGAATTGAAGGGTCAGATAGGTGAATTGCAGGCGGAATTGAAGCGCCGGGCCTCAGGCCTGGCCAGCCTCGGCTGGGTCCGGCCGGAGGGCATTCACCTCACGCTGAGATTTCTGGGGGATATTGCGGAAGACCAGGTCGAGGCGCTGGGGGCGCTGCTTCGGGACGTCGCCGCCGGGATGCAGCCGTTCGCGCTGGACGCGCGCGGGATCGGCGTCTTTCCCGATCCACGGGCGCCGCGCGTGATCTGGCTGGGACTGCAGGGGCAGCCCGAATCCATGGCCTCGCTCCGCCGGATGCAGGCGAGGGTCGAAGCGGGCGTGGCGGGCCTGGGTTTTTCCCGGGAGCCCCGCGAATTCACGGCGCACCTGACCTTGGCGCGGGTGCGCGATCGTAAATCAGGGGCCGCGCTGGCCAAGGTGCTCGAAGCCAACCGGGACCGCACGGTGGGATCATTCGTTGCGATGTCGGTCGGGCTCATCAAGAGCGAGCTCCGTCCGACGGGCGCGATCTATACGACCTTGGTGGAAGTGCCCTTCAGCGGTGGAGTATAATCGATCACTTTTCAATTAAAGGAGAACGCAATGGCCGAGCGGGACGAGAAGAAACGAGCCATGGAACTGGCGATTGCCCAGATCGAAAAACAGTTCGGCAAGGGCTCGATCATGAAGCTGGGAACGGCGGAGATTCCGACCGACGTGCCCGTCATTCCGACGGGCTCGCTGGGGTTGGACCTGGCGCTGGGCGTCGGCGGACTGCCGCGCGGCCGGGTCATCGAGATTTATGGTCCCGAATCCTCCGGCAAGACCACGCTCATGCTGCATACGATCGCGGAATCCCAGAAGAACGGCGGGACGGCCGCGTTCATCGACGCCGAGCATGCGTTGGACCTGGGGTATGCGGAGAAGCTGGGCGTGAATACGGCCGACCTGCTGGTGTCCCAGCCGGACACCGGGGAGCAGGCGCTGGAGATCACCGAGACCCTCGTCCGCAGCGGCGCCGTGGACATCATCGTCGTGGATTCGGTGGCGGCGCTCGTGCCCCGCGCCGAACTGGAAGGGGAGATGGGCGACGCCCACATGGGGCTGCAGGCCCGTTTGATGTCGCAGGCCCTCCGGAAGCTGACCTCCTCGATCTCCCGTTCCCAGACCTCGGTGGTGTTCATCAATCAGATCCGGATGAAGATCGGCGTCATGTTCGGCAATCCCGAGACGACCACGGGCGGGAACGCGCTCAAGTTCTACGCCTCGGTCCGGCTCGACATCCGGCGGATCGAATCCATCAAGGAAGGGCAGGAGGTCATGGGGAGCCGGGTGCGCGTGAAGGTGGTCAAGAACAAGATGGCGCCGCCGTTCCGACAGGCCGAGTTCGACATCATGTTCGCCGAAGGCGTCTCCAAGACCGGCGAGCTCATCGACATCGGCGTGGACCGGAAGATCGTCGACAAGAGCGGGGCGTGGTTCTCGTATGGCGGGGAGCGGATCGGCCAGGGGCGGGAGGCGGCGCGGGACTACCTGAAGACCCATCCCGCCGTGGCCCGCGAAATCGAGACGAAGATCCGGGAAGCCGTGCGTGCGGCCTCCAAGGCGGAAGGGCAGGCCAGGCCCGCTGCCGACAAGCGTCCGGATGACAAACGCTCGCCGACCGGCAAGGCCGTCTCCTAAGCCCGATCCCATTGCGGCAGCGGTCAAGTATCTGGCGCGGGGGGACCGGAGCGCGGTCCAGATCGAACGCCACCTGGCCAGCCGCGGATTTCCCGGCGCGACGGTCCGCAGCGCCCTTCGCGCGCTCCATCGGCTGGGCTATGTCAACGATGAGGCGGTCGCGCTCCGCATGGCGCAGGCGCGTCTGGCGCGGCGCCTGATGGCCCGCGAGACGCTGGCGGCCGAGCTGGAGAAGCGGGGGTTTCCATCTGAGGCCGTCGCGCGGGCGGTGAGCGGTGCCTACGCGGGTCTGTCGGATGAGGCCGTTGCGGCACAGTTCCTCGAGTCCTTGCCGCTCCGCTACCGGGACCCAGCTCGCGAGCGCCGGCGGCGGGCCGGCTTGCTCCGGGGGCGCGGGTTTTCCTTCGATGTCAGCGAGGCGGTCTTGGGGATGGAGTGACGGATGCCGACGGCGAACGAACTGCGACAGGGTTTTCTGGACTACTTCAAGGGGCACGACCACGCCATCGTGCCCAGTTCCTCGCTGATTCCCCAGGCCGATCCCACCCTGCTCTTCACGAACGCCGGCATGGTCCAGTTCAAGAGCGTGTTCCTCGGCGATGAGCGGCGCGCTTACAGCCGCGCGGCGTCCTCGCAGAAATGCATCCGGGCCGGCGGGAAGCATAACGACCTCGAGAACGTCGGGCACACCGGCCGGCACCACACCTTCTTCGAGATGCTGGGCAACTTCTCCTTCGGCGACTACTTCAAGGAGGACGCGATTCGCTTCGGGTGGGAGTACCTCACGCGCGTCGCCCACCTGCCGCCGGAGCGGTTCTGGGTCACGGTGTTCAAGGACGACGATGAAGCGCACGCGATCTGGGAGCACAAGATCGGCGTACCGTCCGCCCGCATCGTGCGCTGCGGCGAGAAGGACAATTTCTGGCAGATGGCGGACACCGGCCCCTGCGGGCCCTGCTCCGAAATCCATTACGACCAGGGGACCGGCGTGCCCGGCGACGCGACGCCGAACGGTGCGGGCGACCGCGTCATCGAGCTCTGGAACCTGGTGTTCATGCAGTACCACCGGGACGAGAAAGGCGCGCTCCATCCGCTGCCCAAGCCCAGCATCGATACCGGCATGGGGCTGGAGCGACTGGCGGCGGTGGTCCAGGGAAAGACGAGCAACTACGACTCGGACCTCTTCCAGCCGATCATCCGCGTCATTGCCGGAACGGCGGGCAAGCACTACGGCTCGTCGGGAGACGCCGATCGCGCGATGCGCGTCATCGCGGATCACCTGCGGGCCATCGCGTTCATGGTGGCGGACGGGATCCTTCCCTCCAACGAAGGGCGCGGCTATGTCCTACGCCGCATTCTGCGCCGCGCGGGGCGTTACGGGCGGCTGCTCGGGATCGGCCTCGACGGCCCCTTCCTGTACCGGCTGGCCGCCTCCGTCATCGACGAGATGAAGGGCGCCTATCCGGAACTGGAGCGGGCCCGGACCACGATCGACCACGTCGCCAGGGCCGAGGAGGAGCGGTTCCTCGACACGCTGGACAAGGGGCTCCGTCTGCTCGATGAAATCGTCGTCGACGTGAAGAAGGCGAACCGCACGGTCATTTCGGGGAACGAGCTCTTCAAGCTGTACGACACCTATGGGTTTCCGCTCGACCTGGCGGCCGATTCGGCCCGGGACCAGGGGCTCACGCTGGACGAGGCCGGCTTCACGGCCGCCCTTGAGGAGCAGCGGGAGCGGGCGCGCAAGACCGCCGGCTTCGCGGCGGCCAAGACCAAGGAGGTCTACAGCGAGCTCGGCGGGATCGTGGCGCCGACGCAGTTCCTGGGCTATACCGAGCTGGACACCGACGGGTTCGTCCAGGCGATCGTAAAGCGCGAGGCGCGCGTCACGGAAGCGGCGGAGGGAGACGAAATCGAGATCGTCCTGGACCGCACGCCGTTCTACGCGGAGGGCGGGGGACAGGTGGGCGACCAGGGCGTGCTCACGGGCCCGGACGGCGTCATCGAGGTGAAGCAGACGATCAAGCCGGCGCCGGACCTCTTCCTGCACCAGGGCGTCGTGACGCGCGGGCGCATCCGCGAGGGCGACCGGCTGCGTGCGCACGTGGACCCGCGCCTCCGGTTCGGCTCGGCGCGCAACCATACCGCCACGCATCTCCTGCACGCCGTGCTGCGGGAGGTCCTGGGGCCGCATGTCAAACAGTACGGCTCCCTGGTGGCGCCGGACCGGCTCCGGTTCGACTTCGCCCACTTCACGCCGGTCCGTCCCGGCCAGCTCGAGGAAGTGGAAGCCATCGTCAACGAACGCATCCGGGCCAACGCGCCGGTGCAGACGCAGGTGATGGGCGTCGCCGAAGCGGTCCAGGCCGGGGCGCTCGCGTTCTTCGGCGACAAGTACGGCGATCAGGTGCGCGTGGTCGAGATCAATCGGTTCAGCAAGGAACTGTGCGGCGGCACCCACTGTCGCCACACCGGCGAGATCGGCCTCTTCAAGCTCATCGGCGAGACCGGCGTGGCCGCGGGCGTGCGTCGCATCGAGGCGCAGACCGGCGAGGGGGCCTACGGGCTGCTGAAGCAGCGGGAAGACGAATTTCGCATCCTGGCGGACGTGCTCAAGACCAATCCGACCGACGTGCTGGCCAAGGCCCGCAAGCTCGTGACGACGCTCAAGGAGAAGGACGAGGAAATAGACAAGCTCAAGGCGCGCCTGGCCACGGGGCAGGGCGGGGGCGGTGGCGGTGAGACGCGCACGGTGGCGGGTGTCTCCGTCTATATCCAGCGCGTGGATGGCATGGAAATGAACGACTTGCGGACGCTCGCCGACCAGGTCCGCGACAGGCTGAAGTCCGGAATCATTGCCTTGGGCTCCGTCAAGGACGACAAGGCCGCGCTGCTGGTAGCGGTCACCAAGGATCTCTCCACACGCTTTCCGGCCGGAGAGCTCATCAAGCCGCTCGCGGCGGAGATCGGGGGAACGGGCGGGGGGCGTCCCGAGATGGCGCAGGCCGGCGGGAAGCAGACGGAGCGTCTCGATGAAGCGTTGGCCAAGATCGCGACCCTTGTGGAGAGCAAGGCCGGGGGGTGAAACAGCTGCTGGCCTTCGCATGCGCGCTCGTGCTCATCGGCACGGTGGCGGTTTACGGCCATCGCGCGATGGGCGTGCCGATCCAGCAGACCGAGGTCCATCGGGTCGTGGAGATTCCTGAAGGCGCGTCGTTCAAGGAAGCGGCCAACCTGCTTGCCCAGAAGGGCCTCATCAGGAGCCCGTTCTGGTTCCGCCTGCTGGGGAAGATGCAGGACGCCGAGCGCAAGATCAAGCCGGGCGAGTACGATCTGCATACCGCCATGCGCCCCGTCGAGATTCTCAACCAGCTCGTCTCCGGCCGGGTCATTCAATACGGCGTCACGATCCAGGAAGGCCTCACCGCCCGCCAGATCGGCAGGGTGCTGGACGAAGCCGGCATGGCGAAGGAAGCCGACGTGGCCCGCCTCGTGGCGGACCCCGCGTTCATCAGGTCGCTCGGGATCGAAGCCAAAACGTTGGAAGGGTACCTTTACCCGGACACCTACTATTTCCCCAAGCGGACCAAGGCCGAGGATGTGGTGAAAGCCATGGTGAATCACCTGCGGCAGGTCTATACGCCGGAGATGCGCGAGCGGTCGGAGGCGCTCCGGATGACGGAAGTCCAGGTGCTGACGCTGGCGTCGATCATCGAGAAGGAAACCGGCCAGGATGCCGAGCGGCCCTTGGTTTCGGCGGTCTTCCACAACCGGCTGCGCAGGGGCCTGCCCCTGCAGAGCGATCCCACGGTCATCTACGGCATCCCCAATTTCAACGGCAACCTGACCCGCGCGGACCTGGCCAGGCGCACGCCCTTCAACACGTACAGGATCAAGAAGCTGCCGCCCGGCCCCATCGCCAATCCGGGCGTCAAGTCCATTCAGGCGGCGCTGAACCCCGCGCCGGTCAAGTACCTGTACTTCGTCTCCAAGAACGACGGGACCCATCAGTTCTCGGCGACCATCCAGGAACACAACCGCGCCGTGGAAAAATACCAGAAACGGCGCACGCGCCAGCACGCGAAGAAGGCGGCGTGATGCTTCCGCTCAAACACGTACTCGGATTCGCCGGCTGCTTCCTCTGCGTATGGACCGCTGTGCTGGGTCAGGCGCCGGCGGCCCAGGCGGAGACGTGGAAGTGCAAGCAGGCGGACGGCACGGTGGTCTTTTCCGATCGGAATCTCAGCGGCCAGTGCACGCCGTTTGAGGAAACCCCGCTGTTGCGCATACCGTCCGTTCTTCCGCCCGGGGTGGCGCCTCCGGAGGAGGCCAGGCCGGACGCCGGCGCGCCGGTTCCGCCGGCGCCCGTGCAGGTGCCGACACCCGGGCGCGGCCGCAAGATCGATCCGCCGTCGGACACGATCATCACGATCAGCGACGTGAAGGCGACGCCGAACTTCAACAGCCTTCTCGGCGTGGCGCAGTATCAGGCCACGATGTTTCTGGCGAACGGCGACACGGAATGGACGGCGGAGAGGGTCTGCATCAACGTGCGGTTCCGCGACATCAGCTTGATCTTTCTGGACGTCAACCAGGTCGGGTGTACGGAGGGCCTCAAACCCCTTGATGCCCGCGCCTTCACGGTGACCTATACGGGTTTGATCCCCCCGCGGCTCTTTCCCATCCGGGCGGAGGCCAAGGTGGACTACGTGAAGTGGGTGAAGTGAATGGTCCCAACTGTTGAGTGGAAAGACGGCGTCGTCCGGCTCCTGGACCAGAGCCAGTTGCCGGACAAGATCGAGTTCGTGGACTGCCGCGACTATGAGACGGTCGGCATCGCGATCAAGGAGCTGTGGGTGCGCGGGGCGCCGGCCATCGGCATCGCGGCGGCGATGGGCGTGGCCCTCGGCGCCCAGGCCGTCAAGGCCACGGAGTACGATGCGTTCCGCAAAGCCGTTTGGGCGATTGCCGATCACCTGGCCGCGACGCGGCCCACGGCCGTCAATCTCTTCTGGGCCATCGACCGGATGAAGCGCCGGCTGGAATCTCTCAAGGGCGAACCGATCCCCGCGATCAAGCAGAAGCTGGTCGCCGAGGCCCAGGCCGTGCTCGACGAGGACATTGCCATGAACAAAGCCATGGGCAAGCACGGCTCGGCGGTGATTGGCGACGGTCAGACGATCCTCACGCACTGCAACGCGGGCGCGCTCGCCACGGGCGGCTACGGGACGGCGCTCGGCGTCGTGCGGGCGGCCTGGGGCGAGGGGAAAAAGATCCGCGTGGTGGCCGGCGAGACGCGGCCGGTGCTGCAGGGCGCGCGGCTCACGGCCTGGGAATTGATGCAGGACGGCATCCCGGTGACGCTCATCACCGACAACATGGCCGGAACCCTCATGAGCCAGGGCAAGATTCAGATTTGCGTCGTCGGCGCGGACCGCATCACCGCGAACGGGGACGTCGCCAACAAGATCGGGACCTACAGCGTGGCGGTCCTCGCGCACGTACACGGCATTCCCTTCTATGTCGCGGCGCCCAGCTCCACGATCGATCTTTCGATGCCGTCGGGCGACAAGATTCCCATCGAGCAGCGCGATCCGAGAGAAGTGACCCACATGCGGGACAAGGCGTCCATCGCGCCGGACGGTGTGGAAGTGTTCAATCCCGCCTTCGACGTGACCCCGGCTCGTCTGATCACCGGCATCATCACCGAAAAAGGCATCTTCAAGCCGTCCGAACTCGCCGACAGAATGCGTTCACGCTGACTATTCGCCCCTTTTTTTCTTCCGCACTTTCCGGTATCATGCATTCTATGGCTGAACGCACGCTCGCCATCATCAAGCCCGACGCCGTGGGGCGGCATCTCGTCGGGGCCATCATCCAACGCTATGAAAAGGCGGGGCTGATTCCGATCGGGATGAAACGCATGCGGCTGACCAAGGCCGAGGCCGAAGGGTTTTATTACGTCCACAAACAGCGGCCCTTCTTCGACAGCCTTTGCAGCTTCATGTCCTCGGGGCCTATCGTCGTCCTGGCGCTGGAAGGGGAGCACGCGATCCAGCGGCACCGCGACTTGATGGGCGCGACGGACCCGGCCAAGGCCGCCGAGGGCACGATCCGCAAGGCCTACGGGACGCACATCGAGCATAACGCCGTCCACGGCTCCGATTCTCCCGAATCCGCCCAGTTCGAACTCGGCTATTTCTTCAGCGCGCTGGAGTGGCCGCAACGTTAACCACGCTTCGCACGCGCGCTCTCCTTCACAGCCTTGCGGTGCTTCTTTTCGTGACGCTGCCGGCTTGCGCGTCGCGGCCGTCGCCGGCGAGAATGCCGATGCCGTCCCAGGAGATCATCGCCGGCCTTCTCCAGAACGGCAGACAGGCCATGGCGCAGGGACAGTATGACCGCGCGATCGGACTCTTCCGCCGCGTCCAGACCGGTTATCCCAACGCGCCGGACCGGTCCGAGGCGACGCTGCTCTTGGCGCAGGTCTTCGAGATACGAGGCGAGACCTTCCAGGCACTGGTCGAATATCGCAAGCTGGCCTCCGAGTTCCCCCAGGCGCCGCAGGCGATACAGGCCCGGATGAAAATTCCTGAACTCGAGCGGCAGCTGCCGGTCGTGCGGCCGCCGCAGGAATTCCAGACCATCGGGTTGCACGTGAGGCCCGAAGGTCTTGCCGGTCTCGATGACAGCGAGCTGGGCCGCCTGCGGCAGGCCGGGATGAATACCCTCGTCGTGGGCGTCATCCGGAATCGGCCGGAGCCCGGCGTCTATTTCAAGACCGACTGGGCGCCCGTCCTCCAGAATCGGCTGCCTGCGCTGGTCGCTGCCGCTCACCGCCAGGACATACAGGTGTGGGCGTCCTTGTCCCTCCGCCGAATGGACTGGGTCGACCCGAAGCTGGAATGGGCGGACTGGAAGTTCAACACTCAGACCGCGAGGCTGGAGCGGGTCGAAACGCTGGACTTGCTGCATCCCGCGTTCCGGGATTATCTGGTGGGGCTCCTGACCGATCTGGCGGCCACGGGGGTGGACGGCGTTTTCCTGGTCGCCGATCCTCCGTCGGAGGCGAGCGAAGGGTTCAGCGCCAGCGCGCTCCGGAAGTTCGAGAAGGATATGGGCCAGCCGATGGATCCGAGCCAGCTCCTCTCCGCGCAGGGGCGCGAGCGGTCGCTGGGGTACGCGCCCGAGTTCTGGCGCTGGCTGGGGTGGAAGCAGCGCGAGCAGTCCAAGTCGGTGCTCGGCGTCATGGAGGCGGTGCGCGCGGCCTTCCCGGGCCTGAGACTGGCGATGGAAGTGCACGCCGAAGCGGTCACCAACCCGCAGGCGGCCATGGCGATGTACGCGGAGGATCTGCTCGATCTCAGGCGGGATCGCTATCGCGTCGACTATATCGCCGTTCCCGTGACGTCCTCTCAGGGATCGTTGGCCGCCAAAGCCACGGAGATCGTGCGCGGGGATCGGTTGTTGCTGCTGGTCGATCCGACGGAAAAGGGCGGCGTCAAACCGTCCACGCTTCCGGCCGGAACCGGATTGATTTACAAGGAGAAATCAGGCCAGACGCGCTTGACAAACCAGGGACGCTAATCTAGCATCGCCCCGCTGTTCGTCTTGATCAGGAGATAATGAATGATACCGGAAAACTTGCGCTATCATAAGGAACACGAATGGGTCAGGGTCGAGGGGAAGCAGGCCGTCCTGGGGATCAGCGACCACGCCCAGGAAGCCCTGGGAGACATCGTATTCTTTCAATTGCCCCAGGTCGGAGCCAAGGTGAAGGCCGGAAAGGAAATCGGCGAAGTCGAATCCACAAAAGCGACGTCCTCCCTGTATACGCCTGTCAGCGGCACGGTGTCTAAAGTGAATGGAGCCCTGAATGAGCGGCCGGAATTGGCCAACAAGGATCCCTACGGGGAGGGATGGGTGGCCGTCATCGAGCTGGCCGATCCGTCTGAGATAAACGGGCTGATGGACGCGAAGGCGTACGCGGCGTTCCTCGAAGCTGAATCGAAGTAACCCGTCTTTCCGTCAGCCCCGAGAACTTACGCTGATGGCTGATCCCAAACGCATCGCCATTATCGGCGCCGGCACCGGCGGCTACGTCGCCGCGATCCGCGCGGCGCAGCTCGGCGCCCGGGTGACGCTCATCGAAAGCGCCGCCGTGGGCGGGCTGTGCCTCAACTGGGGCTGTATTCCGAGCAAGTCGCTGCTGGCCTGCGCCGAGCTCGCGCAGAAGATCAAAAAGGCGGGGGAGTTCGGCATCGCGATCACGGGAACCGTGACGTACGACCTGGCCCGCATGGTCGAGCGGAAGAACCGGATCGTGGCCGGGCTGGTCAAGGGGGTCCGCACCCTGCTGAAGACCTGGAACGTGGAGCTGATCGAGGGCCGGGGCATGCTGGTCGGCCCGACGACCGTCCGCGTGGTGAAGCCGGATGCGACCGAAACGACCCTGCAGGCCGACGCGGTGATCGTCGGGACCGGCACCACGGCGCCCGCGCTGCCCAACCTCGCGCTGGACGGGACGCACATCATCAGCAGCCGGGAGGCGCTGGACCTGACCGCCATTCCGGACAGCCTGTTGATCGTTGGCGGCGGCGTCGAGGGCTGCGAGTTCGCCTCGCTGTTCGGCGCGCTCGGCACGAAGGTCACGCTGGTCGAGATGCTGCCGCGCATCCTGCCCACCGAGGACGAAGAGGTGTCCGCCCTGTTGGCCGCCGAGCTCAAAAAGCAGGGCGTGACGATCCTGGCGAACGCCCGCGTGGACAAAGCGGCGGTCGGCTCGGATGGGGTCACGACCGCTTTGGCGGACGGCGGCGCCGTGACATCCGCCAAGGTACTGGTGTCGATAGGGCGGCGGTTCAATACCGGCGGCCTGGGATTGGAAGAGGCCGGCGTGCGGCTCGGCCGTCGCGGGGAGATTCTCATCAACGAACGTATGGAAACCACGGTGCCCGGCGTCTACGCGATCGGCGACGTGACCGGCAAGGCGATGCTGGCCCACGTGGCGTCGGCGCAAGGGAAAGTCGCGGTCCGCAACATCCTCGGGCATCCGGCGACGATGCAGTATGATGTGATTCCGTCCGGGATCTTCACATTTCCGGAGATCGGGCGCGTGGGGCTGACCGAGCAGGAAGCCAGGCAGTGCGGGATGGAGATCAAGATCGGCAGGTTCCGCCCGATCGGATTGGGCAAAGCCCACGCGTCGGGCGAGACGACCGGCCTGATGAAGATTATCACGGAAGCGAAGACCGGCAGGGTCGCCGGCGTGCATCTCGTCGGGGCGCACGCGGCGGACCTGATTCACGAAGCCGCCGTCGCCATGCAGATGGGCGCTACCGCCGGGACGCTGGCCGAGACGATCCACGCACATCCGACGATGCCGGAAGGGTTGATGGAAGCGGCCGAGGACGTGGAGGGCATGGCGATCCACCTCGCCCGCCGGAAGGCCGGCGTGTCATGACCTGGCTGCAGGGTTTGATCGTCAAGCTCCTGATGCTCCTTGTGACGGTGGGCATCCTCTACTGGGCCGTCGAGCCCGAGGTGGTCTCGGAGCCGGAGCAGTCCGTGACGGTTCTCCCGCTGACGGCCGAGGCGCAAGGCGGGGACGAGCCAGGCGAGGCGTCGCAGGTTCAGAACTATGCGTCGTCCGCGCCGGTCCGAACGGCGGCGGGTTTCCGTTCGACCAGGCCCGCGCCGCTGTCGTCCTCGCGCTCCGGCCGCGCCGTGACGCTTCCGCTTGATCTCAACCGCGCCGGGCCCGAGGAACTGATGGCGTTGCCGGGCATCGGAGAGAAACTGGCCCAGCGCGTGGTGGCGTATCGGCAGAGCCGGGGCGGGTTCCGCAACGTGGACGAGTTGCGGAAGGTGCGGGGCATCGGGGAGAAACGGATGGAACGGCTGCGTCCCCTGGTCATGACGGCGGTGGTCCGTGACTGAGTTGCAACGACAGCTCGATCTGATCGCGCGCGGCGCCGTCGAGATCATCCAGAAAAAGGAGCTCGAGGAGAAACTGGCGGCCTCGATCAAGGATCGGCGGCCGCTCCGCGTCAAGGCCGGTTTCGACCCGACGGCGCCGGACCTGCACCTCGGCCACACCGTGCTCATCCACAAGCTCAAACACTTTCAGGATCTGGGCCATGAGGTGGTCTTCCTCATCGGCGACTTCACGGGGATGATCGGCGACCCGTCCGGCGTCTCGGAGACCAGGAAGTCCCTGACGAAGGAGGAGGTGCGGCAGAACGCCAAGACGTACGAGCGCCAGATTTTCAAAATTATGAACCCCGACCGGACCACCATCGACTTCAACAGCCGCTGGATGAACGCCATGACGGCCGAGCAGCTCATTCACTTGAGCGCGCATTACAGCGTGGCGCGGATGCTGGAGCGCGACGACTTCCACAAGCGCTACCACGACCAGAAGCCGATCAGCATCCACGAGTTCCTGTACCCGCTGGTCCAGGGGTACGATTCCGTGGCCCTCGAGGCGGACGTCGAGCTCGGCGGGACCGATCAGAAATTCAACCTGCTGGTCGGGCGCGAGCTTCAGCGCGCGTACGGCCAGCCGCCGCAGATCGTGATCACGATGCCGCTGCTGGAGGGCACCGACGGCGTCCGCAAGATGAGCAAGAGCCTGGGCAACTACATCGCGCTCGAAGACCCGCCGGGGGACATGTTCGGGAAGGTTATGTCCATCTCGGACCAGCTCATGCTGCGGTACTACGAGCTTCTGACCACACTAGATTTGAACGAGATCAAAGCGATGCATCCGATGGACGCCAAGCTCAATTTGGCGTACTCGATCGTTGTTCGTTATCACAGTGTCCCTGCGGCGATGAATGCGCGGGCGGAGTTTCGGCAGCGTTTCAGCGAGCGGGATTTCCCGACGGAGTCGGCGGAGCGGAAGACGCTGCCGGCCGGGCCTATGCCGCTCGTCGCCGTGTTGGCGAAGGCCGGCCTCGCGCCGAGCAAGACCGAGGCGCGGCGGCTGATCGCGCAGGGCGGCGTTGAGATTGACGGCGCCAAGGTCACCGACGGCGATCACGTTGTGGCCGGGGAGCCCGGTCGGGATTACCGGCTGAAGGTCGGCAAGAAGCGCTTCGCCGTCATCCGCTTCGGAGGCAAGGCGTAGCCGCGCTCGACTCGGTTGACTTGTTCGGAAGCCCTAGCGGATAATCCAGCTATCTCAGGGGCGGGAGTAGCGCAGTGGTAGCGCAGCGGCTTCCCAAGCCGTCGGTCGCGGGTTCAAATCCCGTCTCCCGCTCCAAACAGAGCTAGCTCGTGCCGACGCGTTCGATCAAATCGCGGCGGACATGCAATACCTCCAGTGATCTTTCTCGCTAGCTTGCACCGGACGAGGAGGGACAGACCATGAAAAAGTATGCGGCGGGTTTTATTCTGGGTCTTGGACTGGGTGCGGCCATGACGGCCGTGGCCGGCGCTCCCGGCATTCCGAGCGTGACGGGCGGGGACGGCAAGCTCAATGGCTGGACGGTCATCGTGAAGCACAAGGCCGCCTGCAAAGCTCCTTACGTGAGAGTGAAGGAGCGGGAGATCGAGTGTCTCAGATAGAGAAAACGCTGCCGTTACCGGAAGCGGGTCTTAGATCGCCTTCTTGATCTTGCCGCTGCGGATGCAGCGCGTGCAGGCGAGGATGCGGCGCGTCGCGCCGTTGATGAGCGCCCGGATGGTCTGAAGATTCGGGCGAAAGACCCGCTTGGTGCGGTTATTGGCGTGGCTGACGTTGTTGCCGACCGCGCGCGCCTTCCCGCAGATTTCACATGCCCTGGCCACGGTGATTCTCCTTATTTGTTGCTCAAGCCGAGGCGATGCTACCACAACGGGTCTTCCGCTGACAAGCGCACCACTCGCTCAGTGCGCCAGAAACTTCTGCATGGCGACGGCCACGAGAATGCCGATCGTGGCGATCGCGACCATCACCTCGATCAACGGAAGGCTCTTGGCCTCGTCCGGCGGTTTATGAAGCATCCGGTCCATGATGGCTCCCTCCTGTCGTTGATTCCGTGTTTCCTGCCGCTTATGGCGTTCAAGCGCGCCATCTGCTGTGAAACGGAGCAACCGCTGTACCAACGGAGGGGAGGCCGGAACATGTTGAAAAATAGATGGTTGCGGGAATCGTCCGGCCGGGCCGCTGGGAATGACCGCGAATTTTTGTCACTCCCGCAGTCGCAATTTGTGGCGAGTTGATCTTTTGGGAGGAGATAGCGAGAATGGCTCCCACGAGGCTTGGATGTGAGTGAGTTGAACGAGATACTGCTGGGGATCGCCCATGCGCTGGAGTCCGCCGCACGGATCGGGCCGAAAGGCCGCTCCGCCATCCACGTCTTTGTCGCCGATCGGGTGGTGCAAGCGCTCGGGGACGCGGTCCGTGTCCCTGCGGTCGAGTCGGAGCTGCTGCGCCTCAAGCATCTGTTTTCGGATTTTGAATCGTTGGGGGAAGACCGCAAGCGGGAACGTTTGAGCGAGGCGCGGACGCTGGTCGACCGGCTCCGGCTGACGCTGGAGAAATCCCCGGAACCTCCGACGCCGGCGCATCGGCTCTGGGAGTGTCCCGTTCAATACGTGCGGGGTGTGGGGCCCAAGAAGGCCGAGGTGCTGGCGCGGGCGGGCATCCGGACGGTGGAAGATGCCGTCTGGTCGCTCCCGTGGCGCTACGAGGATCGGACGCAGATCCGGCTCATCGAAAATTTAATCCCCGGGCAGGAGGCGGTGGTCGCCGCCGAAGTCAGGGCGGTCAAGCTTGCGGTGACTGCTCACCAGCGCCGGAAGCTGGTCGAAGTGACCGTGGCGGATCGGACCGGCAGCCTGCATCTCGTGTGGTTCAATCAAGCGTATCTGGCGGAGACTTTTCAGGCGGGGCAGCGGCTGATGCTCTACGGCTTGGCCAAGCCGAAGGGCGGACGATGGACGCAGCTCCAGATGGAGAACCCCGTCTTTGAAATCCTTGAAGGCGGCCCGCAGGCCCCGGCGCATGCCGACCTGGTTCACATGGGCCGCATCGTGCCGATCTACCATGGGCGGGAGACGAAGACGCGGACGATGCCGAGCGACCGGGTCCGCGCCATCATGAAGGCGCTGGTCGATCAGTACGCGGACGGCGCCGTGGATGCGCTGCCGCCGGCGCTCGTGCGGGGCCGGCGGCTCCTGCCGTTCGGGGAGGCGATCAGATCCGTTCACTTCCCCGCGCCGGGCGCGAGCCTCGACGACTTGAACCGCGGCCGGACTCCGGGACACGGGCGGTTCGCCTTCGAGGACTTCTTTCTCCTTGAATTGGCCTTGGGGCAAAAACGAGAGGAGGTCAAGCGGGAGGCACGCAGCCTCACCTACGATCTGCACCAGCCGCTGTCACAGCGCCTGATACAAGCCCTGCCGTTCCAACTCACCGGCGCGCAGGTTCGCGTCCTCCGGGACATTCATCAGGACCTGGCAGGCCCCCATCCGATGAACCGGCTGATCCAGGGGGACGTGGGCTGCGGCAAGACCGTCGTGGCCGTCGCGGCGATGCTGGTCGCTGTGGGCTCCGGGTTTCAGGCGGCCCTCATGGCGCCCACCGAAATCCTCGCCGAGCAGCATTATCTGAATTTGCACCGCCTCCTGGAGCCGCTCGGGGTCTCGTGCGTCCTGCTGGTGGGAGGACGCGCTGGGAAAAAGCGCGCCGAAGCTCTGGCCGCCATCGCCGGGGGAACGGCGGGGATTGTGATCGGCACGCACGCTCTGATCCAGCAGGGCGTGGCGTTCCATAAGCTCGGGCTGGCCGTCATCGACGAACAGCACAAGTTCGGCGTCCTGCAGCGCGCGACGCTCAAAGAAAAAGGCTATGCGCCCGATGTACTGGTGATGACCGCCACGCCCATCCCACGGACGCTGGCGCTGACGCTGTACGGAGACCTGGACCTGTCCGTCATTGACGCGATGCCGCCGGGCCGCACGCCGATCCGGTCGCTCCTGTTCGCGGAGAACCAGCGGGTGCGCGCCTATCGTCTGATCGAGGAGGAACTCGCGCAGGGCCGGCAGGCCTACGTGGTCTTTCCGCTCGTGGAGGAGTCGGAGAAAGTGGACCTCCAGGCGGCGATCACAGGGGCCGAGCGTCTGCAGCGCGGCGCGTTCTCGAAGTGGACGGTTGGCTTGATCCACGGGCGCATGAAGAGCGAGGCCAAGGACCGCGTCATGACGGACTTCCAGGCCGGCCGCATCCAGGTACTGGTGGCCACGACGGTCATCGAGGTCGGCATCGACGTCGCCAACGCGACGGTGATGCTGATCGAGCATGCCGACCGGTTCGGGCTGGCACAGCTGCACCAGTTGCGCGGGCGCGTCGGCCGCGGGTCGCATCAATCCTATTGCCTGCTGATGGGACCGGGCCGTCTGTCGGAAGAGGCGCGGCGCCGCTTGGAGGCCCTGGTCAAGAGCCACGATGGATTCGTCATTGCCGAGGAGGACATGAACATCCGCGGCCCGGGGGAGTTCTTCGGCACGCGGCAGTGGGGACCGACCGATTTGCGGGTAGCCAATCTCGTCCGCGACGTGAAGATTCTGGAAGAGGCCCGCGAGGAAGCGGCGCAGCTGCTGGAGCGCGATCCGGAACTGGCCCAGCCCGAACACTCGGAGCTCAAGGCGGCCCTGCTCCGCCGGTGGCGGGAGAAACTGGATCTGGCGTCGGTGTCATGAATTCTCGATTCCGAAAGTTCAAAAACGATCTCCGCACCGGCTGGGCGACGGTCCGCCAGGGGTCCGCCGAAACCGTCGATCAGTCCCTGCGGGAGATCGAGCTGCTTCGCCTGAAGTTCGAGCTGTACCAGGTCGGGGACCAGATCAAAGACCATCTGCGCGCGGCCGGCGAGCGGGCCTTCCAGTTGATCGAGCGGAAGGGCGGGAGCGTGCTGGACGACAAGGAAATGCGGGGTCTCTTCGAGAAGGTGGACCGGCTCAAGCAGGAAGAGGCGCGTCTCCGATTCGAACGGGACCAGATCAAAGAGCAATAAAGAGGGTGGGTGTGGGAGGGGCGGGATAGATGCCGATTTACGCCGGAATAGACATCGGAACGCTGACGCTGCGCCTGCTGGTCGCGCGTGTCCTGGACGGGCGGCTTCGCGAGTTGGACGCGGAGCGCCGCATCGTCCGCCTGGGCGAGGGCCTGCAGCCGAACCGCCGTCTGCAGGCGGTGCCGATGGCCCGCGCGGTCGAGACAATCGTCGAATGGGCGCCGCGAATCGAAAAGGCCGGCGCGCGCGAGGTGGTGGCGGTGGCCACGAGCGCCGTCCGCGACGCCGTCAACCGCGACGAGTTTCTGGCCGAAGTGAAGCGCAAGAGCGGGTGGGACGTGACGGTCCTGTCGGGCGAGGAGGAAGCGAGGCTGTCGCTCCTCGGCATCCAGTCCGGACTCCCGCCCGATGCAGAGCGGTGCCTCGCGCTTGACATCGGCGGGGGCAGCACCGAGTTCATAAAGGCGGAGCCGAATCAGCCGCCTGTGATGGTGTCGATCAACGAAGGAGTCGTCCGCCTCACTGAAGCGTGCCTGCAGAGCGATCCTCCGAAGCCCGATGAAGTGGCGGCGGCCCGCACCCGCATCCGGAACCATCTGAACACGGTCAAGGAGAAGCTCGGCTCGGTGGCCGGGTTTCGACTGGTCGGGACGGCCGGCACCATCACGACGCTGGCGGCGATGGACCAGAAAATGGAAGCCTACATTCCGAAGCGCATCCACAATTACCGTCTCTCGTGGGACGCGGCGCGCCGGATCCTGGGTGACCTGACGTCCCGTACCAACGCCCAGCGGCGGGAGCTGAAGGGACTCGAGCCGGGCCGCGAGGACCTCATGGTGGCCGGCACACTGATCCTGCTGGAGTGCATGGAGCGGTTCGGGTTCGTCGAGTGCCTCGTCAGCGACTACGGCCTCCGTGAGGGCATTCTCATCGATCACTGGCAGAAATCGAGGGAACGGGATTCGTAACGATAAGACTCACGAACTCCGACGGAGGGCGAAGGAATGAGCGTCCTGATCGTCGATGACACGCCGGAAATCCGGGATATGCTGAGCGTGATCCTGGAATCGGCGGGGTACCAGGATCTGCTGTTTGCCGAGTCGGCAGCAGAGGCGTTCGAGCGTCTTGGGATGGGCGGTTCCGGCGCGCCCTCCGTTGACGTCGACGTGGTGCTTATGGACGTCAGGATGCCCGATCTGGATGGAGTGGAGGCCTGCCGCCGGATCAAGGCGGTGGAGCGCTTCCGCGATACGCCCATCATCATGGTTACGGCTGTTGCCGAAGCGGGTTTTCTGGAGGCGGCCTTTGCCGCGGGAGCCGTGGACTACCTCACGAAGCCCGTCAACCGTTTGGAGCTCCTTGCGCGGATGCGCTCGGCCGTGAGGCTCAAGCGCGAGATGGATCGCCGCAAAACTCGGGAACAGGAATTGGAGCAAGCCCTCCGGGAAGTCAAGGTGCTGCGTGGCATGTTACCTATCTGCTCGCATTGCAAAAAGATTCGCAACGATCAAGATCTGTGGCAAACTGTGGAAAGCTACATCAAGGACCATGCGGCGGTGGATTTCAGTCATGGTATCTGCCCGGAATGCCTGGATAAACACTATCCCGATAAGTAATCGGCCGGCTAAGGAGGCGGGGATAATGGGCGAGATTGCGAAAATCACGAAGACGGACGCTGAATGGAAGGCGCTGTTGACGCCGGAGCAGTATCGCGTTCTGCGCCAGGAAGGGACGGAGAAGCCCTTTCAAAATTCTTACCACAACAATAAGGCTCCCGGTGTCTACCAGTGCGCCGGCTGCGCTCTGCCGTTGTTTTCATCCGATGCCAAATACGACAGCCGGACGGGGTGGCCGAGCTTCTGGAGGCCGATTTCAGAGAAGGCGGTCGAGACCAAGACGGACTGGAAGCTGCTCCATCCGAGGACGGAAGTCCACTGCGCCCGCTGCGGCGGCCACCAGGGCCACGTGTTCGACGACGGCCCGCCGCCCACCGGCCTGCGGTACTGCATCAATGCCGCCGCGCTGAAATTCGTCCCGGCCTAGAGCGAAACGGGGCGGGCTTACTTTAAAAACACGACTCCCAACGCGATCAGCGCCAGCAACGCGGCGAAGAGTGCCGCCCACAAGGCCCAGACGAACGCCTTCTCCAGCTTCACGAGCTGGACCGTCAACTGCTCGATAAGCTGTAATTGGGCTTCGAGGCGCCGCTCCAGTTCTTGAAGACGCGTCGCCGCATCATCGGGTGGAGCCTTCTCCCGCTGCTGTTCTTTCTTCAACGCTTTGACGGTGGAAATAATTTCCGGGATATGCGGGACGAGCAAACCGAGAAGGAACTTCCATGGGAACATGCGTGTTCTCCTGCGGGCTACAGCTTCGCGATCTTCTTCACGAGCGCCCGCTCGTCGGCTTCTGACTTGGCTTCGCCGTTCAGGCGGGCGTCGCGCAGGCGGTCCAGAATCTTTCCGTAGAGCGGGCCCGGCTTGAGGCCCATCTGCTTCAAGTCATTTCCAGTCAGCGACGGTTTCACGTGCTGGTAGGTCGTCAGGTAAGCCGAGAGCAACGGTCGTACTTCCTTGGATCCCTGTTGAGCCGCAAGCATGATGAGTCCTTCATCCGGAAGGCCCGCAAACAGCCGGTATGCCTGGGATGGTTTCGAGGAGCGGCGTTTGGCGAGAACGCGCAACGCAGGCGCCAGGTGCGTTTTCACCCTCCGGACCTTATCGGCCTGTCGGTTGGGAAGCGCCAATCGTTCCAGCACCGCGTCCACGGCTGAAGCGCTCAATCCGTGCACCAGGCTCGTGAAGAAAACCAGTGTGCGATCGACCGGCCGGTCGGGAAATCGTCCGTTCCACCACGACAGGACCTTCGTGGCGTTCGCCAAGGGGGCCCGGAGAGAGGGCGTGAGCGCCAGCCGAGGATGGAGGAAGCGCAGAAGATTCAACGTGGCCATGCGACGAATCGTGCGCTGGGGATCCTTTTCCGCCAGCAACCACAGGACCTCGTTCCGCAGGCGGGGGCCGGAGAGCTGGTGGATCAAATCGGTCGCCGCCGCTTCCGTGAGTCGGCGCAAGGTGCGCTTCTCGATCCGGAATCCGAACCGCTGCTCGTAGCGGATCGCCCGGAACACTCGCGTCGGGTCGTCCACGAAGCTTCGGTCCTGGAGCGAGCGGATCGTCTTCTTGCCCAGATCACTCACACCGCCGTAATAGTCGATCAAGTCTCCAAAGGCATGGCCGTTCAGATTGATCGCCAACGCGTTGATCGTGAAGTCCCGGCGGTAGAGGTCGTCCTTGATTGAGGCCGGCGCGACAGTAGGCAATGCGGTCGGATGAGCGTAGTTTTCCCGGCGGGCGGTCGCCACGTCCAGTTTGAACCCATCGGGGAAGACGACATAGGCCGTGGCGAATTGCTCGAAGGTCTTCAGGCCGGCTCCGTGCCGATCGGCCAGATGTTTGGCGAAGGCCATGCCATCGCCCTCCACCGCGATGTCGACGTCCAAGTTGTCCTGCCCAAGCAGGAGGTCTCGGACTAGGCCGCCGACCAGGTAGGCCGACCAGCCGGATGATTGGGCCAGGACGCCTATCTCTTGGAGGCGATTGAAGATTTTCGCCGGCAGGTGCCGGCGCATGAGGGTGCGCAGGTTGCGCGAGTCTCTGAGCGACGAGGCCGTCATTGCCCCGGATTGTAACAGGACTGAGCCAGCGGTGCGAAGAAAGGCTCGGATGTGGTTGACAACCTTCCCCCACCCGTCTAGATAATGGGTGATTACAGATCATTCCATCGCACGACTGATTCTGAAAGGAGGCCGATATGGCATTACGGTTAGCAGACGAAGCGCCGAATTTTACGGCGGAGACCACGGAAGGCACCATCAACTTCCACGAATGGCTGGGGAACGGCTGGGGCATCCTCTTTTCGCATCCCAAGGACTTCACCCCCGTGTGCACCACCGAACTGGGCTACATGGCGAAGGTCAAGGGCGAGTTCGAAAAGAAGGGCGTCAAGGTGATCGCGATCAGCGTGGATCCGTTGGACGCGCACAAGGGATGGACCAAGGACATCAACGAAACCCAGCACTGCACGGTGAGCTTCCCCATGATCGCCGACCCGGAGAAGAAGGTCGCGATGCTCTACGACATGATCCATCCCAACGCCGCGGACAATATGACGGTGCGGTCGGTGTTCGTCATCGGGCCGGACAAGAAGATCAAGCTCATGATCACCTATCCGGCTTCCTGCGGGCGGAACTTCGACGAGCTGCTGCGGGTGGTGGATTCTCTCCAGCTCACGGCCAAGTACAAGGTGGCGACGCCGGTCAACTGGAAGGACGGCCAAGACTGCATCATCGTTCCGGCCGTGAAGGATGACGAGGCCAAGACGCTGTTTCCCAAGGGCTTCAAGGCGGTCAAGCCCTACCTGCGCTACACGCCGCAGCCGAACAAGTAGGCGGAGCGCTTACGCGAGGGGAGACGGCGCGCCGTCTCCCCTCGCTCAAAAATACTCCTGCCGGCTCACGGCCACGTCGGCGACGAACATGACGCCGGAGTGCCGTTCAAAGAGCGGCCGCAATCCGGCCAGGATCGGCTCCACTTTCTCCTGCGGCACCACGGTCATGATCATCTCGAGACTTTCCTGCTCGCTGAACATGAAGTGGGCCTCCCGGACGCCATGGTGGCCCTTTCCGGACACATTGCCGATGATGGTGTAGCCGCTGGCGTTGACCCGGTCCAGCAAATCGGTCACGAACGCCCGGTGTTCTCCCGCCACGATCACGCGAATCTCCTTCATCGGATGCAAGGTCAAGCCCATTCTCGAACTCCTTTCCGGCCCGTTACCGCTCCTCTATGATACTCCACGCTCCGTTCGGTTGATACCGATACCATACCTGATCGTCGGGATCGAACACGACGAGGTGCACCCACTCGTTGCGATAGTAGTGCTGCAAAATTTCATGGCGCGCGATCAGCTTCTCGATGCGCGCGCGCGGCGCCTCGATGACCGTCAGCAACCGCATCGGCTCATGGTACGGCGCGTCGCCGTTCATGACCGTTTGCCGGGCCAGTCCAAGCCGGAGATCGCTCCAGGGCCCCGACATGATGCCCAGCCGCCCCACGACGTTGTGATAGACCTTGCTCCCGCTGCCGTAGACCTCGTTGTCGACCGTCGAAAAGTAATGTTCCATGTTGATCCACTGCGCCACGACCTGCGGGGCGGTCAGCAGGACCTCCAGCAGGCGAGTGCTCGGGTCTTCGCGATGGTCGTAGGAGTGCAGGAAGACGCGCCCTCCGAGATCGAGGCCCCTGGTCAGCTCCCGGCGCGCGATCACAAACGCCGTATTGCCCGAAAGACCCCACTCCGGCCGGACTTGGCTCCAGTCGGCGCTCCGCCGGCGGACGTGTGAGCCGGCCTTCCTGCCCGCCAAGCCCCGCCGGACGTCGGGAAAGCGCGCGCAGCGTTCCCGGCTCGTGAGCGCCGCGGCTTTCTTGAGGTCTTCCTGGAGCCGCGAGAGGTCCGCCCGATGCGTCGGCGGAAGGTCTTCCAGGTCGAACAGGTGAACCTCGTCGGTCGTCGTGTCCATCTGGCCGGCGAGAAAGTGCGTATCGGGCGGGATCTCGATGCCCGCCTTGGCCAGCCGGTCTCTCACGGTCCGGTTGTTCGCCATCATCGCGAGGACGCGGGCGTTGGGCTTGCCTTCGTTGCCGCCGCAGGCGCCGCAGTCCAGGGCCGATTCGTACGGATTGTTGTCCGAGGTGCTGCCGTGCGCGCAGAACAGGATGAGCCGCGCGAAGTTCTTCGTCAGTCCCATCATGCGCAAGGCCGTGTCGACCGTGAGCGTCTGCTCGTCGAGCGTGAACCCCGTGCGCGTGATCCGTTCCTTGTGCCGGGAGGCCGAACGGGCGTTGAGATCGTAGCGGCGGCGCAACGTTTCGATGAGACCGGTCAGCGCATCGGCCGAAAGGCCCGCCCGGGCGGCGGCCTCGATCAACGCCGGGTCCGGATCGCCCGGCCCGCCGAGCGCCCGTTGCCGTAACCCTTCCAGCAATTCCGGCGTGATGCGTGAACGGCGGAGCCCGATCCGTTCCTGCAGCGCCTTCCCGACGAGCGCCTGCTGCTCGGCAGCCAGCATCTCGGCAGTTTCGGCCGGCGCCAGCTTGTCGACGGTGAGCGTGGTCGACAGCGACGGCACGAACAGGCGCCGCAGCCAGGCGGTCCAGCGCCGGTAGAGGGACGGCAGCAGGGTCTTGCCGAAAATGGGCAGGCTGTAGAACCAGCCCAGCGATTCCACCATGACGTAGGGCGTCACGACGTTTTCTTTCAGGTCATGCAGGAGCGTGTGGCCCGCCTGGACCCACTTCGCGCGGGCTTCGTGTTTCGAGACCTTCTGATCGAGATAACTTCGGGGGATCTCCCGGACTTCGTTCTTGGCGCGCATGATGACCGGAAACTGCTCCGTGTCATGCTCCTTTCCCCAGGCCCGATACCGGATAAAGGCGGCGAAGAATCCGGCGAAGCCGTACGTCTCGTGCGGGCCGGTCGATTCAAGATGCCGGCGGAACGGCTCGGATCGCACGTCGATGCAATAGACCGATTGCGAATCCGGGCGGGTCGGAGAAAGAGCGGCCGGGGAGGGCCGCGCAGCCTGCGCGCGCATCTGCCCGAGGAGCGAGTCGTGGTAACCCGCTTCGAACGCCTTGAGCCAGACCGGTCCATGGTCCGATTCCGGAAAGGCGTCCATCCAATCGACCAGGTGCTTCAGGTCGGCGGGCGCGGTCTCGGTCAGCCGCGCCGGCTCGATCTCCAAGGAGCGGGCGAGCGCCAGCAGCCGCCTGGCCGCGCCGCGTCGCGCCGCCGCTTCCTGGCGCGGGACGACCTCAGTCCGATAGCGTTCGAGCACGGCGCCCCAGCCGTTTCCTTTCTGGTGCCGGAGCCGGTCGACTTCCTCGGCGTAGAGGGCGGGCAACCGGCCGGCGACCCGCTGGCGTCTCAGGTAATACTCGTCCTGGTGGGTCCGCATGTAGGCGCTGACGGCATCATACCGGCCGTCGATGCCGAGTTCGTCGCGGCAGGCCTGGTGGACCAATTCACGCGCGTACCAGAGACGAATGGCCAGGAACTTCACGAGGCCCGCGGGATACGCCCGCTGCCAGGGATAGTCCCGCTCTTCTTCGCGCCATTTGATGAAGCCAGCCCAGCCGGGCAGCGCGGTCAATTGAAGGGACAGGTAGTCCTGCCGCAGGTCGGGGGGAATGGCGAGCGCGTCCAGGCTTTCGAGGAGGGCGTCTTCGGGGTGATCCGGGAGCCGCGCGATTTTTTTGCGGCTGTCGGCAATCCCGCAAAGCGGCCATTCCCGGGCGGCCAGCGCCTTCCATGCGCCGTACAGTCCCTTCTCGCGTTCGGGCATGGCCCAAGTCGTATGGCCTTCGTCCAGGAAGGCCTCGCACCACTTGATCAGCTGGTCGTTGATCTGCCGGACGATCCCGGTGCCCAGCGTGTCGTCGCACCAGTGCGAGAGCGTGAGCCAGCGTCCCAGCGCCTCCTGATCTCCCTCCGCGATCAGGCGGACGCGCCCGCGCAGGTCCGGGAACGTCAGCACGGAGGCCAGCTTCGCCGCGAGGCGGTCGATCGGGTCGCGCGAGGGATCGGGCAGCTGATCGTCAAGCGGCTCCATGACGGGCGTGCAGAGACCCTCGGCCAGGCAGGCACGCAAGACCTCGCCGTGCGTGATCCTGCGCGTGCCGATGGCGACGTGTTTGTCGAGGACGAGCGGCTTCAACGCGGTCTCGATGTGGGCGGGCTGAATCCGGCCCGCCTTCAAGTAGCCGCGGTAGAGACGGCCGGGGAGGTAGCCGTTGCCCCCCATGAACTGTTTGCCGCGCCGGACGGTGTCTTCGAACGGGAGGTATTCCAGACTGTGAAGCGGGTTGTGGTGGACAAACGTGCGCATCGGCCAATACTGCGCGACGACTTCGCCGGCAAGGCGGACGACGCCCCGCAGCTCCATCCGTCTCGTTTCGATGCCGGACCGGTTCTCTACCTGTTCCATACAATCGATTCCGCGTTGGCGCTTGCCGGCGGCGCGGTCTTTTGAGGCGCCAACAGATTTGACGGCGCCACACCCAGCGCCAGCAGGGTCAGGACGAGGATCAGCAGGGCGGCGAATTCGGTCCGGAGCAGGTCGGTGTATCGCAGATCAGGCCGCTTCACTCCGAAGAGCAACTGCTGCGCCATCTGCATGATGTACCAGGATGCGGCAAGCCAGGCGATGAGCATGACGGACAGGCCGGCCGGCGCAAGCGACGAAGCCAGGAGCAGGCTCATGAACCCGGCGAACACGCCGAACGGAGGCAGCCCCATCGCGGCCAGCGCGAGGAGCGAGAGCAGGACCGCGTAGCGCGGCATCGTGAACGCCAGCCCGCTGACGGCCTGCGGATCGGCGTCGTCCCCGTATCTCGTGCGGATCACCTGCCAGGCGAGCAGGAGACCGCTCGTCGCGAGGCCGACCGCGCCCGCAAAGACCGCCGTTCCGGGAGCCGGGGTGCCGGCCGCCGCGGAGAACCACCACAGCATCGAAAAGAATGACAGGCTGCCGTAGGCGAGCAGCAGCCGCACCCTCGATTGCGCCAGCGCCTTGATCGCGCCGTAGAGCGCTCCCGCCAATGCCAAGAAGCTCACGGTCGAGGCGACGCCCTCCGGCGCTGCCGGGACGATCGTGATCAGGCCGTGCACGCCGACCGCGGGCAGCAGCAGCACCATGAACGAGGGCAGACTGCCGGGTAATCGTGTGAGCGCCGTGAGGTATCCCTCATGAAACGGCACGAGCGGCAGGAGGGTTGCGCAGGTCACCAGCGACGCCACGGCGGAGAGGGGCGGCCCGGCGATGACGGAGACCACTGCGCCCAGCGCGCCGACACCGTAGGCGCCGATGCCCCACCAGGAGATGGGCCACAGCGGCGTATGGTGCCGGTACAGCAGCACGCTGAGAGAGCCCAGCAGCGCCAGCGCGAACAGGCGGCCTGCGATGTCCGGACCCGTCAGGACGCCGAGCCCCAGTCCGAGAAACAGCAAGGTCATGATCCAGGACAGCCGATGGTCGCGGTGAACGGGCTGTCCCAGGAGCGACACGCAGGCAGCCAGCGGTAGCAGGTAGAGCGGCAGCGAGCCTTCGGGCGGCGCTGGCAGGAGCCCTGCCATTCCGATATTCACTCCGAGGCTGACGAAGGACACAAGGAGCGCCGCGATTTTCAGACGGCCGGGGTGGGACCAGACTGCGAGGCTCAACAATGAGCCCAGCAGAGGAACGCCGGCCGGCAGCCATGGAGCGACGGCCATCATTGCGACCATCCCCGCTGGCGCTTGTCGAAGCGGTGAACTGCGCGCATCACGGCGTCGCCGAGAAGCTGGTACAGCTCATCCGCATACAGCCGGTTCATGAACAGCACATAGAGCCGGACTCTGAGGTGTTCGATCCAGGCCGGCGTCCACATCGTCCGGCCGTGGGCGCGCATATAGAGATAAATCCACCCCGAGATCGTCGTCAGTGTGGCCAGGACGATGATCGCGTCGAAGAGCCGGCCCGGGAGCGCCGCAGCCTGGAAGTAGGAGGCGACTTCCCGCGGATCGGGGTACAGGAACGCGGTGAAGGACTCCACGGCGAACAGATACACGAACACGATGAACAGGAGCGTCAGCAGCATCGCCGCCGACACTTTCCAGGAGGCCACGGCGCGCAATCGCGTGAGCGTCAGGATGGCCTGCGAGGAGGTGACCCAGATGAAGAACAGAAAGATCACGGTGCCTTGCGACTCCAGCAACGGGATGCGCAGCACGCCGTGCGTGACCAACAGAATCAGCAGCGGAGTGAAGAGCGTGGTCACGAACCCGGTCAACCAGGTGAGACGGGAGAAGCCCTCCTCTTCCTCCTGGTGATCCACGTGGGGAAAATGAGGTTCCTGCCGGGCCTTGTGGATGACGTTGCCGCAGTTCAGGAACACGGTGGCCTTGAACAGCCCGTGCGCGATCAGATGAAAGACCGCCAGGGAGAACGCCCCCAAACCGCACTCCATGATCATGTAGCCCATCTGGCCGATCGTCGAAAAGCCGAGCGTTTTCTTGATGTCGTTCTGCGCCAGCATCATGGCGGCGCCGAGCATGGCGGTCATGGTGCCGACGACGAAGGCCACGTGCAGGGTCGTCGGGCTGAGCCCGAAGAGCGGCGCCAGGCGGTTGATCAGGAACCCGCCGGCATTGATGATGCCCGCGTGCAGCAGCGCATGCACGGGCGTGGGGGCATAGAGCGACCGCGGCAGCCAGACGTGGATCGGGAACTGCGCCGACTTGCTCATGCCGCCGATGAAGAGGAGCAGCGTGACGGCGGTCGCGCCGCTGATGTCCCATCCGGGCAGAGGCGACAGCGTGACGGGGGCGGCGATCGCCTTTGCGAACAGCGCGGGGAATTCCAGCGTCCCGTACAGGTGATAGGCCAGGACCATGCCGGCGAGAAACGCGACGTCGCCGATCCGCAGGAGCGTAAAGGTCCGGTAGGCGCCCGCCAGCGTCGCCGCATGCGCGTGGTTATGGGCCAGGAGATAAAGCAGGTAGCTCAGGAGCTGCCAGAACACGAACAACATGACGAGGTTCGCGCTCGAGACCATGCAGAGCAGCACGAAAGTGGTGAGCCCGATCAGGGAGAGGTACCGGGGCTCCTGGGGGTCCTGGTACATGTAGCCGACGGAATAGGTGTAGATGATCATCCCGACGCCGGAGATCAGGACCATCATGACCGCACTCAGCCGATCGATGTGGAAGCCGATGGGGACGGCGAGCGACGCCAGCGAGGCCGGATCGTACAGCCGGAACGCAATCGGTCCCTGCGTCGCGACGACATAGAGCGTGGCGATCGCGCCGCCGAAGGCCGCGACGATCGGCCAGGCGGCGAGCCGCGCGCGCGTCTGCCGCGAGCCGTCGCGGCCGATCACGACGATCAGCGCGGCCAACAGCGGAAGCAGCGGGACGAGCATCACGAAGGACATAATCCGGCTCCGGGACAAAAAAAGCCAACCGGCGTCCTCGAAGAGCATCCGAGGAATACGCGGTTGGCTTGCACTGCGGCCGGCCCCTCAGGAAGCGGGAACCGGCTACCCTACCTGCCGTGGCGTTGCTTAGTGTGACTTAAGGGACGACGGCTCCGCCCGTCTTTGCGGGAACAAGGACAGGAGGCACCATCCTGTTGATGATGAATATAGATACCAGAGAAGGACGGTCCGACTCAATCAAATTTTGGTCTCAGGCCGAATTTAGGGCTTCAGGCCCCTCAGGTGATGAGGCGGGAGCCCCATCCATTCTAAAGCTTGTTCTCAGGCAGGCCGTGTCTCTATAATCTGGCCGCAATATAACCAAAGGATCGACCGTCATGAAAAATGGGCGAACGAAGGGCGAGATCGAAAGCGCGGTCCGCAACGCCATCATCAAGTTCGAGCAGGAATTCATGGGACGCGGTCCGGAGGACGTGCGGGCGTTCATCGTGAGGGATATTATTCTCGTCAGGCTGAAGGGCGTCCTGACCCCTGCAGAGCGGCAACTGGCCAAGAGTGAGGACGGGATCGAGATGGTCAAGCGGGTGCGTCAGACGCTGATCGCGCAGGGACGGAAGAAGCTCTGCGAGGAGGTCGGCGAGATCACAGGAGTGAAAGCCACTGCGCTCTTTACCGACATCGACACTCACATTGGTGAACGCATCATCGTGTTCTCTCTTGACCAGGATCTCGAAGCAACCTTCCAGTAAATTCAGCGCAGTCCTCCGAATCGCGGCCCCTTCCTCTTTTCTTATCCCTCCCGTTCCCGTAAGGTAAGTGCGTCCACTCTCACCGGAGGCGCGCGTGAAAGCAGCCAACTGGATCGACCGATACCTCACGGGCTTGATCGCGGAGCGTGGGCTGTCCACGAACACGGTGGAAGGGTACCAGCGCGATCTGGCAAAGCTGCAGGCGTTCCTGCGCGGAGAGGGGCGCGAGGATCCGGCCGCGCTGGTCCGTACCGATGTCCCGCGGCTGTTGGGATTTTTGCGCAACCAGGGCTTGGCCGCCCCATCGGTCGCGCGCAGCGTCGCGGCGTTTCGGGGCTTCTATCGATTCCTCCTCGGCGAAGGTGCCCTGCAGCACGATCCTTTCCTGAATGTCACCGTTCCGAAGACGTCCCGGCGCCTGCCCAAGGCGCTGGCGTTTACCGAGGTCCAACGGATTTTGGACGCGCCGTCGCGGCGGGAGGCGAAGCGGAGCCGACAGCCCGAAGCGCTGCGTGACGACGCCATGATCGAAGTCCTCTACGCGACCGGCCTGCGCGTCTCGGAGTTGGTCAAGCTGGATCTGGAGACGGTCAATGCGGCGGTGGGCTTTCTCCGGGCCAGCGGCAAGGGGTCCAAGCAGCGCGTGGTGCCGCTGGGAGCCGTCGCGCTGCGGAAACTGTGGTGCTATTTGGAGAGCGGGCGTCCCCATCTGCTCAAGACCCGCGCCTCCAATCGCCTCTTCGTGACCCGCTCAGGAAGGGGTATGACGCGGCAGGGGTTCTGGAAAATTCTGCGCCGCTATGCGCTGACAGCCGGGATCCGACGGCCTATTTCCCCGCATATGCTGCGACATTCCTTCGCCACGCACCTCTTGGAACGGGGCGCCGACCTTCGCGTCGTGCAGACCCTGTTGGGCCATGTCAACATCTCCACGACGCAGATCTACACCCATGTCGAGAAGGAGCGGTTGAAACAACTCCACAAACGCCATCATCCGAGGGGGTGACGGGGCGCGCGATTTGTTGACAGGAAGGCGGGGAGTTGTTAGTATCAGCTTGTTTTCTAACGTGATAGGGATTCATTTTTGTGTTTGCTTGGGCGGATAGCTCAGCTGGTCAGAGCGCTGCCCTTACAAGGCAGAGGTCACAGGTTCGACCCCTGTTCCGCCTACCACGTTTTTAGCTACGAATTTCTTTACGGGGCCGTCGTTCAGCCTGGTTTAGGACGCCAGATTGTCAATCTGGAAGTCGCGGGTTCAAATCCCGTCGGCCCCGCCATTTTTGTCTTTCGGCCGGGCGCGGAAGGGCGGTCGGTGACACACGCGGAAAGATGAGGGGGTAGCGCGCACCCAATGCTGTTTCGCTTCGGTCTGTTTAGTTTCTTGTCCTCACTGGGTTTCGTTTCCAAGTTCGTTCTCCTGACCCTGGTGCTCTTCTCCATCGGTTCGTGGACTGTGATCCTCTACAAGTGGCGGTTCTTCCGCGCGCTCGAAGGCGCGGACCAGCGCTTCCTGAAGGCTTTCAGCCGCCACGAGTATCCCCTCGAAGCCTCCCGCGACGTCCCTCTCCACAAAGACAGCAGCGTGGCGGCCGTCTACGTGGAGGTCGCGGCGTGCTATCAACCCGGTGGGAACGGAGGGCGCCTGCGGCCGGCGATCGAGAGCCTGGGGGCCGGCGGCGAAGGGTTGCCGACGCAGCGGTATGTGGAGCGGGTCTTGGCGCATGCCATTCAGGAACAGATCACCCGGGCGGAGGCCTACCTGCCGTTTTTGGCCACGACCGGCAACATCACGCCGTTCGTCGGGCTGTTGGGGACCGTGTTGGGCATCATCGATGCCTTCCACCAGATCGGCGCGCAGGGCACGGCCAGCATCTCGGCCGTCGCGCCCGGCGTGGCCGAGGCCCTCGTGGCGACGGCCGCGGGCCTGTTTGCGGCCATTCCGGCGGTGATCGCGTACAACTATTTTCTTGCACGCGTGCGCCAGATGGCGTTCCGGATGGACCGGTTCGCCATCGAACTCACCAACGCGTTGGAGATGCGGGGCATCCGGGAAGGCGCGGGGCGGCCATGATCGAAGCCCGCCGCCGCCGGTTCATGGCCGAGATCAACATCATCCCGCTGGTGGATGTGGTGCTGGTGCTGCTCGTGATCTTCATGGTCACGGCGCCGATGCTGTACCGGGGGATGGACATCAACCTTCCAAAGTCCGCCTCCAACACGATCAAGCCGGAGGAGCGCGTGGTGTTGACGGTCGAGCGGGACCGCCGTGTGTACGTGGATAAGGATCCCGTTCCGCTGGCGCGCCTCCAGCAGAAGATGGACGCCTTGCATCGCAAAAATCCTGAGGTCTCGGTCTTCCTGCGGGCCGACCAGGACGTTCCCTATGGAACGGTGGTGCAGGTGATGGACAGCGTCAAGAAAGCGGGCATTGCGAAACTCGGGATGGTCACCGATCCTCTGTTTGAGGAACGGGTCAAATAACGGACACATCCAGCGACTCCGATGACGGCCGGCATTCCCGATGACCTGCGGCGAACCGCGTGGGTTTCCCTGGCGGCGCACGTGGCCGTCCTGACGCTGCTGTCCGTGGTTCCGTTCGTGAAGATGGCGCCGCGGGGGATGTCGTCTATTCAAGTGACGCTGGTGTCGCGACCGTCGGCGCCGGTCCGTATCGAGCAGGTGCCCGCCGTGCAGCCGCCGCCCGCGTTGCCGCAGAAGGCGCCGGCTCCCCAACTCCCGCCCGTCGTGCCCAAGACGATCACCTCGCCCCCTCCGGCTGCCAAACCATCAAAGAGCCAGCCCAGCGAGGCGCCCAAGCCGCAGACGAGGCCCGAGACGCTCCAGGCGCAACCGAAACCCCTGCCGCCGAAGACCGCGCCTGCACTGGATCTGGCCGAGGCCCTCAAAAAAGCCGAGGAGGCCCTTGCCAAGCCGGCACCGGTCGCGAAGCCGCTTTCTCCGGCGCCGGCCCCGACGCCTCCATCGCGCACGAGCGAGGAAATCAAGAAGCTGCTCGAGACAGTGCCGGCGCCTACGACACCCGCCGACGCCGCGCCAGCCCGGAAGGAACAGGCTCCGGCTGTGGCGCGCGTTCCGCAGGAAACGGCTGTGGCGGCGCGTCCTGCGTCCCTGGAGCGCTGCCCTCCCAAGGCGCGGACCTATTGCCCGCTGCTCGAAGCGGCGATCAATCGGGTCTGGAACGCCGATTCCGATCCCGGGATCCGGCGGGTGTTGGAGAATGCGGGAGACTCGACAGCCGTTGTTCGGATCGTCATACAACCGGATGGCGAGATCCGGGACATCCAGCTCAACAAGTCGTCGGGGAATGAATCCTATGACCGTGCGGTGCAGAGCGTCTTGCGGGCGCTCAGACGCGTGCCGCCGTTGCCGGAGGAAATGAAGGGCGAGCCGTTTGTGGCCGTCACCAGTTTCACGTATACGAAGAAACAGGATTCCTAGCCGAGATGCGCGTTCCACAAAGTCCCTCGCGTCGGCGATCGGTCGGTAGTGGTGCAATCGTCGTCTGGTGTGCATGCTCGGTCCTTTTCGCGGTGTCCTCGAGGGCCGTCGAAGTGTTCATTGACGCCACCCGCGGCTCGATACAAAAGATCCCGATCGCCGTCTTTCCGTTCAAACAAGAGTTTTATTTGAATGGGCAGGCCCCGACGGAAGTCCTGAAAGCCGACCTCCGCCGGTCGCTCTTGTTCGAGGTCGCCGACCTGGAAAAACTCGGCATCAAGGGGGAGGTGAATGCCCAACCCGACGGCGAGGCGATCCGCAAGGCGGGTGAAGCAGGACTGGCGGTCCAGGTGTGGGGCGCTATCCTGCCGCGTGAGCAAGAAATCCTGATGGAGGGGACCCTGTTTGATTTCATACGGGGAGAGGTGGTGGGAGGCAAGCGGTATGTCGGGTCTCCCACGGTGGTCAGGTCGATGGCCCATCGCTTGGCCGACGAGTTGGTCTTTTACTACACCGGAGAGCAGGGAATCGCCCGCAGCCGGATCGCCTTCGTATCGGAAAGAGACGGCGCCAAAGAACTCTTCGTGATGGATTATGACGGGTATAATCCGCGGCAGGTGACCTTCGATGCGTCCTTGAATCTTGCGCCAGCTTGGTCGCCGGACAAGCGGCGTCTGGCGTTCACGACGTATCGCAAGGGGGATGATCCGCAGATCGAGGAATTGGACCTGGTCACCGGAGGACGGCGGACGCTCGTGGCCTTTCCGGGGTTGAACATCACGCCGGAGTGGTCGCCCAGCGGGGAAGAGTTGGCGTTTGCGACCACGAAGGATGGGAATTCTGAGATATACAAGGTGGATAAGGACGGCAGGCGGTTCGAGCGGCTGACCAACCATGGGGCTGCGGACCTCGCGCCGACATGGTCGCCGACCGGTCGCGAGATTGCCTTTATCTCGGACCGTGGCGGGACGCCCCAGATCTATCTCATGGGGGCAGACGGCACCAACGTCCGTCGGCTGACCTTCGAGGGGAGTTACAACACCGCCGCGGCGTGGTCGCCGAAGGGCAATTGGATTGCGTATGTGTGCCGGGACGACCGGAGGATTCTCAAGATCTGCCTGATCAGTCCGGACGGCCAACAGTCGCGGCGATTGACGTCCGGGGCCAGCAGCGACGAGTCGCCTTCCTGGGCGCCTGATGGCCGGCATGTGGCGTTCAGTTCCACCCGCAATGGGAAGCGGGATATCTATATGATCAATACCGACGGGGCCGATTTGGAGCGGTTGACAGCCGGCAGGACATTCAACGATGATCCTACATGGTCGGCGCCATGATCGGCCGAAGAGCAGAAACGTTACAGCAACGATGCAAAAAGATGGAAAGCTGGCGCTGACGCGCGAAAGGGGGAAATTGCCATGGTAAGCGAGGGACGACAGTCACGGTGTGTGCTGATGGTTCTTATGGTGATCGGGCTGGTCGGGGTTCTGGCCCTGGGCGGCTGCTCCAAGAAAAACGTGGCGTCGACCACGGAGGGTGAGAGCGGCAGCGCACCCTTGCAGGGCTTCTCCAAGAGTCCGTCTGAGGAAGCAGTGAAACCCGCGACGCCGCCGGTGGTAGCCAAGGCCGATACGGCGGACACGGCCGCACGCCAGGCGCGTGAGACGGCGAAACGGCAGCTGGCGGACATCTATTTTGCGTTCGACAAGTGGGCGCTCTCCGACGAGGGCAAAAAGAACCTGGCGCAGAGCGCCGAGGCGCTGAAGTCGATCTCCTCGGTCAAACTCCTCATTGAGGGCCATTGCGATGAACGCGGGAGCCGCGAGTACAATCTGGTGTTGGGCGAGAAGCGCGCCCAGGAGGCCCGGCGGTACCTGGAGTCGCTTGGCGTGAAGAACCCGGTCACTGTGACCAGCTATGGGAAAGAGCGTCCCGTGTGCACCGAGCAGGACGAGTCCTGTTATTGGAAGAACCGCCGGGCGCACCTGGCGGTCGAAGAAGGGAAATGAGCGTTCAGCCGGCACGGGTTCTGGTCGCCTTCCTGGCGCTGAGCCTGGGATGGCTCCTGGTCGCCTGCGCGACGAAGGAGGATGTTCGTTCCGCTTCCCGGGACCTCCAGAACGAACTGCAGGAAGCCCGTCAACGCAACGCCGAACTGGAGACCGGCCTCCGCGAAATCAAGGGACAGGACCTCTCTCAGATGCTCGGGCAATTGGAGACCCAGCGCCGGGACCTCGATACGTTTCTGAGCGGACTGGACGACCAAAAGGCCCAGGTCTATTCCGTCGAGAAGAAACTCCTGGAGCGGCTGGACGTCCAAGACCAGCGCCTGAGCGGCTATGAGAAGCGCGCCGAGGCGACCGACCGGAACGTGGCCCAGATGAACGAAAAGGTGCGGGAGGTCGGGATCAAACTGTCGGCCCAGATGGACCAGCAGGCCGTGGTCTTGGCCAGACTGGAAGAGGCAGTCAAGCAGGCCGATCTTCAAACAGGGGCGCTCTCGGCCGAGGTCAAGCGGTTTCAGAGCGTGCTCTCCGAATTCGATAAAGTCCTCCGCGCGCTGAACGACAAGGCGACCGACGTCGACCGGCGGGTCACCGAGCTGACCGGCCGAACGGAGACGAAGGTCGGGACTCTGACACCCCGGCAGGGGGACCAGGCGGTCGGGGCGGAAGTCCCGGAGGCGAGCGCGCCGGTCGGTTCCGGGTCGGCAGCGAAGGAGCCGTCCAACAGTGCCTCACAGGCGGCGACGGCGCCCGTGCTGAGCGACAAAGAAGTGTATGATCGGGCCCAGCAGCAGTTCAAGCAAGGGCGGTACGACGTCGCGTTGTCATCGTTTCACCTGTTTCTGGTCCAGTACCCCAAATCAGCGCTGGCCCCCAACGCCCACTTTTGGAAAGCCGAGTGCTATGTCAGGATACGGGACTACGAGCGCGGCGTCGAAGAGTACGAGCAGGTCGTTCAGCACTACCCGAGAAGCGAAAAAGCCCCGAGAGCCCTCTACAAGAAAGCCATGGCTCTGTTGGAGCTGAAAGATAAAGATGCCGCGAAGACCGCTCTCCGCCAACTGCTCAAGGACTACCCGCAGTCCGAGGACTTCCAACAGGCGAGCGCCAAACTGGCTTCTCTGAAATGAGACTTGTCCTCATCCTGTCTCTTGGGCCGATCCTGGCCGGATGCGTCCCCACGGCGGACTTCACGGCTCTTCGCGATGAGGTCCGCCAGGTTCAGGCCGAAAACCGGAAGCTCAAGGAGGAGAGCCAGAAGCGTCTGGGGGAGCAGGATCGGGGAGGCGATCTGGCGAAGCGACTCGACGCGCTGGACGCCAAGGTTGATAGCTTCAAGGTCAAACAGCAAGGATTCGACCAAAAGCTCGGCGAGCTGCTGCGGCGTGCGGACGAGACTTCGCGCCGCGAAGAGGGGGCGGCCAAGCCTCCTGAGCCGGCTCCCGGTCGCGATGTCAAAGACGAGGGGACGGCGGGCGCGCCGCTCCAACCGGGCGGGCTTGAAGCCGCCGCTGGCATCACGCCGACGGCCTTATACAACCAGGCCTACAACGACTATCTCAAAGGCAACTACGATCTGGCCATCTCCGGCTTCGGCGAACTCCTCAAGAAATTTCCCGGCGTCAGCCAGTCGGCTCACGCGCAGTATTGGATCGGACGGTCGCACTACAACAAGAAAGAATACCGGCAGGCCCTTGAAACCTATGAGCGCGTGATCGGCGAGTATCCGAAAAGCGACAAGGTGCCGGCAGCCTTGTTTGAAATGGGCGTGGCACATACCGAACTGGGTGATGTCGCCAAGGCCAAAGAGCGTTTCAAACTGGTGATCGAAAAGTATCCGCAGTCGAATGAAGCCAGCCGCGCCCGACTGAAGCTCGCCGACTTCAAATGACGTCAAGAATCACGGTTCTGCCCGGTGACGTGGCCAACCGAATTGCGGCCGGTGAAGTCGTCGAACGCCCGGCGTCCGTGGTGAAAGAGCTGGTGGAGAACGCCATCGACGCCGGCTCGACCCGCGTGTCGGTCGACGTCGAGCAGGCCGGCCGGCGTCTCATCCGGGTGGCCGATGACGGCGGCGGCATGGCACCGGAAGAAGCGGCGCTGGCGTTCCATCGCCATGCGACGAGCAAGATCCGCACCGAAGCCGATCTCTTTACCATCCGGACCATGGGCTTCCGCGGTGAAGCCCTGCCCAGCATCGCGGCGGTTTCGAAAGTCCGTCTCGTGACCGTCGTGGCCGGCGCCGCCGTGGGCACGGAAATCCGGATGGAGGGAGGGGCGCCGGCAAAGCAAAGAGACACCGCGGCGGCGCCGGGAACGACGGTCGAAGTCGCCGACCTGTTCTACAACACCCCCGCCCGGAAGAAGTTTCTCAAAAGCCCCGCGACGGAGTTCGGGCATATCTGCCAGGCCGTCCAACGGCAGGCGCTGGCGTTCCCTGCGATCCACTTTCGGCTGTTGCACGACGGCAATGCCGTGGCGGACTTTCCCGCAGTGCGGTCTCTGCGGGAGCGGGTGCAACAGGTCTACGGAGGGGCGCTGGTCGATGCGTGCGCGGAAGTGGACGAGAAGGACGGCGCGCTCCATCTGGAAGGACTCGCTTGCCGTCCGCTGGAGGCGACGGGGTCACGGATGCCCCAGGACCTGTTCGTGAATCGCCGATGGGTGAAGAACCCTGCGATCGCGCACGCCCTCTACGAGGGGTACGGCACGTACTTGGCCAAGGGGCGCCACCCGCGCTTCGTGCTGGCGTTGGCGGTGGATCCCCGGCAGGTGGATGTGAACGTCCATCCGACGAAGCGCGAGGTGCGTTTTTCCGACCAGGAGCGGGTGCATGAATGGGTCCGTTCGCGCATCCAGGCGGTAGCGAAGCCGGCGTCGGCGCCCTCCCGGATGACCGCCGTTTCGGGATGGGCGCCGCCGCAGAGAGCCGCGATCCATGCCGCATCGCTCCCGCCTGCCGCCGGTATTCTCAACCCGTCCCCGTCGCTCGTCGAAACTGCGGCGGAGCCCGCGCAGCCGTATCTGCCCTCCGTGGATCTCGAAGTGCGGCCGATGGGCCAGATCGCCAACCGCTATCTCCTCGCGCAAATCGGCGACGAGGTGCAAATCGTGGATCAGCATACCGCGCACGAACGGGTCCTGTTCGAGCGCCTGACGGCCCAGCTTGAGGCGGGCACTATCGCATCGCAACATGCCCTTCTGCCGCAGATGGTGGAACTGTCCGCCGGAGAGGCCGTGTCGGTGCGGGTACACCTGGACGATATGCGCCGCCTCGGCTTCGAGATCGAGGAGTTCGGCCGGGGAACCTTCGTCGTGCGGGCGATGCCGGCGTTGGTAGACCAGGGCGATCCGCAAGCGCTGCTGCGATCCCTGGCTGAGGACTGGGAAGAGCGGGCCTCGACGCCGTCCGTGAAGGAGCGGTACAATGCCGTGCTCGCCACCATGGCCTGCCACAGCGCGGTGCGGGCGGGCCGGAGGTTGGAACAGGCGGAGATGCGGAAGCTGCTCGAAGACTGGCGCGATGCCGGATTTCCCGGCACCTGTCCCCATGGGCGCCGCATTGCCATGCGCTTGACGATCGAGGAACTGGACCGCATCTTCGGACGATTGGGATGGACATAAAAAATAAAAGCGCCTGCGGCTTCCGTAGCACCGAGGTCTCGGCCGAGGTGCGTTCTAATGGATTGCCAGTTGTCTTTCTTGTCGGGCCGACGGCCGTCGGGAAGAGCCGGGTGGCGATTCCCGTCGCGAAGGCGCTGGGGACCGAGATCTTGACCGCCGACTCCACACAGGTCTACCGAGGCATGGACATCGGCACGGACAAGCCTCAATGTGATGAGCAAGATGGAGTGCCGCACCGACTGATCGATCTTGTCGCGCCGGATGAGCCGTTCAACGCGGGTCTGTACCGGCGCGCGGCTCTGCGTGAAATCGCCAGACTGCATGCGAACGGGCACGTGCCGCTGGTCGTGGGAGGCACCGGGCTCTATGTCCGCGCGCTGGCCTACGGGTTGTGGGAAGGACCGCCGGCCGATTGGGGTTTGCGCCGGGAACTGTTGGAAGAAGAAGCCGCCCACGGTGCAGGGCATTTGTGGCGCCGGCTGGAACAGGTGGATCCTGCACTGGCCGGCACGCTCCATGCCCGTGACCGCAACAAGATCGTGCGGGCTCTTGAAGTAGCGGTCCGGACGGGCGTCCCGCTCTCCGAATGGCATCACCGGCATCAGTTCAATGAACGGCCGTTCCATTTCGTCATGGTCGGCCTGACGATGGACCGCGCGGCGCTGTATCGCCGCATTGACGCGCGGGTGCTGAGGGAAATAGACGACGGCCTGCTTGAGGAAACCCGGAGCTTGCTGGCCCGCGGCTATGACGAGACGCTGGGCTCGATGAAGGCCCTCGGCTACCGGCAGATGACGGGGTACGTGAAAGGCCGGTACGATTGGGACGAAGCCGTGCGGCGCCTGCAGCGCGACACCCGGCATTTCGCGAAACGGCAACTGACCTGGTTCCGGAACGATCCGTCCGTGCACTGGCTGACGATCGGGGAGGACGAATCCGTGGAGCAGATTGCGAAACGCGTCCTAGAACATTTGGGGACGCGCGGGATCGTGAAAACGGAGCAGGTCGTCTGATGAAAGCTGCGGCGGCGGCGTCGATCGGCGTGATCGGCGGCAGCGGGCTCTATGGAATGGAGGGGCTGACCCGCGTCAGGGAAGTCAGAGTGGCGACGCCGTTCGGCCCGCCGTCCGACGCCGTGGTGGTCGGCGAACTGGCGGGCGTACGCGTGGCTTTCCTGTCGCGGCATGGCCGGGGGCATCGGCTCTCCCCAAGCGAGATCAATTACCGCGCGAACATCTACGCGCTCAAGAAGCTGGGAGTGGGGCGTGTCATCTCCGTGAGCGCGGTCGGCAGCATGAAGGAGGCGCTTCATCCCGGCCACGTTGTGATCCCCGATCAATTTTACGATCAGACCAAGCGACGAATCGGCACCTTTTTCGAAAAGGGGATGGTGGCCCACGTCGCCCTGGCGGATCCTGTCTGCCGGGACGAGGCCGGCAAGCTCGCCGAGGCCGCGCGCAAATGCGGCGCCACCGTCCATGAAGGAGGAGTGTACCTCTGCATCGAGGGCCCGCAATTTTCCACCCGCGCCGAGTCGTTGGTGTACCGGCAATGGGGCGTGGACGTGATCGGCATGACGAACCTTCCCGAGGCGAAGCTCGCGCGCGAGGCGTCGTTGTGCTATGCCACGATGGCCCTCGTCACGGACTTTGATTGCTGGCATCCCGGGCATGACGCCGTTACCGTGGAAGCCGTGATCGCGACGCTGCGCCGTAACGTAGCTTTATCCCAGGAGATCATCCGGGCGGCGGCGCCGTTGCTGGCTGCGGAGCGTCCGTGCGCCTGCGAGCGCGCCCTCGAGGTCGCGGTCATTACCGCTCCGGACAAGATTCCGGCGGCGACGCGCAAGCGGCTGGCGCTCCTGCTCGGCAAGCCGGCGGCAGGCAAGAAAAGGCGGTAGGAACGACATCATGCTGCAACTCGTCGTCGTCGGATCGGTCGCGTTGGATACCGTCAAGACGCCGTTCGGCGAAGCCCGCGAGGTCCTCGGGGGGTCCGCCGCCTACTTTGCGACCGCCGCGAGCTACTTTGCCAAGGTGAACCTGATTGCGGTGGTGGGGGAGGACTTCCCCGAGAACCATCTTGCGTTCCTTCGACGCCGTGAGATCGACCTCGCGGGGCTGGAGCGGCGACCCGGCAAGACGTTCCGGTGGCGGGGCGAGTACTCGTACCAGTTGAACGAGGCCAAGACGCTGGAGACCCAGTTGAACGTCTTCGAGACCTTCCGGCCTAGGGTACCGGACGCCTACCGGTCGCCCGATCTGCTCTTTCTCGCCAATATCGACCCCGAACTGCAGCACGGCGTGCTGCAGCAGGTGAAGCGTCCTCGGCTGGTGGCCTGCGATACGATGAATTTCTGGATCGACGGCAAACGGGACGCACTCGGCCGCCTGCTCAAAGACGTGGACGTACTCATTGTCAACGACGGCGAGGCCCGTGCGCTGGGTGCCGATCCCAATCTTGTCAAGGTGGCCCGCGCGATCCGGGCGGCCGGCCCGAAGACGCTGATCATCAAGCGCGGCGAGTACGGCGTTCTGATGTTCAACCGCGATCGTGTCTTCGCCGCTCCCGCGTTTCCGCTGGAGCAGGTCAAGGACCCGACGGGAGCCGGCGATTGCTTTGCGGGCGGCTTCATGGGATACCTGGCGAGCACGGGCAATCTCGAAGACGAGGCGCTCTGCCGGGCGATCGTGTGCGGAAGCGTGATGGCCTCCTTTGCCGTGGAGGAGTTCAGCCTTGATCGGCTCCGGCGGTTGGACTACAAGGAGATTGAAGCGCGGTTCAAGGAGTTCAAGCGGCTGACGTTTTTCGAGGATATCTAGGGAGGAGGGGGCGCATGGAGGAGGACGGACCTTTCGGCGGCGGCGCGTGGATGCGGGCTCTGATCGGCCTTACGGCTGTCATCCTGCTTGCCGGATGCGTCTCCGCGGAAGAACTCAAGAAACGGGAACGTGAGTCCGAGGGCTACTACAAGCAGGGCATCTCGAGCATGGACTCCAACCAACAGCAGGCCTTCGTCGCGTTTCAGAAGTCGATCCAGCTCAATCCGGACAACTACGACGCGCACTATGCGCTGGGCAGCATTCACTTCCAGCGGAAGGAGTTCGCCGACGCGGAACGGGAGTTCCGTCGCTGCGTCGAACTCATGCCAACTAGCGGGGAGGCATTGAACTTCTATGGGCGGACGCTGATCGAGTTAAAGCGGTTGCCGGAGGCGGTCGACGTTCTCCGGAAGACGACGGCGCTCCCGCTGTACGCCACGCCCGATGTTGCGTATACCAATCTCGGCAGCGCGCTGTATTTTCTCGGGGATAACGACGGCGCCATCCGTGCCTATCAGGAAGCGCTCAAGATCGACCCACCCACCGTGCCGCGCGCGCTGCTCTATCTCGAAGTGGGACGGCTCTACATCGCACAGGGCGAGAACGCCAAGGCCCGCGAGGCGCTGGCTCAGGTGAAATCCCTGGATCCCCAGGGAACCGCCGGGGCGGAAGCGACGAAGCTGATGCAAAAGCTGAGGTGAAATGGGCGATTCACTCGGTGAATATTTCCAGAAGGCCCGTGAGGCCAAGGGCCTGACGCTTGAAGAGGCGGCGGCCAGAACCCGCATCCTGCCGCAGTACCTCAAGGCGGTCGAGGACAACAACTATGCGAAGCTCCCGGACGAAGTCTTCGCCAAGGGCTTCGTGCGGTCCTATGCCCGTCTCTTGGGACTGGATGAGGCGACCGTCATCCGGCAGTTCGATGAATCAGGGGGGCAGTTCTACGCTAAGCGCAACGAACGGGAGTCCCTGAAGCAGAAATTAGAGGAGGAAGAACGGCGGAAGAAGGTTAACCGTAACATTGTGGTCGGCGTGGTTTCTGCCGTGCTGCTCATCCTGTTCGTGATTATGGGACGCGATCGAGAGCGACCCGAACCCAGGCCCGTTCCCATCGATCCGGTTCCCGCCGCCTCCGTGCCGGCGCCGGTGCCCGAGCCGCCCCGAGCCGAGTCGGCGACGCCCCCCGGCGATCCGTTCCCCCGATCCGTTCCCGGCCAACCCGAAGTGGAACGCAACTTCTCCGGCGTCCTGCCGTTAGAGGGCGTCGTGCCCGATGAAAAGAAAAAACTGATCGTGGATGTGGAGGCCATCGAGCGGTGCTGGGTGAAGGTGCAGGCCGATCATGCGTTGGCCCAGGAGGTCATGCTCAATCCGGGGGAGCGAAACCGCTGGAAAGCGCAGGAACGGTTGACGCTCACGCTCGGCAACGCCGGCGGCGTGCGGGTGTCTCTGAACGGGAAGCTTCAGGGACCATTCGGCGGGCGGGGGAAAGTCGTCCGGGAAATTGTCTTCACCCCCTGATGGAGAAGAAAGATCTTCTGGCAAAGGCTCGTGCGGCCCGTGAAATGGCGGTGGCGCCGTCCTCCAGATTCAAGGTCGGGGCCGCGCTGCTCTGTGATGACGGTTCCGTCTTTACGGGCTGCAATATCGAGAGCCCCACCTATCTCGGGATTTGCGCGGAGCGGGTGGCGCTCTTCAAGGCGTTGTCGGAAGGGCGGCGGGGTTTCACGGTGATCGCGATCGCAGGAGGGGTCAACGGCGGGTGCCCGCCCTGCGGCGCCTGCCGCCAGGTCCTCTGGGAATTCGCGCCGGACCTTGAAGTGCTGCTGGACGATGCGCACGGCGCGTACCTCCAGCGGCGCATCCTCGACTATTTTCCGGAGCCGTTCGACCGAGACAAGGTTGATCCTTCCAGATCTGCCGGCCAATAACCCCGAATGCGGCACGACGTGCCGCAGTCCCGGCATGGAGCGCAAGGTGCTCAGACAAACGGGTTGTTGTTTCGAGACCTTATGAATTGGCATCGCGTATGCGTATGTCTACGGCAAAACATCTTGACACTCGTGGGGGGCCACGCTATAGTGTCGCGGTTTTTTGGCCTGTTTTATCGAGATGATACGAAAGTGGCAGGGCGCTTAACCAAAAGGAGGATAGTGATGGGTTATCTGAAGGCAGGACTTATTGCATTGTCAGTCTGTGCGATGGTGGCCGTCACGGCCTATGCGGAGGAGAAGGACCCGACGGTTCCCCGCGTGCCTAGCGATCAGCGTGCCGCCGCCAAGGCGATGAAGAATCCGATTGCGAAGACCCCCGAGAATATTGCCAAGGGGAAAGCGATCTTCGAAGGCAAGGGCACGTGCTTCAATTGTCATGGGACGAGCGGCAAGGGTGACGGCCCGGCCGGTGCGATCCTGAACCCTACCCCGCGGGACTTTACCAACCCGAAGTTCCATAAGAACCGGACCGACGGCGAGATGTTCTGGGTGATCAAAAACGGAAGCGCCGGGACCGCCATGGTACCGTTGATCGGCACGGCGATCACGGAGGAAGAGGCTTGGTACGTGATCAACTACGAGCGGAGCTTCGAGAAGAAGTAAACTTTCCGACCGACGGCGTTCGTTCAGCGCAAGGGCAGGCGTTTCGATGGGACGCCTGCCCTTCGTGTTTTTACTTCAGCCGGCAGGCGAGCCAGGCTTTGAGGGCGACGGCCAGGCGGCGCGGCGGCGACAGCGTGATGCGGCGCGTGAACACCTGGTAGCGCGCCGCCTCGATGCGCTCAAGAATCGTGTGATAGATCGCGCGCATGATTTCCGCCGGGAGCAGCGCGCGCCGGTCGGAGTCGGGCAGGGCCGCTTGAGCCGCCTGGTAGTGCTCCCGGGCGCGTCGGCACTCGAACTCCATGAGGCTGATGAACTTCGGTGTATAGGCGCCGGCCAGGAGGTCCTGTTCGCCGTACCCGAAGCGCGCCAGGTCCTCGGCCGGGAGATAAATGCGTCCACGCTCGCCGTCCGGCTTCAGATCGCGCAGGATGTTCGTCAATTGAAAAGCGACGCCCAGGTTGACGGCGTACGCCTGGGCTTCCGGTGCGCGCGCGCCGAAGATCTTCAGGCAGATCAGGCCCACGACGGAAGCGACCCGGTAGCAATACTGATGGAGGTCGCGGAAGGTGGCGTAGCGGTGGACGGTCAGGTCCATCTCCACGCCGGAGATGATCTCGTCGAAATAGTCCTGCGGGATGCCGAGCCGCCGGACGTGCTCGGCCAGGCACACCGTGACGGGATTCAGGGAATTCACCCGAGCGGCGCCGTCGGCGTGATAGAGCGCGGCCACATCTGCGCGCCAGCGCGCCAGATGCGTCCGCGGATCCGATCCAGGGGCGGGGTCATCCACGACGCTGTCCACCTCGCGGCAAAAGGCATAGACCGCGTGCATGGCATCGCGGCGTTCCTGCGGAAGGAAGAAAAACGAATAGTAGAAATTGCTGCCGCTTCGTCTCGCGAGGTCCGTACAATATTGCTGGGCTTCCCGGTTGGTCATACCCGGCGCGCCCCTTCAGGGAAGCGCTTTCCGAAACGGTGGGAGTGAAACAGCACGGCCAGCAGTTCGACGCCGTCCACCAGGCGGGGGCCTGACCGGTTGAAATAGGCCGCTCCCTCGACGGCGTAGACTTCCTTATGCCTGACGGCGGGCAAGTCGTTCCATCCCGGACGGGACGTCAGCAAGTCCAGTTCGGAACAGGTCCGGTCGATGTCAAACCCGCACGGCATGAGCACGAGCACATCAGGCGTTGCCGCCAGCACTTGGTCCCACGCGATCCGTGCGGACGGGGCGCCTGCGGTCGCCAGGAGATCGACCCCGCCGGCCAGACTCACCATCTCGGGGACCCAATGGCCGGCGCAGTACAGAGGCTCCAGCCACTCGATGCAGGCCACTCGGCGTCGAGGTTCCTCCTGCACGAGCGCCTGTACCCGCGCGATCCGGTCTTTTAGGCCTTGCACCAACCGGCGGGCCTGCGCGTCGCTGCCCGTCGCAGAACCGATGGCCCCGATGTCGCGGAACACGCTCTCCAAGTCGGTGGGATCGAGCGACAGGACCCGCGGCTTCCGCTTCAACCCCGCAAGGGCCCGCTGGACTTCGGTGGGGGTCACGGCACAGACGTCGCAGAGACTTTGCGTGATGATGAGATCGGGGCTCACGCTGTTCAACAGCGATTCATCGATCCGGTATAGACCGTCGCCGTTCCGCATCGCCTCGCGGACCTGGCGGTCGATCGCCGGGCTGCTCGTTCTCTGCGGGTCCACGGCGCTTTTGATGACGACCGGCTTCGGCCTGATCTCCGGCGGGTAATCGCACTCGTGGCTGATGGCTACGAGAGCGTCCGAAAGGCCGAGCGCGGCTACCACCTCCGTCGCGCCGGGCAGCAGGGAGCAGATGCGCATGGTCAGTTCCAGAGTCGCCGGACGAGAGGGTCGAGATCGTAGCCGTTCAGCGTTGCGGTGACGGCGTCAGCGATCCCGAGCCGATCGGAAGGGTAGGTGGTGGATACGGCCAGGCACCGCATCCCTGCTGCATGGGCCGCCTGGATGCCGAACAGGGTGTCCTCGATGACAAGGCACTCCGCGGCCAGGAGCGGTGCGTGCTGACCCAGCGACCGCAGCGCGTGCAGATAGCCCTCAGGGGCGGGCTTCCCATCCTGGACGTCTTCTGCAGCGGTGATGTGCTCGAAGTCGTCCCGCAGGCCGGCGGTTTTGAGAATGAGCTCGATTTCGTGACGGAGCGCGCCCGACACAATGGCCAGGCGATAGCGGCCGGCGACGTTCTTGACGAATTCCGCGACGCCGGGATACACCACCCTGGTGGTCGTGATATGGCCGAGCATCAGCGCGGCTTTCCGCTCGACGAGTTGTTGAATCGTCGCCGACAGGACAGGACGGCCGTGCTCGGAAAGGATGGCGTGAAAGCAGCCCTTGTCGTCGAAGCCGACGTACTTTTGATAATAGTCGCGCTCGCTGAGCGGGAGCCCTTCGTCCTGCAAGACTTGCCGGAACACCGTGAAGTGGAGCGGCTCGGTATCGGCCAGGACGCCGTCGAAATCGAAAATGATGGCTTTCAGCACGTGAGACGTTCTGCCTTTTCAATAAGGGCCGCAGTATAGCATAACGAGGCTTGCTTCGCGGCACGAGTTTCCCTACAGTGACCCTATGGTTCACATCTTTGAAGGCGTGACCTGTCGGGTCCCGCTCACGGCTTGCGGGGGCATACGGGCGTCTGGCATGATTGGGCTGAGAGGATAAACCTATGCAGACCTGGAACCGGCCGGATCCGCTGACGCGGGATCTGATTCACCTGCTCA
>CAYYLQ010000002.1:0-194315 GCA_964472655.1 uncultured Nitrospirales bacterium
CCGCAATCCTCCTGGCAGGCGCCGCTCTTGGCGTTCTGGAGCATCTGGAGGCGGACCTTGCGCCCGAAGAATTTGCGACGCACGGTAAACGCGGCCTCGAGCAATTCCAGCACGCGGTCGTCCGGGGTCTGCAGGACGGCCCTGGCTTCTTCCCGCGCCAGCGCCTCGCCGGCGATCGCTTTGTCCGACAGTCTGCGGTAGTCCATCGCGTTACTCCTTGATCAAGGATACGCCGGTCATTTCCGGCGGTTGAGGAATTCGCATCAGATTCAGAATCGTGGGCGCGATGTCCGCCAGGACGCCGGAGGCCCGCATGGCGTGCGGCTTGTCGTCCACGATGATGCAGGGCACCGGGTTCAGAGTATGCGCCGTGTGCGGCTGGCCGGTCTCGTAGTCCACCATCTGCTCGAGGTTCCCATGGTCCGCGGTCAGCACGACGGCCCCGCCGATCTTACGGACGGCGGTGACGACTTTGTGCAGGCATTCGTCGATCACCTCGGCCGCCCGGACGGCCGCCGACAGGATGCCCGTATGGCCCACCATGTCCGGGTTCGCGAAGTTCAACACGATCAGCCGGTACTGGCCGGACTCGATGCGACGCACCGCCTCGGCGGCGACTTCCCGCGCGGACATCTGGGGCTTCTGATCGTACGTCGCGACGTCGCGCGGCGAGGGGATCAGCACGCGGTCCTCTCCCGGATAGGTCTTCTCGTCGCCGCCGTTGAAGAAGTAGGTGACATGGGCGTACTTCTCGGTCTCGGCGATGCGGAGCTGCTTGAGCCCCTGCTCGCTGATGAGCTCCGGCAGGATCCGCGTCAGGCGGAACGGCGGGAACGCCGCCGGATGCGCGAAGGTCTCGTCGTAGGACGTCATCGTGGCGAAGGCCGCCAGCTTCCGGACGGTTTTCCGGGGAAACGCCTCGAAGCTCGGGTCGGTCAGCGCGCGTGTCATCTCGCGGGCCCGGTCCGCGCGGAAGTTATAGAAGAAGACGCCGTCGTCGTCATCGATGCAGCCGACCGGATTGCCGTGCCGGTCCACGATGGCGGCCGGGACCACGAACTCGTCGGTGATCTTCGCGTCGTAGCTCGCCGTTACGGCCTCCTCCGCCGACGTGCGGTGCGTGCCGATGCCGTCCACGAGGGCGGCGTAGGCCTTGGCGATGCGGTCCCATCGCTGGTCGCGGTCCATGGCGTAATAGCGGCCCATCACGGTGGCGATCGTGCCGACGCCGACCTTGCGCATGATCTCCTCGGCCTGCTTGACGTAGCCGCGCCCGCTCTGCGGAGGGGTGTCGCGCCCGTCCAGGAACGCATGCACGAAGACCGGCGGGCGGCCTTCCGCCTTCACCATCCGCAAGATGGCCTCCAGATGCGCGATGTGGCTGTGCACGCCGCCGTCCGACAGGAGCCCCAGGAGGTGCAGGCGGCCGCCGGTCGAGCGGGTCTTGTGGAGGACATCCTTGAGCACCGCGTTGTTCGCGAAGGAGCCGTCGCGGATCGCCCGGTTGATGCGGGTGAAGTCCTGGTACACGATGCGGCCCGCGCCCATGTTCATGTGGCCGACTTCGGAATTGCCCATCTGGTTGTCGGGGAGGCCCGTGTCCTCGCCGGAGGCCGACAGCAGGGTGTGCGAGTGGTCCCGGAGCAACGAGTTGTAGAACGGCAGCTTGGCGAGCGCGACGGCGTTGGCGTCCTGGCGCGGGTTGACGCCCCAACCGTCCAGAATGATCAGGGCAACGGGCTTGATGGTCGTGGTCGGCATGATATCACGCAACTATACCCGATCACCGTGAGCTTGTCGAAGGGGTGCCGCCGGTTTTTGCGAGTCGGCTAGACGATCTCGAACGGAGACGTGACGGCCGGGTAGGGCCGGGGCTGCGCGGACTCGCGGGCGCCTTCCCGCGACAGGTTTCCCGGGCCGACCGTGGGAGTCGTGACGACCAGCGTGTTCCAACGACCGCAGGCCTGGCAGCGCCCGCTCCATTCCCTGGTCTCATAGTGGCAGGCGTTGCAGGTCAGGGGGGTCATGCCCGCCCGCGACCGGTTGATCACTTCCTGCATTTCCAGCAGCGCGGTCTCCGTCTCCCCCTTCCTGATGTACAGGCTGGCCATGATCTGCGGGAGGTCGCCGGTCGGGTCCTGGACTTCTTCCATGGTCGAGAGCAGGTCGAGCGCGTCGTCGATCATCTCCAGCCGGTAGTACAGTTTCCCGAGGGCCAGCTTCAGCGACGGATCGTTGTTCCGCCTGGCGAGGGCCTGCTGGTAGATGCGGAGCATTTCGCCGGGTTCGCCCATTTCCAGGTAGAGGTCTTCCAGATGTTGCAGAAAGATCGGGTTGCCGGTCTTGACGTAGGACTTTTCCCAGGACTCCGCCGCCTGCCGGAACTTGCCCTCCCGGATCAGGGTCTCGCCGAAGCCGATCCTCGCGGGCAGGAAGTTTTTGTCCAGCTTGATGGCGTCCTTGAAGCAACGCCGGGCCTGATCGCGGTCGCCGCGTTCCAGGAAATACCGTCCCAGCTCGTATTTCAGGCCGGCAAGGACCGGGGTTTCAGCGCGGACTTCGGCTTCGGACAGGCCCGCCTTCAGGAGGCGCTCCTGGACGGCGTGGGCGTCCTTCCATTTGCCGGTCCGGACGTGGATGTCGCGGATGCGATGGAGGGCGGTCGGATTGGTGCCGTCGAGCTTGAGCACGTCCTCCAGCGCCTGGATGGCCTCCTCATAGCGTTTGGCGTCCTCCAGGTCGCGGGCCAGCGCCAGGAGGATCTCCATGTTGCCTTCCTCGAGCAACCGGGCTTTCCGGTGCAGCCGGATGGCTTCGTTGTAATGCTTCTCCTTGCGGAAGATGTTGCCCAGGGAGAGCAGCGCGCGGGTATGGTTGGGGTCCAGCGCCAGGACCTTTTGCAGTTGGGAGATGGCTTCGTTGGGCCGGCGGGAGAGCGACGCCAGCACGCCGTTGGTGTAGTAGTTCTGGAGCTTTTCCTCGCGCTTGAGCCGCTGGGTGGACCGCCAGTTCAGAATCATCGCGCGCATCTCGCGCACGCCCACGAGCATCACGACCGCCAGCGCACCCGCCGCGATGCAGGACAGCACGAGATAGATCGGAGTGACTTCGACCGAGGATTGCTTGACGAACGGCAAATGGAGGGTGATCGGGTCGGGGTTCAGGTCGCTGAAGTGCACGGCCGTCACGATGGCAGCGATCAGCGTGAGGACCCAGATGAAGAACCGCATCGGTTATCCTCGTTGCCTGACGGCGCTCTCCTTTGCCGGCCGTCGTTTGGGAACGCTCACCGGCTCGTCGGCGCGGGTTTTCGGAAGCGGCACGCGCTTCGTGTCGGCCCACAGCCGGTCCAGCCCGTAATGCTCGCGCACGCCGCGCTTGAAGATATGGACGATGACGTCGTCAAAGTCCATGAGCACCCATACGCCCGCCTCGATGCCCTCGAGGCCCATGAGCCGGTACCCCTTCTCGGACAGGACCTTGTCGATGTGTTCTTTTACGGCGAGGACCTGGCGTTCGGATTCGGCGGAGCAGATCACGAAATAATCCGTCACCCCCGAAGCGAGGGCGACATCTAAGATGACGATCTCAGAGGCTTTTTTCTCTTCGGCCGCCAGGGCGACCAGACGAGCTTTGGCCCGCGCTTCTCGGACTATTGCGGTGACCCTCCCGAAAAAAGATTATGCTTCAGTATATAAGACGAAACCGTGGCTGGCAAGAGGTTTTCTACGCTCTCCCGATGTTTTATGCGCTTTCTGATGTCCTGCGCGGACACGTTGCAGGGAGGGATCGGGAGGCCCCAGAGAGACTTTCCGCTTGCGAGGCGGACCGCCAGGACCTCGGCCTGTCCCGCGTCCAGCCGTTCCAGGTGAGCGGCATCCTGGATCCCCAGGATCGTCATTTTTTCCAAAGACTTGAACCGATGTCCGGGCCTGGACACCACGGCGAACTCGCAGAGCTCCAGCAGGCGGTCCGGCTCCCTCCAGCTCGGCAGTTCCTTGAAGGCGTCCAGCCCGATGACGAAGACGAATCGGGTGTCGGGGGGAGAGGTTTTTTTCAGCTCGCGGACGGTATCGATCGTATAGGATTTCGCCGGCCGTCGGGTCTCGATGTCCGACAGCTGGAAGTGCGGGTGGGACGCGATGGCGAGGCGCACCATCTCCAGGCGGTGTGCGGACGGAATGAACTCCGACGGCGGTTTGTGGGGCGGATCGCCGGTCGGGATGAAGAGGACAGTCTCGAGACCGAGCCGGCTGCGCGCGGTTTCGGCCACCAGCAGGTGGCACCGGTGGACGGGATTGAAGGCGCCGCCGTAGAGCCCGAGCGTCATTCCCGGAGCTGGCCGGTGCCGAGCACGACGAACTTGGTGCTGGTGAGTTCCTCCAGCCCCATCGCGCCGCGCGCGTGGATGCGCGTCGTGCTGATGCCGATCTCGGCGCCAAGACCGAACTGGTAGCCGTCGTGGAGCCGTGTCGAGGCGTTGTGGAACACGGCGGCGGCATCCACTTCGTTCAGGAACCGCTGGGCCCGTCCCTGGTCCTGGGTCACGATCGCCTCGGAGTGCTGGGAGCCGTAGCGGGCGATGTGCTCCATGGCCTGCTCCACATTATCCACGACGCGGACGGCCAGGATGAGATCGAGAAACTCGGTGCCCCAGTCCGAGTCGGCGGCGGGCTTGACGCCCGGCGCGAGCTTGGCGGTCTTCGGGCAGCCGCGGACCTCCACGCCGGCCTCCTGATAGCGCTCGATGAGCGGCGGCAGGAACGCCGACGCGACGGCCTGGTGCACGAGGAGCGTCTCCATGGCGTTGCAGGTGCCGGGCCGCTGGACCTTCGCGTTGAAGCAGATGGCCGCGGCCATCTTGAGGTCGGCCTTGTCGTCCACGTAGGTGTGGCACACGCCCTTGTCGTGCTTGATGACCGGGATCGTGGACTCCTTCACGACGAACTGCATCAGGCTCTCGCCGCCGCGCGGGATGATCAGGTCGATGAGCTTGTCCTGCTTCAATAAGATTGTGGAGACCTGGCGGTCGGGGTTGTCGATGAAGGTGATGGCGCCGGCGGGGATGCCCGCCTTCTCGCCGGCCTCGCTCAGCACCTTCACGATGGCGGCGTTGGACTGGATCGCCTCCGAGCCGCCGCGGAGCACGACCGCGTTGCCGGATTTGAGGCAGAGCGAGGCGGCGTCGGCCGTCACGTTGGGGCGCGATTCGTAGATGATGCCGATCACGCCGATCGGCACGCGCACCCGGCTGACCGTCATGCCGTTCGGCCGTTGCCACACTTTCGTCGTCTCGCCGACGGGGTCGGGGAGCGCGGCGACTTCGCGCAGGCCCGCCGCCATCTCCTTGACGCGCTTCGCATTCAGCGTGAGCCGGTCGATCGCCGCGCCGGACAGGCCGCGCGCCGCGGCGAGGTCCTTCTTGTTGGCCGCCAGCAGTTCCTTCTCGCGGGCTTCGAGCGCGTCGGCCATGGCGTTGAGCGCCTTGTTCTTCACGGCGGTGGAGATAGTCGCCAACTTGCGCGCCGCGGCCTTGGCCTGCGACGCTTTCCGGACGACGTAATCGGCGAGGCTCATAGGATCACCAGATTGTCCCGGTGGATGACCTCATCGTAGTCCTTGTAGCCCAGAATCTTCTGGATCTCGCCGCTCTTGAGGCCCTTGATCTTCGCGATGGCCTCCGACCCGTAGTTCACGAGCCCCTTCGCGAACTCGCGCCCGGACCGGTCTGCGCAGGCGACGGCGTCGCCGGCCTCGAAGTCGCCGCTCACCGCCGTGATGCCGGCGGGCAGCAGGCTCTTGCCTTTGCGCGTGAGGGCCTCGATGGCGCCGTCGTCCAGCGTGAGGAGACCCTTGGCCTTCACCGTGTAGCCGATCCAGTGCTTGCGGCTCGTGAGCCGCTCGCCCTTCGGCAGGAAGAAGGTGCCGACCGGCTGGCCCTGGAACAGCGCAGACAACGGGCCCTGACGTTCCCCGCTCACAATGGCCGTGGCCACGCCGTACGTTGACGCCTGCTTGGCCGCCAGGACCTTGGAGCGCATGCCGCCGGTGCCCTCGAAGCTGGTCGTCCCTCCGGCGCGCCGCTCGATCTCGGCCGTCACATCCGTCACCACCGGAATCAGCGTGGCCTTGGGATTGTGGCGGGGGTCTTCGGTGTAGAGCCCTTCGACGTCGGAGAGGATTACGAGGAGGTCCGCGTCCACGAGGTGCGCGACCATACCGGCCAGGCTGTCGTTATCGCCGAAGCGGATCTCGTCCACGGCGACGGTGTCGTTCTCGTTGATGATCGGCACGACGCCGTATTCGAGCAGGGCCGTCAGGGTGTGGCGCGCATTGAGGAACCGCGCGCGGTTCGTCAGGTCTTCCCGCGTGAGGAGCACCTGCGCGACCTTCTGGCCGGTCTTCTCGAAGGCCTTCTCGTAGGCCCACATGAGGCGCGACTGTCCGACGGCGGCGGCGGCCTGCTTGAGCGGGAGGCTCTTGGGGTACTCCTTCAATCCGAGCTTCTCGATGCCGCACACGATGGCGCCGGAGGACACCATCACGATCTCCTTGCCCTGGGCCTTCAAGCCGGCCAGCTCGGAGGCAAGCTGGTCGATGCGCCCGGCATTGAGGCCGGTCCCCTTGGCGGCGACGAGGCGGCTGCCCACCTTTATGACGACGCGTTTGGCGTCTTTGACGAGCTGGTCGCGCATCAGACGCTCGCCTTCAACGGAGTGCGGAGTTTGGCGACCTGCGAGCCGAGGAATCGCACCAACGGTTTCAGGCCGGCGCCGGTGACGGCCGAAATCGGAAAGAGGCGCAGGCGGCGCCGCCGGCAATGGGCTTCCAGTTTCTTCAGGTTCTTGCAGTCGCCCGCGACGTCGAGCTTCGTCGCCGCCACGGCGAACGGCTTCTTCGCGAGGTCGGGGTTGTAGAGCTTCAGCTCAGACCGCAGGGCCTGCAGGCTTTCGACGGGGTCCAGGGTCACGCCCTGGCTGACGTCCACGAGGTGTAGCAGATAGGACGTGCGCTCGATGTGGCGTAGGAACTGGAAGCCGAGGCCTTTGCCTTCGTGCGCGCCCTCGATTAGGCCGGGCACGTCCGCCACGACGAAGCTCTGGTCCTCGTTTACGGCCACGACGCCGAGGTTGGGTGTCAGCGTCGTGAAGGGATAGTCGGCGATCTTGGGGCGGGCGGCCGAGATGGCGCCGATCAGGGTGGACTTGCCCGCGTTCGGATAGCCTACGAGGCCAACATCCGCCAGAAGTTTCAATTCCAATTGAATCCAGTATTCCTCGCCGCGGGTGCCGGGCTCGCACTTGGTCGGCACGCGGTTGGTGGAGGTGGCGAAGCGGGCGTTGCCGCGGCCGCCGCGGCCGGCGTGCGCGATGATGGCGCGCTGGCCGTCCTCCGTCAGGTCGGCGAGGATGTCGTCGCTGTCCAATTCCTTGGCGAGGGTGCCGACGGGCACGCGGATCACGTGCGGGGGCGCGGAGCGGCCGTGGCGGTTGGAGCCTTCGCCGTGGCCGCCGTTCTTCGCGATGTGGTGCTGCTGGAACTGCAGGTCGAGCAGGGTGGACATGCGCTCGGTCGCCCCCAGGACGACGTCGCCGCCGTTCCCGCCGTCGCCGCCATCGGGCCCGCCGAGCGGGACGTGCTTCTCCCTGCGGAAGCTCCGCACGCCATTCCCGCCGTCCCCGGCCTTCACGTAGATTTTTACCTGATCAACGAAATCCATGGCACCAGTATAAAACCCAAGGAGTTACAAAGCAAACCGGAGGGTGAGGAACAGTGAGGAAAGAAACTAGCTACTTGTCAAAACTCAAAAAGGTGCGGGACTATTTTTACTGCTTTCTTAGGGCGAAGCTAGTCACGAAACCGTCGCTGGGCCAACCAGTCCCAAGCTTGCTGTGGCGCCCACCCCCAGTAATTACGCGAAATCTCGAAAACGATGAGATTATCATTAGGGTCGATGTGCGTGACTAGCCTCGCATACCATTGTTTGGGGTTGAGATCGGTCTCGATGATCCACGTAGATTCCAGATGGTGCCACCAGGTTCCAGCCTTTTTTATCTCCTCGTGCAAAGAGGCGTACTGCTGTCCAGGGCGGTGAAGATCGTATGTGATTAAGAGAACCATTGTTATCTTTTCGGGTGGCCTTCCGTGAGTTGGTCTGAAGGTTCAATGCTTGGAAGCTGGCCAGGGAAATAAAGAACGCGCAGTTCACTATCGCCAAGGTGTTCACGTAGGACCGTCAAGTGAGCTTCTTGGTCGAATACAAGTTTCTTGGGATATAGAATGACTAGAAAGGTCACGATGGCAATTAGAAGAATCAGGGTCGCGAACGCGATCACTATGAGCGTGGACGTAACGTCGGGAGGCAAAGATGATTTCCAAGCCAGCCCAATTATCAAGGCAGTAAGTAAAACGGCGGCCACCGCGAAAAACCGAAGCGGGCTCGCGACGGTCTTTACGATCCTGTGTAGCGCCGCTCTCGTATCGTTCATCGGTAGTATTGAGGGGGTAGACGAATTCCCCAAGTAGTCTGCCGTTTGCAGTACGAAGTGTCAACGAAAATTGCGGTTGGGTGGCGGGGAGGGGCGCGGTGCAGAGGGGCAGGCCTCGCAGGCGCCTGCCCCATTTCGGTATCGCTACTTGCCGGACACGTCCGGCCTGGGATCCGGGATGAAGCCGTTCCGGTTCGGCATCTGCACCTGCGGCAGCGTCGGGGCGTCGATCACCGCCTCTTCCTTGACGATCCCGTTCTGGAACAGCAGCCAAGCGATCACCGAGTAGATTTCGTCTGGCTTGAGCGAGCCCGGCGCGTTGAACGGCATCGCCCGGTTGATGAAATCGTACAGCGTCGTCGCGTAGGGCCAGTAGCTGCCAATCGTCTTGACCGGCTTGGCCGCCGTTAGGGTGCCCTGACCGCCGACCAGCTTGTCCTTCGGGCCTTCCTTCCCCGTCGGTCCATGGCACATGGCGCACTTGGCCGCAAACAGGAGCGCGCCCTGCTTCACCGTGCCCTGCCCCGGAGGCAGGCCTTCCCCGGTCGGCGACACGTCGATGTTCCAAGCCCGGATCTCCTCGTCGGTGGCCGCCCGGCCGATTCCATACCCGCCGCTCTCTTCAGCGGAGACAGGCGTCCAGGCGCAGGCGAGGGCCAGGGCCAGCGCGCCGAGGCCGATCAGCAGAAACTTACGCGTAGATGTTCCGTACCCGTCCATCGCGTTCCACCCTCCAGCTTTGAATGGCGTTGTAGTGAAAGATTGAATTGGAGCCGCGCACCTTCACGAGCTCCTGGCGCGTCGGCTGGACATAGCCCGTTTCATCGGTGCAGCGGCTTTGCAAAATTGCCTCTTGCCCGTTCCATCGCCAGGGCAATAGGAAGCGCGTATGGCATTTCGGCAGGATCGGCTCCTGCAGGCGCGCCGCCTGCCAGGTGCGTCCGCCGTCCACGCTGACCTCGGCCTTCGCCACACGCCCGCGTCCGCTCCAGGCCAGCCCGCGGATCTCCTGAAAGCCGGGGTGGATCTGCTGTTGCCCCGAGGGTGACGTGATCACCGACTTCGCCTCCATCACCAGACTGAACTGATACGCCTTGCCGTCCGGCATGAGGTCGGTGTATTTGGACGTCTCCTCCCGCGTCATGAACGGCGCGGTGCCGAGCTTCAGCCGCCGGAGCCACTTCACGTTGATATTGCCTTCATAGCCGGGGAGAAGCAGGCGCAGTGGGTAGCCCTGTTCCGGCCGCAGCGCCTCGCCGTTCTGGCCGTAACAGATCATGGCCTCGTTCAGGACTTCATCGGTCAGCGGCACGCTCCGGTCCATGCCCGCGGAATCGCTGCCCTCCGCCAGCATCCAGCTCGCGCCGCGTTGCACGCCGACGGCCTCCAGCAGCGTCGACAGCTTGACACCCGTCCACTCGCTGGTGCTGGTGAGGCCGTGCGTGTCCTGCACCGTGAAGTCCGGATTCGCCGGAAGCCACAGGTCGTGGCTGTTTCCCGAGCATTCGAGAAAGGCAAGCCGCGAGACGGCTGGCAGGCGCTCGAGGTCGTCCAGGGTGAAGAGCATCGGCTGCTTGACGAGCCCGTGAATGAGCAACCGATGGCGGGACGGATCGATCAGGGGAACGCCGTTGTGGTGCCGCTCGAAGTGCAGCGCGGAGGGAGTCACGATCCCGTGCAAATCCTGAAGCGGCGTCCAGGAGTTGAAGTTGTTCGGCGCGTTGGCGCCCCAGCCGTGCGGCGCCCCCGGCCCGGCGCCCCCCACCCGCGCCGACTTGATGAACGGCGAGCGGTCCCCGTAGGGGCGCGGTAAGGCGCCGGGCACCCGCATCGGGTCGTCCGGTACTTTGGGCTCATCCGCGTGCACCGGGGGAAGGACCAGCGCGGCCGCTCCCAAGGCCATCCATGACGCGCTCCGTGCTAGGAATTTTCGTCGGTTTATCTGGGAAAGGTGTTCGTCCATAGACTCTCCTTTCTCCGCGGTGGCTGAAACAATTTTTCTCAGTAGTCTGTCTTTTGCATTGTGAAGTGTCAACGAAAATTGCGGTCGGCCGGCGGGGAGGGGCGCCCGGCGCGGGCGCGGGGGTCTCAGTCGTCCCGGACCACGAGCGGTTCCACGTCGAACTGTGACGCCAACCGCCCGGCAAGCTCCTCGGCCTGTTGTTCCGAGGTGAATTGCCCGACTTGCACCCTGTAGCGCCTTCCAGACGCAAGCTCAACCGTCACGATTCGCACATCGGAGTACTTGCTTGTGAGCTTCCGCGCCAGCGCCTGGGCATTGTCCTGCTCGACAAACGAGGCGACCTGGACCCTGAGGTAACCCAACGCGCTGGAGCGCCCTTGGTACTCAATGACCCGCAGTTCGACCTGATCGGTGCCGGGCCCGGTCATCGCCAGGGCTTGCGCCGCCGTCAACGAGAGATCAATGATGCGACCCTTGGCAAAGGGACCACGGTCGTTAATGCGCACCGTGACCCGATGTCCATTCGTGAGCGATCGCACCTGCACGACGGAGCCGAATGGGAGAGTCCGGTGGGCTGCCGTCAGCTGGTGGCTGTCGTACACTTCGCCGTTGGCGGTCTTGTTTCCGTGAAACCCGGGACCGTACCAGGAGGCATAGCCCCGTTCGACATACCCGACGGGATAGCCGGCAGGATACGCCGTATTTTTCTGCGGACGACCCGCACAGCCGTTCATCCCCCAGCCAATCAGCAGCAGCAGAAGAAAAGCGGGGAGAGTGCGTAATCCGGGAGCGGGGTTCATGCTTGCGCCGAAGAAGGGGACGGGATACGGCCTTAAGGTAAGAGCAAGAACCAGAGCCAGGCGCTCAGTAGGACCGCGAAAAGAACGAGTCCTGCTTCAACGAGTGTTGCAGTCCGTATCCGTTGCCGCATAGGGTCTCCTCTGGAACTGCAATGGCGGTAGCTACCCCTTTCCGGCAAGCGCAGTCTGTCCTTGCTAGTAAGGAATGTCAATAAAAATTGTGCAAGGCTGTATCTGATTGGACACAGTGCGCCGCGTGGCGGGGCATCGGGAACGGAGAAGATAAGCCGGTCTAAGGGGCGGGCGGGACGGATCGCGCGGTTTAGGATTTAAACAACTCTGTGACAGCCCATACAAGAAAAAGAACATACGCGACCCCGAAAAGCAGCGGAAAACTGATTTCGCGGCGGGCCCACCATTGGCGGTGCTGGCGGGTGGCCCAATTGGGGCGAAAGGCCGGCGGATCGTTGTCCTTGTCATCAAGCGAATGGTGTTGGTTCCGCAATTGGTGAAGATCGAGAAACAGTGTGAGCGAGTTCCAGCCCGCTTTTCGCTCAATGCCCCGCAGCCGCCACTCCCAGAGCGCATTCTGGGCGGAAAACCGCCCCAGTACAATCGCCATTTGCAATGCCATGAGGATCCCGAACGAGCACAGAATGATGACCAGAAGAACGAAGAGCGGGTTGGCGGGCTCCCGCGCAAGCAAAAAGCCGATGGCCGCGACAAAGATGGAGTTAGCGGTTAGGTAATCAGAGAGCAGGGAATGGTAATCCCGCACCCCGGATGTCCAGAGGGTGATGAGATGCTCATATGCACGCTCAAGCCCCGTCTTGTCCAAAAGGCCGCCTCACTCCTTCACAACGGGCGGGGAGAATTCTACAGGGTCTTCATGTCGATGACGAAGCGGTAGCGCACGTCGCCTTTGACCGTCCGCTCGTACGCCGCATCTACTTGCTGCATGGGGATCACCTCGATGTCCGAGGTGACGTTCTTTTTCGCGCAGTAATCGAGCATCTCCTGGGTCTCGCGGATGCCGCCGATGAGCGAGCCTGCGAGTTTCCTTCTTTTGTGGATGAGCGAGAAGGGCCCGACCGCCAGCGGTTCGGGCGAGGCACCCACCAGCGCCATCGCGCCGTCCCGGCGCAGGAGGTTGAGATACGCGTTGAGGTCGTGGGGCGCGGAGACAGTGTCGAGGATGAAGTCCAAGCGGCCGGCGAGCGCCTCGAGGTTTTTCGGGTCTTTCGACAGGACAAAGTGGCGCGCGCCCAGCCGGCGCGCGTCCCGTTCCTTCGAGGGGGAGGTGCTGAAGACCGTGACTTCGGCGCCCATGGCGGCGGCCAGCTTGATCCCCATGTGGCCCAGGCCGCCGAGCCCGACCACGCCGACCCGCTGGCCCCGGCCGACCTCGAAGTGCCGGAGCGGCGAGTACGTGGTGATCCCGGCGCAGAGCAGGGGTGCGACGTTCGCCGGCGGCAGCTTCGGAGAGATTTTGAGCGTGTACCGTTCGTCCACGACGATGCGGGACGAGTAGCCCCCGTACGTCGGCGTCTGCTTGTCTTTCTCGACGCCGTTGTACGTCCAGACGACGTGCTCCTCGCAGTACTGCTCCAGGCCTGCTTTGCAGCTCGCGCACCGCCGGCAGGAGTCCACGAAACAGCCGACCCCGGCGAGGTCGCCGGCCTTGAAACGCTTGGCCTTGGGTCCGGCGCGCGCCACGCGTCCGACGATTTCATGGCCGGGGACCATGGGGAAAATCGCGCCGCCCCACTCGTCCCGGGCCTGATGGATGTCGGAATGGCAGATGCCGCAGTAGAGGATGTCGATGAGCACGTCGTGAGGGCCCGGCTCGCGCCGCTCGAAAGTGAACGGTTCGAGTTTGGCGGCAGGGCCTTTGGCGGCGTATCCGCGCGTCGTGAGCATGGGACTGCTACTTCATCCTCTTGGGGTCTTGGTAGATCATGAGGTGCGCATAGGGGGTGCCCTCGAACATGATGTACACGCCGGAGGGATTCGGCGCCGTGGGCAGCATCGCGGTTTTGGCGTCGAACGGCCACATGACCATCCAATGCGGCGGCTCCTTCACGATCTTGGCCCCCGGCTCCTCCTTCATCACCACCTGCCCGTCCTTCTCCCAGTGGGATCCGCCCTTCGCCATGTAGGCGATGCCGGGAACCGTGTTCGACGGTTTGGGTGCGTTGTTCATGACGTCGTTCAGCCACTGCTTCGCGGCCGCGTCCATACACATGGGGTCGGGCTCCGGGAGATTCATGACCGTCGGGACGCAGGCAAAGCCGTTCGTCCCCCCTTTGACCTCCTTGAGCGTGCCGTCTTCTCCCAACACCAGCACTGCCGCGTCCTGCGCAATCCGAAGAGGAGCCGCGCTGAGCGCGAGCTTGATTTGCTCCTCTTGGGACATGGACTTCACGTCCGGGGGCGCCTTGCGTTTCTCTCCGGCCGCGGCGTGATGCACCAGGCCGAACGAGAACACGGCGACACAGGCGATGCCGATGAGAGCCTTCGTCATGACGGTCCTCCTTCCCTTTCCTTCGCCGGAATGATCCCGAGCCGTCTCCAGCCCGGTGGTGCGACCGCCTGGTCCTCTGCGAGCCGCAGCCCCATGTCCTCCTCGATGTAGCCCGCCAGGACGGCGTCGTTGATGGGCGCGGACGAGGAGGGGATCAGCACGCGGACGACGGACTGAACAGCGTCCAGCCTCACGGCGACGCCGATGCTCTCGGCGTAGCGCGTCAACCGGTCCTTGATGTCGGTGAAGCCCTCCATCTCGGTGCGCCCCTCCAGCAGCTCCCGCACTTTCTGGATCAGCTTTGTATACGAGAACGGTTTCGAGAGGAAGTGTCCGCCCTCGTTCAGGACGGCCTGTTTCAAGAGAGGCGAGCTGTGCTTTCCCGAGATGTACATGACCGGCAGGCCGGGGTGGAAGACCTTGACTCGCTTGACCAATTCCCGCCCGTTCATGTTCGGCATTGCGAGGTCGGTGATCAAGAGATCGATCGTGCCCTGATGCGTGCGAAAGAGGCGCAGGGCCTCTTCGCCGTCACGGGCCTCGAGGAGCGTAAAGCCGTTGGATTCGAGCAGAATCCGGAGGCTCTGCCTGACGATCTCATCGTCCTCCGCCAGCAGAATCGTGGCTGCCGTGGTTTCCATCCGGAGGGTCCTAGCCTTTGCCCGCCCGGTCGTACGCCGGTCTCACGACAGTTTCCTCCCCAAGAAGATCAACACGGCAACCACAATGAATGCAACCACGAACATGTGGTTCTCAAACCAGGCTGTCAAGGCGGCCATCATCTTGTAACCAATCCTACACTACCCTCTTAATTCTTGTCTCGTCTTGGGCTTCAAGACTGCTTCTTCAATGTCTCCAGCCACTCGGGGTAGGAGTGGGAGTTGGCGATGGAAAGGGGATTGCGCGAACGGTGCTTATCGGTCAGGACGCGCGCGGCGACTCTCATGAGCGATTCCTCGGCCCGCGCGGGATCGCCGTAGGCCTCGACGGCGAGGCTCCAATAATCCGATCCCTTTGCCGCGATCTTCGTCAGCTCCACGTTGCAGCCCTCGGAGAGGAAGCCCGCGCCGGCGGCGATTTCCTTCATGGAAGCGCCGTCCGGCGAGAACTTCCGCAGCGTCCGCTCCTTCGTCACCGCGATCCAGAGAGCGGGAGAGCCGGTCCGCAGCCGCTCGAATGCCTGGAACGCCGCGTCCCCGCCGGTCCGCTTCTCCCACATCTGCACGTTGCCGGAGGCGTCCGCCGCGAAGCTGCGCGCGCCCAGCGCCTTCATCAGGGATTTGATCTCCAGCCGCCCTTCTCTCAGCTTGACGTTGAGCCCGAGAGGGGCGGGGAACAGGACATAGTGGTCCTCGCGCGGCGCCGCCTTGTGGAGCAGGCCGCCGCGGCCAAACCACCGCTCCGTCTCGTCGGGGATCGGCCCTTCAAAGAACCACCGGACTTCCACGCTGGCGGGCATCAGCGGCCGCCATGCTCTTCGATGGCCTTCAGCATCGCCTCTTTCGTGAGTGGTTTGATCAGATGGGCCGTGCACCCGGCGTCGAGCGTTTGCACCAGTTTGGCTTTCTGTTCGTGGGCGGTCAGCGCGATGATCGGGACGGGGTCCAGATCCTCCTGCTGTTCCCACTCCCGGATTGCCAGCGTGGCGCTGACGCCGTCCATGACGGGCATTTCCACGTCCATGAACACGAGGTCGTAGCGAACGGCCTGATACATTTCGACCGCGATCTGGCCGTTCTCCGCCAGATCGAGCTGATAGGGCGTGTCTTTGAAATAGGTTTGCGTGAACGCGCGGATCGCGGCCGAGTCTTCGGCGAGCAGGATGCGAATGGGAGTCATGCGATCCAGCCGATGTGCACGGTCACCTTCAAACAAAAAGCCCCTTGCTCCTCAGGTCGGAACAAGGGGCCCCATGATCGAAATGAAAACGGTGTTACGAAGCTTTGGCTGCCGGAGCGGCGGCGGCTTTCGGGGCCGGAATGATGGTGACTCGACGCCGGTCCTTCGGTCCTTCGAATCGGACGGTCCCTGTGATCTTCGCGTACAACGTATCGTCCTTTCCCCTGCCGACGTTGAACCCGGGGTGAATCCGGGTGCCGCGCTGGCGGACGATGATGCTGCCGCCCGGCACGACCTCGCCGCCGAAGCATTTCACGCCGAGATACTGGGGGTTGCTGTCCCGCCCATTCCGGCACGCGCCCTGCCCTTTTTTATGCGCCATGGCTTACCCCTCGACGATTCCGGTGATCTTCAACTTGGTGAACGCCTGCCGGTGCCCGTTCGTCCGGCGGTAGTTCTTGCGCCGTTTCTTCTTGAACACGATGATTTTGGGGTGCCGGTCCTGGGCGATGACTTCTCCGGTGACTTTCGCCTTGGCCAGCGTGGGCGTGCCGATCTGCACGCCCTTGTCGCCGGAGATCAGCAGGACCTTGTCCAGCGTGACGGTGGCCCCGACGGCCCCGTCCAGTTTCTCAACCTCCAGGACATTGCCCTGCTCGGCCCGATATTGTTTTCCGCCCGTCTCGACGATCGCGTACATTGCCGGAGCTCCGTTCGGGTTCGATGAATTAACTCAGGAGAGCGTTTTTTCTAGCACAGGCGAGAGCGGTCTGTCAAGAAGACGCCGAACGGCTTTTTCTCGCGGCGGCCTGCTGGGAAGTCCGCAGCCGTCGGGCTCTGGCGACGGCCTTCCTGGTTTCCGTCAATTTCTCCCGCATATGCGCCTGCTTAAATTGCAATTGCGCCACTTGCTCCCGGATGCGGGCTTTCTCCTGGTTGTGCAGGCGCAGGCATGTCGATCGAGTCAGGCCGATCCAGGTGCCCCCCTGGAGGGCCCGTTTGATACGGTGGTCCAGGGACTCCTGGAGCTGCTTGTTGCGCAGGGTCACCAGCGATTTCAATGCCAGCTGACGGAACTCGATCTCCGCCTGTTCCGAGACTCTTTCGTGCGTGCTCTGGATGATCATAGCCTCGTGCCTCATGCCGGTCCTGGGAGACAGGCTGTCGCCTCTATTATACGCTATCTCTCCAACTGCGCGCCGACTCAGGTGTTTGACTTGGTCCGGACCCGCTGCTATCATGCCCTTCGAACACGTTGGAGGAGCGGCGGTGGCGCTGAAGGAATCGGAAAAAATCTGGCTGGACGGCAAGCTCGTGCCCTGGAAGGACGCCCAGGTGCACGTGCTCACGCACAGCCTGCATTACGGCCTGGCCGTCTTCGAGGGCATCCGGTGCTACAGGGGCGAGCGGGGCTCGGCCATCTTCCGCCTGAACGAGCACGTGGACCGGCTGTTCGCCTCGGCCCACATCGGGCGCATCGCGATTCCGTACGGCAAGAAGGAGATCGCCGACGCCGTCCGGGAGACCGTCCGCGCCAACAAGCTGGAGGAGTGCTACATCCGGCCCATCGTGTTCGTGGGCTCCGGCGACATGGGGCTCTACGTGCCGGAGAATCCGATCCGCGTGGCGATCGCGGCCTGGCCGTGGGGCGCGTATCTCGGCGAGGACGGTTTGAAGAACGGCATCCGGGCGAAGATCTCCTCCTTCACCCGGCACCACGTCAACGTCAGCCTGACGCGCGCGAAGATTTCAGGCTACTACGTCAATTCCATCATGGCCAAGCGCGAGGTGAAGGACTGCGGTTACGACGAGGCGATCCTGCTCGATCCCGAGGGGTACGTCTCCGAGGGCACGGGCGAGAACATTTTCCTGGTGCGCAACGGCATTCTGAAGACCACGCCGCTGACCTCGATTCTGGAAGGTATCACCCGCAACTCGATCATGGAACTGGCCCGCGAGCGCAGCGTGAAGGTGGTGGAGGAGCGGTTTACCCGCGACGAGCTCTACATCGCCGACGAGGTGTTCATGACCGGCACGGCCGCCGAGCTGACGCCGATCCGCGAAGTGGACGGCCGCGCCGTCGGCACCGGCAAGCCGGGCCCCATCACCAGGGATTTGCAAAGCGCGTTCTTCGACATCGTCAAGGGGCGCGATTCCAAGCACGCCTCCTGGCTCTCTCCGCTCTAGCCTCGCATCACGATTCTTCCAAGGCGCGGGTGCTGGCGCAGAAGGCGCCCGATGGGTGTTATTTCTCCGACAGGCTCCAGACGCCGTCCCAATCGTTCGCCGGCGGATGCGCCTGGAGATACTGGACGCGCGAGAGAAACAGCTTGGACGGGGCGTCCTCGACGCTGAGCTGCAAGCACCCCTCAAAACTGGATGCCGCTTTCGCCCAGTCGCGGTTCCGATAGGCCCGCAGGCCCTGTTCGAAATGCTCTTTGGCATCCATGGCGTTCTGGGGGAGTTCCCCTTTTCGGGCGAGCAATTCAAACACGCGGACGGGTTCCGTTTTCCCCACGACGCGGATGCAATCCAATTCCCGCGCCTCGATCGCCTCGTGCGTGAGGCGCCACGTTTCTTCGCTGACCAGCAGTCTCGTGCCGTACTGTTTGTTGGCGGTCTCCAACCGGGCGGCCAGGTTGACGGTATCGCCGATGACAGTATAGCTCTTGGAGTATTCCGAACCGATGGTGCCGACGGTCACCTCCCCCGACGAAATCCCCACGCGGATGTTCACCGCCGCGAATCCCTTCCGCAAGCCTGTCACCTCGGGCAGCATCTGCTGGAACTTGTTCAGTTGGACGATCTGTTCCAGCGCGGCGACACACGCCAGCCGCGCGTGGTCCGTGTCACCCGTAAACGGGGGACCCCAGAACGCCATGATGGCGTCGCCGATGTATTTATCGATGATGCCGCTGTTGTTCCTGATCGGTTCCGACATCAGGGCGAAGTACTGATTCAGAAGCCGGACGACACCGTCCGGTGTCAACTGCTCGCAAATGGGGGTGAAGCCGACAATGTCAGAGAAAAAGACCGTCATGGCCTGCTTTTTGCCTTGCTTGGCGAAGTCGCGGTCCTGGATGAGGTCTTCGACGATGCGCGGGTCCACGTATTTCCCGAAGGTGCTTTTGATGCGTTCTTTTTGGCGTAGCTCTGTCACCATGTTGTTGAAGGAGTCCGTCAGCGAGCCGATTTCGTCCAATGAGTCCACGTGGACATGGATGTCCAGGTTGCCCTGCTCGACGGCCTTGGTGCCTTCGAGTAGGCGCCGGACGGGTTTGACGAGATTCCGTGTGAGAATCGAGGCGAAGATAAGGCCGAGGACGCTTGCCAAGGCCGTGATGCCCCAATTCAGCCGGAGGGCTTCCTGTTCCTGGAGCGTCGCCCTCCGCGCGGAGCCTTCCGTAAACTTTTGGAGTTCGCGCCGCACGTCCTGGATTTCGGAGTCGAAATTCTTTCGCTCCTCCGCGAGGACCTGGTGGAGCACGTGCACGGCTTCCCTGTCGCCCTGTTTGAGTTCGGCGAGGAATTGCAACACGGACTCCTGCAGGTGGTGGTGGGCGCGCTCGACATCCCGGATCTCCGGATCGAGGCGCGCCAATTCGAGGGTGTCCTCTTGGGCGGTGGACAGGGCTGCTGCCTGGGCCACCAGCGACAGCGCGGCGGCCACTTCCTCGTCGACGGCCTTGCCTTTTCCGTCGAAGAGGGCCTGCTCCTGTTTCAATCTGTCAGTGGTGGCTTTCCCGAATTGCTGGAGCAGAATGATGCGTTCAAGATGGATGATTTGCTGCCGCACGTCGACTTCGATCCGGCTCACCTGATGCGACAGCGGGATGTAGTACTCCGCCAAGGCGCCGACTTCATTTTTGACTCGGCCGAGGTTCTGCGTGGACAGACTGGTGACGGCTACCATCAGGACCAGCAGCCCCAGCGCGATGCTGAAAATCTTCAAGCTGATCGGGCGCTGCACGCGGGTCGGCTGTTCCTCGCTGCGCCCGATAGGATCCGGGAGGACGTTCATATGTCTTTCACGATTCTTCCAACGCGCGGAGCTTGGCGTTGTCAGGCTATGCCGAAAAATTTCCGGATGCTGGCGCTCAACGAACGGATCTCCTCCTCCCGTTTCCCGTCCATTTCGCGGTGGTGCGACGCATGATCCTTTAGTTTGGCCATCGTGTCGGCCTTTCGCTTGACCAACGCCTCGCTGATGCGCTCCGCTAGGACGGGATTCAACATGAGCGGCCGCGCAAAGACGTCCTTCGTCAGGACCAGCACCTCTAATCGGGTCTTCGCCACAATGGTGGCGGAACGGGGTTCCCCGGTCAACAGCGACAATTCGCCGAAAAACTGCCCCGGCCATACCGTTGCGATGACGGACGACTCGCCCTCTTCTTCAAGACAGACCTCGGCGTTCCCTTCATGGATTAAAAAGAATTCGGCCGCCATGTTTTCGCCCTGATGGATGACCGCCTCGCCCGGCAGATAGGTCCGAATCTCCGCTCCGTGCGCCACTTTCTCGAGCTCCTCGGGGCTGAGAACGGCGAGGAAATCAATTTCACGAAGAGCCTCAAGGTTTCGCTGCCGTTCCCTGGCACGGCCCTGCTCGGATTCCTCCGCTTTGGTCATGTGGATCATCCGCTGCGGGTACGGGATTTCAATATGGTGCCGCTGGAAGGCGTACCAGACGTAGGTCAGGACCTCGCCCTTGATGTCATCCGCCTGGACGTAATCGTTGAACCAGAACTTCAGGCGATATTCGATGCTGGACTCCTTATAGGCCCACGGAAAGGCTTTCGGCGTCGGGTTGTGGAGCACGCCCGGTACCCCCTTGGCCGTCTCGATCAGGACAGCCCGTACCCGCAAAGGCGGGGCAGTGTAAGTCGCTTCCACAAACACCGTCACAGCGTGCTTTGTCGTCGGCTTGTTGTAATCGAGAATGTCTTTCTGGACCGCGATGTCGTTGGGGATCATCACGAGATCATCGGCACGCGTGACGATCGACACATGTGCGTGGTCCATCTTCACGACCCGTCCTTCCGTCCCGGCCACGCTCACCCAGTCCCCGACACGGATCACTTTGCCTAAGATGAGGCCGGCGAAAAGTCGCTTCAGCGTATCCTGCAGCGCAAACCCGATCATGGCTGCGGCGACCGTCGGGATAGCCACCAACGCCACCACGTCGATCCCCATCACCGTGCGTAGCAAGATCAGCGACGCGGCGACGAGACCGGAGAAGAGAAGAAGGAGACGGATCAGCTCGGGAATGTGGGCCCCCTTCTTCGCGATGAAGTAATCTTCCACCAGAAGCAGGTCCACCGCCTTCATGAAGAAATATGCGGTCCCGAGATAGGCCAAGAACTTCGTCCACAGGTAGACCTGCTCCCCGAGTTTTCCCGATTGGATCTGGTGGCCTTCGTTGAAGATGAGGATGACGTACAGGAGCAACGTGGTGAGGAATACCGCAAAGACGCTCATGGGAACATGCTTGGCGCGTTCACGGGCCATGAAGAAGTAGACCCCGAAGAGAACGATCGCCAGGGTCAGCGTCATGCCGAACTTCAGGGGCAGCTCCTCCAGGAGTTTCAACAGGTCGTGTTCGTAGCCGGTGATCATGTCATCGTATTTCCACAGTTGCCGTGGCAGGGATTCTAGCCGCGCCGTTCTTCGAATGCAAACGGCACAGGCGGGGACTATTTCGAGTTGCCGGATTGATCGTACGCTTTGAGCGTCTCGACGAGGTCGTCCATGAGCTTCGGCTGCAGGTCCGCCGCGCGGTTAAAATCGGCGACCGCCGCGTCCTTGTTTTTCAGCCCCAGGCGGGATTTGCCGCGGGCCACGTAGAAGTCCGCGTCGTTGGGGTTGAGGGCGATCGCCTGCGTGAGATCGTCCAGCGCACCCTGGTAATCCTTCAGCTCGAGCTTGTTCGTGCCGCGGTTGTAAAACGGGATCGCCCGCGGCGGCGTGAGTGTGATCGCCCGCGAGTAATCCTCGATCGCGCCCTGCGGGTCTCCCGTCTGGTGCCGCAGGACGCCGCGGTTGTTGTAGGCGATGGGATCGTTGGAGTTGAGCTTGAGCGTGCTCGTGAAGTCCTCGATCGCGCCCTTGACGTCGTCGCTTTCCCACTTCACCATCCCGCGCTGGTAGTAGGCGTCGGCGAGGGTCTGGTTGATCGCGAGCGCCTGCGTGAAGTCCGTGATCGCCTCGCGGAATTCACCAAGCTTTTTTCTGGAGGCGCCGCGCTCGTAGTAGACCTCCGCCAGCTTGGGATTGATCGCGAGCGCCTGCGTGAAGCTCTCGACCGCCCCCTCGTAATCGCCCTGCCTCCGTTTGGCCAGGCCGCGATCGCGGTAGGCCTCTGCAAGGTTGGGTTGGAGGGCGACCGCCTGCCGGAAGTCGTCTTGCGCGCCCTTGTCATCGTCCAACTTCTTTTTCGCCACGCCGCGGTCGTAAAACGCTTCCGCGAAGTTCGGGCGGACCAGGATCGTCTGCGTGAAATCTTCGATCGCTCCGTAGAAGTCGCCCAGATTCAGCTTGCCCAGGCCGCTGGCATACTGGACATCCGCGAAGTCCGGGTTGATTCCGCCCGCCTTCGCCACGTCGTCCTTCGCGCCCTTGGCGTCGCCGAGTTTCTTCTTGGCCGCCCCCCGCAGGTAGTAGGCGCCGGCCAGCTTGGGATTGAGCGCCAGCGCGCGCGTGAAGTCCTCGACCGCGCCCTTGGCGTCGCCGGCTGTCCACTTCGTGAGGCCGCGCTCATAGTGCCAGTCGGCATACTTGGGATTGATCGCAAGCGCTTGCGTAAAGTCCGCGACCGCTCCCTGCAGGTCGCCGAGCTTGCGCTTGTTCAGGCCGCGATGGTAGAGGGCCTCCTCCATTTGAGGGATGAGCGCGAGGGCGCCCGCGAAGTCGGCGACCGCGTTTTGGGGGTCTCCGGTTTTCTCTCTGGACAGGCCGCGGTGGTAGTACGCTTCCGCGTCGTTCGGAGCGATTTTCAGGACCTTCGTGAAGTCTTCGATGGCGCCCCGGTGGTCCCCGGATTTGGCTTTCCGCGTCCCGCGGTCGAACAGGTCGAGCGCTTCCGGGTCCAAGGCTATCGCCGCCGACGCGCCGGCCAGTACGGCGGCCGCCAGCATGATGACGAGCCCCCTGCCTATCGCTGATTGCTTCATCGTAGGCGCGGTTCTTCAGCTCTCGCTAAGGTTTGGCCGGAGCCGGGGAAGCAGGCGCCGTGGCGTTCTGATCGTGGGCCCCGTGTTGGTCTTTCGCGGGCTCCGCCGAGGCCGGGGCGGCAGGAGACGATGGCGTCGAGGCCGAGGTTCCGGAGGTCGGCGTCGCCGGCGCGGAGGCGGGCGGCTTGTCCAGCCCGAGCGGCGAGGCGTAGTTTTTTTGCTTCGACATGATCGCCAGCGTGAGCGACGTGACCATGAAGATCGTCGCGGCGACGGCGGTGAGCTTGCTCAGCATCGTGCTGGCCCCCCGCGCGCCAAAGACGGTCTGACTGGACCCGCCGAAGGCGGCGCCGATCTCGGCGCCTTTCCCGGATTGGAGGAGGATCACGCCGACCATGATAAAGGCGACGATGATGTGGAGGACGAGCAGGGCTGTATACATCGGGTAAAGGGGCCCTTTACGAGTTGGATTGCGCGATCGCCAGAATCTTAGCAAACTGGGCGGGATCGAGACAAGCCCCACCGACGAGCGCGCCGTCCACCTCGCCGCGGGCGAGGAACTCTCCGATGTTGTCGGGCGTGACGCTCCCGCCGTAGAGAATAGGCAGGCGCCCGCCGGCGTCCTGTCCCCACAGAGCGGTGGCCGTAGCCCTGATGTGCCGATGGGCGTCGCGGGCCTGCTCCGCCGTCGCGGGGCGTCCGGACCCGATCGCCCAGATGGGTTCGTAGGCGACCACGACGTCGGCCGCCCGGTCCTTTTCGACGCCGGTCAGGGCTTCCGTGAGTTGGCCGGACAGCACCCGCTCGGTCTGTCCGTTGGACCGTTGCTCCCAGGTCTCGCCGACGCACAGGATGGGCCGCAAGCCGTGGCGGAGGGCGGCCGCCACCTTCTTTTTCACCGTGACGTCGGTCTCGCCGCAATCCCGGCGCCGCTCCGAATGGCCGACGATCACGTACCGGCAGCCGGCGTCCTTGAGCATCGGCACGGACACTTCGCCGGTGAACGCGCCGTGATCCTCCCAATACGCGTCCTGGGCGGAGAGGCTGATGGGCAGAGACTTGATCGCGGCGGCGACCGCCGAGAGTGCGGTGAAGGGGGGCGCGATGACGATTGTGACCATTTTATCGGGAGGGGGCCCCGCAGACGCCCCTCCCGGGCCCACTTTCGCCTGGCCGTGCAAGAGCTTGGCGAGACGTTCGACGAAGTCCCGCGCCTCGGGGATCGTCTTGTGCATCTTCCAGTTTCCGACGATCAGCCGTTGGCGTTGGGCCATGGGATACCTTATGGAAAGTGAATTACGTCTGCTTGTCGGGAAGGGCCGCGATGCCCGGCAGCACCTTGCCTTCCAGCAATTCCAGCGCCGCGCCGCCGCCGGTGGAAATGAAGGACATGCTCTCGGACACGCCGGCCCGGTGCACCGCCAGCGCCGTATCGGCTCCGCCGGCGATCGTCAACGCATAGGCGTCGGCGACGGCGTGGGCGACCGCCATCGTGCCGCGCGAGTAGGCGTCGTTCTCGAACGCTCCCATCGGGCCGTTCCAGAGGATGGTCTTGGCATTGCCGAGCGCCTCGGTGAACAGCTTGACGGAGGCCGGACCGATGTCCAGGCCGTACCAGCCTTTGGGAATCTCCTGCGAGGTCACGATCTTGGTCTCGGCGCCGGGGTCCGGCGAGGTGGCGACGACGAAGTCAATCGGCAGGTAGAACTTCACTCCGCGGCCGAGGGCGTGCTCGCGAACCTCTTTGGCGAAGGCCAGCATCCCGTTTTCGACCAATGAATGACCGACTTCGAGACCCAGCGCCTTGATGAAGGTGAAGGCCATCCCTCCGCCGATGATGACTTTGTCCACTTTCTTGCCGAGGTTCTCGATGACGCCGATCTTGCCGGAGACCTTGGCCCCGCCCAGGATCGCCACGAAGGGCCGCATGGGATTGGCCACGGCGCCTTCCAGGTACTTGATCTCCTTCACCATGAGAAAGCCCGCGCCCGCCTCCGACAGGAACTTCGTGATCCCTGCGACGGACGCATGGTTCCGGTGCGCGGCCCCGAAGGCGTCGTTGACGTAGACGTCGGCCAGCGAGGCCAGGGCCTTGGCGAACTGCTCGTCGTTCTGCTCTTCCCCCGCGTGGAACCGGAGATTTTCAAGCAGGAGCACGTCGCCCGGCTTCATCTTGTTCACCAGCATCTCGGCCTGCGCGCCGACGCAGTCCTCCGCGAAGCCGACCTCTTTGCCGAGCAGGCGCTGGAGACGCCGCGCGACCGGCGCCAGGCTCATGCGCGGGTCCACCTTGCCCATGGGCCGGTCCAGGTGCGAGCAGAGGATCACGCGGGCGCCCTCGTCCACCGCGTGGTTGATCGTTGGCAGGGTGCCGCGGATGCGGGTGTCGTCCGTGATGTGGCCGCTCTCGTCCAGCGGCACGTTGAAGTCCGCGCGGATGATGACGCGCTTGCCCCGGAGAGGGAGGTCCTCGATGGTGACTTTATTCAGATGCATGTGAAGCAACCGCGGCGGTCAGCCGCGCGCGGCCATGAATTTGATGAGGTCCCGGACCCGGCACGAATAGCCCCACTCGTTGTCGTACCAGGCGATGACCTTCACCAGGCGCTTGTCGATCCCGGCGGTCAGCGGGGCGTCCACGATGGCCGAGTGGGCGTTCCCGTTCATGTCCACGGAGACCACCGGGTCCTCCGAATACTGAAGAATGCCCAGGAGCGGTCCCTGCGAAGCCGCCCGGTAGGCGGCGTTGACGTCGGCGGGCGTGGCGTCGCTCTCGAGCTCGGCCGTCAGATCGACCAAGGATACATTCGGCGTCGGCACCCGGATGGCCAGGCCGTCCAGCTTGCCTTTGAGCTGCGGGAGCACGAGATGCAGGGCCTTGGCCGCGCCCGTGGTCGTGGGGACCATGGAGATGGCCGCTGCTCGCGCGCGGCGCAGTTCCTTGTGCGGCAGGTCCAGGAGTTGCTGATCGTTCGTGTAGGAGTGGACCGTGGTCATGAGGCCGTGCTTGATGCCGAAGCGGTCCAGCAGGACCTTGGCCACCGGCGCCAGGCAATTCGTCGTGCACGAAGCGTTGGAAACGACCTGGTGGACCTTGGGGTCGTAGGTCTTTTCGTTGACCCCGATGACGAGCGTCGCGTCCGCGTCTTTTGAGGGCGCCGAAATGATGACCCGCTTCGCGCCCGCCGCGAGATGGAGGGCGGCGTCCGCCCGGCTCGTGAAAAGTCCGGTGGATTCGACCACGTAGTCCACGCCGAGGTCGCGCCAGGGAAGCGCCTTCGGGTCCTTCTGCGCCAGAATCTTGATGGGCCGGCTGTCGACCAGCAGATGGTCGTCCTTGGCCTCGACCGGCACGTCCAGCGTGCCGTGGACCGAATCGTACTTGAGCAGGTAGGCGAGGGTCTTGGCGTCGGTCAGGTCGTTGACCGCGACGAATTCCAGGGCCGGGTCGCCCAGGGACGCGCGCAGGACGTTGCGCCCGATGCGCCCGAATCCATTGATGCCGATACGGATGGCCATAGCTAGTTCCAGCGGAAAATGTGGATCAGGATGCGCATTCGAATCTTATGCGAACAGTCGCAAGGAGTCAATCGTCTACGTCCCCATTTCCCAGGACGCGAGGTACTTTTCCTGCTCCTTCGTAAGCCGGTCGATGTCCACGCCCATGCCGGCGAGCTTGAGCCGCGCGATTTCTTTGTCGATCGCCGCCGGCACCGGATAGACCTGGTTCTTGAGCGAGCGGCCGTGCTTGACCAGGTACTCGGCCGAGAGCGCCTGGTTGGCGAAGCTCATGTCCATGACGCTGGAGGGGTGGCCCTCCGCCATCGCCAGGTTGACGAGCCGGCCCTCGCCCAGCAGGTTGATCCGCCGGCCGTTCGCGAGGATGAACTGCTCGACGCCGTCGCGGACCATCTTGCGCCGGCGGGCGAGCTTCTCCAGCGCCGGGATGTCGATCTCCACGTTGAAGTGGCCCGAGTTGCACACGATGGCGCCGTCCTTCATGGCGGCGAAGTGCTCCTTGCGGATCACCCGGATGTTGCCGGTGACGGTGACGAAGAAGTCGCCGACCTTTGCGGCCTCTTCCATCGGCATGGCTCGGAAACCGTCCATCACGGCCTCAAGGCCCTTCAACGGGTCCACTTCGGTGACGATGACGTCCGCGCCCATGCCCTTCGCCCGCGCGGCGATCCCCCGCCCGCACCAGCCGTAGCCGGCGACGACCACGACCGAGCCGGCCACGAGGCGGTTGGTCGCGCGGATCATGCCGTCCAAGGTGCTCTGCCCCGTGCCGTAGCGGTTGTCGAACATGTGCTTGGTGTCGGCGTCGTTGACGGAGATGACCGGGAACTTGAGCACGCCCTTCGCGGCCATACTCCGCAATCGGATCACGCCTGTGGTTGTTTCTTCGGTCCCGCCGAGGATTCGGGTCGTTTTCTTCTCGCTGTGCAGGGTGGAAACCAGGTCGCAGCCGTCGTCCATCGTGATGGTGGGGGCGTGCCCCAACGCCGCGTGGAGGTGTTTGTAATAGGTCTTCTTGTCCTCCCCCTTGACGGCGAACACCGGAACGTGGTCGTGAACGACCAGGGACGCGGCCGTGTCATCCTGCGTGCTGAGGGGGTTCGAGGCGCACAGCCGGATGTCGGCGCCTCCGGCCTGCAGGGTCTGCATCAGGTTCGCCGTTTCGGTCGTCACGTGGAGGCAGGCCGCGATGCGGACGCCCCGCAGGGGCCGCTCCTTTGCGAACCGTTTCCGGACCAGGCGCAGCACCGGCATGGATTCCTCGGCCCACTCGATCCGCATGCGGCCCTGGGGGGCCAGTCTCAAGTCTTTCACATCGTAGTCCATCGTTCGTCCCCGTATTCAGTAAAAGGGGGACAGATTCGAGAATCCGTCCCCCCGGTGTCGCTGCTCGTGATCGGAATTACTTGCCCGCGTCCCGCCGGAGGACCTTCGCCAGATCGGTTTTCTCCCAGGTGAACTCCGGTTCACTCCGCCCGAAGTGCCCGTAGGCCGCCGTCTTCTTGTAGATCGGCCGCAGGAGCTTGAGGTGATCGATGATCCCGCGCGGCGTCATGGGGAAGTGCCTGCGCACCAGCTTGTCCAGGAGGTCCACGGAGACCCGTTCGGTGTTCTTGGTGTCGATCAGAATGGACACCGGCTCGGGGATGCCGATCGCGTAGGCCAGCTGGACTTCGCACTTGTCGGACAGGCCCGCGGCGACGATGTTCTTGGCGATGTAGCGGGCCATGTAAGAGGCCGAGCGGTCCACCTTGCTCGGGTCCTTGCCCGAAAAAGCGCCCCCGCCGTGGCTGCCGACGCCGCCGTAAGTGTCCACGATGATCTTGCGCCCGGTCAGGCCCGTGTCCCCCATGGGGCCGCCGGTGACGAATCGGCCGGTGGGGTTGATATGGTATTTGACGCTGAGGGGGTCGAAGATGTCCTTCGGCATGACGGGCTTGATCACGTGCTCGATGATGTCGCGCTCGATCTTCTTGCTCGTGACGTCCGGGCTGTGCTGGGTGGACACGACGATCGTGTCGATCCGCACCGGCTTGCCGTCCCGGTATTCGACCGTCACCTGGGATTTGCCGTCCGGACGAACCCACGGGAGGATGCTCTTGCGCCGCACGTCAGCCAGCCGTTTGGTGAGGCGGTGCGCCAGGACGATGGGCATGGGCATCAGCTCGGGCGTTTCGTTCGAAGCGTACCCGAACATCAGGCCCTGATCTCCCGCGCCGCCCGAGTCCACGCCCATGGCGATGTCGCCCGACTGCTGGTGGATCGAGGTGAGCACCGAGCAGGTCTGGTAATCGAATCCCCAGGCGGCGTCGGTGTAGCCGATCCCTTTGATGGTGTCCCGGATGATGTCGGGGATCTCGACGTAGGCCTTGGTGGAGATCTCGCCGGCGACGAACGCGATACCGGTGGTCAGGATCGTTTCGCAGGCGACCCGGCAGCGCTTATCCTGGGCCATGATCGCGTCCAGGATGCCGTCGGAGATCTGGTCGGCGATCTTGTCGGGATGGCCTTCGGTGACTGATTCGGACGTGAACAGGAAGTTATGTCGGCTCATCGTCGAGGTCCTTCTGTTAAATGGATCGGGAGTGTCTGACGATCAGATTCATGGACGGATAAGGCCTCCAGAGTAGCGAGGGAAGTCCTCGTTTGTCAAGGAGAAAGTCGGCCTTTTCCCGAGGACTTTCCCACGTTGAATCGCTTGACAGTGCGCGCAGCGCACCTGTACGATGAAATGCCTTTTTCAATTTCCCATGACACGCGAGATGGATGCCATCACGAAAGAGACCGAGGAGGCCAAGCCGTTCACTTTCAAGGAGTTCGGCGACGCCCTCCTTGAATTTTTCAGCTCGCTGAAGCTAGCCATTTTCCTGATGATCACCATGGCGATCCTGGCGACGGTCGGGACGATCATCCAGCAGGGCGAGCGGCCGGAAGTTTACATCAAGGAATACGGCGAGAGCGCCTACTGGTGGTTTGTCAAGCTGGGGTTCATCGACATCTACCACACCTGGTATTTCTCGACGGTCCTCGTCCTCCTCTGCATCAACTCCCTGACTTGTTTCCACCAGCGCTTTCCCGCGATCTGGCGCTCGATCAGGCAGGATAAGGTCAACGTGACGGCCCAGTTCATCCAGAACCTCAAGCGCTCGGCCACGGTGGACCTCGCCTCCGACCGGAGCACGGTCACCGAGGGGCTCGCGCTGGGCTTCGCCGAACGCGGGTACCGTGTGCTGGTGCACAAAGGCGACGCCGAGACGACGCTCTACGCGACAAAGGGGATCATGGGGCGGGTCGCGGCGCACGTCGCCCATCTCAGCGTGACGGTCATCGTGATCGGCGGCATTCTCGGCAACGTCATCGGATTCCGCGATTTTGGCGTCTGTCTCGAAGGCGAGACCTATCACATCCCGCAGGGCAACTTCGATCTCCACGTGGACAAGTTCTGGATCGACTACTACGACAACGGCGCGGTCAAGTCCTACAACAGCACGCTGACGGTAATCGAGAACGGCGAGAGCAAAATGACCAAGACGATCACCGTCAACGACCCGCTGGTGTATAAGGGTATCTGGTTCTACCAGTCCAGCTATGGCGATTCCTGGGACCGCGTCGAGAAGGCGCGGGTGGTGGTGCGGGACAAGACCACGGACAAGGTGGTCGGCGAAGCCATCCTGGACTGGAAGAAGGAGTCCGTCCTCAAGGATTTGGGACTGAAGCTACAACTGACCGATTTCGTCGCCGACTTCGGATTCGACGCCAAGGACCGGCGCGTCTATTCGAAGACGGTCGAGCACGAAAATCCCGCCATCAAGCTGGCCATCACGGAGCGGGATCAAACGCTCACGGCGCCCTGGATTTTCTATAATTACCCGGACCTGTTCGACATTCAGGGGTCCCGGTACAAGTTCGAGCTGACCGGCTATCTCACCAAGAAGTTCACCGGCCTGCAAATCGCCAAGGATCCGGGCGTGCTCCTTGTCTGGATCGGTTCCACGCTGCTCGTCGTGGGCGTGACGCTCTCGGCGGCCATCTATCACCGCCGGGTGTGGGCCAAGGTGGTTCCCGGCCGGCAAGGGGTGACGGTCTACGTCGGTGGCACGGCCTACAAAGGGCAAATTGATTTCGACCGCGAGTTCGACCGGTTCACCGAGCGTCTCAAGGCGCAGGGGAGCCCAACCGTATAATGGAGTGACGCTATGTTGCGATCGCTGTTTCTCTTTGATGTGACTTTCTGGCTCTATCTGGCGGCCATGGGGCTGTATTTCGGCTATCTTCTCGCGTCGCGGAAGGCGCTCCAGCCGGCCCTGGCGGGCCATCCGACGATGTCGGAAGACAACGGGTGGGCGCAGCCGCTCGGCCAGCTGGCTACCTGGGTGACCTTCTTCGGCCTCATCGTCAACGGCATGGCGCTCGGCACCCGCGCCTACGAACGGATGCAGATTTCCGGGACGTTCGCGCCCTGGTCCAACCAGTTCGAGGCGATGGCCTACGTGTCCTTTGCGATCATCGCCGGCTACCTGCTGCTCGAGCTGAAGTACGGGATCAAGGCCATCGGCGCCTTCGTCGTGTCCATCGGGTTCATTGCGATGGGAGCGGCGTCCTTGTTGCCCTACCGCTATCAGACCGCCGAGCCGCTCGTGCCGGCCTTGAACAGCTATTGGATTTACATCCATGTCTCCATCACGCTCACCAGCTATGCGGCCTTCGCGATGGCCGGCGGATTGGGCGTGATGTATCTGCTGAAGGAGAGGGCGGAACGGCGCGGCCTGGCGGCCACGTCGGTCTACGCCACGTTCCCGAGCCTCGAGAAGATTGACGAGTTGGGCTACAAGGCGGTCATGGTCGGCTTTCCGCTCTTGGCCTTCGGTACGATCCTGGGCGCAATGTGGGCGAACTACGCGTGGGGCGGGTACTGGTCGTGGGACCCGAAGGAGACCTGGGCGCTGATCGTGTGGCTGATCTACGGCGCCTATATCCACGCCCGGATGAACCGGGGATGGGAAGGCCATCGCGCCGCGATCTACCAGATTTTCGGCTTGCTGATGGTCATCTTCTGTTTCTGGGGCGTGAACTTCCTGCTGTCGGGGCTCCATGCCTATGCCTGATCAGGAGACCGTCGTGCAACCGGCGGGGGCCTCGGCCGTTGGCGTGCCTGCGCTCCGCCGCCGGCTGGTCGTCCTCCTAGGCGGGCTGGCCATCCTCGCGCTGGCCTTCGGCGTGGTCTGGCTGCAGAGCGCCAAGTATGAGCCGCTGACGGTCGGCATGGCGGCGCCGGATTTCACCCTGCCGGATATGGCCGGGAAGAATCAGCAACTCTCCGACTATCGCGGGAAGGTCGTCTTCCTGAACTTCTGGGCGACCTGGTGCAAGCCCTGCAAGGAGGAAATGCCGTCGATGCAGGTGCTCTGGGACAATCTCAAGAAGGAAGACTTCGTCATGCTGGCCGTCAGCATGGATCGGGTCACCACGACCAAGGAGATCCCGCCCTTCGTCGAGAACTTGAAACTCACGTTTCCGATCCTGACGGACTCCTGGGGGCAGACCGACAAGCGCTACAAGCTGATGGGTGTCCCGGAAACATATATCATTGATCAGAGCGGCGTCCTGCGTGAGAAAGTGATCGGTCCCCGCGACTGGACCCGGGCCGAGAGCATCGAGACCATCGTCCAGTTGCTGCAGAAGCAGCGCAAATCCGTCCGGGCCGACTAGCTTCCGATGCGAACCCTGGGCGCCGTGTGGCTGGTGGTGTTCTTGACGGCCGGGCTCCTGGCGTGCGACGGCGTGCCCGAGAGCGAGATCACTGCGAATGAGGGCGTCCCGATGATGCCCGCCGTTCCTGTCCTCACCGAGGCGCCCCGCGTCGGTCACCTGGCTCCGGATTTCGTGCTCACGACCCTGGACGGTCGGGAAGTGCGGATGTCCGACTATCGGGGCCATGTCGTCTTCCTGAATTTTTGGGCGACTTGGTGCGGGCCGTGCAAAGTGGAGATGCCGGCGATGGAGCGCCTCTACCGCGAGTACCGTCGTCAAGGCTTCTCGGTCCTGGCGGTCTCCACTGACGCCGAGGGTGCCGTGGTGACCAGGCCGTTCCGGGACTCCTTGGGGTTGAGCTTCACGATCGCGCACGATCCGGAGATGGTGGTGATGCGTTTGTACGGCGTACGAGGCTTGCCGATGACGTTTCTAGTGGACCGACAGGGCGTCATAACGCACAGGATCTTCGGCGAACGTGACTGGCAACAGCCTGAAAACCGCGATGGCATCCGCAATCTTTTGAAGGTCCGCTGACCCATGTTCGAGCAGGCTCCCGATGTCTCCCTCTTCATCGCCTTCGCCGCGGGGCTGCTGTCCTTCGTCTCGCCCTGCGTCCTGCCGCTGGTGCCCTCCTACATCACCTACATTACGGGACTCACCCTGGAGGAACTGACCAGCGAGACGGAACGGGCGCGGGTCCGCGGCGTCATCATTGTCAACTCTTTGCTCTTCATCGCGGGCTTTTCAGCCGTGTTCATCGCCTTCGGGGCGTCGGCCAGTCTGCTCGGACAGGTGCTGACCACCTACCAGGATTTCATCCGCAAGCTGGGCGGGGTGCTGATCGTCGTCTTCGGTCTCTACGTCATGGGGATGCTGAAGCTCAACTTCCTGATGAGCGAGGCGCGCATCCACCTCAAAAGCCGCCCGGCCGGGTACGTCGGGTCGGTCCTCGTCGGCGTCGCGTTTGCCGCGGGCTGGACTCCCTGTGTCGGCCCGATCCTGGGCACGATCCTTGTCTACGCCAGCACGACCGATTCCATGCTGACGGGCGTGAAGCTTCTCTCCAGCTACTCGCTGGGCATCGGCCTGCCGCTCTTCATCACCGCGCTCGCGGTGGACTCCTTCCTCAATTACTTCAAGAAGCTGCGCGGCTACATGTACGGCATCTCCGTCGCCAGCGGCGTGTTTCTCGTGCTGGTCGGCGTGCTGCTGTACACCAATTCCTTGACCATCCTCACCAGCGAGCTCGAACGGCACGGCATCGGCTGGTACATCGGACAATAATTGATGTACGACGCCATTGTTGTGGGGTTGGGGCCGGGCGGGGCGACCGCGGCGGCGGAACTCGCACGCGCCGGCCTGTCCGTCCTTGGGCTGGAAGCGAAGACCCATCCCCGCTACAAGGTCTGCGGCGGGGCGTTGTCGGCCCGCCTTGACCGTCTGCTCGAGCCGGACTATCGCGCCGTCATCGAAGAGACCATCCACCGCGTGCGGTTCCAGTTTGCCGGCTCCGAATCGTTCGAATGGGCATCGTCCGAGCCTCTGGCGTACATGGTCATGCGGGACCGTTTCGATGCGTACCTCGTTCGGAAAGCGCGCGGGGCCGGGGTCGTGGTCCGCGAGAACGAGCGCGTGACGGCGCTGCGTGAATATGCGGATCACGTTGAGGTGGAAACCCGAGAGGGGCTGTATCGCGCGAAGATCGTCGTAGGCGCGGACGGCGCCAACAGTCTCGTCGCCAGAACGCTGTTTCCCGAACGGCGCGGGCAGGCCTTGGGCGCGCTGGAGGGCGAGGTGCCGCTGATGGAGGCCGCGTCGAAGTTGGAGACGGGGGCCATCGTCCTCGATCTCGGGGTGATCACCGGGGGCTACGGCTGGGTGTTCCCGAAAGAGGGGCGGCTCTCGATCGGTGTCGGCGGCTTTCAAGGGAAGCACCGCAATCCCAAGGCCGCCTACGGAGAATTTGCGAAGGCAGAGCCCACGCTCGACGGCCTCGCCGTCCCGGACGGCCTCGGGCATCCGATTCCGATCTATGCCGGCAAGGCGGCGGAGCGGCTACCGCTGGCCACGGAACGCGCGCTGCTGGTGGGCGATGCGGCTCACCTGGTGGATCCGATGCTGGGAGAAGGGATTTACTATGCCATCCTCAGCGGCCGCATGGCGGCGAAGGCGATTGCGGATCGTGTGCATGGGGCGACGCAGGGCCTGAGCGATTATGACGCCCTGGTGGCCGCTGAACTCTATCCGGAATTCCGCGCGGCAGCACGCCTCGCATGGGTGGTGTACACCTTCCCCCGGCTGGCCCATCGGGCGCTGCGCCGCCGGGCGGATACGATCCATCTTCTCGCCGACATTCTAAAGGGCCGATCGACCTACCAGGGTTTGCTGGAATCCATGCGCGACCGGCTGCAGAACTTCATGAACCGCGCGGTCCGGGATACGGCGGCCTCGGCCTTTAGCCGCTAACGCGGCCGCTTCCTTACCCTCCGCTCAGCGCGCAGACAATATAGACCTGATCGTCCGGTCGAAGCGCGACGGACAGATCACGCGCCTGCTCTTCATTGATGAAGATCCGGATGTGCTGTCGAACCGTATCCTGCTCGGTGATGATGCGAAAGCGGAGGCCGGGGTAGCGCCGATCGAGCGCCGACAGAACTTCTCCGAGCGTTGCGCCCTGAGCATCCACCGCACCCTGCTGTGCTGTATAGGAACGGAGCGGGCTGGGGATGTGTACCGTCACGGTCACAATTCCGCAGCCTCAACTGAGTAAATCTCGGGAAGATTTCTCGCAAGGCATGTCCAGCTTGCACCGCCGGTGCGGCTGCCCCAGAGTTCTCCGCTCGTCGTGCCGAAGTAGAGGCCGATCGGCGCATGGGCATCCGCGGTCATTGCCTGACGTTTGACGGTCCACCAGGCTTGCGCTTTCGGGAATCCTTTATCCTGTCTTGTCCAGCTTTTGCCGGCGTTCTCGGTCACGTAGACGGCCGGCTTGCCTTCCGGGCTCGTGCGCGGCCACACTGTCGCGCCATCCATCGGGAACACCCACGCGGTTTCCGCATCGCGCGGGTGCACGACCATCGGAAAGCCGATATCGCCGACCTGCTTCGGCATATTCTTGCCGATACGTACCCACTCCTTCGACGGCCGATCGAGCCGATAGATGCCGCAGTGATTCTGTTGGTACAGCCGGTCAGGGTTGCTCGGACAGAGCCGGACGCAATGGGGGTCGTGGAAGGTAACAGTGGCCGCGTCGAAACCCTGCACCACTTCCATCCCTTTCACGATGGGCGCAAAGGTTCGGCCGCCGTCGACCGATTCGTGCACGCCGCCGCCCGACATGGCGAAGTAGAGGTGGGTGGGATCGCGTGGGTCGACGATGATCGAGTGCAGTTTCGGTCCGTCCGGCGTGCCGTCCTGTACGGTGCCCATCCACGTCCGGTACTGCGGATCGTCATTGATGTAGGAGAACGGTCTCCAGGTGACCCCTCCGTCCTCGGAGCGGAAGAGGCCCTGCGGCGAGGTGCCCGCGTACCACACGTTTGGTTCGTTCGCGTGACAGGGCGTGAGCCAGAACGTGTGATCCACTACCCGGCCCTTCTGTCCTTCTGGCACTTTTGGAAAGGCCGGCGGGGTCTGAGCCTCCTTCCAAGTCTTGCCGAAATCAGTTGAGCGGAAGACCGTCGGGCCCAGGTGCCCGGTGCGGGCGGCCATGAGCATCGTGCGCCTGTCGCGGGGGTCCAGCACCAGGTGGTGCGCGATGTGACCGAGGAACATCGGCGCAGACAGCTTCCAGGTCCGACGGGACCGATCGCCGCGCACGATGAATGCGCCTTTGCGGGTGCCAATGAGCAGAGCGACTGAACCGGTGGCGGGTTTGAGCGTGGTGGTCTTGGGTTTTCCAGAAGCCCGACGTTTGTCCGGCATAACGAGCCTCCTTAGATGGGACCTTCGTCCTGTTCTGTTAAGAAAGCACAGACGCCTTGCGTCGGGCAAGAGGGCAGAAAGAGAAGATCAACGACAGAGGGGAAGTATTTGACTTTTAACGGATGCGTTTCCGCGGAAAGGGGGAAAATTAGCAGCTGACGTTCAAGCTGCAGTCGATGACGGTGGGAACATGGCCGTTGCCGTTCACGCCGGCTGGAGGAAGGTCGGCCGGATTCATGGACAGCGACCGGGCCTTGGTCACAACCGGCGGCAAGGGTGGAGGGATCGAGGGTTTGGACAGCGCGGTTGCTCCATTCGTAGCGGCCGCTACGTCCTTGAGGGATTTCCCGTTAATGGAGGCCAGGAGCGCCTGCCCGTCTTTGCGGACCGGGGCCTTGGGATAGTTGGCCAGCAGCAGGTTGAGGTGCTCCACCGCCCGTTCGTGGGAGCCGAGGTCCTTATAAGTCTTCGCCAGGTAGTACAGCGCTTCAGCCGAGATGTCGGAGTCGGGATAGAAAGTAATGACCCGCTCGAACCGGTGCAGGGCCGCCAGGTAGGCGGTCTGGCGATAGTAATGCTTGCCCACGTAGAGCTCATACTCGGCGGTGTGCGTCCGGCCTTCCTTGATCTTCGCCTTGGCGTCCAGTTCATAGGCGTTACCGGGATAATCCTTCAGCAATTTCTCCATCGCCTCGACGGTCAGGCGGACGTGCTCTGGATCACGGTCAAGGGTCGTGACCTGCTTGAAATGGCTCAGGCCCAGTCGGTATTGGGCGTAGGGCGCGAGCATGTGCGACCTGTGGAGGTCGAGGAAGTGCTGGTACTCCACGGCGGCCTCGGCGTAGTCTTCCTTCTCGAAGAACGCTTCAGCGCGCTTCATGATGACATGTGGGTCGTAGTTCCGCTCCAGAGGGTCGGTCTTGAGGATCTGCTCGTCGGCGTTGGCTGTGCCGGCGGCGGCCGCGTCTTTGGCTGACTGGGTCTTGGAAGTGCTGGAACAACCGACGAGAACGGACGCGGCCAGCAGCGTCGCGACAAGAGGAGCGTGAGCGCGCATACGACGAGTACTCTAAACAAATAACCACTTGGAAATCAAGCGTAAATTGACACTCCCAGCGCACGGTTCCTATAATCCCCCCATGAACCTGCGATCACGAATCGTCGGGACGGGCGGGTATGTCCCGGCCCGCATCGTCACCAATGAAGAGCTGGCCGGTCTGACCGGCGTGGCGCCTGCCGCGATTTACCGGCGGACCGGCATCAGAGAGCGCCGGTGGGCGGCGCCGGACGAAGCCACGTCGGACCTCGCTCTTCAAGCCGCGAGGACCGCACTCGAAGCGGCAGGCACACAGGCCGCGGCGCTCGATGCGATCATTCTCTCCACGACCTCGGCGGATACCCTCATGCCCGCGGCGGCCTGCCATCTCCAGCGCTTACTGGGCGCAAAGCCGGCGTTCGCCTTCGACCTGGCCGCATCCTGCTCGGGGTTCCTGTACGCGTTGTCGGTCGGAGATCACTTGATCCGGCTGGGACAGGCCCGCCGGGTGCTGGTGGCCGCGGCCGAGGTCAAGTCGCGCTTTCTTAACTTTAAAGACGGAAACACGGCGATCCTCTTCGGCGATGGCGCGGGAGCCGCGGTCTTGGCCGCTGGGGATGAGCGTCATGGGGTCCTATCGGTCATTTTGCATGCCGATGGCGCGCGCGCGGACCTGATCACGATTCCGGCGGGAGGATCGCGCCTGCCCGCGTCCGAGAAGACAGTGGCCGAGGGGCTGCATGCGATTCACATGCGCGGCCCCAGCCTGTTCCGGGTCGCGGTGCGCCGGCTCGAGACGGCCGTGACCGAGATGTTGAAGGAGCAGGGGTTGACGGTTCGAGACGTGCAGTGCTTCATCTTCCATCAGGCCAACGGGCGGTTGCTGGACAAAGTGTCGGAGCGGCTCGGCATTCCTCCGGACAAGACATTCAGCATGATCGAGCGGTACGGAAACACGTCTTCGTCCTCGCTCCCGCTGACCCTGGACGCGGCGGTGCGGGCGGGCAGTGTCAAATCCGGCGATCTCGTCCTGCTGGGCACGATCGGCGGCGGCCTCACCTGGGGCACGGCGCTTATCCGGTGGTAGCGGGTTCCTTGACGGGAGTGGGCTCAGCAACCTTCTCGGCGGCTTTCTCGGAAGGTTTCTCAGCGGCCTTGTCGGAGGGTTTCTCGGCAACCTTTTCAACTTTCTCGGCCAGTTTTTCGGCGGCCTTCTCGGCGGCCTTCTCCACGGCCTTGCTTTCGCGTTTGGAACGTCCTTCCTTCAGCACCGGCAAGATGCGGGCACGGAGTGCGTCCTGAATCTCATCCGGGGGGCGCCGCGCGTCCACTACCTGGAACCCGAATTCCTCTGCGATCTTGTCGAATTCCTCGATGATGAGCCCCTGGTATTTCTTGAAGCTGTCGTACAGGTCGGCCCCCAGCCGCATATCCATGCCCGATTCCCAGTAGTTCATGCCCTTGGATTCGATGACTCGCAGCGCCAGAGTGTCTGCGTCAATACGCAGGTAGCAGACGAGATCTGGCACGATCGCAAAGCCAAAGACGTCGCGGATCCACTGGCGGTCGCAACCGCGGACGACATTGCGGACGAAGGCCGTATAAATGTACCGGTCGGCCAGGACGACGAAGCCCGAGCGCAGGGCGGGGATGATTTGGTGCTCCAGCCGGTCGGCGAAGTCCGTGGCGTAGAGGAGGCTGTGGCTCCAGGGGTCCAGGATGTTGCCCTGTTTGGCGCTCGCGATTGTCTTGGACATGAGCTCCGAGCGGGTCCAGCCGGTGGTGAGGACCCCGTAGCCCTGCACCTCCAGCCATTCCTGGATCAATTCGATGTGGGTCGAGCGGCCGACGCCGTCCGGGCCCTCAACCGCGATCAGCTTCCCCTTGAGCCCTTTCAGACTCTGGTAGGGCAAACCTTCGCCAAAATAGCGCTTCTCGCTTGGCATGCGTCCCCCGTTTCGGCTTGTACGTGGCCAGAGCTTTCGACACGATGTCGCGAACCTGTTCCTGCTGCTCGTCGATTTCGAGGGTCGCGTCCATGACGGTCAGCCCGAATTCCTCCACGATTTTGTCGTATTCGGTCAGGGTCCTGGATTGGAAAATTTTGAAGCTCTCTACGAGATTCGCACTCAGCCCCAGGTCCATCCCGGCCTCGTAGTATTTCAGTTCAGCGCGCGTGCCTTCCAGTAGGCGCGACAGCGAGACTTCGATCGGGACTCTGAAGTAGAAAGCGAGATCCGGCTTGATGGCGAAACTGTACAAACTGCGCACCCAGCTCGGCGAGATGCCGCGCACCGCGTCTCTCGCGAACGCTGTGTACATGTACCGGTCCGCCAACACGATCATGCCGGCCTTGAGCGGAGGCAGGATCTGGTGGTACAGGCGATTGGCGAAGTCGGTGGCGTGCAGCAGGCTGAACGTCAAGGGAGTGAGGACCTTTGTCTTCTTTCCGCGTTTGGTCGTTTCCTTCACGAGCGCGGAGGAATTCCACTCGGTGAAAAAGACGTTGTAGCCCTGCGAGTCTAGCCACTTGCGCATCAGGCTGAGCTGGGTGCTTTTGCCCGACCCGTCGATACCCTCGACGACGATGAGCTTGCCGGGGTAGGGGTGGGACGTCACGAACGTTGCTTTGGGGAGTGCGGTCATGCGTCTGAGTCCTCTTGCGCCTCGGTCTTCGTGAATCGAATCGTACGCTTCAACCCCTGGCCTAACAGGTCGGTCCGCTCACGCGCAGCCCAGATTTCCAGCGCCGCCTCATCGGTGGCGATCAGGCCGATATCCACCGCGTCTGCCGTCACCGCACAGCGAACGGACTGCACCACGCCAAAGTGGCTCCGATCGAGCGCGTCCCCGACGCGCAGGATGCCCCCCAACACGGTGAGGGTGTTGCGGAGGTCCGGGGGAAGATCCTTGAGGGTCCGGTGGTCGTCCTCAGGAATCGCCTTGCGATGGTACCGGGCGATGTTGGCGATCAGCTCGATCTCGTCCGCGGTGAATCCTACCAGATCGCAGTTTTTAATTAAATAGTAGGAGTGTTTATGGTGTTGCCGGGAGTTGATCAGGTAGCCGACATCGTGCAAGATGGCCGCGTACTCCAGCCATTCGCGCTCCCGCTCCCCCAGTTTGTGTGCTGAGGCGGTCTGGTCGAAAATCTGCAGAGAGAGCTTGGCGACATGGTGGGTATGAACGGGATCGTACTGGCACTTCCGGGCCAGCCTGAGCACGTCGCGCCGGCGGACATTGGGGATTTCCTGTTCAGCCTGGATGCCCTCGCGGTGCCGTTCGATGAAGTCATGCAGCAGCCCCTCCCGAATGGCCTTGTCGCTGACGGTCAGTTCGGTGATGTTGAGCCGTTCCATCAGGGTCCTGAGCACGATGATGGCCGGCACCAGCACGTCGGCGCGTTTGGGGTCCACGCCCGGGACCTCATGCCGCTGTTTGAGCGGCGTCTTCACGAGGAGTTTTTCGGCCGCGACCACGTCTTTGAATGAGAAGCGGGCGAGGTTGAGTTGCGGGATCGGTCGGTCTGTCTTGTGCAGGTGCATGATCTCGGCCAGGTTTCCGATCATGCCGGAGGTGCCGACGAACTCATCGAATCCAACTTTTTTGAAGCGCGGGAGCACCGCCTTCAACTGCGTCTCCACCGCCTCTTGGAGCCGTTCGAGGCGGCCTGCGGATGGCGTGGTGTCTTGTCTGAGGTAAAGATCTTTCAGCCTGATCGCGCCGAGCTTCAGGCTGGCGGCGTGCAGGAGCTTGTTCCTGTTGCCGACGATCAGCTCCACCGATCCGCCGCCGACGTCCGCGATCAAAACGTTCCGGTCCCCGAAGTCCATGCTCTGCCGGACGCCCAGATAAATCAGACGGGCTTCTTCCTGACCGGTCACCACGCGCACGCGGATGCCGGCTTGGTGCTCGATCGCCTCGATGAACTGCCCTCCATTGGAAGCTTCGCGGATGGCGCTCGTGGCCACCGCCTCGATGCGGCTGAAGCTGCGGTTGCGTGCGAGAGTGGCGAGGTTCTTGACCACGTCCATCCCTCTTGCCAGGGCCGCCGGGGACAACTGACCGGATTTGAAAGTGTCTTCTCCCAAGCGTGTCACGTCCTTGAATCTGTCGAGGATCTTGTACGAAAAATCGGGTTGGATTTCGGTCAGAAGCATATGAATGGAGTTACTGCCGATGTCCAGAAGGGCCAGTTTAAGCATAGGTTAACTGACCATTGTCCCACATTTGAGGCGGTTACGACAATGTATGTATCTCATTGATAAATAATTTGTTTTCTCTATATCTTAGGCCGCGTCGCTGGCATTGGTGCCGTCGGCAGCTTGACGAAAAATGTTGCGCCTTTTCCCGGCGAGCTTTCAACAGAGACGGTCCCGTCGTGGCCTTCGACCAAGTGCTTCACGATCGCGAGGCCCAGGCCCGTGCCGCCCAGTTCGCGGGAGCGCGCCTTGTCCACGCGATAGAAGCGTTCGAAGATGCGTGGGAGGTCCTGCGGGGGAATGCCGATGCCCGTATCCGCGACGCTCACCGCCACCATCCGATCATCGCTCGTTGCTCCAATCGTAATGGTTCCGCCGTCGGGTGTGTACTTGACGGCGTTGTCCAAAAGATTCGAGAACACCTGCCCCAGCCGTTCTTCATCGCCCAGGATCGGCGGCAGTTCCGAAGGAATGGTCACCACGACCATGTGCTTCTTGCGTTCGACGAGGTGGCGGAGCAGTCCGACGGTCCGGTCGATGAGGACGGCCAGGGCTACCGGCTCCTGCTTCAGCGGGATCTGCCCGGACTCGATTTTCGACAGCAGGAGCAGGTCGGTGATGATGAGGTTCAGCCGGTCGGCGTGCGCCTTGATGATGTCCAGGAAGCGGTCGAGTTCCTCGGACTTGTCCTTACCGCCGTCCTGGATGGCTTCGACGTAGCCCTTGATGGCAGTCAGGGGAGTGCGTAACTCGTGTGAGACGTTCGCCACGAAATCCTTGCGGACCTGTTCCAATCGGTGGAGGTTTCGGATGGTCTCCTCAAGGGACGCGGCCATCTGGTTCAGGATCTCGGCGAGATGCGCCACTTCGGTGGTGGACGTGACACGGATCCGTTCATGGAACTCCCCGCGGGCCATGCGTCGCGCGGCGGCGACGATGTCCGCGAGCGGTCGGGTGATGCCGCGCGCGACGGCGTAGCTCAATGCCAGCGAAAGGAGAAACGCTCCGCCGAGCGCCGCCGCCAGCATTCTCCGAAGGTCATGGTGCCGCTGCTCGATTTCCGTCAGCGGCAGGGACAGCCGAACAATGCCCAGCACGCGGTTATCGGTTTGGGGTGCTCGAACGGGAAGGGCCACGTTTAACATGCGGATGCCGACCGTGCCGCTCAAGCGGGTGCTCACGCCCATGCCGGTGGCGAGCGCCTCGCGGACCTCCGGTCGCGAGAGGTGGTTGTCCATGCGGCGCAGCGCCTCGCCAGATTCGTAGGAGTCCCCGAGCACGAGCCCCTCCGGGTTGATCACGGTCACACGGGCGTGGATGTCGTCACCCGACTGATCGGCCAGCGCGTCAATGGCGGAGGAGTCCGGTTTGGCGGCCGCCAGCGGACCGGCGAAGAGGCGGGCGGCCATGCGGGTCTGGGCGGTCAATCGAACCCGAAGCTGGTCCATGTCGCTCCGCTCGAGGGCATCCAACGCAAGCCATCCGGCCGTCCCCATGCCCACGCCGGCGATGACAAGGTAGCCGAGCAGGATTTTCCACTGGAGGGGCAGGCGCACAGCGCTTATTCTTCCTCCTTGTCACGAAGCTTGTAGCCGACCGATTTGATCGAAACGATGGCGTCATTGAGCAAGGGCACCTTCTGCTTCAATCGGCGGACGTGGACGTCCACGGTTCGCGTCGTTCCGTGGTAGTCGTAGCCCCAGACGGTATTGAGAAGAACGTCACGGGTGAGCACCCGACCCTTGTTGCGCAATAGTTGCTCCAGAAGGCCGAACTCCTTGGCCGTGAGCGAGATTTCCTTGCCGTCGACCTTCACCTCGTGCCGAACGGCATCCAGGCGGAGCGGACCATACGCGTACGGTTTGCTGTCGGCTTCCCGCCGCTCGGCCCGTCGCAGCAGCGCCTTGATGCGCGCAACCAGTTCCTTGGGGCTGAAGGGTTTCGTCAGGTAGTCATCGGCTCCGAGTTCCAGCCCGACGATCTTGTCGGACTCCTCGGCCTTGGCCGTCAGCATGATGATCGGCGTGAGCGCCGTGGCGGGGTCTGCGCGGAGTTTCTTGCACAGTTCCAGACCGTCGAGGCCGGGCAGCATCAGGTCCAGCACGATGACGTCTGGATGTTCCTGGCGGACGGCGGCCAGGCCGGCGGTTCCGTCCGTGGCCGTCCGCGGGCGAAAGCCTTCTTTTTCAAGGTAATGGCGGACGAGGTCCAGGATGTCCCGCTCGTCCTCGATGATCAAAACCTTGCGCGCGACGGTCACGTTGTCAGCGTATCGAAGGGTCCGAAGGGTGTCAAGGGAACGGCCTGCGGTGGAACGGGTCATTGCATCGGCCAACGCCGGGGTCAACTCAGGGTGTGGCGGATGATCTTGCCTTCCACCATGTACACGACCAGCTCCGCCACGTTCGTGGCGTGGTCGGCGATGCGTTCCAGGTACTTAGAGATAAAGGTGATGCGGATGGCGCGGGTGATAGTCTGGGGGTTCTCCAGCATGAAGGAGAGCAACTCCCGGAAGAGCTGGTGCGTCAGGTCGTCCACGAAGTCGTCGTCCGTGCAGACCTTCCGGGCCAACGTGGCGTCCTGGTTGACGAAGGCATCCAGCGCTTCCTTGACCATCCGCAGGGACCAGTTCGCCATGCGGGGGATGTCGATATAGGGTTTGAGCTGCGGCTCCTCGTTCAGCTCAATTGCGCGCTCGCAGATGTTCTCGGCCAGGTCGCTGATGCGCTCCAGTTCGGTGGAGATCTTCATGGCCGTCGTGATGAAACGCAAGTCCCGTGCAGCCGGCTGTTGGAGCGCGAGCAGCCGCAGGCAGTCCTCGTCCACTTCCACGTCGAGCGTGTTGACCTGGCGGTCGTTCGCGATGATCTTGCGCGCGAGGTCGGAATCGCGCTCGATGAGGGCGCGCAAGGCCCCCTGGACCTGTTCCTCCACGAGGATCCCCATCCGGAGGATTTTGTCCTTGAGGTCCAGCAGTTCCTGGTCGAAGTGACGTTGCATGGTCGTTCTCCTTATCCGAACCGGCCGGTGACGTAGTCTTCCGTCCGCCGGTCGCGCGGCGTGGTAAAGACCGTTTTCGTGTCGTTGAATTCGACGAGCTCGCCCATCAGGAAGAAACCGGTGTAATCCGACACGCGCGCGGCCTGCTGCATGTTATGGGTGACAATGACGACGGTCAACTCTTTCTTCAGATCGAAGAGCAACTCCTCGATCTTGGCCGTGGCGATGGGATCGAGGGCCGAGCAGGGCTCGTCCATCAGGAGCACTTCCGGCTTGACGGCCAGGGCGCGGGCGATGCAGAGTCGTTGCTGCTGGCCGCCGGAGAGGCCCAATGCGCTCTGGTGCAAGCGATCTTTGACCTCTTCCCACAAGCCAGCGCCTTTCAAGCTCTCTTCCACGATGGCATCGAGCGCGGTGCGGTTTCGGAGGCCTTGGAGGCGGGGGCCGTAGGCGACGTTGTCATAAATCGGTTTCGGGAAGGGGTTGGACTTCTGGAAGACCATCCCGACGCGCTTTCGAAGATCCGTTACGTCCACCTGTGGGCCGTAAATGTCCTGGCCGTCCAGGGTGATTCTCCCTCCAATGCGGGCACCCTCGATCAGGTCGTTCAGCCGGTTCAGGCAACGCAGCAGGGTGGACTTCCCGCAACCGGAGGGTCCGATGAAGGCGGTGACGTGATTGGGCGGAAACTCAATGCTCACTTTGAAGATCGCCTGGGCCGCTCCGTAGAAGAAATTCACGTCCTGCAACAGCATCTTGCCCGCGAGGGATACGCGCTCACGGACGGGCGGATGGCTGTCGGGCATTGCGGCGGTGACGCGCACATCAGGGGACTCGGTCGACATGATCATTGTGCCTCCTTACACCGCCGATCCGGCGTATTTCTTGCGCAGGTGGTTACGGAGAGTGATCGCCGCAAGATTCAGGACGACCACCACCATGATCAACACCAGCGTGGTGATGTAGACCATCGGCTTCGCGGCCTCGACGTTCGGCGACTGAAAGCCCACGTCGTAGATATGGAAGCCGAGATGCATGAATTTTCGGTCGAAATGAAAGAACGGCCACGTACTGTCCAACGGCAACGTGGGCGCCAGTTTAACCACGCCCGTCAGCATCAGCGGGGCGACTTCGCCCGCCGCGCGGGCCATCGCGAGGATCAACCCCGTCAGGATGGCCGGCAGGGCGCAGGGGAGAATGACACGGACGACGGTCTCCAGCTTGGTGGCGCCGAGCGCCAGGGACCCCTCCCGAAAATCGCGGGGAACCGCCGCCAGCCCTTCCTCGGTCGCCACGATGACCACCGGCACAGTCATGAGGGCCAGGGTCAATGAGGCCCAAAGGATGCCGCCGGTTCCGTATGTAGGGCTGGGGAGGGACTCCGGGAAGAACAGCTGGTCGATGGTCCCGCCGATGGCATAGACGAAGAATCCCAGTCCGAAGACGCCGAACACGATGGAGGGCACGCCCGCCAGATTGTTGACTGCGATGCGGACCAACCGCACGACGGTTCCCTGCTTGGCGTATTCCCGGAGATACAGCGCCGCCAGCACGCCACAGGGAACCACCGCCATGCTCATGATCAGGACCATCATGACCGTGCCGAAGATGGCGGGAAAGATGCCGCCTTCCGTGTTCGCTTCCCTCGGCTCGTCGGCCAGCACCTTCCATGCGTTGGTGATGTAAATCCCTATTTTGGCCGGCGTCCCCATCTCATTGGGGCGAAGGGCTCGGATGATCTGGCCCACGGGAAGCTGTTTTTCCCGCCCGTTCGCGTCCACCATGACCACGGAGTATTCGTTGAACTGTGCATTCAGCTTGTCGAGCGTCTCGGTTTTCTCGCGGTACTGTGATTCGGCCGAAGCGATGGCGGTCTTCAGGCGATCCAGGGTGGGGCCGTGAGGCACCTGGCCCGGAGGCGTGTTCATCTCCAGCGCCCGGATTTTCAGCCGGGTCTGGGTGATCGCGGCGTTGATCTCTCCGATCTCGACTCGCTCGATGCGGCTGATCCGGGCATGCAGGTCGTTTGCCTGGTCAACAAGGGGGAGAAGGGTGTGCCATCCGATGTCGCCCCCTTCTGCATACCGGGTCTCGCCCTTGTGGATCGCTTTGATCCAGCCGTAGAAGTTGCCCCACTCCCGCCGCTCCAGGAGCACGGCGTTGGGCGGGAATGCCTGCGAGGCGATCCTCTCCTCGTCAACCCACTTGAAGTCCAGACCATACAGATCGCGGTTGCCGATCTTCACCCGGACCCGACTCTTGCCCTTCGGAGCGTCCGGCGTGATGGAGTTGGGTATGGTCTCCCGGCCGGCCTGTTGCCCCATCATATGTTTGCCGTCTGCCAGGGTGAGTTCGATGATGTCGCCGGTCCAGAAGAAGCCCATGCCGTTCACCACGATGAGGAGCAGGAGTCCGACCACCATCAGCAAGGCAATGGCCAGGCCGGCGCCGCTTCCCCAGACGAAGAGGCTGCCCGAGGCGATCGTCTTCTTGAGCCACGTCCGCATAGAAGGCCTAGAACTGGCTGTACTTTTTCCGCAGCCGCTGCCGGATGATTTCCGCGCCGGTGTTGACGAAGAACGTGATCACGAACAGGAGCAGCGCCGCCATGAATAGCGTCCGGTACAAGGTGCCGCCGTGCGGCGCCTCCGGGATCTCCACGGCGATGTTCGCCGACAGCGTCCGAAAGCCGTTGAACAGGCTCCAATCCATGATCGGGGTGTTGCCGGTGGCCATGAGGACGATCATGGTTTCCCCAACGGCCCGGCCGAAGCCGATCATCAATGCGGAAAAGATGCCGGGACTGGCTGAAATAAAGACCAGCCGGGCAAGGGTCTGCCACGGGGTGGCCCCCAGGGCCAGAGATCCGGCGATCAGGTTGCGCGGGACGTTGGAGAGCGCCTCTTCGGAGATGCTGAAGATGATCGGAATGATGGCAAAACCCATGGCGAACCCCACCACCAGGGCGTTCCGCTGATCGTAGCGAAGTCCAAAGGCATTGGCGAGCCAGTTCTTGTAGTCGGCTCCGAAGAGCAAGGATTCGATCGACGCGTTGAGGCTTAGGCACAGGAAGGCGGCGCCGACGAGCACCGGCATCAGAAAGAAGGCCTCGACGCCGGGCCGGACCCGGTTGCGGAGGGCGAAGGGAAGGAATTGCCAGAGGAGTGCGGCCAGCATGGCGCTGAGCGGGAGCACCACAAACATCGCCACCACCGCCGGGAAGATGCGTTCCAGCAGGGGCGCCATCCAGAGACCGGCCAGGAACCCCAGGACGACGGTCGGGAGGGCCGCCATGATTTCGATCGTGGGCTTGATCTTAGCGCGCAGGTCGGGATGCATGAACATCGAGGTATAGATCGCTCCCAGGACGGCCAATGGAACTGCCAGCAGCATCGCATAGAGTGTGCCCTTGATCGTGCCGAAGAGGAGCGGGGTCAGTCCAAACTTGGCCTCGAAATCGTCGGTCGCGCCGGATGATTGCCAGACGTGCTCGGGCCGCTCGTAGCCCTCGTACCAAACCGGCTCAAACAGGCCGGCGAAGGTGATCTCGGGATGCGGGTTGTGGATTGTATAGGAGACGATCCGGCCGGTGTTGGTCATGGCGACTGCGCCGTTGGCTTTGGGGGCGAACATGAGGGATTTGATTGCGGCGCCGTCGCCGGGAAACCGCAGAAGGGTTCGCTCGGAGGTCGAGTAGTGAACGTACAGATTGCCCTGCGTGTCTCCGGTGACGAACCCCTTGTCCCGCTGCGAAGGAGAGATGCCGGTCACGGCCGCCGGGTGCGCTGCGAATCGGTGAACGGGCTGAAGCTTGGTGCGGTTGCTTTCTTTCGTCACCCGGACCGGCATCCACACGGAGACTTCACCCGATCCGGTTCCGATCACCAGCGAACGATCGCCGATCAAATACGCCAGGGCGGTGACGGCGGCGCCGGACGGACTGACCGTGAGCTGCTCCAGTAGGACCGGACGCCCCGTCTCCCGTACGTCCCAGTAATACAGGTGTCCGTCGGCGGTTCCGGCGGCCAAGGTTTCGCCGCGTCCATCCAGGATCAAAGCTGTGACGGAGCCGGGTATTTGCGCGGCGAGTTCAACAGACGTGACGGATGGGGCGGTCCCCGGCTTGTTGGGCGGAAGGACGGTGGAGTGCCAGAGTCGGCCGGATTCGGTCAGGACCGCTGCGGCTGTTCCCGCGTCCGTCCGCTGGTAGGCCAAGCGCACGATCTTGTCTTTGGTGGGAACAATTTGGATGGGAAGGGAGGCGACCATCTTGGGAACGATCCGTCGGGCATCGTTCGCGAAATCGGCCGTCATCTCGATATCCAAGGGGATGAGCCGTCCGTCGGCGGTTCCCAGGCCGAAGCGACCGCCCTTGCCGGCGGCCCGCGTAACGGCCGTGACAGGCGCCCCGGCGAGGGCGGCCGGCATCTCCGTCTCGAGGGGTTTCCCGGAGGGCAAACTGAAGAAGGACACCTGACCGGTATCGCCGGCTTTGAGCAGATAGGCCACTGCCTGGTGCTCGTCCACGCCGACTAGCGTGGCCTGGGGAAGACTCTGCGGGAGCGGCCCGGCAACGAATCGTCCCGTGTTCTGTCCGGTCGGCGCAAAGAAGAGCGGAGCGGTTTCCATGATCAGGAACGCGAAGATCCCGAGAATGCTGAGGATGACGGCATACCCGCCCAGACTGATGATGACCTGGGCCAGGCGATCCAACAGCAGGCGCACTTTGCGGCTGTCTATGCGGGCGGGAGCCGAGGCCGGAGCCGGCATCGTAGCCGGCTCCGGAGTCAGAGTGGAGGGAGGATGGACGGTCGTGTCGACATTACTCAAGCTTCTTCAGTTCCTTCTCCACTGTGGCGGCCGACAACGGGAAAAAGCCGTCTTTCATCACGACCTGCTGGCCTTCCCGGCTGTATACGAACTTGAGAAACTCCTTCACCAACGGGTCCAGCGGCTTGTTGGGGGTCTTGTTGACATACAGGTAGAGATGCCGCCAGAGGGGATAGGAGCCGTTGTCCGCGTTGGGCTGGGTCGCCTCCACGAACGGCTTGCCTTCCTTCTCCGCCAGGGGAACGGCGCGGACACCGGATGTCATATAGCCGATGCCGCTGTAGCCAACCCCGGCGTGATCTTCGGTGACGCCTTGAACCACCGACGCGGACCCAGGCTGCTCCTTCACTTCATCCTTGTAGTCCCCATTCTTCAGCGCATGTTCCTTGAAGAACCCGTAGGTGCCGGAGGCGGAGTTCCGGCCGTAGATGCTGATCGAATTGCCGCCCAACGGCCCATCCACGCCGAGCTGGTTCCATTTCTGGACGTTCTCGTTGTGGCCCCCCCGGCGGCTCTTGGAAAAGATCGCATCCACCTGGGCCATGGTCAGGCCCTTGATCGGGTTGTCTTTGTTGACGTAGACCGCCAGGGCGTCGATGGATACTGGAAAGGCGGTGGGCTTGTAGCCGTATTTCTTTTCGAAGGCGTCCGTCTCGCTGCCCTTCATGGCGCGCGACATGGGACCGATCTGGGCCGTGCCTTCGATGAGTGCGGGCGGCGCGGTGCTGGAACCCTTGCCCTCGATTTGGATCTTCACATTCGGATACTGCTTGCGAAACCCTTCGGCCCAAAGGGTCATCAAGTTGTTCAGCGTGTCGGACCCGATGCTGTTCAGGTTGCCCGACACGCCGCTGACCTTCGCATAGCCCTTCAGATTGGCGTCGAGCTGGATGGCCTCATCGGCATAAGCGGGTCCCGCTACGATGGCGATGGCGGCGACCAACAAGGCCCAGGTGAGCCACAGAATGTCGTCTTTCTTATTCATAAGTCTCCTCGTCCAAACGTACCGTTCCTGCGTGACCGGATCGTTAACGCCGCGTTACAGAACGGTTAACTCGCAGGTTCAATCAGGCCTGCTCTCCCTAGAAAGCCACCAGCATCTTCACTCCAAAGATGTGATTGTCATAGTCCACCGTCTTGCCGCAGGTTGGGCAGGCACCACCCACACCGGTGGAGATCGTTTGGCCTGGGACGCCAGTGGCGGCGCCCGTTACCGACCCGAGCACGGTCTGTTTCAGGAGGGTGTAATCCAGCGCGACTGAAAGGTACTTGGAGTAGTCGTAGCTGATGCCGAAGAGGATCGACTGCTGGTCACCTGCTTGAGTGCTCTTATTCGGCTTCATGAAGTAGTAGCGGCTGAAGAGCCGCACTTTTTCCTCGAACAGCCCCGGAATGCGGTAATAGGCCCAGAATTCCGAACCCTGTGCGTTGTGGAAACGCGGAGTTCCGGTGGCGGGGCCATTCCTTGCGCCGGTGGGTTGGGCAATCGCTGTCGTTCCGTCATATGTCGAAGGGACCAAGATTGCCGTCCCTCTGGGAGTGCCGGTGTCCGCGCCGTCGTCGGCCCAGACATATTGCGCGTTGACCTTGAAGCGATCCGATTCCGGGGCATAGACCTCCACGTTGCCGAGTACCCGCTTCGGATTGAAGCCCTCGGTGCCGCTGCGCAACGTTTCGTCGTGGCCGAAGCCAGAGATGATCACGCCCTTGATTGGTTCCACACTGACACGGCCCAGCCAGGCGTAGCTACGGGTATTGGGTGTGTTCTGGTAGCCTTCCCCGTTCATGAAGGCGAAGTGGTAGTCAACCATCTTGTCCACGACTTTCCCCATCAGGCTGACGCCCATGTCTGATGAGGTTTGGAAACCTTGCTGATCCACCATGATCGGGCTTAGGTAGCGGTAGGTCCACCGGTGCTCTTCGTACTCAATCCAGGGCGTCTGGTGCTGTCCAACCCGCACTTCCAATCCCGGCAGGAGGACGTGGTTGTAATAAGCGTACTTGACGAATGTGTTGTTGCGACCGCCGCCGGCATACCCGGACAGGCCAAAGGGAGCGGCTTCGGTGCCGTTGGCATCCCCTGTGTTGTTGATCATCTGGTCCAAGGTCAGACGGAAGTGATGGCCTTCATCAAAGCGCTTGATGAAGGTCAGGTAGGTCCGGGTGAAATGAAAACCATTGGCAAGGCCTTTGTTGGCGTTCGCTTGTGCGTCGTTGATGCCCTTCTGGAGGGCGTTGCCGGTGAACGAATCCCCTCCGGCGTAGGTGAAATCGAAGTAGAAGGTGGCCTTCAGCTCGATGCCTTTGAGCAGGCCGGAAGCGGCGGACCCAGATGCAGGAGACATCTCCCGCTCCTTCTCCGACTTGATCTTGAGCCAGTCCTCCTTGGTGATCGTGCCCTTATCCAGCAAGACGTCCTCGACGGTCGCCTGCGCCGATCCGACCGTGAGGACGACCGCCAGGCCGACCATCACGATCATCGTGATAAACCCTTTGTGCTTCATGTCCTGCGCCTCCTTGGTTGTCCTGCTGTTAATCACAACGGTACCGATAAAGTGGCTGCAGGTTATATCAGGGAAATTCGCGTTGAGTCACCGTTTTGTTACAAACAAGTTAATTCTTCCTTATTGCGCAGTATTGACATGGACGGGAGGATAGGGCTGGCCTATAATCGATCCGCGTTATCAAGGAGGCCTGCGCGATTGCGGAACGAACGGCGGCTATGGGGACTATGGGGATTGGCGCTGGTGGGCGTGGTGACGAGCTGTTCCTGGTTCACGCCGTCAAGCCGTGTGTTGTACCAGGAAGGTCGCACAGTCATCCAGCTTGAGCAGGAGCCCTCTGAAGGAGGGAACAAGCATCCGGCCGTCATCGTGTCCTCACAGCTGGCAAAGCTGCTGGACGGCATGCTCATCCAGCATGACCGGGGGCTTGCGATGTCCTTCCTCAGGAGTTCCGCCACATTCGAGCCGGTCTTCAACTCGGACGAGATCGCGACGTTGGCGCCCTTGCTGTCGAAGGGGTTGAAGCAGGCCGATCCGTCGCAACGCGTCGGGTTTACGTTCTGGAGCGCCACGCCCGGACGCGGCTATGCGCCGTTTTCAGGTTCCATCGCGGCCCGAGACCCCTACCTGATTTTTGCGTTGAAGACGCATCCGGGCAGCGACTGGCGGGATCCGGAAAACCCACCGCCCCCCAGTCAGTTCGCACTGGACTTCCGGCAGGACTCTTATTTGAAGCCCGGCAGCGAGGAGGAACGCCGGGGGAGTTACGAGATACGTCCGACGCTGCAGATCGACTATCGACGGTACCTGGCCGCTCTTGATGGCCAGAGCGGTGCAGTTTCGACGGCCAAGGAGCCACTCACCCGAGCTCCCGCTGTTTCAGCTCCTGCCGAGGTCCGTCCACCGGCTGTACCTTCTCCGGTGGCGGCGCCACGTGACTCGGTGCAGTCGGGTACCGAACAAGCTATGAGAGAAGAACTGGCCCGGCTCCGGCAGGAACTCGCCGAAACCAAGCAGTTGCTCGCCGATAAGATTCTTGAACTGAATCGATTGCAAAAGAAAGCAGGCGGGACGAACGAGGGAAAGCAATAGCTCCTTGCTTGTTTGGAGCTCTTGCCCGGATACACTTATCCGATCGCGCGGGCCACTTCCCGATGGATCGCCAGCGAAATGTCGCTGCTGGCGTTGCGGTAGAGCGGACAGCGCCGGTGCCGGTCGGTGGTACAATAATCGATCCGGTCAACCCTGCTCGGCTCGAACGGCACCACGGCGCCGAAACATATTGCAGCCGCCCCGGTGATTTCCTCTTCAGCGTAATAGGGACACTTCATAAGACCTCACCTCCTTTTTTCCTGCCCCCCAGTGCTCCCCCAGGGGGCACAACCCTGAGGGAGCGGGCACTGGGGCACACAGGAGTTTCACTACACCCTGCAGTCTGCCTTACTGGTTAGACACTTATGTCAAAGAAACGTTACAAGTCGGTAAATTCTGGGACGCTACCGAGATCAGGTAGTCAAATTGGTTCTGACGTCTTAGTTGGAGCAATCCATCTCGGCTGAGCTGGTCCACGGCCAGGAACACCTGGCTCCAGGAATAGTCTGGAAGGGCGCTGACAAGCTTCTCGAAGGTGCAGGCGCCCGAACGTTGTAGTTCCTGGAAAATCACCGATTCGATCGGAGGGGGCTGCTGCGGTCTGTTTGCACGCATCATGGGGGCCTCCCTTGTTTCAGGGTGCGTTCTGATTCATGCGGTCTCCCGGAGAGAGTCTCCTTGCGTCGGCGAACAGCGCACGGCCAAGACTCGAATCACGGCCAGCGTCACCAGGATGCCCCCCAGAACGGCCAGTTGCGGAATGGCTCCGCCTTTGAACCATTGCGAGATGACCTCGGTCAGCATGACGACCAGAATGGTGTCTACGATGAACGTCACCTTGACCCGTCCTTCGGTGAAATACGTGAGCGTGGTTTTGAACACTTCCACGACTGCCAGGAGGATTAACGTATCTACGATCACGTGACGAAGGGCCACCTCCACCGGGTTGTCCCAAAGCAGGCGAAGATCCAGGAAAGTCTTCACCACGCCGCCCATGAGCGCCGCCAGGATCGTCAGGATCAGCAGACTGAGGACGAGCTTGATGCCTTTGACCCAGAAGCTTGTGCGTGTGCTCTCGATGATTTCGAACATGGATGCCACTCTTGAAGGGGCCGCCGCCGTCATGGCAGCGAGGTGGGTGTCTTGAGCCGGTACCCGACGCCGCGTACCGTCTGGATGTACGACGGGTTGGCAGGGTCGGCCTCGATTTTTTTCCGGATCGTGTGGATGTGCACGTCGAGGCTGTGCTCTTGCACGAAGCAATCCTCTCCCCACAGAAAGGTGAGGAGGTGATCGCGTGTGAAGACTCGTTCCGGCTCCTGGGCCAGATGCTGCAGGATGGCGAACTCCGTCACGGTCAAGTGAACGGGTCTTCCTTCGATACAGACAAGGTGTCGGTCCGGATCGAGTTCCAGTCCGCCGATCCGTAGCACGGCGGATGACTGGCTTGCCATTCGGCGGAAGACGGCTCGCATGCGAGCGATCAGCTCGCGCGTACTGAACGGCTTGACCACGTAATCGTCCGCGCCTGCATTCAGGCCCGCCACACGGTCCTCTTCCTCGCCTTTGGCGCTGATCATGATGATCGGGATGGCGCGCGTTTTCTCCTCGGCCCTGAGTCGGCGGCATACTTCCCATCCGTTCATGGCAGGCAGCATCAGGTCCAGCAGGATCAGGGACGGGAGCAGCCGGCGCGCTTCGCTCAGGCCGGTGGCGCCGTCATGGGCGACAAGGGGCGAGAAGTTCTGCCGGGCGAGGGCGGCGCTCACAAACTGTGAAACGTCCCGGTCGTCTTCGATCACCAGGATTTTTTCCTGGGCCATGCCTGCCTCCTCCTATGCGTAGCTTCTGGACCTCAGGCTACCAGCGGACTGTTCCGTCCGCTTCAGCGACGTGTAATATTTCCGTTAAATGACGGTCCGGTAGGGGAGGACAACGCGCGGTTATTGTAGCATTTCGAACTGGAGGTCATCGAAGTAGGTGACTGCGTCGGACTTCGTCCAGAGTCCAATGCGGCCATTCGTGAACGTGTGATCGCAAAGATCAAAGACCGGCTTCTCGTCGAAAAGAACCTGTATTCGACAACCACGATTGACCACGTGCAGCGTGTGCCACTGATTCAGGTGGATCGTCTGGTCGAAGTTCTGTAACAAGTGTCGAATCCCTTTGACGACTCGATAGACTCGAATGTTCTGTTCCAGAGGGTTAGCCCTTGTCAGATAATAGTTCCGGTCATCAGCGGCCCGCCAAATGAGGCCGCCCCCCATATCCGCTTTTCCTTCAATCGGCAGAAGGGACACTTGAAGGTCCAGATCGGAGGATGTGGTGCCATCGATCAGGACCACCTTATAGGCGTGTTCCGCGCCTTTTCCCATCAGTTGACTGAGCACTCGGGGTGGACTTTTTGCTTGATCTGTTTGGAGGATCTTCCATTCGCCGGCGGGTCGTCCGTCGAACAGCGTCCCGATCGCGAAATCCTTTGGGAGAGTGCCGGGGAGAGCAGCATCAAAGTTCCAAGCGCGGGTAGAGTCTCGAGCCGAGGCCGACACGACCAGGACAGCCGAAGCGATGAGGATCAACAAACTTCCCGCTAATCTCACTTCCAACGTCATTGCCTTATCTCCTTGGGGTCGGTACCTCAGGCGTGATTTAACTTGTAACATATATTGCAATTTTGTGCAACATGCATTATACTCCTTCTCACTATGGGATGGGTGGTGTTTTCGTACTCGCTGCCGTCCAAGGTATCCTCGAGCCCACGAGTCGCTTTGTGGCGGCGGTTGCAACGGTCGGGGGCGATCACTCCGAAGGCCGGGGTGTATGTCCTTCCTGATCGAGATGAGTGTGTCGAGGCCTTCCAGTGGCTGGCACAGGAGGTTCAGCAGGCCAAAGGGGAAGCCGTGGTCATGCGTGTGGAGCGATTTGAAGGACTGACCGATCCGCAGATCATCGAACTGTTCCGTGATTCGTGCAGGAAGAAATACTCGGAAATTGAATCAGAGTCGGCAGAGGTCGAAAAGGCCATCCACACTACAAAGAAATCGAAGAACAACTCAGGAATCCTGGAGCGCCTGGAGAAGCTACGAAAAAAGTATGCTGAGGTGGCTCAGGTGGACTTCTTCGAGTCTGCTGAAGGAGCAGGTGTCGCCTCACAGATACGCAATATCCAGCAAGCCCTCCGTCAAGGAGCCGTGTCGGACTCTACGGTTGCCTCGGTCACACTTTCGGAGTACCGAGACAAGCGCTGGGTCACCAGGCCTCGCCCCCATGTGGATCGACTTGGGTGCGCTTGGCTTATTCGTCGATTTATCGATCCGAAAGCTGAGATCCGCTACGCTACCGACCCCGGGCCTGATGAAGTGACATTCGACATGCGCGGCGCCGAATTTGGACACACGGGCGATCTCTGCACATTTGAAACCATGATCTCTGCATTCAGCCTGAAAGAGCCTGCCCTGCGTTTGGTCGCGGAGATAATCCATGATATAGACATTAGGGATGGCCGGTATGCACGACCGGAAATAGGAGGAATTGACATCATTCTGAAGGGTTGGTTGCTGGCAGGGCTCCCAGATCGTGAGCTCGAATCGCGCGGAATTGAGTTGTTTGAGAGCCTCTACACCGCTTTCTCGCGCCGCCCACGGCTGGCAGAGCGATAGAGAGAATGATGCGGCCATGTTGTTAAGGCACAAGAGGCTCTCATTGAATCGCCAAGAAATTTTCTTTTGGATACGCTGACATGGTCAAAGCCTCGCTGAAGAACCCCTATGCAGTCGTGGCGATCAGCCTGATCGTCGTGATCCTGGGCGTGGTGTCCTACCGAAAGATGGTGGTGGACATCTTTCCGGAGATCAACGTCCCTGTGGTGGCGGTGGCCACGTTTTACAAGGGTATGGGTCCCGACGAAATCGAGGGCGCCATCACCCTCCGACTCGAGCAATTCTTCCTCCAGGCGAGCTACGTCGAGCACATCGAGTCCCGCTCGCTCCCCGGCGTCAGCCTGATCAAGATCTATTTTCATCCGAATTACAACGTGGACGCGGGACTGTCCGAGATCACCAGCATCACCTATTCGGCTCTCAGATTCATGCCGAAGGGAATGTTTCCCCCCACGATCATCAAGTTCGGGGCGACCAATTTGCCGATCGCCAATCTGACTTTGAGTAGTTCGACTCTCAGCGAGAAAGAGGTGCGGGACATCGCCTACTTTTCCGTCCGTCCGCAGTTGGGCGCGGTCCAGGGCATTTCCCTGCCGCCCACCTTTGGCGGGGCCATCCGGCAGGTGACGGTTTTTCTGGATCGGGAGAAGATGCAGGCCCGTGGGATCGGCGCCGGAGACATCATCAAGGCGGTGAATGCGGAAAACCTCCTTGTCCCATCCGGGAACGTCAAGATCGGGGATTTCGATTACAACGTCTACAGCAACAGTATCGTATCCCTGGTCAAGGAGATGAACGATTTTCCTGTCAAGGTGGTAAATGGGGCCCCGGTATTCCTGAAAGATGTCGGAACGGCGGCCGATTCGACGGCGGTGCAGGTGAATGTGGTCCGGGTGAACGGGCACCGGTCGGTGTATGTGCCGATCCTGAAGCAAGCCGGGGCCAATACGCTGGCGGTCATTGATGGGATTCGCGAGGCGCTACCCAAATTAAAAGGTATACCGGCTGATCTGGAACTCAAACTCCTTTTTGACCAGTCTCGCTACATCCGCGAATCCATCGGGACCGTGCAGGAGGAATTGTTGCTGGGCGGGGGGCTGGCGTGCCTGATGATCTTGGTTTTCCTGGGCAGTTTCCGGTCCATGCTGATCATCGCGCTGGCCATTCCGATCTCGATCGCCACCGCGTTCGTACTCCTCTACTTTACGGGGCACACGATCAATATCATGACGCTGGGCGGATTGGCCCTCGCGGTCGGAACCCTGGTGGACAATTCCATCATCGTGCTGGAGAACATCCATCGGCATATGGAGATGGGGAAGTCGGCGAAGGACGCGGCGTTGGATGGTGCGAGCGAGATGGCGCTGCCCATGCTGGTGATCACGGTCTGCATCCTGATCGTCTATCTGCCCATTGTGTTCTTCACCGGTACGATCAAGTTCCTGTTTGTGCCGCTGGCGCTGGCGGTGGCCTATGCGATGGGAACGTCCTACGTCGCGTCGCTGACGGTGGCGCCCACTGCGATCGCGGCCGGCCATCGGGACGGAAGCCCTGATGCGGATGAGACGCCGCGCCATCGCGGTCTGTTCGACCGTTTTGCCAACGGGTATGCGGGGTTTCTTCTGTGGGGGCTGGACCACAAAGCGCTGGTTACGATGGCGGTCGGAGGTGTCTTCATCCTGTCCATGGCAATGGCGCCTCGGCTGGCGACGGAGTTTTTTCCCAAGGTAGACGCGGGAGAATTTGTTTTACATGTCGCCGCGCCGGAGGGAACGCGGCTCGAAAAAACGGAAGCGATCACGGAGAAGATCGAAGAGGTCATTCGCAAGGTCATCCCGAAAGAGGAATTGGATCAGGTCGTGGCGAACATCGGTCTCCCGCAGGGGTGGATGGTGCTCTACACGCCGGTCGTCGGCCCGCATCAGTCCTTCGTGCTGGTCAGTCTTAGGAAAGATCATCGCGGCAGAACGGATGACTACATCGATCGCATCCGTGGTCCGTTATCCCGTGAACTTCCCAGCCTGAAAGTCTCATTCCAGACCGGCGGGGTCGTGAGCGACGTGATCAACTCCGGTCTCCCGGCGCCGGTGGATATCAAGCTCAGCGGCGAGAAGCTGGCCGACTTGAATGAAGCTGCAGGGAAGATCCGTGATGCCGTTACAACGGTTCCTGGAACGGTTGACGTGCGTGTGCGCCAGGGCATGGATTACCCGGAAATCCATCTGAACGTGAACCGGGTGCAGGCGGCCTATATGGGCTTGACCGAGCAGCAGATATTGGCGGATGTCGTGACGGGCTTGAGTTCGAACATCAGCGGCGACCCCGGGTACTGGATCGATCCCAAGACCAACAACGCCTACTTTGTGGTCGCCCAATACCCGGAACAAAATCTGAAGCGGTTCGAGGATTTTCTGCTGACCCCTCTGGTTGGAGGACGAACGACCGAGTTGCCGATCAGGATCGTTGGCACCGGTGGACTCGGAGGATCCACCATGACCCTGCAGAATACGCCGTTTTCAGGCATGCCGACGATGCCGGCCGGCGGGAATTTCATGGGAGGGTCTCATCGGGAGCCGGTGTTTTTGAAGGACGTCATCGAAGTCCAACGCAAGACCGGTCCTGAAACGATCGATCATTATGATCTGCAGCGAAACATGGACGTGATGTTCGCCGTCACGGGCAACGATCTCGGGGCCGTGGCCGGCTTGGTGGAAAAGAAGCTAGCCGGGTTGACACTGCCGAAGGACGTCTCGGTTGTACTCAAAGGGGAACTCCAGAGCATGCGCGCCACCATTCAGGGCTTCGCCGTAACCTTGCCGCTGGCCGTGCTGCTGGTTTACCTGGTCATGGTGGGGCTGTTTCGATCGTATCTCGATCCGCTAGTGATTCTGGCGTCCGTTCCGCTGGGGTTCATCGGCGTCGTGTGGATGCTGCTGCTGACGAATACCTCGGTGAACCTGGAATCGCTCATCGGGTCGCTCATGATGATCGGGATCGTCGTGTCGAACAGCATCCTCATCGTGGAGTTCGCCAACAGGCTGATGCGGGAAGGAATGCCGATCCGTGAAGCGATGGTCCAAGCGGGTCGTCTGCGCTTGCGACCGATCGTGATGACCGCGCTCGCGACTATCTTGGGCTTGCTGCCGATGGCACTGGGGTTTGGTGAGGGCGCCGAGGCCAATATCCCGCTGGCGCGCGCCGTGATTGGCGGCATGACTGTTTCCTGCCTAATGACGTTGTTGTTTGTTCCGATCCTGCACAGTGTGACGGCTCGCAAGCAGGTGAAGGCATCATGAAAGCCATACTGTTTGTCATCAGCCTGATCGTCTTGTTGGCGGTGGGATTCTGGGCGCAGAAGCCTCCTGTCGTGGGAGACAACGCTTCCGTCTCGGCGAACGACGGCGTCAACCTTCCGGAAGTCCAGGTGGCCAAACCTATTCGGCGCGACGTCGTCGCGACCCTGCACGTTCCCGCCACCGTCTCGCCGTACCATCAGACGACTCTCTATGCCAAGGTCTCCGGTTATCTGAAGTCCATCTATGTTGACAAGGGTGACCGTGTCCAGCAGGGGCAGGTGCTGGCAGTGATTGAGGCTCCGGAAATCAATCAGCAGTACGAGCAGGCGTTGGCGGACTACACGATCAAGAAAGTGACGTATGAGCGGTTGGCGCAGGTCTGGAAAGCGGCGCCCGACGTGATTGCAAAGCAGGATGTGGACGTGGCCCAATCGGCGGCGGATGCGGCGCGGCATCTGCTTGAGCAGCGGCAAACCTGGCTGGACTACACGCAGGTCCGCGCGCCTTACAGCGGCATCGTGACCGCCCGGTTCGTGGACCCCGGCGCGCTCATTCAGGCAGCCATGTCGTCGGCGACCCAGGCGGTTCCTCTCTTTACCATCATGGATGTCTCCCGTTTGCGGCTGTACGTCAGCGTGCCGCAGGAGGACGCGCCTTTTGTCACGAAGGGGACTCCCGCGACCATTTCGATCAAAGAGTCCGGCATGAAGCCGTTGGAGGCGTCCGTGACCCGCTCCACCCAGACGCTCGATCCCGGAACCCGGACCATGCTGGTCGAAATCGACGTTGAGAATCAGGGACAGGCCTTGGCTCCCGGAATGTACGCCGACGTGGCGCTGACCCTCCGTCAGCATAATGACGCCCTTGTGATCCCTCCTGCGGCGTTGATCTCCGACAAATCGTCGAAGGCAGTGTTCGTGATCGAGCAAAACGTGGCGCGCAAGGTTCCGATCAAGACCGGCATCGATGACGGTGTCTGGGTCGAGATCACGGAAGGTCTCACCGGTTCCGAAGATATCGTGGTGGTGGGCAAGAGCCGCCTGGCCGACGGCAAGCCCGCCAAGGCGTCTCCCTATAATCTGCCCGCCGGAAAGCCTGGAAGCCAGAAGTACTGACCAAGGAGGAAAAGGATGCGATATCGAATGGCGTCCGCTCTAGCAATCATCATGGCGGCATTCTTGGGAAGTACGGCGTGGGGGCAACCGGTCGCGCCGAAGGGGACATCGCCGACCTTGACGCTACAGGAGGCGATCCAGACGGCCCTCCGAATCCATCCCGCCCTGCAATCATCGGAGTTCGCTGTCCAGGGAGCCGAGGCGCGGGCCAAGCAAGCCGAATCGTCCTACTACCCCCAGATCGGAGGCGCAGCGATCCAAACCAATGGATCTGTCCGTACCAATGCGCTGTTCAGTCCGTCGGGTTCTCTGATCGAACCCAATCGGAGTGACTTCTCCGTGGGGGTTTCGGCGAGGCAGACGGTGTACGACTTCGGCCAGACTTTCTCGAAGGTTGACGCACAGCGGTCCGACCGGGCGAGGTTCGAGAAAGATACCGTGGCGCGTCGCATGGAAGTTGTGCTGGGTGTGGAGCGAGCCTACTTCTCCGTTTTGAAACGGAAGCGGCTGGTCGAGATTGCCGAACAGACTGTACGTGAACGTGGAGTCCTTAAACTACAAATTGAAGTATTATACCGTAATCAACTAAAATCTAAGCTCGATCTTGGACTTATTCAAGTCCAGCTGTCCGATGCGGAGTACCTGGTGATTCGTGCCCGCAATGACCTGATAGTGGCTTTCGCAGAGTTGAACAATGCGATGGGCGTCGAGGGATCCGCTATGTATTCATTGGAAGATCTGCCAGTGGCAGTGGAGCCCCCGCGCGCCCTCGACGCGCTGGTAGGGGAGGCGATGGACCGACGCCCCGAGCTCTTGGCGCTCAAGGAACGAGTACGGACTGCCGAGCATCGTATCAGAGCCGCGAGCAACGCGAACTTTCCCACTATCCAGGTGATCGGAAGTGCGGGGGATACGGAACACATTTCCAACCGCCCGAACCTTCAAGAGGGTGGCTGGTGGGCGGTGGGTGGCGTGGTTTCAGTGCCGCTCTTCACGGGTTTTCTCATTCAGAACCAGGTTGCGGAAGCCACAGCCCAGCAGCGGGAAACCCAGGCCGTTTACCTCACTGCGGCCCAGAATGTGCAACTGCAGGTCAAGGACAGCTTTCTGGATTTGGTCACGTTGACTCAGCAAATCAAGGTGGCGGAGGAGCAAGTCGCAATCGCGCGCGAGGCCCTCTCGCTTGCGAGTCAACGGTATAAATTAGGACTGAGCTCAATCGTGGAGGTGACGCAGAGCGAAGTGGCAGTGACCGCCGCCGAGACCCGACTGGCCGAGACCCAATACGACGCCAAGATTGCCGAAGCGCGCTTGCGCTATGCGGTGGGCGGGATCTGAGCAAGCAAAGAAGATTCCGCGTAAAACCGCGGGCATGGCGGCGTTGATTTATCCCGGTAAAGCCGCTATGCTCAGTCTGCCTGTAAACGGCTAATCCAAACCCATTCCGGAGCCACCTGTGTTCAACCTATTTCCCCGCGAGACCGCCTTTTTCGAGATGTTCAACGAGGCGGCCCAGAACATGGTCCTCGGCAGCCGCCGCTTGAAGGAGATGATGGAGTTGTACACCGATGTCGACAAGAAGGCTCGCGAGATCAAGAGGATCGAATCGGCCGGAGACGCCATCACCCACACGATCATCAGAAAGCTCAACCAGACTTTCATCACGCAGATCGATCGCGAGGACATTTACGGCCTGGCCAGCGCCATTGACGACGTGCTGGACTGTGTGGAGGCGGTGACCGACCGGCTGGCCATTTACAAGATCGCGAAGCCGACGCATGAGGCGATTCAGTTGGCCGGTATCATTTATGAAGCCTGTGAGGAACTCGGTCGCGGCATTTCCCAATTGGGCAAAGGGACCGACCTGAACGCCTGCTTCGTCACGGTCAATAGTCTCGAAAATGATGCGGACCGGATCACCAGAGACGCTATCGCTCGGTTGTTCGAGAGCGAGAAGGAGCCGCTGATCGTCATCAAGTGGAAAGAGATCTATGAAAGTCTTGAGGAGGGCACCGACCGGTGCGAGGATGTGTCCAACATCCTCGAGCGTATTCTCCTGAAGCATGTCTGACGTCTTGAAGGTGTGTGTCGCCTTCCCGCTTGCGCTGCGTAGGCTTCCCGGCTGATCATGTTTGATCCTACCGTGCTGCTCATCCTCGTGGTGGTGCTTGCCTTGGCCTTCGATTTTTCGAACGGTTGGCACGACAGCGCCAATGCCATCGCCACCGTCGTTTCCACGCATGTACTTAGTCCTGGACGGGCCGTCCTCATGGCCGCCGTCCTCAACATAGCCGGCGCCTTCATGTCGACCGCCGTGGCCAAGATGATCGGCGGGGGGATCGTGGAAGCTTCGATGATCCAGCAGACCACGGTGATCGCCGCGCTCGCCGGCGCGATCGCGTGGAACCTCTTCACGCTGATCCTAGGGCTGCCCACCAGTTCGTCCCATGCGCTGATCGGAGGCATCATCGGCGGCGCGCTGGCGCAGAGCGGGATGGCGGCGGTGAAACTGTCGGGCTTGCAGAAAGTGCTGGAGGCAATGCTGTTCTCACCGCTGGTGGGGTTCGTAGTGGGCTATCTGATCATTCTGGCCACATACTGGGTGGTGTTCCGTGTGCCGCGTGGGGCCGCCAACCAGGCATTCCGCCGCTTGCAGTTGGTGTCTTCCAGCTTGATGGCGTTCAGCCACGGCGCGAACGATGCGCAAAAGGCGATGGGGATCATCACGCTGGCGCTGGTCTCGGCAGGATCCCTCAGCAGCGTGGAGGTCCCCATGTGGGTGATTCTAGCCTGCGCGGTGGCGATGGGACTCGGGACGGCGGCGGGGGGGTGGCGTATCGTCCGGACGCTGGGGATGCGCATCATGAAGATGGAGCCCGTGCACGGCTTTGCGGCCGAGACCAGCGCGGCCTTGATCCTGCTCGGAACGGCGCACTTCGGCATGCCAGTCAGCACGACGCATACCATCACGTCCTCCATCATGGGTGTGGGCGCCGTCAAGCGCCTCTCGGCGGTGCGGTGGGGTGTGACGATGCGGATCGTCTATGCCTGGCTGTTTACCCTCCCCGGCGCCGGGCTGGTTGCGTACGGGGCGACGCTGGTTCTCCAGGCTCTGCGCTGACGGCGCTCGAACCGGATGCCGTGGAGGCGATCGAGAAACGCGCCGCGCGCTATTACGATCATACGGTTGTCTTTGCCCGCGCGCTCAAGAAGCCACCATTCCATCCCGAGACCGTGCATCGGCTGCGCACCCACTTGCGGAGGTTGCAGGCTTACGCCGAACTCATGCAACGTCCGAAAACTGCGTCCTCTCTCGCGAAGGGCGTCACATGGCTGAGCCAGCTCCGCACCCTGGACGTTTTTCACCGCTATCTCCGTCGCCGACGCGCCGATGACGAGGACGTGCGACGTGTGGCCTGGGCATTGCGTGAAGAAGAGACGAAGGTCGCGCATGCCGGGTATGTGGAGGCGGTCCGAACATTGCTGGAGAGGACGCCGATTACCCGGCTGCACCGGCCTGACGATTTTCTGGCGGCGCGGCTCGAGTCGCTCGGCCGCGGACATGCCGCTCGCCTGCGCGCCGCGTTGCGCGGATTGTCGGCCGAAGCCAAACGAAAAGAGCTTCACCGTCTGCGCCTGCTGGTCAAGGCGCTTCGCTATCAGGAAGAAATCGTGCTGGAAACAATCTGGGGCAATCCCCGGTCGGTTGCTGCGCTCAAGAGACTCCAGCGGACATTGGGGGATTACTGCGACCGCGACCAGTTCCGCCGCCTGGCGAGAAAGATGAGATTGGCCTGTCGCGGGGAAATGCAGAAGGAGTACCGACGGTACCGAAAGCTTGCCCGCGCCGCCGTCCGCAAGCTGGGGTTGCCGGAGGCCCGGGCTACCGGTCCGCGATGACGCGGAGGAATTTGGGAGGCAGGAGCCATAGCAGGGTGCCGGCCCCGGCTTTGGGAATGCCCGTGAATCTGATGCAGCAGGCGCCCGCCTTCTTCACGTCAAAGGAAGCGGCTGTCTTACCCGAGACCATCGCCGAGAGAGTCGTGCTGATGTGAGGTTCATGGCCGACGCAGAGGACCACCGGTTTGTCTGCCAGATCATTAAGCCGGGCGATCAGCCGATCCGGTGTGGCTTCGGGCGCGAGTTCCTCTGCAAGCTCGACCTTCGCGTCGGTGATCAATCCCTTCTTGGCGATCTCGGCTGTTTCTCTGGCTCTCAGCAGGGGGCTGGAGAGAATGACGTCCGGTTTGACCTTGAGCGCTTTAAGGCCTCGTACCACTTCTTTGGTGCGGTCGGTGCCGTCCGCCGTCAACGGGCGGTCCGCATCGTCGCCCTTCCAGTCTTCCCGGTCCGCAGCCGCCCCATGCCTGAGAAATACCAGTTCCATGCCTGCTCCGTCTAAGGGGGAGCGAATTATAGCGAAGCACGGGGACGATGTCACGCGCCCTGCGGGAAAGAAAGGTCTTGACAAGGGCTCCTTTCATGTGTACTATGTCGACACAATTAATAAACATTAGGGTTGACGGTACATGAAATTCTCGAAGAAGAGCGAATACGGCCTGCGGGCCTTGATCGAGCTGACGACCGGCTACGGCCAGGAACCGCTCCGCCGACATCAGATCGCCGACCGGCAGCACATTCCGATTGTATTTTTAGAGCAGATCCTTCTGGCGTTGAAGCACGCTGGTCTGCTGGCCAGCACCCGGGGCGCGTCCGGCGGGTATGCGCTGATCAAGCCGCCGTCCAAGGTGACGCTGGGACAGGTCATCCGTATCCTGGACGGCCCGCTGGCGCCGATCGGCTGTGTCAGCAAGACGGCTTATAAGAAGTGCCACGATTGCCCCTATGCGGAAAAGGCATACTGCCCATTGCAGGACGCAATGGGCGGGGTGCGGAATGCCATCGCCGATATCCTGGACAACTACAGCCTCGAAGACTTTATTTCGGGTACGCGGCGGCATAGTCGACGTTCTCGAAAGGCAAGTCGGAGAAGTTCGTGATGCCCTCGCTTGATACCGCCATGACGGTCTTAGTGGGGATTACGCTGTTTGCGGCGTTCGTCAACGGAGCGCTGGGGTATGGATTTTCATCGCTCACCGTGCCGGTTGCGCTCGTGTTCTATACCAATCGCATCCTGAATCCCGCCCTGGTTTTGATCGAGGTCCTGATCAACCTGTATGTGCTGTTTATCAATAGGGCCAGCGTTCCGGCTGTCTGGAGACGCGTCTATCCTATTCTCATCGGCCTGCTGCCAGGGATTGCGCTTGGCAGTTACCTTCTCGCCTCGCTTCATCCTGGCTGGATCAAGTTTGTCACCTATTCTGTTCTGCTTCCTCTCATCCTTGTCCAGGCAGCCGGCATTCGGAGGCCGATTCAGTCGGAAAGGAGCATCGGCCTCCCTTTCGGAGCGGGGCTCGGCTTTTTGTATTCCGTCACGACCGTATCCGGTCCGCCGCTGGCGATTTTGTTCAACAACCAAGGCCTGGTTAAACGGGAGTTCCGGGCCGGTCTCGGATTGATTCGCGTGGCGGAATCGAGCTTAACCGCCGCAGCGTATTACCACCTCGGCCTGTTTACGGGGGAAAGCCAGAACATCTTCGCGATGATTGTTCCGGGCGTCCTCGTCGGAATTCCTCTCGGCGCCTATCTCATTCGACAACTCGACGCCGAGACATTTCGCCGCATCTGCATGAGCTTTGACGCTTGGGTTGTGGGATTCGGGCTCTCCCGGGTGTTGATCGATCTGAAATTGTTGCCCAGCCCGTGGGCGTACAGCGTGATGGCGTTGGCGATTGTCGTGGACAGCTATCTGCTTTACGTCTTTTTCACGACGCGAAGACCGGTTGCACTTCAGGAAAATGGACCGTGAATTTTTGTTTGCTATAATGTTTAGTAAGTCAGGTTATTTAAAGAACAATTGGAGGATGGCCATGCGGAACAGGGTATTCGCAATAATGCTGACAATTGGTTTAGGGATCTTCGCCGCAGCTGGACCGGCGACCGCGGCGGATCCGGCGCTGAATCTGTTGTTGAAAAAGGGCGTGATCACACAGCAGGAGTACGACCAAGCGCTCAAGGAAACCGCGCAGGCCGCTCCCGCACCGCCTGCCAAGGCAGAGCCGCCTGCCCAGGCCCCAGCGGAACCGGAAATCCCGGCCAAGGCGATCGCCGTAGCCAAGGATGCCGACGGCGATAACACCGTAGACCTCGGCAAGGGCATCAAGTTCGGCTACGACCGGGGGCTCTACACGCAGTTCAAGGACAAGTTCCGGCTCAAGATCCGGATTCGGATCCAGCCTCGGTTCACCGATAGCCGTTTCAACTCGGCGTACAGCACGATTGGGGATGCAAAGAATTATCCCGGCGTCTCTTCGGCGGGCGTCATCTCGGCCACGCAACATGGCGAAAATCTGGCTTTCTTCGGCGTGCATCGCACTCGGCTGGTGTTCGAAGGGTTCGCCTTCAGCCCGGACATTAATTACTTCGTGCAGTTCCGGAACGACACGGCCGATGCCTCAAATCAATTGGGAGGCTCGCGTTCGACGACCCAGCTCTACGATGCCTACCTGACCTTCAAGCAGATCCCCTGGGCGAATCTCCGCTTCGGCCAGTACCGCACGCACTTCGGCCGACAGGAATTCCAAAGCTCGGCGTTCATGCAGTTTGTGGATCGGGGTTTTGTCGCCGAGGCATTTGTGCCGAACGTCATTGATCGCCGCGATCAGGGCGTCACGATTTTCAGCGACCAGGAGAAATATCCCGTCAATTATGCCTTCGGCGTGTTCAACGGCGTCGGCATTGGCCTGAACAGGCTAGGCCTGAGCACGCCGAGCAACGCCAATGAATTGATGTATGTCGGTCGGATCACGGCGGACATCCTCGGCAAGCCCGGATATCCGGAAGGAGACCTGGCCAATTCCCAGACTCCCCAATTGGCGGTCGGTGCAAGTTACGGATACAACGGAGGTCTTCAGACGAACACCACCGGCGTCGGCAGCAACAACCAAGTCTCCACGGCGATCGCATCGTTGGGCAATGGGCGGTTGCTCAACCAAGGTGTGGTGGATATCGGGACGGGGGGCCTCGATTTCATCGTGAAATACAGGGGGCTGTCCCTTCAGGCAGAGGGTTTCGTTCGAAACGTCGATACCCATGACCATTCCAAACGCATCGGGAATGCGACAGGCTATTACGTCCAGACGGGGTACTTCCTCATCCCGTCGAAGTTCGAAGTGGTGGGACGGTACGGCGTGATGGACCCGGATACGCACCTCGGACACGACTTGATCACGTCAGCCGTGGGCGGGTTGAACTGGTATCTCAACGGCCACGAACACAAATTACAGTTTGATTACGGCGTGATCACCACCCGCCTGGGCGGCGCGGATGTCGGCGGCAACGTCTCGTTGATCGAGAACCGGGCACGGCTACAGTACACGATCGTGTTCTAGGCGGCGTAAGGCCCATCAGGCTGTGTTTTTATTTGCAATTGCCCACAAGATATGGTATTTCTCCCGCCTAGGGTAACGCCTCTCAGGTGCTTACCTCAATAAGAGATAAGGGGCATATGTACCTTAAGCATCTCGAATTGCGGGGGTTTAAGTCTTTTGTCGACGCGCGGCTGACCTTGCAGCCGGGTATCACGGCCGTGGTCGGACCGAACGGAACGGGCAAAAGCAACATCCTCGATGCGGTCCTCTGGGTCTTGGGCGAACAGAGTACCAAAACCTTGCGGAGCGAACGGATGGAGGACGTCATTTTCAACGGCACCGAGTCCCGCCAGCCGTTGGGAATGGGCGAGGTTTCGCTGATTCTGGGCGACGTCGATGGAAAGTCCGCGCCCGGCAACGGCAACGGCAATGGAAATGGCAATGGGAACGGCAACGGTGACGGTGAAGCCGCTACGCTTCCGCATGCGCTAGGGGAATGTCAGGAAGTGATGCTCACGCGGCGGCTGCACCGTGACGGGGTGAGCGAGTATTTCATCAACAAGATACCATGCCGTTTGAAGGACATCCGCGGGCTTCTGCTGGACACCCGCGCCGGCAGCAAGGGCCATACGGTCATCGAGCAGGGGCGGATCGATCGCGTGCTGAAGGCCACGCCCATCGAGCGCCGCGAGCTTATCGAAGAGACGGCCGGCATCGTCCGCTACAAAAAACAGAAGGCCGAGGCGCTGCGGAAGCTGGAGGCCACGAGCCAGAACCTACTGCGTGTCCGCGATGTCGTCAACGAGGTCAAACGTCAGCTCGGCTCGCTAGAGCGCCAGGCGCGGGCGGCCGAACAGTATCAAGCGCTTCGGCAGGAAGTCCGTAAGCTCGAACTCACCATCCTCGTCCACGACTACCGCGGCTTGCTTCACGAGCGCGAGGAGTCTGATCGGACCCTGAGCGATCTGGCCGTTCGCGAGAGCGCCGAGTCCGCCGCGGCTGCCCGCCTGGCCACAGAAGTCGAAACGCTCCATCTCGGCGTGACAGAGGGCGAGACCGCGCTGACCGGGTTGCGCGATCAGGTCGCCCAGGCAGAGACGCGACTGGCGCAGGCCGGCGCCGCTATCGAGTTGCTGGCCCAGCGGGCGGCGCTGCTCGACGAGCAGCGGGTGCGCGTGCAGGCCGATGTCGAGCACGTTCGTCGGGAGCAGAAGGAGGCGGGCGCGATCCTCGCCCCGCTGCGGTCCCGCATCGCACAATTGACCAAAGACTTTTCCAAGCGGTCCGGCGTTGTCGCACAATCCGAAGCGACGCTGACGGAGGCCACGCAGCGTCATCGCGATGCCCAGGCTGCGCTCGAAACCGCGCGCGTTGCTGTCATGGAGCGGGTGATGGCCGCCACAGCTTCCGGCAATCGTCTGGCCAGCGATCAGGCCCGAGCCGCGGAGTTCCGGCGGCGGGCCGAGGGCGTAGAGAAAGAACGACTCCAAGCCGTTTCCTCACTGGAAGCGGCCCAGACAGGACTGGCGGCCTCCGTCAAGCGCTGCCGCCAACTGGAAACGAATATGGCTACGGCCCGCGGCGCGCGCGCTGATCTCGTTGACGCGCTGGCCTGCCTCAAGAGTCAGCTGGCGGAGGCCGAGCAGCGGCTCGCCCGCATGCAGGAAGAGAAAGCCGTGTCGGCTGCCCGGCACAAGGTCCTTCAAGCGGTCAGCCGTGACGCGGTTGAGGACGATCCCGCGTCGTTTCTCAAGGAGACCGTCGCGCAGGTGCTTGCCGTTCCCGCCGAATACGAGCCGGCCATCGAAACGGTCTTGGGCCATCGGTTGACGGGCGTGCTCGTCGAAGGGCCGGCGGAAGCCGTCCGCGTACTGCGCGCGCTTGCGGCGAAGGGCGCGGCCGGCGGGACCTTCATTCCGAAACACCCGCGGGTGTTCGGCGCGCGCGTGACCGCGAAGCTCGAGGGAGTTGGCGTGGTCGGCCTGGCGCGGGACGTGGTGACACCGCGCAAGGGCTACGACGAGTTGGTGAGCCATCTCCTAGCCGGCGTGGTGATCGTTGAGACGCTGGACCAGGCTGTTGCTCTGTGGAAGGGCATGACGGAGTCCAAACAGGCGCTCCTGGTGACACCGAAAGGTGAAGTGGTTGCGCCGGATGGGATCGTCAGTGCGGGCGCGCCGGGCCCCTCCGCCGGCGCAATGGGCCGCGAGCGCGAATTGAAGGCATTGACCGCACGGATGAAGGAACTTGAGAAGGAGGTGCCTGCGGTGCAGGCGAGCAAGGACAAGCTCAGCGCGACGTTGGCTGCGGAGACGGCTCGCTTGGAGTCGCTGGATGGGGAGATCCGCACGATAGAAATGGCGCTGGTCGGCGAGCGCAAGGACGAGCAACGAGGCGAGCAGGAGGTCGCGCGATGGAATCAGGCGATCGCGCTGTTCCAGACCGAGCGTGAAGGAGCCGAGGCTGAGCTGGCTGCCTTGGCCGTTTCTGAGAAAACGCTGCGCGACGATCGCCAACGAGGGGAGAAGGAGCGGGCGGCTGCGGAGCAGGCCGTACTGCTGCGGCAAAAGGCGGTCGCGACCTCGCAGGCTGAACTGGAACGGCAGCAGGCAGCAACGGCGGAGGTTCGTGCGGACGCGGCGGGGTGGCAGGAACGGCTTGAGCAGGCCAAGGCTGAACTGGCGCGCGTGGAGAGCGCGTCAGCCCTTCGTGAGACAAGGATCAAGGAATTGGAAGCAGAATTGGTGCGGTTGAAGGATGCGAGCGCTACTGCCGTCGCTGAACGGAAGCAGACCGACAAAAGCGTGCCGGCCATGGAAGCGGCCATCAAGGAGTCCCGCCAGCGCTTGGTGAAAGCGCAAGAAGCGCAGACCGGCCGGGTCACCAAGTCTCGTGCGCTGGAAGCAGACTGGAATCGGACGCGGCATTTGCTCGATGAACTTCACAAGCGGCAGGAGGCGATTCGCCTGCGGCGCGTGGAGGCCCAGACCCGCCTGGAAGGATTCGATGCGAGCCTGACCGGAACCTACGCCGTCACGTTCGAGCAGGCCGTCGCCGAAGCCGGGAAGTCTGCCGGTGATGAGTTGGAAACGATCAAGGAGACTCTGGCGCAGAAGCGCCGGCGGCTATCCGAATTGGGGCCGGTCAATGTGATGGCCATCGACGAACACCGGGAACTGGAAGAACGCCTGCGGTTCCTGACCGCGCAGGAGGAGGATCTCACGCAGTCCATCGCGTCGTTGAAGTCCATCATCACCCGCATCAACCGCACGACGAAGCGGCTCTTCATGGAAACCTTCGAGAACTTGCAGGCCAAGTTCAGCGAGACGTTCCGGACGTTCTTCGACGGCGGCCGCGCCGAACTGATTCTGGTGGAGGATGAAGAGTCCACCGAACCGGGCGTGGATATCGTGGCCCAGCCTCCGGGGAAGCGTCTGAAGAATATCTCCATGCTGTCGGGCGGAGAGCGGGCGCTGACGGCGATGGCGCTCATCTTCGCCAGCTTCCTGATCCGGCCGACGCCATTCTGCGTGCTGGACGAGATCGATGCGCCTTTGGACGAGGAAAACACTCTGCGGTTTACCCGGGTCATCCGGGAGTTGGCCGCCCGGACTCAGTTCATTGTCATCACGCACAGCAAGCAGACGATGGAAATGGCCGATGCGCTCTACGGCGTCACCATGGAAGAAGCCGGAGTTTCTGCCTTGGTCTCCGTCCGCCTGAACAAGCTGCTTGCTCCCGCCTAGGGGATCCTTCCTCCGAGCGCGAAAGTCCATGAAATTCCAGCTTGTTTCACGGTTTGGGCGCTTGACACTTAGTGGCCCGTTTGCGGTATACTCGCAAACTAATGCGCCCCCAATGGTCCTTCCTTCATGCCATTAGGCGGACGAGCCAATTCGGCGTAGCCCAAAGGACATCATGAAGCGGTTACTCGGCCTTCTGACCAATTGGTCTGAGAGGATTCTGTCGGCGGCGCCTGCGCGCGTGCAGCAGCAGGCCAGGCAGAAGGCCGGCCGGCTCCTGCGCCTCGTGGGCGGTGATCCCGGCACGGTGATGGCTTCCCCTGTCCCCGCGCGGGGTCAAGAGCCCAGCCAGGCCTCGAGCCAAGCGGCGGCTCAGAAGGGCCCATCGATCGAGGAGGCCCTCAAGCGGGGCCAGCAGTGGCTGCTCTCCCAGCAGGCCGAAGCAGGGTACTGGGTCCATGAACTGGAAGCCGATACGACGCTGACTGCGGAGTACCTCATGCTCCGCCGATTCCTCGGCCTCGTGGACAAGGAGAAAGAACGAAAGGCCGTCCGCTACCTAATCGACGCGCAGTTGTCGGAAGGCGGATGGCCGATCTATTTCGGCGGGCCCGCGGAGATCAGCGCGTCGGTGAAGGCCTACTTTGCACTCAAGCTCTCCGGTGTCTCTCCCGACGAACCCTTCATGCGGAAGGCCCGCGCGGCGATTCTGAACATCGGCGGGGTCGTCCGGGCGAACGTCTTTACCAAGATCACGCTGGCACTCTTCGATCAATACGACTGGCGCGGCATTCCGACGATGCCGGTCGAATTGGCCTTCCTGCCGCCGAACAGCGTGTTCAGCCTCTACGATCTCTCTTACTGGTCGCGAGCCGTGCTGACTCCGCTGCTGATCATTTTCCATGACAAGCCCCTGTGCCGTATCCCTGAAGAGCAGGGGATCAATGAGCTCTGGTGCGTCCCGCGGAGTCAGATGGACTTTCGGCATGCGCCGCCTTTTCTCAGGGACCGGTTCTGGTTTACCTGGAAGAATTTCTTCATTACGCTGGATCGCTGTTTGCGCATTTATGAGCGCATGATCCCCGAGGGGCTGAGCAGAAAAGCCGTCGAACGCGCCGCTGCTTGGATGATCGAGCGGATGGAGGGAGAGGGCGGGCTCGGCGCCATCTATCCGGCGATGGCCAATTCGGTCGTGGCGCTGCGGTGCCTGGGCCGTTCTGTGGATGATCCCCTCTTGCGCAGGGCTCTCGGCGAGATCGAGGCGCTGGAAGTACACGACGGGGACGCGATGCATCTGCAGCCGTGCTTCTCGCCGATTTGGGATACGCCGCTGACGATCAACAGCCTGATCGAGAGCGGCCTGCCGCAGGACCATCCCGCGCTCATCCGGGCCGCACGCTGGGTTGTGACGAAGCAGTGCCGGAAGGTCGGCGACTGGATCGTCTCGTCGCCCAAGGCTTCGCCGGGCGGGTGGTACTTCCAGTTCGAGAATGAATTCTATCCGGACAACGACGACACGGCGGTCGTGATCATTGCCCTGTCGAAGCTCGCCATGCCGGAGGCGGACGTCCAACGCGCCGCCATGCAGCGCGGGATCCGATGGACGCTGGCGATGCAGGGGAGCGACGGCGGGTGGGGGGCGTACGACAAGGACAACAACAAGCTGTTCCTGAACCAGATCCCCTTTGCCGATCATAAGGCGCTGCTCGATCCCAGCACGGCCGATCTGGCCGGGCGCGAATTGGAGATGCTGGGAGCGCTGGGCTATGACCTGAGTCATCCGGCGGCGGTGCGCGCGATCCGGTTCCTCCGGAAGAACCAGGAGGCCGATGGATCGTGGTACGGCCGCTGGGGCGTTAATTACGTCTATGGGACCTGGTCCGTGCTCGCCGGCTTGAAGGCGATCGGCGAGGACATGCAGGCCGAATACGTCCGCCGGGCGGTGACATGGCTGGTGTCGAAGCAGAACCCGGACGGCGGATGGGGCGAGTCCTGTCTCTCGTACGCGGAGGCCGGCGCGCATGGCGTGGGGGAGAGCACGCCTTCCCAGACCGCATGGGCGCTCCTCGGACTGTTGTGCGCCGGCGAGGTGGAGACGATCAGCGTGGTGCGGGGCGTCAACTATCTCCTGCGACGTCAGGCCCCCCAAGGGTTCTGGCCTGAACGCATGCACACCGGCACGGGCTTCCCGCGCGTGTTCTACCTCCGCTACCACGGCTACAGCCATTTCTTTTCCCTGTGGGCCTTGTCCATGTACCGGTCGCTCAAAGCGCGCGGGCGCACCCGCGCGGACGAGATCCGAGAGCAGAACCGGCAAGCCGGGCGGTTCCGTCTCGCGTAATGAGCGATGCGACGCGTCGCCATCTTGGCCGCTTCCGGACGCGAGTTGGCGCTCATACGCGGGGTGTTTGGTGTCGGCTGGAATACCCGGAGGGGGCGTCTCGGCCCATTCTGGCATGAAGTCGGACGGACGGAAGAGATCGAAGTGCATCTGATCAGGACCGGCGTCGGCCGGGAGCGCGCGCGGGAAGCCAGTGAAACGGCGGTGTCCGCATTCGCCCCGGATGCGCTGATCTCGACGGGGTACGCGGGATCCTTGGGTGTCGCGAATATCGGCGAGGTCATTCTCGGCACCAAGATTTTCGATTGGACCAAGGAACGAACAGGCCAGGGCATCCAGACCGATCCGGCGCTGCTCGACCGCGCGCGCGAGGCCGCTCGCGATGCGCGGATTGCCTGGACGCAAGGGCCGGTTGTCACGGTGGAACACGTGGTGTGGCGGGCCAGCGAGAAGCAGGCGCTCGGGGAAGTCAGCGGCGCTGTTGCGGTGGACATGGAGAGCGCCGCCATCGCCAAAGTAGCGGCCTCCGCCGGTATCCCGTTTCTGTTGGTCCGCGCGATCTCCGATCGTGTCCAAGACGACCTGCCGATGGACTTCAACCTCTGGTTCGCGCCGTTCGGGTCCCTGCGGTGTGTTCTGCTGATTCTGAAAAGCCCGTCGATTGTGCGGGGGCTCTATGAGATGAAACGCCATGCGGACCAGGCTTCCGAAAGCCTGCAGCGGTTCTTTTCCAAGTTGGTGGCGGAGATGCCTATGATTGCAGGAGCGCACTGATGGTGACCGCCGCTGTTGCCGGATTCGGCCGGAACACCCTGTGGATCGTCGGCGAGATGGGCCGCATGATGATCTTCTTGATCGGCACGGTCGCGTGGATGGTGCGTCCGCCCTTTCGTTTCATGCAGATCCTGAAGCAGGTCCATTTCATCGGCGTGAAATCCCTCTTTGTGATCGTGCTGACGGGCGCCTTCACCGGTATGGTGTTGGGGCTGCAGGGCTATTACTCGCTCCGGAAATTCGGCGCAGAGGGGTGGCTGGGCTCGGCGGTGGCGCTGAGCATCATCAGGGAGCTGGGGCCGGTGTTGTCGGCCCTCATGGTGACAGGACGCGCGGGTTCCGCCATGACGGCGGAGATCGGCATCATGCGCATCACCGAACAGATTGACGCCCTCGACACGATGGCGGTTAATCCCATGCAGTACCTGATTGCGCCCAAGGTGCTGGCCAGCGTGTTCATCATGCCGATGCTCTGCTCGATCTTCGATATCATCGGCATCTACGGCGGTTATCTGGTCGGAGTTGAGCTGCTGGGCGTGAGCTCGGGCGCCTATACCAGCTCGATGGAGTCCAGCGTGGAGTGGAAGGACGTCTACGGAGGGTTTCTCAAGGCCGTCAGCTTCGGCGTGATCGTCTCCTGGGTCTGTACTTATAAGGGCTATCATACGACGATGAGCGCGGAGGGATTGGGAACGGCCACCACGGAGGCGGTCGTGCTCTCTTCCGTCCTCATCCTCATCTGGGACTATTTCGTGACCTCGGTGTTGATGTGAAGGGAGGGGGGGCATCCACACCCGTGATTCGTCTTGTAGGAGTGGAGAAGGCCTTGGGCGGGCAGCCGGTCCTGACGGGCGTGAATCTGGAGATTCCCCGGGGAAAGGTGACCACGGTCATCGGCAAGAGCGGGGGCGGGAAAAGCGTCCTGCTCAAGCACATGATCGGGCTTCTCAGGCCGGACCGGGGGCAGGTGCTGGTGGACGAAACCGACATCGCGCGACTCAGCGCGCGCAATCTGAACGAGGTCCGCAAGAAGTTCGCCATGCTGTTCCAGGGCGCGGCGCTGTTCGATTCGCTCACCGTCTTTGAGAACGTCGCCTTTCCCCTGCGCGAGAAGACGAAGCTCAGGGCGGTGGAGGTCGAACACAAAGTCCTCGAGATGTTGGAGGCCGTCGGGCTCACGGGCATGGGGCATAAGTTTCCCGCTGAACTCAGCGGCGGCATGCGCAAGAGGGCGGGGCTGGCGCGCGCGCTCGTGATGGGGCCGGAGATCATTCTCTTCGACGAGCCGACCACGGGGCTCGATCCGCTCCTGGCGCGTACGATCCACGACCTGATCCTCGAGACCCAGCGGCGGTTCGGGTTCACGGCCGTCATGGTGAGCCACGAAATCCCTGAAATCTTCGGGATCTCGGATTACGTGGCGATGCTGTTGGACGGGGTGATCGCCGAGATGGCGCCGCCGGAGCAGTTTCAGCGCACGAGGCATCCCGGCGTGCGGGAATTCATTAACCTTGGCCCGAGGTCAGAGACCGTCTCCTCCGGGGCCGGCAGGGAGATTCGATGACTATGAACGACACCAAATTGGAGCTCGTCGTCGGGGTCTTTGTGCTGGTCGGGATCACGGCCCTGACATATCTTGCGGTCAAGCTCGGGAAACTTGAGGTGATCGGCGGCAACCAGTATGAGATACAGGCGGAGTTTGATTCAGTGGCCGGGCTCAAGACGGGCGCGACGGTCGAGATTGCCGGCGTGCAGGTCGGCCAGGTGAAGAAGATCGGACTGAAGGGGGACCGTGCGGTGGTGCTCTTTACGCTGACGCCGGGCGTGAAGCTGTACGGCGATGCCATCGCTTCGGTCAAGACCCGCGGTCTGATCGGCGACAAGTACCTCTCGCTCTCGCCGGGCGGGTCGCAGAAGGAATTGCCGCCGGGCGCACAAATCCGCGATACCGAGTCCGGAGTCGACCTGGAATCGTTGATCGGAGAATTCATTCATGGAAACGTCAAGTAGAACCGCGGAGGAGACAAAGGTGATGCGACGTCGTGCAAACAGGCTGGCGGTTGTCCTGGCCGGCAGCTTGATCGGCGGGGCTATCGGGGGGATGACGGCGACGGCGTGGGCAGGGCCTTCGACCGATGCTATCAAGAAGTCCGTTGACGAGGTGATCCGCATCCTGGAAGACCCGGCGTGGAAGAAACCGGAAAAAAAGGAAGAGCGCCGCAAGCTGCTGGAACAGACCATCGCCCAACGGTTCAATTTTACCGAAATGGCGAAGCGGAGTCTGGGGGCTGAATGGGCCAAGCGGACGCCGGAGGAGCAAAAGGAATTCGCGGCCAATTTCCAGACCTTGCTGGCCAATACGTACATCGGACGGATCGAGGCCTACTCAGGCGAGAAGGTGCAGTACCTCAAGGAAATGAGTGACGGTGAGTTCGCGGAAGTCTATACGCATGTCGACACCGGCAAGTCCGTGGTCGACATCAATTACCGACTTCAGAAAAATTCCGAGGACTGGCGCGTCTACGATGTGGTGGTGGAAGGCACCAGCCTGGTCCAGAATTACCGCGAGCAGTTCAAGAGAATCCTCCGCAAGGATTCATTTGCGGGACTGTCCAAGCAACTTCGGGATAAGTCGGCCAACATACGCGCTCCTGCTCCGGACGGCAGCGACACGGCCAAAGGTCGATGAGCTCTGGTGACACTTTTTCTTCGCGTTGTTGGTGTTGCCTCAGCCTATGCGTTCGGATTGTTTCTTGCCCCGTTGCCGGAGGCGCGTGCCGAGGAGCAGTCCTATTTCGTGATCCCGGCCGTCGCGGCGTCGAAGAACGACGGCGTGGACGTGGGGGTGATCGTCCCCTATGTCTTTGCGGACGACGAGGGCCGCGTGACCCAGATCGTCGCGCCGATGTATATTCACAATGAATTTGTGGGCTCACGCGGGACAATCAACATCTTTCAGTATCCGGAGCGCGGGGAACAATACAAGCTCATTGCGTCGTTCACGGAGAAGATTGAGCGCAAATTCCTGCTCGACTACCAGAATCTCTTTCTGGAGCAAGGGCGGTACAGCCTGGAAGGAAACGTCGGGTTTTTCAAAAATGCGACGGCGCGGTTTTTCGGGATCGGCCCTCAGACCTCTGTAGCGCAAGAAACCAACTATACTGACCGCGAACTCCTGGGGCATATCACGGGCGGGCTCTATGTCGGACCCGGCCGGCGGGTGCTGTTCACTGAACGGCTGCGGAATGTAGATGTACAGGTGGGTGCGGTGCACAATCTCCCTTTTACCCAAGCGGTGTTTCCGACGATCAAAGGGACGGGCGGGGCGACGGTATGGGGCCACAAGCTGGCGTTCCTCGACGATACGCGGGACGACACGCTGACGCCCACGATCGGGACCTACTTTACAATGTTCGCGGAACTGGCGCAGACCCTGACGGCCGACACGAAAACCATCTTCAGCCGGTACGGGTTCGACTATCGGATGCTGCTGCCGAATCAGACCAAGGAGTACACTTTTGTGGTCCGGGCAAAATTGGAGGCCACGGTCGGCGGCGCTGAAATTCCGTTCTTCGAACGGAGCAGTCTGGGCGGCCAGAACTCGCTGCGCGGATTTGGCGTGGGCCGTTTTGTCGACAACCATGCCCTTGTTCTGAACGTCGAGGAGCGGATCCAGTTGTTTCATCTGAAGGTCTTTGGCACCGTCGCCGAAGTGGAGACGGCGCCCTTCCTCGACGTCGGCAAGGTGACAAATACATTCCGGTACCGGGCCTTCTCCCAGTACGAGGCCAACCCCGGCATCGGGTTTCGGGCAATCGCACGTCCCAATGTCGTGGGACGGGTGGATTTTGCAAACGGTAACGAAGGGCAAACCGTGTTTGCGGGACTGGACTTTCCCTTCTGACGCATGAGGCGATATTGAACGATCAGCAGAAGGGAGGGGGCCGGCCGGGTGCCCCGTGGTTCGTGCTGGGCGTGCTCACGGTCGTGCTCTTTCTGGGGCAGTCGACAGGGACCGCCGCCGCTGAAGTTTTCATCGGCCAGGGCCTCGTGCCAGTCCGAAACTACCAGCCCCTCCAGGGGCTGTCGTTGCAGATGCCGGGAGAGTCGGCGATTCCGTTGAAAAAGGGCGAACTCAGTCTACGCGCCGATTTTGCCGAAACGAGCACCATCCTGCATGAGGTGACTCCCGTCGCGAATGGCGTGCTGAAGTTCGGCCAGCTCCGTTCCGCCATTGACGTCCGGTATGGAACCGCCATGGAGAACGTGGAGGTGGGACTCGAGATCGCGTCGGTGTATCGCCATTCGACCGGACTGGACGGGCTGATCCTGGCGGTAGAGAGTTTCTTTGATAGGAGAGCCCCCGCTCGGAAGCAACTCAAGAATTCCGGTTTCGTCTACGTGCTCAACCGAAACGGACAGACTCTGCTCAATGGGCCGAACGACGCCTATGGGCTCACCGATGCTGTTTTGCACGCTAAAGGCCTGATGGTCGATGAAGGGCAGTACGCTCCGGCAGTGTCCCTGCGGCTGGCTCTGAATGTGCCGATGGGTGACCGGAGCCGTGCGTTCGGGACCCGTGTTGCGGATCTGGGCGTCGGATTGGCGCTCCAAAAGACCGTCTGGAATCGGGTGGTCCTCTATGTCAACGTCAATGAAATCCTGCCGACCGGGCAGTATTTGGGGGTAGGGCTTCGAAGCTATTTCACGTCGATCACGGGCGTGGAGTTCATGGTGACGCCGCAGTTCTCGATCACGGGACAGTTTGACTATTACCAGTCGCCGTTCGGCAACACGGGACTCAAGCTTTTGGATAACGGAGTCACCGAAGCCGTCTTGGCCTTCGGCTACCGTTTCACGCCGACTCTCCTCTGGCAGATCTACGGCGTAGAGAACCTCGATTTTATCAGGGATTCCGCCGCAGATTTTACGCTTGCGACGGTGCTGACCTATCGAATTCCTCCGAGGTAGGAGATGGGAATTCTTGACACGCACGTGTGGCTGTGTGAAAATAACCTGGTTTTTCGTGCAGTTTTCCCATCACAGCAAGAGAAGACGTTGCACGCAGTCACCAAGAGGCCGATGACATGTCCCTTTTGAAGACGATCAACAGCCCGGCCGATTTGAAACGGGTGCCGGTCGAGCAACTTCCAGCACTGGCTGAGGAGATCCGTGAGCAGATCATCTCAGTGACGTCGGCCGTGGGCGGGCATCTGTCGTCCAACCTCGGTGTGGTCGAGCTCACCCTGGCGTTGCATTACCTGCTGGACACGCCCAAAGACAAGATCGTCTGGGATACCAGCAATCAGGCATACGCCCACAAGCTCCTGACCGGCCGGCGCGAGCTGTTCCGCACGCTCCGCCAGTACGGCGGGGTCAGCGGCTTCTGCAAGCGAGAGGAGAGCATCTACGATACGTTCAACGCGGGCCATGCCGGAACCGGCGTCTCAGCGGCGATGGGGATGGCAGTGGCGCGAGACTTGGCGGAACAGCACCATAAAGTCGTGTGCGTAGTGGGCGATGGGGCGATGACGTCCGGCATGACCCTGGAGGCCATGCAGCACGCGGGCGGTCTGCGCAAGGACCTGCTGGTCATTCTCAACGACAATCAGATGTCCATCTCCAAGAACGTCGGCTCGCTCTCGGCCTATCTGAACCGCACGTTCACCGGCGAATTTATGACCCATATGAAGGCAGAGGCCAAGCATCTCATCCAGGCGATCCCACAGGTGGGCGGTCAGATCAGTCGGATGGCGCACCGCGCCGAGGAGCTGGCGAAAGGCCTGATCCTGCCGGGCGTCCTATTCGAGGAACTGGGCTTCCGGTATGTCGGTCCGATCGACGGGCACAGCTTCGAGCAGTTGCTGCCGACCCTGGAGAACGTGCTCAAATTACAGGGGCCGACGCTGTTCCACGTGATTACGAAGAAGGGGCTCGGCTACGAGCCCGCCATGAAGGATCCGGTCTGGTTCCATGCCTGCTCGGCGTTCGTGCGTGAGACGGGGCAGCCCGCTACGAAAAGCGCGAAGCCGTCCTACACCGCGGTGGCGATCAACACCCTCTGCCGGCTGGCGCGTGAAGACAAACGCATCGTCGCGATCACGGCGGCTATGTGCGACGGCACGGGCCTGAACGCCTTCGCCAAGCAGTTCCCAGACCGCTTCCACGACGTCGGCATCGCAGAGCAGCACGCGCTGACTTTTGCCGCGGGCCTTGCGACGCAAGGCGTCCGGCCGGTGGTGGCGATGTACTCCACGTTCCTGCAGCGGGCGTTTGACCAAGTCGTGCACGACGTGGCGACACAGAACCTGCCGGTCTCCATTTTCATCGACCGGGGCGGGCTGGTGGCCGAGGACGGCACGACGCACCACGGCGCGTTCGATTACGCCTTTCTCCGGCACGTGCCGAACATGGTGGTGATGGCGCCGAAGGATGAGAACGAGCTCCAGCACATGGTCAAGACATGCCTGAGCCACGAAGGCCCGGCCTCCGTCCGGTACTCCCGCGGGAGCGCCTGGGGCGTACCTATGGACCCTGAGCCGAAGGCCCTGCCGCTCGGGCGGGGCGAGCTGTTGCGCGAAGGGCATGACGTGGCCCTCGTCGCAATCGGGATTACAGTGCTCCCCGCGTTGCGGGCTGCCGAACGGCTGGCGGAGGAAGGCATCTCGGCCGCCGTCGTAAACGCCCGCTTCGTCAAGCCGCTCGATCATGCGCTGATCGCGCGGGTCGCCGGCCGGGTGAAGTGCCTTGTGACGGTGGAGGAAGGCTGCCGCATGGGCGGCTTCGGGTCCGCGGTATTGGAATCGTTGTCGGAGCAGGGCATCGGCCCCCTGTTGACGAAGGTGATGGGCCTGCCCGATAAATACATCGAGCAGGGGCCACAAGATCTGCTGCGCGTGCAGTACGGGTTGACGGCGGACGGGATCTACGAAGAGACGAAGGACTTGCTGGCCAAGGCCGATTTTCAGGTCGAGGAACGGTTCTGAGCATGTTCATCAAGCGGCGCAAGACGAAGCAGATCCGCGTGGGCCAGGTGCCCATCGGCGGGGGCGCGCCGGTGGTGGTCCAGTCCATGACGACGCCGGACACGGCTGACGTCAAAGCCACGGTCGAGCAGATCCATCAGCTGGAGCAGGTCGGGTGCGAGATCGTCCGGGTGACGGTGAACACGCCGGAGGCCGCGAAGGCGCTCCCGGCCATCAGAAAACAGACTGTGGTGCCGCTCATCGCCGACATTCACTTCGACCACCGGCTGGCGCTCAAGGCCGCGGAGGTCGTGGACTGTGTGCGCATCAATCCCGGCAACATCGGGGCCTGGTGGAAGGTGGAAGAAGTGGTGAAGGCCGTGCGGGAACGGAACATCCCCCTGCGGATCGGCGTCAACGGCGGCTCACTCGAACGGGAACTGCTGACGAAGTACGGCTATCCGACGGCCGAGGCGCTGGCGGAGTCGGCGCTCAACGCCGTACACGCGATCGAGGACATCGGCTTCACGAACATGAAGGTGTCGCTCAAGGCGTCGGACGTGCCCTTGATGGTGGATGCGTACCGGCTCTTTGCCCTGCAATCGGACTACCCCCTGCACCTGGGCGTGACGGAGGCCGGCACGCTGCTGACCGGTTCGATCAAGTCCTCGGTTGGTATCGGCCTGCTGCTGGCCGACGGCATCGGGGACACGATCCGCGTGTCGCTGGCGGCCGATCCGGTGGAGGAAGTCAAGGTCGGGTTCGAGGTTCTCAAGGCGCTCGAATTGCGGCACCGCGGGGTCAACGTCATCGCCTGTCCGACGTGCGGGCGGGTGGAGATTGACGTGGTCAAGCTCGCCAATGAGATCGAGAAACGGGTGGGGCATATCCGGGTTCCGTTGACGGTGTCGGTGCTGGGCTGCGTCGTGAACGGGATCGGCGAAGGCAAGGAGGCCGACATCGGCATCGCCGGCGGCGAGGGCCAAGGGGGTCATGGCATTCTCTTCAAAGAGGGGAAGCTGATCCGGAAGGTCAAGTCGGAAGATCTGATGGAGACGTTGCTCGCCGAAATCGAGATCATGGCCAAGGAGCGGGAAGCCGGCGGCGCGGAAGACAAAGACAACGGGCACGGCCACGGCGGTGCTCAGGGTGATGCGGCGACTCCCGCGAAGAAGGAAATTCCGGTCCTCAAGGTCTGATCGCGACTTGCCCGTCTTGTGCCGGTGTCGGCACTCCGTTTATAATCCCTCGCGAAGGCGCCGTACCCAAGTGGTTAAGGGAGCAGTCTGCAAAACTGCGATGCAGCGGTTCGACCCCGCTCGGCGCCTCCAAGCCCGCCTTCGAAATTTTCGCCGCGAACCATTTTTTCTCGGAGGCTAACCCGAGGTTGTTTTCGCATCAGACTCCGAGAGGCGATGACAAATCAAATCTAAGACATCTGCGAAGGTTTGGAGCTTCTTCATGTCGGCATCTAGAATTGTAAGGCCGAACTCATCCTCTATGCCCATTGCCAGCTCGACGGCATCGAGCGAATCCAGCGCCAGGTCGTCGACGAGACGATCCGTGGGCTTGATCACTTCCTTCTTCACCCCGGTCTTCTCGATCAAGATTTTCTTTAAACGTTCTCGTATATTTTCCAGATCCATCCAAGCCAACTCCTTGCCGAAGCGTTAATCTTCAAGCATTCTAATCAAGAAAGCCGAAAAGGGTCAAGCGGATACCCTGCGTAGCGCAAGAACTGCGTTCGTACCGCCAAACGCAAAAGCGTTGACCAGGGCCGTCCGCACATCGGTACGTCGAGCGGTGTTAGGAATGTAATCAAGATCGCATTCCGGGTCATGGTGTTCATAATTGATGGTGGGGGGCAAGCTTTGGTCGCGCAGCGCCATGATCGTCGCGATGGTCGCCAACGCCCCTGAAGCTCCGAGCGTATGCCCGATCATGGACTTGATTGAGCTCACCGCCAGTTTCGAAACATGGGGGCCGAAAACCTGCTTGATAGCTTTTGTCTCTCTTGCATCATTGAACGGAGTGGAGGTGCCGTGGGCGCTGATGTAATCGATGTCGCCGGGATGGAAACCGGCATCGGACAGCACCAAAGCCAAGCAACGAGTAGCGCCATCGGCGTCTGGCGCGGGGGTTGTGGAATGGTAGGCGTCAGCCGTCATCGCGTACCCGCAGAGTTCGGCGTAGATGCGGGCCCCACGGGCAAGGGCATGGTCTCGTTCCTCCAAGATGACGACCCCGGACCCTTCGCCCAGCACGAAGCCGTCCCGCTGCGCATCAAAGGGACGGCTGGCATGCTGGGGGGCTTCGTTCCGTGACGAAAGTGCCCGCATCGAGTCAAAGCCCCAGAGGACAAGCGGCGTAACGATGGCCTCGCTTCCCCCGGCCAGCATGATGTCGGCATCGCCGCGCTGAATTAGCCGGAAGGCATCGCCAATGGCATGACTCCCGGCAGCGCAGGCGGTGCTGGGAGAGGTATTCGGTCCTTTCGCGCCATACCGCATCGAAATCCATCCCGCGGCCATGTTGGGGATGATCGCCGGGATCATATACGGCACCGCTCTGCCGGCTCCATATTGCGATAGGATGCTCTGGGCTTCCATGAGCTTCGGCACTCCTCCCATTGCCGTGCCAATACTCGTCCCTGTCCGGTCAGCGGTCCCTCCGGACAAGACGAGCGAAGCATCGCGCATGGCTTCTTCGGTTGCCGCCAGGGCGTATTGAATAAAGAGGTCCGTCCGGAGAACGTCCTTCTTTTCCATAAACGCCAGAGGATCGAAATTCGGGACTTGCGCGGCGATTTGCGTTCTATGTTGGTGGGGGTCGAATCGCGTAATCCGGCCGACTCCGGAACGTCCTTCCGTGAGGCCTTGCCAAAATCTTCTGACCCCTGCACCCAGTGGTGTGACCGCGCCCATCCCTGTTACAACGACGCGTTGCCTAGCCATCACTTTCCCCCAATAAGCGTTGGATGGCGGTCAGTCGCAGACGAGTTCTATTATAACAGGGAGTCGGCGGAATGGTGATTGCGCAGTGTAGGCTTTTCCTTGGGCAACTGGGCGCCGAAAAACTCGGCCAACGCTGCCACCACTGAGTGCCTCTGCTTATCGACCGTAATCACGTGGTAGCAGTCTTCTAAGAGGACCAACCGTTTCTCCCTGGAGGAGATTTCGTCATGGACGATCTGGGCATTGCGTGGGCTGGAAAGGTCATCCTCCAGGGCTTGGAGAATGACGGTGGGTGCGGTGACGGCTCGCAACCGGCTGCGAACGCGTGTGATGAGCCGATCGAGATCGGTGAACGTTTTCAATGGAAATACCGGGTAGCCTATCGTTGCCGCCGAAGAGGCTGAAATCCCGTTATTCCCGGCATGGTTGGTCCAACGTGTCCAATGGGCGCGCAGCCACTCCCGCAGCAACGTGAGCATACTATAAGACTGCTGCATACGAGCCTGGAGTTGCTCGTCCTTGATTCCGAAGGGAGGCCCATCGACGTGAAAGAAGAAAGATTGCAAGGGACGGGGGATCCATTTCATGGCCAATGGCAGGATTGCGTGTGTCCAGGGAGTATTCCACCCATCGTAGATGAATGTCGGGGAAAGGACCCCGACGCCATTAATACCCACGAAGGCTGAGGCTTCCAGGGCCAGGAGTCCACCTGCGCTGAGACCGGCCACAAAGATATAGTCGTAGCGATCCCGCGCAAAGGCAAGTTGCGCCTTGATATGTTCCAGCCAGTCATGGTCATTGGTCTTCAGAAGGTCTCTGAGCCGCGTGCCGTGGCCTGGCAGCGTCGTTGCGTAGACGTCCCATCGATGGCGCGCCAGTCCCCGGCCCAGGTAGCGCATCTCGGTCGGTGTGCCGGTCACACCGTGGATCAGGTACACCAAGACCTTCGAACCGTTCTCAAAGGCCAGGTCGGTGCTCCGGCGACCGACCATGCCATCGAGCAGGCTCGGCGGTTTGGCAGGGTTCTGGCTGAGGTTTAGTGTTTCGTGCATTGGGTAAATAGATAATCCAGCAACTCGATCCCCAGATCGATCTCCTCTCGGGTGATGTCCAGGGACGGCGCCAGGGTGAAGACGTTCTTGTAGTATCCCCCGATGTCCAGCACCAGTCCCATCGGGCCGCGGGACGTGGGAATTCTCCCGGCCAGGCCGGCTTCAAAGATGCGGTCCGTCAAGGCCTTGTCCGGGGTAAACCGGTCGGGTTGCGTCACTTCGATGCGCAGGGCCAGCCCCAAGCCGGAAACGTCGCCGATGACGGCGTGACGTTTCTTGAGTTCTTCGAGTCTTTGCAGAAAATAGGCCCCCGATGCGGCCACTTTTTCCTGATAGCGCTGCTGGTCAATCCACTGGAGCGTGGCCCATGCCGCGGCGGTCCCCAGCGGATTGGAGGAAAACGTGGAATGGGTCGACCCCGGAGGAAACTGCTCAGGCGAGATGAGCGATTCCTCTGCCCACAGGCCCGAGATAGGATTTAATCCATTCGTCATTGCCTTGCCGAACACGACGATGCGCGGCTTTATGCCGAAGTGCTCCATGGCCCAGAATTTCCCGGTCCTGAAAAATGCCATCTGGATTTCGTCATCCACCAGGAGAATTTTGCGTTCATCCAGGATCTTCTGGAGTCGCGTAAAATACTCCGGCGGCGGCACGATGTACCCGCCCGTGGCCTGCACCGGCTCCACGTAGAAGGCGACGAATTCCGGCTCCTCCGCCCTCGAATCCCAGAACGAGTTGTACTCCGTCTCAAACAAGCGCTCGACTTGATTGACGCAATAATAGTCGCAGGTTTCCAGCTTCTTTCCGTACGGGCAGCGGTAACAGTACGGGAAGGGGACGAAGTGCGCGCGGTTGGAAAAATGGCCGAAGCGGCGGCGATACCGGTAGCTGGACGTGATCTCCGATGCGCCGAGCGTCCGGCCATGGTACCCGCCCGTAAACGCCATGAAGAGGCTTTTCCCGGTGGCGTTGCGCACAAGTTTCATGGAGTCCTCGATCGCCTGTGCTCCGCCGACATTGAACTGCACGCGCCCCTCGAGGCCGAACGCGCGCAGACACTCCGTCGCCAGTCGTTCGGCGACCAAGACCTTTTCTTCGTGGAGATACTGGCAGGCCAACTGAGGCAACCGGTCAAGCTGCACTTTCAAGGCCTCGATGATGGTTTTGTTCCGATAGCCGAAGTTGACGGCGGAGTACCACATTTGAAGGTCGAGGTAGGGCCTGTCATCCCGGTCATACAGAAAACTCCCCTCGCAGCTCTGAAAAAACTTGGGCGATGGTGAGTAGTGGACCGTATCGCCATGCGAGCAATACTGGGCTTCCTTCTTGCGGAGAACATCTTCGCTCATCAGACGCCGCTTCTCAGGAGGATTCATGTCGCCGTATCTTTCCCGTGAAAGATTTGTTCGGTAACTTGCGTGAGGGTCTCGAACGGTTCGCACGCGATTCCCTGGAGCTTGCACCAGTCTCGAAGGTTCCCCTTGGCAAAGACCTTGCCAGCTTTCGCCGAGACACACCGGTCGGATTGACCGTCTCCGATGTACACGGACCTGGGGGACGAAAGTCCGGAAGGCACGGCCAGCGCGCACTTACATGTGGCGGCTCCACTCTCACACCCTGATACAGCACACGGGAAACTGAGTGAGGGCCGTCCGTCTAGGGCCCAGCTCAGGTGACTCGCAAACACGGGGATGTGCGACAGACCGTGTCGAGACAGCACCGTCTTGATAAACAGGTCGATGCCGTCACTCACGATCGTAAGGCGTGTGCCGTGCTCGGCGCATCGCTGGTCAAGAGAAAAAATTCCTTCGTCTATGGGGAGATCGGCCACAAACTGGACAAGCGTTGCCTCATCTGCCCGGATCAGCTCCACTTGCCGCGCAAGACATTCCTGGCTGTTGATCTCTCCCTTTTGCCATTGCTGCTCCCACTCTCGGAATGCAGGAAGCGCAAAGGCCTCAAGGACAGCATCGGTGATATCGACTTCGGTTATCGTCCCATCGAAATCACAGTAAACTTCCGCCGGAGGTAGCCAACCACGCGCGGGGAGTTCCTCGCGGCATCCGACCGATTTCGTTAACAAACGTGCCCTCCCGAATAGGGGTGAAAATGGATGGATAGTGACTTCAAAGGGTGGTATTTAAACACGAAATCCTTCCCAAAATCCAGCTTTTTCACAATTCTGCAACCCCATGCACGAGGATTCTCAAGCCCGCTAGCTCGATCCCGCCGCTGTTGCCCCTTATTCATTCAGCCGTACGGGGGAGCAGTTCAAGATCGACCGTTCCCAATGCTCCGGTAATATTGACGGCATAGGGGAATCGCGCCTGGAGGTCGGCAAACGCCTTCCGGCTGCCCTTGGTTTCCAGATGCGCCATCACGATTTTCACGCCGCGCGGCCGCATGGCGTGGTTCACCGCCTCGAACACGTACCACCAGCCGTCCGCCGCGTACTTGTCCTTTATGATGATCCGGGCGAAGGAAATGGTCGCCTCGTAGGCGTTGCTCGCCCGATCGAAATGGACGGCGAACAAGGCTTCGGGCCGGCCGTTGTGGCTGACAGTGTAGTACACGCGCTCCTGCGGGACGAACATCGTAGGCGCGGAGGCGTATTCCGGCAGAAACGCAGTCTTAAAGTTGGGAAAGACATTCTTCATGCGGTCGGCATAGTCTGTCGCGTCGCTTCCGGTAATTGCGTTGACCATGGCAGGACCTCAATACCTCCTCTTGCTTCGTATCACCGGGTTGCTCCCGCCATATTAAATCAGTATCATCCCGCCATGTCTATTGCCGCCAACATTCAAGCGTGGCGCCTGTCCAAGAAGCAGTCCATCGCGGCGGTGGCCCAGCGGGCGGGGCTGGCGGCGGAGTCGCTGGAGGCCATCGAAGCCGGCGAAGTTGATCCGTCCGCCTCGGCATTGGAGAATCTCGCGTCGGCCCTCGGGATTCCTGCCGCCTGGCTCCATGGCGATCCCGAGCACTTGGAGCGCCTGCTGGATGCCGACGAACGGACGGAATCAGCGCGGACGAGGGCGGTCGATCCGGTTACCGAGCGGGTGCTCCTCGGGTCGCGGGAGGAGTTCGAGCTCTACGTGCTGCTGACTTCCATCTTGATGTCCAGCGATCCCAAACTGCGGCTGGCGGTGGAAGCCAGCCTTCGCAGTCTTGCCAAACAGGCCAAGCAGCCGACCGTCCCGTGGCAATCCCGGCCGCCGGGACATTTTGAGCCGCCTTCCGACTAAGAGAGACTTATTCAGACATGCGTGACGGCCCAGAGCAGGGCCGCGCGGCAGATCGCGAGCGGCGCCGTGTCGGCGCAGAGCACGACTTTATTGAGCAGCTTGGTGTTGAGCACGCAGTACCAGCACTCGGTGCCCTCGGGGTAGCCCAGCGAGGCGAGGTTCTGGTGCTTGTGCTTGAAGTGCGGCGCGCCGAAATAAACCCCGTCTTTGCGGATCATGGTCTCGACGACGGTCCAGGCCGCCGCGATGTCGGTGGAGTAGGGAGGAATGGGATCGCGCGTGAGCCCCACGACCTTCTCTGCGATCAAGGCGTCCAGTTCCGGGCTGGCCGGCACGGTCTTGGGATCCACCATAGGAGCCAGAGTGTAGCATACCTCCGTACGGGTTCCGAGCGGCCGGCATTGACGCTGCTGCCTGCGTGATGATAGAGTCCTCCCTATGGCCGTGCCTGTCTCCCAGATGTTCACTGTCACTAAGTACGTGTTGACCCAGAAGCTCAAAGGGGTCAAACGCTATCCGCTCGTCCTGATGCTGGAACCACTCTTTCGCTGCAATCTTGCCTGTGCGGGCTGCGGCAAGATCCAGTATCCCGATCATGTCCTGGACAAGCGTCTGACGCCGGAACAGTGCTGGGCGGCCGCCGAGGAATGCGGCGCGCCGATCGTGAGCATTCCGGGCGGGGAGCCGCTCATCCATCCTGAGATGCCGGCGATCGTGAAAGGACTGGTCGATCGGAAGAAGTACGTCTATCTTTGCACCAACGCCATCTTATTGGAGCGCAAGCTCGACGAGTACCAGCCGTCGCAATACCTGACATTCAGCATTCACATGGACGGCTTGCAGGCAGAGCACGACCTGGCGGTCTGTCGGGACGGCGTGTACGACGTCGCCGTCAAAGCGATCAAGGCGGCGCTCACGCGAGGGTTCCGGGTCACCACGAACACGACGCTCTTCGACGACGCCGATCCCGCGCGCGTCCGGAAGTTCTTCGATGCCATGATGGAGTTGGGCGTCGAAGGCATGATGATTTCTCCGGGGTACAGCTACGAGAAGGCGCCCGACCAAAAGAACTTCCTCAAGCGGCAGCGGACGCGCGAGCTTTTTTCGCGGATTCTCCACCGGCCCAAGACCGGCTGGCGGTTCAATCAGTCCCCGCTCTTCCTCGACTTCCTCATGGGCAAGGTGGACTACCAATGCACGCCCTGGGGCAATCCGACCTACAACATCTTCGGCTGGCAGAAGCCCTGTTACCTGCTCCAGGACGGCTATGTGGCGAGTTTCAGGGAACTCATGGACCAGACCGCCTGGGACAGCTACGGAACCGGACGTAACGAGAAATGCGCCGATTGCATGGTGCATTGCGGATATGAAGCGTCCGCCGTGGACGATACGTTCGGCTCGCTGCGGGGGTTCGGCCGATCGGTCGTGGCGACGCTGATGCCGACCGCCCGGTAGCCCGCGAGTCGTGACTGCCGATAAATCTCCCTCCTCGGAATTGCGCAATCTTCAAGGTCGGGTCTTCCAGCCGGCTGATGACGGCGAGCGGCGTCAGGCCGTGGAGATTGCGTTCGACTATCGCGGTGACGTGACGCTGGAGCTGGTCTCCGGCGAGACGATCACGGGGTACATCTTCAACCGGAACGACTCGGCCTCCCCCCCTGTCCTCCAGCTTTTTCCCAAGGACCAGCCCGGCACCAGGGCGATCCCTTACGCCGACATCGTGACGATCGCTTTTACCGGCGAAGACACCGCCTCAGGGAATTCCTGGGAAGCCTGGGTGAAGAAGAAAGAATCGGAACGTAAGGCGGAAGCTGACCGTATCAAGGCCGAGGCGCAGGCCCGCGGGCACCTATAAACCGGACGTCCAAGACCGCAAGTTATTCTTTGAATTTGAGCGCTTAGCAGCTGTTCTGACAGCGCAGGAATTTATTGACAAAGGTGGACACCTATGTTAGATAGGCCGCACTTTGGCTGGGCTGTTCGGGACATTTTGAACTTGCCGGAAGGGAGACCGTCGTGGGGTCGCGCGGCGGTCTTTTTCGGTCTGGTCGGCCTGATCTGCTGGTCGGAAGCGCTGGTTCCCGGTGCGGCTTGGGCGACTCACGAAATGGATCACCGGTTCACCATTTCGGGGCGTGTGCGGGATCAAGGCGGCAAACCGATCGGGGATGTCAGGGTCCATGCGAGGAACCTGCGTGACCAGACGGTTGATCCTGTCACCGGCTACGCGGATGGGTCCGGATTTTATAAGCTGGTCCTTCACCTGCACAACCAGAATGCAGGGGACCCCATTCAAATTTCGGTCAAAGACGAACGATCGGGGCTGGACGAAGTCAAGAAAGTCCGGGCTGAGTTTGACCCGACCGACCGGCACACCGAGCGTCAGGCAAAGGTGGATTTCGGGCCGGAATCGGAACAGTCGGCGGGTGGTTCAGGAGGAGTCGTTGGGACGGAGGACGCATCGAAGCTCTGGCTCTATGGAGCGGGAGGAGTCCTCGTTGCGGCGGCAATCGGCGTGGCGGTGGTGCACGCTCGACACCGGCGGGCCGCCGTGCCAGCCAAACGGCGCGGGAAGAAACGTTGAGCGATTGAGCGCACGGTACGACTTAGACGCTGTTGCCGTCGGGAGCAGGTTCCCCCGGTGAAGCGTCTTTTTTATGCGGGGAATCCGGAGATGGGAAAGGAGTTGGGAGCGATTATGAAAATTACACGCTTGCTTGGATTGTTGATCATCGGCGGTGTGGCATTTCTTGCGGCCGGTTGCGCGGAAGAGCAGGAGAGTACGGGGCCGCCTCCGCCCGCGCCGCCCGAATACGCCGACAAGCACATGCCGGCCGGGTGGTGGGCCGATGAGAAAATCATCGCTGAGGGCAAGGAGATTTTCGAAGGCGTCAAGAATATCGATGTGAATTGCTCCTCGTGCCACGGCAAGGACGGCAAGCCGGTCAAGGCCGGCGCGCGGGACTTCCGCAAGGGCGAGCGGATGAAGCTCTACTCCGACAGCGTCTGGTTCTGGCGAATTTCCGAAGGGGTGCCGAACACCAAGATGAAAGCCTGGAAGAGCAAGCTCAGCGAAGAAGACCGCTGGAAAGCCATGGCCTATGAGCGGACCTTCGGATTGAAGGGGCTGGGTTACGACGTGGCCGCCAAGGACTGGGTTCCGGTCGATCAGTTAGGTAAAGCAAAACCGGCGGCCGGCGACGGCAAGGCTCCGGCGGCGACGCCCGTGAAGGACGACAAGAAAAAAGGGAAGTAAGCGCGGTCAATCAGTAAGGGAGCGGGGAAAGCATGAGGACCTGGCAACGCAGCCTTCTTCTTGTACTGGGGCTTTTGTTAGTGGGAACGGCGGCCTATGCGCAACTCCCTGACCCCAAGCCGCATGAATTCCCCATCGGAGGAAACCGCGCCGCCGTCTGGGTCGTGGCCCAGCTGCACATCCTGTTCGCAGCGTTCATTCTCGGCGCGCCGATCTTCGTGGTCGTCAGCGAGATCATCGGATGGAAGAACCGCGACGGGCGCTACGAACGGCTGGCGAAGGAAGTCATCAAGGTCACGGTGATCCTCTACAGCATGACTGCGCTGACGGGCGGTCTCTTCATTTTCGTGCTGCTCGCTACCTATCCGCAGTTGACGGGCTGGCTGATCACCCACTTCTTCGACGTCTTCGCCATCTGGTACCCGCTGCTCTTCATTGCGGAGACAATCGTCCTCTACCTCTATTGGTATACCTGGGACGCGTTGCAGGGGCCGCTCAAGCTCCGTCATATCGCGCTTGGGGTCCTGCTGAACGTGATCGGGCTGGCGACGCTCATTGTGATTGATGGCCCCACTGCGTTCATGAATACCCCGGTGAAATCCGCGGAGGGGCTGGACCTCAGAACTTTCATCGAAACCACGGCCACGCTGTGGGACAAGATGAACAATTTCAGCTGGTGGCCCCTAAACATCCACCGGACGGTCGGCAACGTGGTCTTCGGCGGGTTCATCACCGGCCTGATCGCCGCCTACATGTACATGGCCGCCAAAACAGAAGAGGAACGGGCCTTTTACGACTGGTTCGGGTTTGTGGGCAATCTGATCGGCGTCGGCGCGCTGTTGTTGCTGCCCTTCGCCGGCTACCTGCTGGCCTACGAGCTCTGCGACTACGATGCCTCCATCTGTCCCTACATGATGGCCGATCAGCTGTCCATGTTTTTCGAGATGCAGGGGGCGATGGTCGGGCTGATTTTCCTGGCGAGCAACTATTACATCTGGCTCAGCATGAAGCGGATCGAAGGGCTGGAACAGATCCGGATGAGGACCACCACACTGGTCCTTATGGCAAGCATCCCGGTCGTCTTCATGTTGATCTGGACCAAGTGGCCGATACCGGACATCATGGCGCTCATTGTCCCGGCCTGCTGGGTCGCGGCGTTCCTGATCGCCGGAAAGTTTCTCATGTGGACGGTCCCGGCGCAGACGTTGGTCAGAGTGGCGTTCTTGATGGTGATCGTCGGCAACGCGATCTGGATGACGCCGCACGCCTTTGTGGCCACGCAGGCCTTGGCGCCCGATGACGGCTCGTTGAGCCTGCCGCACGGCGAGCTCAGTCTGGGGTTCGTCACGGTGGATTGGGGCATGCTGGCGCTTATGCCTGCGAAGAACGCGGCGGCCTTCACCCTCGTCTTCGTCACGATCTGCAACTACATCCTGTACAACCGGGCCCTGAGTCGGGGGCGGATCGTTTGGGGCAAGATCGATTTCGTGTCCCAATTCGTGCTCGTCTTCCTGGCCTTCAGCGCAATCTGGACGATGGGCCTGATGGGGGCGGTCCGCGAACTGACCCGGAAATACTTCCACGTGTTCAACCTCCAGTACGATTTCACACCGGAGTCCTTCACGCCGACCCTTGCATACTCCAGTTGGGTGATCACCGGAGTCACGCTGACGTTCTACATCGTCGTGAGTTTCGCGATCGTCCTGACGCTACGAACCGGGAAGGATAAGGCTCATGCCGAGGCGTCGAAAGCGGTCCCGGCCGCCGTGGGCGCAAAGTAAGGGGGAGCCATGGCTGGGGAACGAAGCTTCATCGGAATCCTGATCAAGCGCCTCTTCCTGGGTGGAGTCGCGGCGGTCGTCCTGTTCCTTTTAGGTCGTTTCGTCTTCCACTTCCCCCTCGTGTTTCAGGTCATGTTCGTTCTCTACGCAGGGCTGGGCACACTCGTTTTTATCCTTCTGGATGCTCCTGCCGTGTCGCCGTTCAGCGGCGTGAAGGCCTTGGTGGCCCTGGTGGCTTTCTACGCGGTGATCTCGGGAGCCTTCATCGCCGGCGCCAACTTCCTGCCGCAGTACGATCCCACGGTCGAAAAAGGGAAGATCGACAAGATCGTGAAGCCGAAGCTGGCGGCGACCGACAAAGGCAAGATGGATGAACTGCTGAAGCGCAGCGTGGAGCTGAACGCCCAGAGCCAGGCCATCATGAAGCGGCTGGAGGCTCTGGGCGGCGCGGACAAGCTCAAGGCGGTCGGAGGCGACAAAGGCGGCGGCGGGGCTTCGCCCAAAGCGGCGGCCGGCGATCTGGTCGCGATCGGCAAGGAGCAGTACGACCTGCAGGAGTGCTACAACTGCCACAAGATCGGCGGCAAAGGCTCGGTCAAGAAGCGCGGTCCGATTCTGGACAACATTGGCAGCCTTATGAAGCCCGAGGAGATGAAGGAAAAATTGCTGAACCCCCGCGCGTGGATGGCCGATGGATTCGAGAAGGAATACAACAAGAAACTCATGCCGGATAAGTACAAGGAGCTGATGTCGGACCAGGAGATCGACGCCCTGGTGGCGTATCTGGCCACTTTGAAGGACGCGTCGGTCCAGACTCCCAAACCCATCAAGAAGTAAACGAGCGCCGGGTACGATCTTCATGGCCAGCGTGCAACCAAAGATCAAATCGAAAGTCCGTTGCCTTGACGGCGAGATCGGAGAAATCGTTCACGTCATTGCCGACCCCATCTCGCTCGAAGTCAGCCACATCGTCGTCCGCGCGAACGGAACCCAGCGGCAGGTGCCGGCCAGCTCGATCGCCGTGGTGCGGGACGATGCGGTCGAGCTGCTCTGCAGCGCGTCCCAGGTGGCGGGCTTTCCTGAACACAAGCCGGAAGACTTCCTGACGTCGAAACAGGTCGAGATCCCGCATCTCGAGAACCGCATTCACGTCGACCCCGGCGAGTTGCTCGTGCCCTTTCCGGCGCTTGAGAAGAGCTGCGCCCGGCGGAATTTCTTCGCGGGCTTCATCCATGTCATCGGCGCGCTCATCGCTCTCCCGCTCGTGTGGCCCGTCCTCCGCTTCATCATGAAGCCCATGTACGCCCCGTACGACAACCACTGGATCAAGATCGGGAACGTGAGCAAGATCAAGACCGACGACATCGGGGTGCAGTTTATCTTCAAGAAGTCCTTCAAAGACTCGGTGTTGGAACGCGAAGAGGACAAGAACCATTGGGTCATCAAGGCCACCCCCGAGGTGCTCAAGAAGATTTATCAGCATGGCGACATGGCCTTTTATGACGAGAAGGGCGACGTCGTGTGGGTCAACAAGCAAACGATTCCTTACGTCGCATTTGCGGGCAAGTGCCCCCATCTCGGCTGCGGCTACAAGTGGCGCTCGCATAAAACACGCGGGCAGGTGTTTCTCTGTCCGTGCCATCTCAGTATTTACGACGCCGCCGGGACCGTGTTGGACGGGCCGGCCCCGCGTCCTCTGGACGTGCTGCCGATCAAAGTCTCTGCAACGGGGGACATCGAAGTCATCGACATTGAGTACAAAGCGGGGAAGAAAGAGCAGGTTCGCATCCTTTAGATGAATACGCTGTTGCAAAAGGTCTACGATTTCGTCGACGAGCGGATAGACCTGAAGACGCTCGAGGCGAAGATGATGAAGGAGCCGATCAAGGGCGGCTCCCGCTGGGCTTACGTCTTCGGCTCGGTCCTGCTGTTCATCTTCATCATGCAGGCCGTGACCGGCGTCCTGCTGATGTTCTACTACATCCCCAGCGCCGACCATGCGTACGCCAGCACCCAGTTCATCATTCACGAGGTGGACTACGGCTGGTTCATTCTCAGCTATCACTTCTGGGGCTCGTCGGCCATGGTCGTCATGGTCTTTGCCCACATGTCGCAGGTCTTTCTCTGGGGCGCCTACAAGACGCCCCGCGAGATGATCTGGCTGATCGGCCTGGGGCTCTTCGGCATCGTGATGGCCTTCGGCTTCACCGGCTATCTCCTGCCGTGGGATCAGCGCGCCTACTGGGCCACGACCGTCGGCGTCGAGATCATGGACAAGACACCCGTTGTGGGCGACTTTTTGGCCCGGTTCCTCAAAGGCGGCCCCACGCCCGGGCAGATGACCTTGAGCCGGTTTTTCGTCATCCACGTCATGATTCTGCCGGGCGCCTTGATGGGGCTCGCGGGGCTGCATCTCTTCCTCTTCCGGTCGGCTGGGCCCGCCGGCCCGTTCCGCGGCACCCCCGAGGAGCTGAAGGCCAAGACCGATTTCTTTTTCCCGCGCCAGGTGTGGAAGGACATCGTGGCCATGGCGGCGGTTTTCCTGAGCATCTGCTCGCTGGCGCTCATCGAGCCGGTGGTCCTGCTGGAAGAGGCAAAGCCCGACCCCGGCGATTACCATCCGGAGCCCGAGTGGTACTTCCTGTTCCTGTTCCAGATGCTCCGGTGGAAGGCCTTTTCGGGCGAGTTCGGCCAGTTCGTGGCAGCGACGGCGATTCCCGCCGCATTCATGCTGTTGCTGGCCGCACTGCCGTTCATCGACCGGAGCCCGGAGCGCAATATCTTTAAACGCCCGATCGCACTGTTGTCCTGGACCGTAGTCATGATCGGGATTCTGGTCCTGACCGTGTCCGCGATCCTCAACCGCGAGTTCCTCGACTGACGGAGGCCGGGCATGTCCCATCCCGCGACCGCCATCTCCTCCATCAAGCTGGCCTGGGCCCTGTCCTGGTCGGCCTTCTGGACGGGGTTCCCGTTCAAGCTGATCGTCGCCCTGCTGCTGCTCGCGGCGCAGATCCACCCTTGGGAGAGCGCGGGGCTCATTGCGTTGCTCGCGCTGTCGGCACCGATCGATATCTGGGCGTTGGGCCTGACGGCCCGGACCTTCTTCCTCGAACGGCTGGGGATGGAGATTCGCGGGCCGGCGGGGATCGCGCTCTGGTGGCAGGGCGCCGTCCTTGGCGCCGTCGTGCTGGGAGCCGCCTATTTCGCGGTTGGTGCCGTCGCTGCTGTCTGCCAGAAAGCCGCGGCGGCCACATTCGTCGCGGTGAAGAAAGTCCTTCCCGTTCCCATCGCTGAGCAGATCACCATCGAATTGCTGATGTGGGCCGTGCCGGCCACGATCGTGCTCATTGTATGTCTCCTGATCTGGCTGCAGCTCTTCGGGTGGCGGATCAAGCGTTTCCTCGTCGCTTCCGGCCAGACCAGCCCGGCCGGCTTGCAGGAGCGCGTGCGGGAATGGGACGGCTGGCGCGTGCCGGCCGATTCGATGCTGATGCTGGTGTCCTTTACCGCAGTGGCCGTGCTCTTGACCGTCGCGTTCTGGGTGCTGCTGCCGGTGACGACGCCGCACCGGCACCCGGACTATCCCCCGCCGCAGACGGACACGGCCAAGAAGACGCCCAAGCCGGAGGAGCTGTTGAAAAAAACAGATACCACCCTCGCCAAGGCCGAAGCGGTCCTGGAGTTGCTGGAAAAGGAAAAAGCCAAAGAGAAGAAAAAGCCCGCGGCCAAGGGGAAATAGAAGGAGAGAGCGCTATGGAACACATACGGAACCATAAAAATGTGTATGCCTATGCGGCGCTTTTCCTGGTGCTGGCGTTTGTGGTCGCGATGCCGGTGGGCCTGGCTTGGGCCGAGGAAGCTTCGGCGGGGGCGGCGACGGAGTATCGCGACATCCCTGGCATGGGCAGCCGGAACCTGATCTGGATCATTGCGCAGCAGCACCTGCTCCTGGCGGGGTTCGTACTGGGCGTGCCGATCTTCGCGTGGGTATGCGAGATCGTCGGCGTCAGGACCGGCGACCAGCGATACGACAAACTGGCCAAGGAATTTACCAAGCTGCTCACGTCCTCCTACGCCACGACCGCCCTCTTTGGCGGTATTCTCCTGTTCCTGCTGATCGGGCTCTATCCCAAGCTGATGTCCTACCTCACGGACGTCTTCTTCCCCTCGTTTCTCGCGTACAGTGTCCTCTTTCTGCTGGAGACGGCGACTCTGTACCTCTACTGGTACGGGTGGGATTCGATGCAGGGGAAGCAGAAAGGTTTGCATCTGTTCCTGGGCTTCCTGCTCAACGTCTTCGCATTCTTCATCATGATCATCCCGAACTCCTGGGCGACCTTCCAGGCCAGCCCGGTCGTGATCGCGGAAGGCAGCATGTGGTCCAAGGCATGGGCGGCGACGTGGAATCCGACCTGGTGGCCGGTGAACGTCCACCGCCTGATCGCCAACGTCGTGCTGGGCGGCTACATCTGCGGCGCGTACGCGGGGCTCAAGTACTTGATGGCGCAGAACGCGGAAGAGCGCGTGCATTACGACTGGATGGGGTACGTCGGGAACTTCATCGGCGTGTTCGGCCTGCTGCCGCTGCCCTTCGCCGGCTACTGGCTGATGCGGGAGATCTACCAGTACAACCAGCAGATGGGCATCACCCTCATGGGCGGGTTCCTCTCCTGGCTGTTCATCCTGCAGGCCATGCTGATCGGGATTTTATTCGTCGGCTCGAACTATTACTTCTGGCTGGGGATCATGCATCGGATTCCCGGGTCCGAAGCCAAGTACCGGCGGCCGATCCTGACGATGCTGGTCATCCTGCTCGTGTGTCTGGGGGTCTGGATGACCCCGCATTCCCTGGTCGCGAGCCTGGAAGAGGCGCGGAAGATGGGCGGCACCCACCATCCCCTGCTGGGCGTCTTCGGCGTCATGTCCGCGAAGATGACCGTGGCGAATCTCATGATCCTGGTAACCTTTATGAGCTTCATCATGTACTGGCGGGCCGGCAAGGTGGAGACCGCCGGGTGGGCGAAGGCGGCCAAGGCCGGCCAGGGCGTGATCCTTGGAATTGCCGTGATCGTCGTCGTCGTGCTGGGTGTGTGGGGCTATTTCGTGCCGGCCATCACGCGGATCAACTATTTTTCCACGACCCAGGTGCTGGTCGTGCTCTTCGTTCTGCTGACCATTACGCCCTTGACGGGGCTCCTGATGAAGAGCGCCAAGACGACCACCGAGATGGTGTGGGGCGTCATGCCGCCGCGATCGGCGTATGCCCTTGTGCTCAACGCGGTCATGGTCATCCTGCTCATGACCCTCATGGGCTATGCGCGGTCGTCGTCGCGGGTCCACTGGCACGTGTACGGAGTGATGCAGGACACCTCGCAATATGCCTATTCGCCTGCGCTCGGCTACGCCGCCGCCTTCATGGCCCTGAACACGTTCATGTTCTGCATGCTGGTCGCGTTCATTTTCTGGGTCGCCTCCCTGGGTGGCGAGAAGAAAGGCGGCGCTCCGGACAAGGCGGCCGCGAAAGCAAAGGGCGCCGCGTCGCCGGCCGTCGGGACGGCTCCCGCAGCGGCGACCGGCCGTCGCTAGGGGTTGGTGTCCATGACTGAAGTCCAACTGTTGCAAGCGATTGGGATGGGCGTGGTCGGTCTGGGGGGGGCGATCCTCCTCTTTGTGCAAGCCCGCTTCGTCCGCGTGGTCGCCTTCGTGCTGATCGTGCTAGGGGGCTTTGCGTTGGTCGCCCTGGGGGTTCCCCAAATGGCCTCGTTGCCGCCCGCCGTGGAAAAATTCGACGTGGCGTCCATCAAGGAGAAGAAGGACCTGGCGGCGATCGGCCAGAAGATCTTCTTCGGCAAGGGCCAGTGCGCGCTGTGTCATACGATCGGCAGCAGCGAGGGCCGGTGTCCTGACCTCAAGGGCGTCGGGTCCAAGCTGACGCGCGAATTCATTTACGAAAGCCTGACCCAACCCCAGGCGTACGTCTATAAGGACTACGAGCACGTCGGCCAGGCCAAGTTCTTCCCCGCCAAGATGCCTTACATCAACAAGAAACCGATCGGCTTGAGCAACAACGAGATCCTCGCGGTCATCGCCTTCCTGCAGAATATGTCGGGTGAGCCGGTGACCATCGAATTGTCCGAGATTGAGGCGCCCAGTTCCGTAAGCGCGGAGAGGAGGAAAGGCCTATGAGAGGGTCCTCACTGGCGATCAAGGGGGCCATTCTGCTGGCGGCGGTGTTCGCGGTGCTGAAGTTCATCCTGCCGCTCTTTACCGCGCCCTTGCCCATGAGTCTCATCTGGCTGTATTTGTTTTTGGCCACCGTCGGCATCGTCGTGTACGGCACGCTCAGTGGCGAGTCCACGGAGCAATTGATGGGTCCCATCTTCCGGTTTCTAAGCGGGGAAGGGTTGAACGGGGTGGCCCGATATGCCCGTCTCACGGTCCTGGTGCTGTTCCCGCTCCTCGTGGGCTGGGAAACTTACAGCGGCCTCGTGCCCAGCAGCCAGCCGCCCGCCGAGAACCGGACCATCCACCCGGCGCCTCCCGGAGAGTTCGTGGGGCTGTCCAATCCCCTGCCCAACACGCCGGAGAATGTGATGATGGGAAAGGGGCTCTATTCCGCCTTCTGTTCGCCCTGCCACGGCGCGAAGTTCAACGGCAACGGTCCGGCCTCCGACGGGTTCAACCCGCCGCCGGCCAACTTCTCCGATCCCGGCACCATCGCCATGCTCCAGGAGTCCTACCTGTTCTGGCGCATCAAAAAGGGCGGGGTGGGGCTGTCGGTCGAGGGCCATCCGTGGAAATCGGCCATGCCGCGCTGGGAAGTGGAACTGCCCGACGACTGGATATGGAAGATCATCATGGCGGAATATGCCGGAGCCGGGCAGAAGCCCAGGACGTGGGAGTAAGCGATGAGAACGGTTCCATCACGATACGGGATGGTGGCTCTCTTGGCCGTTGCGGCGGGCCTGCTGTGGGTCGCGTCGGCGCTCTCGCAAGAGACCGTCGTCGTTCGCGCGAAGCTGATCCAAGGCGAGGTGCCGACGGATCCGTCCGCGTCGATCTGGGGCACGATCCCGGCGACCGAGTTCCCGATGTCACCCCAGGTCCATTGGCAGAAACGCATCGGGTCGGTGACGGTCAAGTCCATCAAGGTGCGGGCCGTCCATAACAATAAGCAGATCTCGTTCCTCGTCGAATACGCGGATCCGACCCAGGACCCGGCCGACGCCGCGGCGCTGGAGTTCATGGTGGGCGACAAGAAGGCCCACTTTGCCCACGGACAGCCCATGGGGCAGGTGGAAGGCGGGCCGGTCAACATCTGGTACTGGCGAAACGACGCGCCGGCGGCTCTGGACATGAGCGCGCAGGGCTTCGGGACGCTGAAGAAGCAGGCTCAGCAGGACGTTCAGGCGAAAGGCGTCTGGAAAGACGAGAAGACCAAGATCAAGTTCAAGGAACGCAAGCTGAATCCCCGCAAGGGCGACAAAGGCGAGGTGCTCAAGGATCCGAAGACGGGCGATCCGCTCTTTGATGAAGAGACGAAGGTGGTCGAACAGGACGTAAGCGGCGTGTGGCGCATTGTGTTTACCCGCGCGCTGACCACCACCGACAAGGAGGACGTCCAGATTCAGACAGGGACGTTCCCAAACGTCGCCTTCGCGGTGTGGGACGGCAAGAAGCTGGAGAGTGGCGATCTGAAGGAGTCGGGCTCGCAAAAGGCTATCACGTCCTGGTGGTACATCAACGCGGAGCCGCCGCCGGATTATTCGATTTATTTGTACGGCCTCATGGCGGTCGTGCTGGCCGCGGGGGTGGAGTTCGTCATCATCCGGAAGGTGAAGAAGGGGCAGCCGGCGTGAAGGGTCAGCGCATTGCAGGAGGGGCCGCCGTCGTGACGGTGGCGGCGTTGGTCGGACTCGCCGGCTGCGGGCTGTTTCAGGACGAGCATGTGGCGAAGGGCGCGGACCTGTACGCCTATTATTGCTCCCATTGTCACGGGGAGAAAGGGAAGCCGGGCCAGGGCTTTAACTGGAAGCTCATGCCAGATCCCAAACCCAAGGACCTGTCCAACAGGGATGAGATGAGCACCCTCAAGGACCAGGAGATCTTCGAGACCATCTCCCGCGACATGAAGGACACGACCCCCCAGGTCGGCGACAAGATCGGCGACGACGAGTTCGCCGTTCCGACGATGCCGACGTTCAAGTACACGCTGTCGGAGGAGGAACTCTGGTCGCTGGTGGCCTTCGTGCGGACGCTCCACGGGACAAAGATAGAGAAGAAGGACTTCGCCGCGCTGAAGAAGGAGCGGCCAAAGGGTTCGCCGATCGCTAAGCCGACGGTCACGGCGACGCCGGCCGAAGAGTCCAAGCTGGCGGCGCGCGGCAAGCAGCTCTATTTGAATAAGTACGGCTGCAATGCCTGCCACAAGGTGGGAGACACCGGCGGCGAGGTCGGCCCGCCTTTGGACCGGGCGGGGTTCCGCCTGAACGGCCACTGGGTCTATCGGTGGATCAAATACCCGCAGATTATGAAGCCCCACACCAAGATGCCGAATCTCGGCGTGAGCGACGACGATGCCAAGGCCCTCATGTTCTACCTGAAGACCTTGAACGCGCCGCCGCCGGACAAGCCGCTGCCGGCTTCGTCCTAAGCCGCGCCTACCTGAGCAAGACCCCGCTCCAGATGCCCGCGAGGATCAGCGCGCCGATCCCGACGTGCTGCTTGAACAAGACGGAGGCTTGAGCCTGCGACACCCCGCGTCTAAGCTGTCGTGCCTGGGCGACGAAGAGTCCCACAGCCAGCGCCAGCGAGAGGTAAAACGGAAGCGCGAGGCGTATCGCCGCGCCGACGAATGCCAGGATTGCCGCCATGGCGAGCAGCGCGCCGCCCACGGCGATCCAGCACCACTCTCCAAAAAAGATGGCCGAGGAACGCACGCCGACCCGCCGGTCGTCCTCGATGTCCTGCAGAGCATAGATCGTATCGTACCCGACGGCCCAGCAGACGGTCGCTGCGAAGAGGCCGAACGCCGGCCAGCCGATCTCGTTCCGCACCGCAGACCAGGCCATGACAGCGCCCCAGCCGAACGCGATGCCGAGGATGGCCTGCGGGAGCGGCATGACTCGCTTCGCGAGCGGGTAGAGGACGGCCAGGAGCAGGGCGACGGGCGCCAGCGCAATGGTGAATTGGTTGAGTAGGGAGACCAGGCCGGCGGCGGCGGCAATCAGCAACGCGAAGATTCCCAATGCGGCGTGGGGATGCAGACGTCCCGATGCGAGCGGGCGCTCGCAGGTCCGCTGAACTTGGCGGTCCAGGTCGCGATCCCACCAGTCGTTGATGACGACGCCGGCGCTCCGCATGACGAAGACGCCCGTGATGAAAATTGCGACGAGCGTGAGCGGCGGACGCCCCTCGCCGGCGAGCGTCAGCGCCCACAACGTCGGCAACAGCAGCAAGAACGATCCCGTTTGGTTGCGGAGTCGGATGAGGTCGGCCAGAGTGGACCAGGAGAGCGGCGAACCTCCGAAAACGGCCATGCGCGACGGTACCGAATCGGGTTAGGGGTGTCAAGGGCGCGTCCGGACGTCTTCTGTCATTGCGCTTGCCGTCCGTTTCTTGTATAAGACACAGACGAAACCACTCGGCCGGCGCCCGCCGTCAATCTCAGGAGACCTGGAGTCATGTCCTTCCGCGTTCCGGCCCTCCGGCCTCTGATAAGCCTCGTCGTCCTGCTGGCGGCGCTGGCGGGTTTCGGGTGCGGACAGAAGCTCGTTTTCCCCCGGTTGGAATTCAAATCCGACGAGCCCCAAATACCCAGCATCCCACTGACCGTCCGTCTCGACATTCCCGACGCGTTCAAACAGACCCAGCTGTTTTACAAGGATTCGTGCGGCGTGTCCCAGGGCATTCCCTTGGGTGAGCGTCTCGCCGAGCAAGTGAAGGCCGATGCGGCCGGCGTCTTTGAAAAGACCTTTGTGGGCGGCCCGAAGGATCCCGCCGACGCCGTCCTGAGCGCCGCGATCGAGACCAGCGAACTTACCCTGAACATTCCGCGCCGTGAGCCCAACGAGTACAAGATGACTGTCTTGGTGCGCTTGCGGATCACGATGACCGATTCCGAGGGCAGGTCGCTGTTCAACGGCGCGGTCAAGGGCGAAGGGAAATGGAACGTGACCACCGACGGGATTGAATGCACGGTGCGAGGGCTGATGCTGCCTGTGACGGAGGCGCTGGAAAAGCTTTCGGATCGGACCGTCGAGGAACTGGCCCAATCGGTCAAGGTCCGCGACTGGGCCATGCGGCTGCAGACTCGCAAGGAAATGACGGCCGGCGGCGTCCAGGCGCCGCCGGCCGGGGCCGGCGATCCTCCCACGCTGAGCTTCCGTGCGTCGCTCGAAGACGAGAACCGCAACCAGATCCTCAACGCGGGTGAGAAGGTCGTCGTCCGGGTGGAAGTGGCCAACAGCGGTCCGGGCGTGGCGCGAGGAGTGACGGTCGTCCTGTCCGGAACCCCGGATCTGGTGAAGGAATTCACCAACCCCACGCTGCTCGGTGATCTCCAGCCGGGCGAGAAGAAACAGGCAGTCATTACATCGCTCCTGCCGGCGTCCCTCTCTGATCAACAGGCGGAGCTGCAGGTGCAGGTGACCGAGGCCGGCGGATTCGGGCCGCCGACTCAGAAACGGTTCGCCGCGTCGGTGAAGTCGAAGGAAGGGTCAGTCGAGACGGTCGAAGTCCCGTCCAGCGACGTGGACCAGATCCCCCCGCGGGCGTCGGGGTTCGATCGGCGCACCTCCTATGCCGTCGTGGTGGGGATCGGAGGGTACCGCGAGGAAGGTGTCCCCAAGCTGAAGTACGCCAAGCGCGATGCCGAAGTGGTCGCCAAGCACCTGATGGCGCTGGCGGGGTATGCCCCCGAGAACGTGCGGGTCTTGACGAACGAGCGGGCGCTGCTGGTGGATCTCCAGGAAACTTTTGAAGACTGGCTTCCCCGAATGGCCGCGTCGTCTGGCGTCGTGTTCGTCTATCTGGTCGGCAACGCCGTCCTCAATCCGGAAAACGGCACGATCGTCCTGATGCCCTATGAGGGCCGTCAGGACCAGGCCCGCCGGGGCTACTCTCTGAAGCGGCTGCAGGAGGTACTGGCGCGCTTGCCCTCCAAACTGAACCTGGTCTTTGCCGACCTCTCGTTTCCGGCCGATAAGACGGGGGCCAGCCCGCGGCCCATTCTGTGGAACGCCGGCGGGCCTGATGGGAAAAACCGTACCATCATCGTCGGATCGTCCTCAACGAACGGTCCCAGCCTGTCATTCGATGCGGGGCAGCACGGACTGTTCACGTATCACTTCCTCAAGGCCGTTCGCGGGCAGGCCGATACCGACAATAACGGCTGGGTGGACGTGGGCGAGATCGTCGCCTATCTCCGGGAGCAGGTGGCCAAGGGGGCTGTGGCGCTCAAACGGGAACAGGTGCCGGTGGTCAGTCCCGATGTTGCGCCGGACGGCCCGATCGGCACGTATCCGGTCAGCAAAGCCAAACGGCGGGGTTGAAATCGCCTGGGGGCCCCTGTTAGAGTTTGCCCCGGGCCGGCGTAGCTCAGTGGTAGAGCAGCTGATTCGTAATCAGCAGGTCGGTGGTTCGATCCCACTCGCCGGCTCCAGTGAGGTTTTCATGCCCATCAACCAAGCGCTCGCCACGATTCCATTTTTCGCTGACTTGACCGACCATGAGCGGGAACTGCTGGGCCCGCTGTGCGGCATCCGGGAGGGGAGGGAAGGAGACCATCTCATTATCGAAGGCGCCCCGGTCGAGCACATCTTCTGCCTGCTGTCCGGCAAGGTGGGGGTCTACAAGAAAGACAAGGAAGGGAAGAAGGTCTTGATCGCGTCGCTCGGCAAGGGCTTTATCTTCGGCGAGATGTCATTTTTGGACGGCGGACCCGCCTCTGCGACGGTCAAGGCGGGGTTGCCCTTTCAAGTGTTGACCATCAATCAAGGCGCCTTGCATCGGTTGCTCGAAAACCAGCCGAAGCTCGGGCACAAAATACTCAAGGCCATGGCCCACCTGACCAGCCTTCGCTTGAGACAGGCTGATGATATGCTGGCCGGATTTCCCGGCACCTCCCGCGACCTTACGGTCGCCTGACCAAAGCCATCTTTTCCCACGAGCGTCGGCTCAGGCCGCTACGGTTTCTTGCCTCTCGGCGGCTTCGCCGGCTTTGGTTGGTATGTTTCTTTTTCTTTCTCCACCAGGACCCTCTTGGTAGCCTCCAACTGCAGTGACAGCGCCGTCATCTCCTGGCTCGTCTTCTGAAACTTGGCCTCCAAGTCCTTCAGCTCCTGCTGGACACGCTTCAGTTCACCCGAAAGCTTTGCCACATTATTTTGTGCGGTCTGCACGGCTTGCTTGGAGGTTTGACGCTCGGCGTCGAGCTTGTTATAGGCCTCGCGGAGCGCGCCATATTCGTCCAACGACACGCATCCCCAGAGCGCTGGCGCGACAAGCAGGAAGAGGAGGATGACTCGAAGCATGGGCACCTTCCGAGGGAGTATCCTATACGTAATTCGTCCAGGAAACAAACAAGCGGTGGCTCCACGGAACATCGGCTCGTATTACGACAGAATGGTTCGGTCTGGCTGTCAATTACACGACGGACATCCGCATTTCAGGCGGACATCCACCTCGAATAGGGTTGCCGTTTGATCGTCATGATCGTCGAACTATCTCAAATATTTCGCCTTTTCGATTGGCATTGTCTGTGCTCACAGGTATTGACAGGAAAGGGGGTGAGTCTATGAAAACCGTACTCGCAGCACTGTTCGCGGTGATGATCGGCCTTACGTTTGTTGGATCCACCTTCGCGCAGGCGACACCAGCGGCCCCGGCGGCGGCTGAGAAGAAGGATGACAAGAAAGCGGCGAAGGCCGAGAAGAAAGCAGCGAAGAAGGCCAAGAAGGAAGAGAAGAAATAACGTTTCTTCCTTAGCATGCACGACAAGACAAAGGCCGACAGGGTCTCCACCCTGTCGGCCTTCTGTCGTTTTACGGCTCATTTGCCAGCGTCCAGATTAGCGACAGCGTGTAGCGCGTGACCGAAGCGAGCAGGTCAGGATTGATCTTGTCGGGGGTGTCGGCCGGCTGATGGAAGTCCGGATGCGGTCCTGAAGTGACGATCGTCGCCGTGGGGATGCCGGCCTCGGCGAACGGTACGTGATCGCCGCCTGGGAACAGTCCGAACAGTTCGAGCTTCTCACTCATGGCGACCTTTTCCGCGGCCGCCTGCGCGACGGACTTCTCGATCTTTGAGAGGCCCACTGTGATTTTGCCGTTCCCCACCCCCGCGTGATCCACGTTGACCATGGCCTTGACGCTCTTCAGGGGGAAGGCCGGATTCGAAACGTAGAAGCGGGACCCCAGCAACCCCTGTTCTTCGCCCGCAAAGGAGAGAAACAGGATGCTGCGCTTGGGCCTGATCCCGGTCGTGGAGAGGACGCGAGCGATCCCGAGCAGGATGGCCGTGCCGGACGCGTTATCGTCTGCGCCGGGAAACAGCAGCCCTCCCTGTATGCCGAAATGGTCATGGTGCGCCCCGAGGATGATGGTCTCTTTGCCGAGTTCGGTGTCAGAGCCGGGCCAGAAGGCAAGGAGGTTGGAGGCGGTCGCGTTGAAGAAGCGAGGCCGCATTTCTAGAGTGATTCTGACCCCGGTTTCCAACGATCGGGCGGTGAGGACCTGGTTCATATCTTCCTGGAATGCGCGCAGATTACGTCCTGCCGGCTTCAGGATGGTATCGGCCACTGATGGGTCGAGCCACAATCCCGGCAGGGCCTCTATGAACACTCCTTCATAGAGCAGCAATGGCTTCGTGGTCATACCTCTGCGTTGGTCGTAGGGGCCGAGGAGAGGACCCGTCACGGTCAAATAGGCAACAGCCCCTTTGGCACGGGCGGTGTTGACCTTGTCTCCATGAGTCAGGTGTCCGGCAAAGCCCTTGGGCTGACCCCGCAGGAACAGCACGACTTTTCCCGACACAGACAGTCCGGCATACTCGTCCAGTCCCTGGCTCGGCGCACTGATCCCGTACCCGACGAATATGACAGAAGCGGAAATTTTTTCGGCCGACGCGGTGTTTACAATCGGAAGAAAATCCCGGCCCAGGTGAAGCGACAGGGATTGCTCTGTAAGCTGGATCTCAGCATGGGCCGGTGTATCAGTTCGTACTGTTCTCAAAGGGAACGACTGCAACCTCGCGTCTGATAACCCGCTTTTGACATATGCGACGGCTGCGTCACCACCGGGCGTCCCGGATTGCCGGCCCTCGAGGCGCGCCAAATCCTGCACCGTCTTCATGAGCTGATCCTGGGCGATCTGCGTGATCAGCCGTGTGAAGTCGTCTGGTTCGGCGGCAAAGGCCGGAGTCTGGAGAATCGTCAGTGCGACGAGCGGCAGAACCGCGAGGCGAGGCATGGGGCATAATTATAGCACGTGGCTTGCAAGGGCCTTGTCCAGTCGTATTTTGTCGATCTTTCTTCTTGCATTCTTTTCCGTCCTTCTGTAGAGTCAGCCGCGTTTGGCCGCTTCCAGAGGGCCTCTGAAGAAGGTACCCCCAGTTGGCGATGGGCCTTACAAATCTCCAGCACCAGGCATACAGACTCAGACACGCGACGTTTCATTCCAGGTTGTGAGGAATTGAACGTGGAGCGTGTTGTTGACGTCAAGCCGCAGCCCCAGTCGCTTGATTATCTGTCGGTATCCTTGTTCTCCTTGATCGCGGCCGGCGCGCTCGTAGCCGTCCCGACTTTCGGATACCTCGTCGGCTATACCTGGCTGGACTGGGTCTTGACGATCATCCTCTACTATGTCTCAGGCATGGGCATTACCGTCGGCTATCACCGCCTGCTTTCCCATCGGAGCTTCGACTGCCGGCCCTGGGTCAAGGTCGCTCTGTTGGTTGCAGGGGGGTGGGCGCTGGAAAATTCAGCTCTCAAGTGGTGCGCGGACCATATCCGACATCACGCCCGGTGCGACAAGGAGGAAGACCCTTATAACGCCCAGCGTGGGTTTTGGCACAGCCACCTGCTGTGGGTCTTCTATAAGAGCGATCCGCGTTTGAACGAAAAATACGAAAGCCTGCTCCGCAAGGATCCCATCGTCATGTGGCAGCATCGCTACTATGCGCCCATCGTCCTGTCCGGTCTGGCGTTCCCGTTTCTGGCGGGATATCTCTACGGCGGCTGGCTGAGCGGCCTGGGATGTTTTCTCCTGGCCGGCGTGGCCCGTATGTTCCTCGTCCTCAATTCGACCTTCTGCATCAATTCGGTCTGTCACCTTTGGGGCGATCAGCCGCATACGGTAGCCGATTCGAGCCGGGACAATTGGGTTATCTCTCTGCTGACTTTCGGCGAGGGCTACCACAATTACCACCATGCGCATCAACGGGATTATCGGAACGGGCCGCGCTGGTACAATTTCGATCCTTCCAAGTGGTTCATCTTCTGTCTGTCTCTGACGGGCATGGTGTCGAATCTCTGCCGGATTCAGCCTGAACGGGTCCGGTATCAGGCGTAGTCGTGGTTCATGAAATGAGCGTATCACGCGATTAACCCGGGAAGATCCCGTTGGGATCGGGGCGAAGTTTAACGGATCAACGAACCGCGCGACGGTTCAACAGGGTGAAAGGAGTCGTGTATGGCGAAAGCGATGACGAAGTCTCAGACGGCAGAGCACTTGGCCAGCAAGGTGGGGGTCACGAAGAAAGCGGCGGGCGAGTTTCTTGACCATCTCGCCGCGCTTGCCCACAAGGAGGCCAAGAACACCTTCACGTTGCCGGGTATCGGCAAACTCGTGTTGGTGAACCGGAAGGCCCGCATGGGGCGCAATCCGCAGACCGGCGAGGCGATCAAGATTCCGGCGAAGCGGGTGGTGAAGTTCCGGGTGGCGAAAGCCTGCAAAGACTCGGTGCTGGGGAAGAAATAACACATTACTTCCGAAGTGATGCGTGAGGAGGGCCGTCCGGGATTGCCGGGCGGCCCTCCTTTATTTTTCCGAGAGCAGCGGTTAGAGCAGGATCTTGACGTTTTCCGGAGGGCGTCCCAGAACGGCCTTGTCGTCTTTCTCGATGATCGGGCGTTGGATCAGTTCGGGATAGACCACCATGAGCCGGATCAATTCCTCGTCGCTCGGTTCCTTCTCGTCCAATTGCAGCTTCTTGTACGCTTCCTCGTTGGTGCGGAGCAGTTGACGGGCAGTGATACCCAGTTTCTGGATTAGTCTGCGGAGTGTTGCCGTGGACAACGGAGTCGCGAAATAGTCGATGGTTTCAAATTTCGCCTTGGCTTCGCGCAAGAGGGTCAGCACTTGTCGGCACGTCGAGCAGCTCGGCTTTTGATAGACTGTCAGCTTCTCCATAAAGATCGGCCCTCTCGTCGCGGTAGGTGTAGCAATGGAGGAGACGGGTTGTCAAGCGCGGGCGGGAACGATGAAAGGCGCCGGTTCCGGTAAACTAGACGGCTTGACCGCTTTCGGGAGCGGGTGGTATAGATAGCGCCATGCCAGGCGCGGAAGAAGGCCCGTTCGCACAAGCGGCCGGTTTCGCGGTCGCTACGCCGGAGGCGCGGAACCTCCGCGATCTCCGGCATCGCCGGTACGGGCAGCCCGTCTATGTATCTTCGGATCAGGTCCTGTCGCGGAAAGGGCAGGTCGGTACCTGGGAGAAGTTCAACGTCCGACTGGCGGTCATTAAGTTTGCGGATAACGTGCTTTTGGGGTACGACCCCGCGGATCTGCTCCTCCCGACCCGCTATGAGGACGGCAAGCCGGTGTTCGAAACACGCATCTGCGAGCTTTGCCGGGCGGCGTTCGCCCTGACGCAGCAGGAAGTGGACGAGAAGAAGGAACCCACCCGCTGCGTCGACTGCCGGGATTCTTAGAGCTTCCCCCGCAGCCTTGTAAAACGGTCTTCCAGCATCACACCGGTAGGTTTGAGCGCCTGCGCCTGGATGACTGCCTGGACCGACCCGATGCGGGTGGAGAAGTTAGGGTGGGTTTTGAAGAAGGCGCGGTCGTCGCCCTTCAACACGCGTAAGCGGTTCAGGAGCGTGACGTACGCGGTCGGATCGTAGCCGACGCGGGCTGCGAACACGTCGCCGAGATTATCGGCTTCGATCTCCTTTTCCTGGTCCAGCCCCTCATCCAAGAGTTTCTTGACGGCCGCATCGATCACTTTTTTGAAAGCATCTGGATTCTGGTTGGCATAGGCGAGCCCGGCCTCGCTGACGCCGGCCAGGCGCTTGCTGCGCTGGATCACGTCGAGGATGTGCTTCTGGCTGACATGAGCGATCTCATGGCCGAGCACGGCGGCCAGCTCGGCCTCGTTATGGATCTGTTTGAGGAGTCCACGCGTGATGAAAATATAGCCCGCCGGCGCGGCGAAGGCGTTGATCGAGTCATGGTTCAGCACGGCGAAGTGGTAGGGGATATCCGGCCGGTCGCACGTCAGGGCAACGGCGCGGCCTGCCAGATTCATGTAGTGCGTCAGTTCGGGCTGGTCGTACAGGCCGCCGTAGCGGGCGATGACCTGAAGCGCGATCGCGGCGCCGATGGCCTGTTCTTCCTCGTAGCTGATCGGCAGGAGCCCGCTGACCAGTGTGCCGGTGCCGTGAATGACATGGGCGAGCCGTTCATCCCCAGACTGCCGCGCGGCGTCCTCGGCGGCCCGTTGGATCTCCGCGCATCCGCTCCATGCGACGGCAATGATCGCCAGCGCGAGGAGCAGTCCGATCGAGCGAAGCCGGTTACTTCGCATATTCCCCGAGCCTTCCTTCCTTCAGGAAATCTTCGACTTCTTGGTCGCTCATCCGGTAGGCCGCCATGCGGTCCACCGCGTCACGGTCTCGCTGGGTGATGCCGGCCCGATTAGCGTAACCTTCCGAAGCCTTGTCCAGCCCGCGGGCACCGGCCGTGGCCGTCACGTCGCTGGCCTCGGTTCGTCGAAAGCTCTTGCCGAGCCGGGCCAGATCATCGTCGCCGCTGCCGGCGGGCTTGGTGGCTGTTGTCTTGCCGGCGAAGACCCAGCCTTTCGTGCCGCCGCTGGTTTGCACTTCCAGCCAGGCGCCGTCCTTCCGCAGCACCTCCAGGGCGTCGCCGAACTTCAAGTCGGCCACCACGGAGTCCAGCGATGTCTTGCCGGCGCGCAATTTCACGGTCTTGGCTTGGACGTACACGGTTTCCGCCAGCGCCGCACCGGCGAACAGACCCAAGCCGATCAAGAGGGCAACAGTAAAGAACGGTCGCTTCATGCGCGTCCCCCTTTGCTCACTTGGATTTGAGGACATAGACCCCGTCCCAATCGGGCGGGGGCGGGCTTTGAAGATATTCTTCGGCGCGATGTAGATAGACCCTGGACGGTCCATCGGCAGGGTCCAAGGCCAGCGCGGCCTGAAACCGGTCCTTGGCCGCGGCGAAGTCCCGCCGTTTATAGGCGGCCAGCCCCTCCAGGTACAGGGCCACCACGCGTTGTTTCTCGGTCGGCAACTCACCCTTGCGGGCCAGGAGTTCGTGCACGACCACCGGCTCCAGTTTTCCCTTCACCCGCAGCATGTCCACTTCACGGGCCTCGATATCGGGCTTGGCCAATTCATACGTCCGCGGTCCCAGGAGGATGAGCGTGTCGTAGAATTTGTTGGCTCCTTCGAGACGGGACGCCAGGTTGACGCTGTCGCCCATGACAGTATACTCCATCCGCACCTGCGACCCGACGTTCCCCACGACCAGCGGGCCGGAGTTGATCCCGATCCGTGCGATGACCTCCGGGTGCCCCTGGGCCTTCCACTCCTTCCTCAGACGGACGAGGGCGGATTGATTCTTCAGCGCGGCGTAGCAGGCCAGCGTTGCGTGGTTGGGTTCGCCGCGCGGCGCGCCGAAGATCGCCATGATGCCGTCGCCCAGGTATTTATTCACGTTGCCGCGGTGCCGGAGAATGATGTCCGTCATGGCGGTGAGATACTGGTTGAGCAGGACGACCAGGTCCTCAGGATCCAGCTTTTCCGAGATGGTCGTGAAGCCGGCCACGTCCGAGAAGAAGATAGTCAGTTCCTTTTTTTCGCCGCCCAGTTTGATGCCTGCCGGATTGCGCATGATCTCGTCCACGACTTCGGCGGCCATGTATTTGTCGAAGACGGCCCGCAGGACCCGCCGCTGCCGGCCCTCGGTGAGATACTCCACGGTAGCGGAGACGGCGTAGGTCAACGCTAATGCGCTCTCAGGAAAGACCAGCTCCATCCAGACGCCGTGGCCTTTAAAGGCATGCACGACGAGGCCGTAGTACGCAGCGGCCAGAACGGCAATGGAGAGAAAGATGAGCGCCTGGCGCTGAACCAGCACAAAGGCCCAGGCGGTGCCGAGGCAGAGCGCCAGTGCGCTCGCGATGAATAGCCAGTACGGCGCCGGCTGCATGGCCTGCCCGCGTAGGAGATTGTCGAGCGCGGTCATGTGGATCAGGACGCCGGGTGTGAAGGGGGACAGCGGGGTGACACGCAGGTCGTAGGTGCCGGCGGCGGTTGCGGCCACAAAGACGATCTTGTCTTTGAAGAGCGAGGGATCGAGCAGCGGTTTCCGGCCGGCCTGTCGATCCGTATAGGACCGAAGAATCGCGCCGATCGAATAGGCGGGGTAGGTCTTCTGTTCCAGCGCGCCGTGCCAGTCGAGCACGAGGTCGCCTTGCCGGGTCAGGGGCACTGTCATCGAGCCCAGCCGAAGGGTATGCCCGTCTACCACCACCCCTTCGGCGCCTAGGAGGTACCGGGCTGCGGCCGTGGCCAATTGGGGGCGAGCGGCTTGGGCCGTCTGGATCAGTGGAGGGAGGCGGCGTGTCGTTCCGTCCTCATCGGGCGTCAGATTGATATGGCCGAGACCGCGCGCGGCCTCGGCCAGGGGTGTGATGGGCAACTTCAAGCCTTCGCTCTGGAGGAGAAACGGGAAAAACACGTTGCCTGCCGCGCGCACTTCCTTTGCGAAGACAGTGTCAAATTCCGGGTCGTTTTCGTCCGGCTCGAGAAACAGGATGTCGAAGACTATAGCCTTGGCTCCTGCCTCATGCAGGTACTTCACGATGTAGCCGAAGCGGTCGCGCGGCCAGGGCCAACGGCCGAAGGCGGCGAGGCTGTCCTCGTCCACGGCTGCCAGGACGATGCCCTTATCGGCTTTCGTCGGGTCGGCGTACTGGTGGTACCGGTGATCCAGCGATTTCAGTTCGGCGACGGCGAGGATACCCGAGGAATGAACGGCGACCGTCAGGGCGAACACGGCGAGGCCAACGGCCGTGGCCAAGAGCCGCTTCTTGGACAATTTGGAATCCTGCATCGGCGATTAGTATGGCGTACAGTCTGTTCCCTTGCAAGACAAGGCCGTGCCGTGCTTTTCTCATGCTGCGCGGCCTGACTGACAGTTCAAGTCCTTCGTCCTTGTGCCTTCTTCCTGTCTGGATTACAATCGGCCTCGGTTCAGGAGCAACCCCCAGAACGGAGACGACCTGTGAAATCGAAACGAGGTTCCAAACCGCCGATCAAGGCAGGCAAGGGCAAAGCGAAGATCATCTACTTGACGAGGAGACCGCCGGGCAAAACGTCGGGTGGAGCTTCGCGGCTCGAGCGCGACACGATGGGGGAGCTGGAAGTGCCAGCCGACGCCTACTACGGTGTCCAGACCGCGCGGGCGATCGAGAACTTTCCGATCAGTCCATTGCGGCTGCCGCGGCCCATGATCCGGGCGCTGGGCTTGATCAAGTGGGCGGCGGCCAGGGTGAATACGGAGTTGGGGTTCCTCGACCCCAAGCTCGCCAAGGCGGTCCGCCAGGCGGCCCAGGAAGTGATCGACGGCCGGATGGACGACCAGTTCCCGGTAGACATCTTTCAGACGGGGTCAGGGACGTCGTCCAACATGAACGTCAATGAAGTGATCGCGAACCGAGCGGCCGAACTGTTGGGCGGGAAGCCGGGCGGCAAGCTCGTGCACCCGAACGATCATGTGAACATGGGGCAGTCCAGTAACGACGTCATCCCTTCCGCGATCCACCTCGCGGCATTGGAGCAGATCGACAAAGCGCTGGTTCCGGCTCTCAAGCGGCTCTATACGGCCCTGGCGGCCAAGGCCAAGGAGTTCGACCCCATCGTTAAGATCGGGCGCACGCACTTGCAGGATGCGACGCCCATCCGGCTCGGCCAGGAGTTCTCAGGCTACGCCCGGCAGATCGAGCTGGGTATCCAGCGGATCGAGCGGGCGCGTCCCTCGCTCGGCGAACTGGCGCTGGGCGGGACGGCCGTGGGAACGGGCCTCAACGCGCATCCCGAATTCGCCCTGCGCGTGATCGGCCTGTTGGCGCGGGAAACGAAGTGCCCCGTGAAGGAAGCGCGCAATCACTTTGAGGCGCAGGCCGCCCAGGACGCCCTGGTCGAGGCCAGCGGGGCGCTCAAGACCGTCGCGGTCAGCTTGATGAAGATCGCGAACGACCTGCGGTGGCTGGGGTCGGGCCCGCGCTGCGGGCTCGCGGAGATCCTTCTGCCGGAAACCCAGCCCGGTTCGTCCATTATGCCGGGCAAGGTGAATCCCGTCATCGCCGAATCCGTCATGATGGTTTCCGCACAGGTCATCGGCAACGATGCAGCCATTACCGTCGCCGGGCAGACTGGCAACTTCGAGTTGCTCGTGATGCTGCCGGTCATGGCGCACAACATCCTGCAATCCATCTCCTTGCTGGCGCGTGCCGCCGAGAATTTTGCGGCTCGGTGCGTGGAGGGGATTGCGGCCGATCAAGAACGATGCCGCGCTGGCATCGAACAGAGCCTCGCCATGTGCACGGCCCTCGCGCCTGAGATCGGGTACGAAGCCGCGGCCCAGATTGCCAAAGAAGCTTACAAGACCGGCAAGACCGTTCGCGAGGTGGCATTGCTGAGAAAGGTTCTGCCGGAGTCCCGCCTCAATCATCTCCTAGACCCCTGGCGCATGACCGAACCGGGCCTGACGGGCGGCAAACCGGGCGGCGCAGGCGGCTAAGCCGTTTTGACATTTCGCTTGAAATTATGCTAGCTTCGGCGCTTATTTTTGCCTAAGGAGAAGGGTCGTAGAGGACGCATCCACTGATGAGCGCGAAGCATGTGATCATCGTCGTCGGAGCCGGCCCGGCCGGTCTCTCCGTCGCCAACCTGATGTCCAAGCAGGGGCACGAAGTCGTGGTGCTCAATCGGGATATCAAGTTCGGCGGGCTTGCCGAGTACGGCATTTTCCCCAACAAGCACAAGCTGCGCGGCGGGTTGCGGAAGGGGTACTGGGAGATTCTGACCCGTCCCAACGTTCATTACTTCGGCAACGTGATGGTAGGCAACGGCTATCACCTGACCGTCGAAGAGTTGCGCGCGCTCGAGCCGAGCGCGCTGGTGTTCTCAACCGGCGCCCAGGGCACAAAAACCATCGGTGTGGAAGGGGACATGGCCAAGGGGGTCTATCACGCCAAGGACTGCGTCTATCACTTCAATCTACTGCCTGGCTTCGGCACCCGGCCGTTCGAGATGGGCCAGCGTGTGGCGGTCATCGGCATCGGGGACGTGATGGTGGATATCGCGCATTGGCTCTCGCGCCGCCGGCGCGTGGCGGAAGTCCATGTGATCGTCCGTCGGGGCCCGGCCGAACGGAAGTACAATCCCAAGGAAATCCGCGCCGTCTGCGCGCACATCGATCAGGAGTCCCTTGAAAAGGAATTCGCCCGGGTCGCCTCGCGCATGGAGGCCGTGGGGCAATCGCCGGACAAGGTGCTGGCCGACATGCGGGCGGAGTTCACGAAGTGCGAGCCCCTGGAGAGCCCAACCCGCATGCACTTCCATTTCCTGTCCTCGCCGAAGCGGATCCTGACCGACGCGCACAATCAAGTTACAGGCCTGGAGCTTGAAGACACCAGGCTGGAAGTCAAAGGCGCGGACACCGCGGCGGCGGGCATGAAGACGACGTATGCCCTGCCGTGCGACAGCGTCGTTTTCGCCGTCGGCGACCGGGTGGACGAGAAGGTGGGCCTTCCTTATAAAGGCGGGGTCTTCATCACGAACCCGAACCGGACGCAGAACGATCCCGATGACAGCCTCTTCCAGGCGTACGAGGAAGCAGCCGGCGCTGTCATTCCTGGGGTCTTCCTCAGCGGGTGGGCGCGCAAGGCGAGCGAAGGGCTGGTCGGCGTTGCCAAGCGTGACGGGGAGTGGTGCAGCGAGGTCGTGACGCGCTACCTGGCGACCAAGGAGCCGCTGTCCTCCGAGGGGGCCTCACGGAAGCTCCGGCAACTGGAAACCCTCCTGAAAAGCCGGCAGCCGGATCTCGTTCGAGCCGACGAGCTCATGGTCTTGAGCGAGATGGAGAAACAGGAAGGCCAGCGCCGCGACATCGAAGAGTTCAAGTTTCCCACCAATGAGGAAATGCTGGCCGTGATCCGCAAGAACAAGGCGGGCGTGAAAACCCCGGCGTCCCGCTAGCTCTCTCCCCACTTCAGTTTCTTGCTGAGCATATCGTAGTAGGAGCGGTCGGGAAATCGGATCAGGCGGGTCTTATTCTCCGAGGCCCGGATCTCGACCCTGTCGCCCGGCTGCAGCGCAATGCCGACCTGCCCGTCAAAGGTGGCGGTCGCCCCCTGGTCCCTGCTGACCAGGACGACTTCGACGAGGACGTCTTGCGGAATCACGATGGGCCGGTTGGTGAGGGTGTGGGGGCAGATGGGCGTGAGGATTAGCGCGTGGACCGACGGGTTCAGGATAGGCCCGCCTGCGGCCATGGAATAGGCCGTAGAGCCTGTCGGGGTCGAGACGATCAGGCCGTCCCCCCGCAGGCGCGTGACGAACTGTCCGTTGATCGAGATCTCCAGCTGCACCATGTGAGACGCACCCTTGCCGACCACGGCGTCGTTGAGGGCTGAGGCCGCGATGACCTCTTCCCCCCGCCGGACGACCCGCGAGCGCAGCATGAGGCGCTCCTCTTCCGCGAAGGCCCGGGAGAAGACGTGCTCCAGGGCCGTGAAGGCCTCGTCGCGCGTCACCGCAGTGAGGAACCCTAGGCCGCCGGCGTTGACCCCCAGGATCGGAATGGGCCTGCCTTCCACCAGCCGGGCGGCGGCCAGCATGGTGCCGTCCCCTCCCAGCACCACCAGCATGTCGGCAAGCGTGGCGATGTCTTTCTTCGGATACGAGGCCGTCTCTCCCGCGAGCGCGGCGGTGGGCGGATCGAGCATCGGCTCTTTGCCGCGGGCCCGCAGCCAGGGCGCAAGCTCCTTCAGGAGAGCCTGGGCGTCCGGCGACTCGGATTTGACAATGATACCGATGCGTTTCATGCGCGCATTCTATCGGTGCCCATGAGGGGTTGTCAACGAAACATGTCGTAACATTACCTACGTTGGCTCGATCTCGGCAATTCTGATCGGTTTTTAGACGGTCGCTGTTACGACGCTGTCGCTTGACAGTGAGCCAAACGCTGGTTAGAATAACGATCAAGAATTCTCCGCTAATGGCCGACAAACCGTAGAGGTGCCCGACCAGCCGGGGAGGAGACCGAATGTTCGAACGATTCACCGACAAGGGCCGCAAAATCATCGTCTTGGCGCGCGAGGAGGCCGAGCGGCACCAGAACGACTATCTGGGCACCGAGCATCTCGTGCTGGCCATCCTGCGCGAGAGCGACGGCGTTGCCCTGATGATCCTGAAAAAGATGGGTCTCTCCTCGGAGCAGGTCCGCCTCGAAATCGAGCGGAACCTTCCGGGCGGCGGAACGACGATGACGTTCGGGGAGATCCCGTTCAGCCCGCGGGTGAAGAAGGTCATCGAATATGCGGTCGAAGAGGCCCGTCTGTTGGGGCACAATCATATCGGCGGGGAGCATCTCCTACTGGGCCTCCTACGTGAGGAGGAGGGCATCGGCGGGAAGATCCTCCGGAGCCTGGGCGCCAACCTCCTGACCGCTCGTCAATTGACGGTGTCGTTTTTGCGCAAGAGCTCACCGCGGGAGCGCGACCGCAAGAGCAACACGCCGGCCCTGGATGAATTCGGGCGTGACCTGACCCATCTGGCACAGGAAGGCTCACTGGATCCGGTCATCGGTCGTCAAGACGAGATCGAGCGGGTGCTGCAGATCCTCAGCCGGCGAACCAAAAACAACCCGGTGCTGATCGGCGAGGCCGGCGTCGGCAAGACAGCGATCGTCGAAGGGCTTGCCCAGCGCATTGTGGGTTCGGAGGTTCCCGACAATCTGCTCAACAGGCGCGTCATCGCCCTGGACCTGGGCTCGCTTGTGGCCGGCACGAAGTATCGCGGCCAGTTCGAGGAGCGCCTCAAGGTGGTCATGAAGGAGATCGTCCAGGCGGGCAACGTGATCATCTTCATCGACGAGCTCCACACGCTGGTGGGCGCCGGCGCGGCGGAGGGCTCCATCGACGCCTCCAACATGCTCAAGCCCGCGCTCTCACGGGGCGAGATCCAGTGCATCGGCGCGACCACCTTGGATGAGTACCGCAAGCACATCGAAAAGGACGGGGCGTTGAAGCGGCGCTTCCAGCCCATCTATGTGCAGCAGCCCAGCGTGGAGGAAACCATCCGCATCATTCAAGGCCTGCGCGATCGCTACGAAGGCCACCACGGTGTGGAAATCACCGAGGAGGCCATCGCCGAGGCCGTCAAGCTCTCGGACCGGTACATCACGGACCGGTTCTTCCCCGACAAGGCCATCGACGTGATCGACGAAACGGGGTCGCGCGCCAAGCTGCAGGCCTATGCCTTGCCCGGCGACCTGCGCGCCATGGAGCAGGAGCTCAAGAAAGTCGCCCGCGAGAAGGAGTTGGCGATCGCCCTCCAGAATTTCGAGGAAGCCGTGAAGTTCCGTGAAGAAGAGGAACGGCTGCGCAAGCTCCTGGAGGACTCCAAGCGGGAATGGAAGAAGGACCAGGAAAAGAGCCGTCCGGTGATCACCCGGGAAGACGTTTCGTACGTGGTCTCCAAGATGACCGGCATCCCCCTGTTCAAGCTCGAAGAGGAGGAATCCCAGAAGCTGCTGCGGATGGAAGAGGCTCTGCACAAGCGAGTGGTCGGCCAGGACGAAGCCGTCTCCGCCGTCGCCCGCTCCATCCGGCGCTCGCGGGCCGGACTCAAGGAATCCAAGAAGCCGATCGGCTCGTTCATCTTCATGGGACCGACGGGTGTTGGGAAAACCGAACTCGCGCGGGCGCTTGCGGAGTTCCTGTTCAACACCGAGGATGCCCTCATCCGGATCGACATGTCCGAATACCAGGAAAAGTTCAGCAGCTCCCGGTTGTTCGGGGCGCCGCCTGGGTATGTGGGCTATGAAGAAGGCGGGCAGCTCACCGAGAAGGTGCGCCGCCGGCCCTATTCCGTGGTGCTCTTCGACGAGATCGAGAAGGCGCACCCGGATCTCTTCAACGTGCTCTTACAGGTGCTGGACGACGGCGTCCTCACGGACAGCCTGGGACGGAAGGTGGACTTCAAGAACACGGTCATCATCATGACCTCGAATATCGGGACCCGCTTCGTCAAGGGGGCCTCGCTCGGGTTCCAGCGTGATACCAGTGATGAGCTCAATCTTCGCCAGAAGGACAGCATTCTGGGCGAGCTCAAGCATACGTTCAGCCCTGAGTTCCTCAACCGTATCGATGAGGTGGTCGTCTTCCATTCGCTGGACAAGACGCACCTCGTCACGATCGTGGACAATCTGCTGAGCGAGTTGAACCAGCGCCTGGTTGAACGCGGGATCGAGCTCGATGTGTCGGAAGAGGTCAAAACCTGGCTCATCCAAGAAGGATACCAGCCGGTGTACGGCGCCCGTCCCATGCGGCGCTGCATACAGAAGAACATCGGCGATCCGCTCTCGGAGGAATTGATCAAGGGACGGTTCAAGGAGTCCCGCAAGGTCAAAGTGGTCCTCAAGGACGGGACGCCGGCGTTTGTCGAAGAAGAGGCGCTGGCCGGCGTCTGATCCCACGGCATTCTTGCCAACAAGTCTTCCGCTGATTCTCGGAATCGAAACGTCCTGCGACGAGACTGCGGCCGCGGTCGCCGGATCCGATGCCGGCGTTCTGGCGGAGGTCGTGCGGTCGCAGATCGAGACCCATGCCCGCTTCGGCGGCGTGGTGCCCGAGCTGGCCGGGCGCCGCCACATCGAGTCCATCGACTTGGTGGCGCGGGAAGCCCTTGCGCGGGCGGGTGTCGGCGTGCGTGATCTCAGCGCGGTCGCGGTGACCGGCGGGCCCGGGCTGATCGGCGCGCTGCTGGTCGGCGTGGCGTACGGCAAGGCGCTGGCGTATTCCCTGGGCATCCCGCTGATTCCCGTCAATCATCTGGAAGGCCATCTGAGCGCGGCCTGGCTCGGCGCCACCCGTGTGACTCCTCCGTTTGTCGCGCTGATCGCATCGGGCGGGCACACGAACCTCTATTGCGTGAAAGCGTGGGACGAGACGGAGCTACTCGGACGGACGATGGATGATGCGGCCGGCGAGGCCTTTGACAAGGCCGCCAAGATGCTGGGGTTGGGCTATCCCGGCGGCCCCGTGATCGATCGGCTGGCGCGGGAAGGGAACCCGGGCAAGGTGCCGTTCCCTCGTCCCTATCCCACCTGTGAAGACCTCAATTTTAGTTTCAGCGGGATCAAAACCGCCTTGCTGTACTACCTGCGTGACCGCGAAGCCGCGGGGCGTTCCTGGCATGTGCCAGACGTCGCGGCGGGATTCCAGCAGGCCATTGTTGACGTGCTTGTGGAGAAGACTCTCGCCGCCGTCCGTCGAGTGGGGGTGCGCGATGTGGTGGTCACCGGCGGCGTGGCTGCTAACTCGCAGTTGCGGACCCTCTTCGAAACGCGCGGGCAAGAAACGGACATTGCGGTCCACATTCCGCCGTTCCACTACTGCACGGACAACGGGGCCATGATCGCCGTTGCCGGCGCCCGGCTTTTCCCGAGCGGCCGCGCGGCGACGCTGGAATTCGAGCCTCAGGCGGATTGGGCCATCGGGGTCTGACGGGAGTACTGCGATTCCCTCGGCACACGGCAATCTGACAGGTCTCAAGCCCAATCAACTGCGCCGGCTGGAGCACGTGTATCGCCGGCGGGTGCCGGAAGACGCGATCATTTCCTGGGAACTCGCCCGCTTTTGCACCGGCCTATCGCATGAGATCGGCCGCCAGATCGGGGTGCTGATCAACCGGCGCGGGGCCGTTGAGGACGTGATCGTCGGCAACGACCGCGAAGTCGTACTGCCGGATCTGTCGGGGTATCGCCTGGGGCGGCGATCGCTGCGCGGTCTCCGGCTGGTCCACACGCATCTTCGCGACGAGCCGCTGAGCCAGGACGACCTGACCGATCTGGCGCTCCTGCGGCTCGACCTAATGGCCGCCGTCGGCGTCAAAGGCGACGGCCAGCCTGGGCACCTGTACGCCGCGAACATCCTGCCTCCCAATCAAGCCGGCAAACCTTATGAAGTCTGGAAACCCGTCGCCCTGCAGGAGTGCGACGTGCGCCTGGGGGAATTTCTAAACGCTCTCGAAGAAGAATTGAGCCGCACCAGGCCCGCGCATCTGGTGAACGACTTCCAGGAGCAGGCCATTTTGGTCAGCGTCTCCAGACAGCACCTGGCCGATCAGGAAGAGTCGCTTGTGGAGCTGGCGGAGCTCGCGCGCTCGGCGGGCCTGGTGGTTCTGGACCAGGTTGTCCAGCGGCCGCAGGCGATTCATTCCAAGTATCTGCTGGGCAGCGGCAAGCTCAAGGAGGTGGTGATCAAAGCGCTTCAGCACGGGGTGGACTTCCTCGTCTTCGACCAGGACCTCACGCCGGCCCAGGCGACCGCGATCGCGGAGGTCACGGAGCTGAAGGTCATTGACCGGACGCAACTGATCCTCGATATCTTCAGCCGGCGGGCCCACAGCCGGGAGGGGAAGATTCAGGTCGAGCTGGCCCAGTTGCGCTATCTCCTGCCGCGTCTCACGGGACACGGGACGGCGATGTCGAGGCTAGCGGGCGGCATCGGGGGGCGCGGCCCGGGCGAGACGAAACTGGAAGTGGATCGCCGGCGGGTACGGGATCGGATCACGCATCTCGAAAAACAGATCGAGGCGCTGGCCAGGAATCGCGCCCAGCAACGGGCCCGTCGGCTACGCCGAGACGTCCCGATCATCTCGATCGTCGGCTACACGAACGCGGGAAAATCCACGTTGCTGAATGTTCTGACCCGCAGCCGGGTCACGGCGCACGATCGCCTCTTCGACACCTTGGATACTGCCAGCCGCCGGTTGCGGTTCCCGGCGGAGCGGGAGGCGGTCGTGACCGACACGGTCGGGTTCCTTCGGAATCTCCCCGAGGAGCTGATGGGCGCGTTTCGCGCCACGCTCGAGGAACTGCACGATGCCGATCTGCTACTCCATGTCGCCGATATCAGCAATCCGAACCTGGAGCAGCAGGTGGCGGTGGTGGAGGGGATTCTCCGGGAGCTGGGCCTTGAGCGAGTGCCCCGCGTGCTGGCCTTGAACAAGGCTGATCGGGTCGATCCGGCCCAGGCATCCATCCTCAGCGCGCGGCTGGGCGGGTTGGCAGTTGCGGCCGTGCGACCGGAGACGCTGATTCCGCTTTTGGAAGCGGTCGAAAAGCGGCTCTGGAGTTTGACCCGAGCCGGCCTTCCCTGCTAACATACCCCATTCTTTTCAAGGCGATGGGTCGCTCCGTAGACATGGCGAGCCGGCTCCTAAAGCTGCTTGATGAGGAAATCCCGAACCCGAAGGTGGCTCTCCACTATAAGACTCCGTTCCAACTGCTGGTGGCCACGATCCTGTCGGCCCAGTGCACGGATGAGCGGGTGAACCGGGTGACTTCGGGATTGTTTGTCCGGTATCGGACGGCTCAAGACTATGCGAACGCCGATCCGTCCGTTCTTGAGAAGGAAATTCGCGCGACGGGGTTCTATAAGGCGAAAGCCAGGAGTCTCATCCGTTGTGGGCAGGCCTTGGTTAGCCGGTTCGCTGGGCAGGTGCCGGGGACGATGGAAGAGCTGGTCACCCTGCCCGGCGTGGGGCGTAAGACGGCCAACGTCGTGCTCGGCAATTGTTTCGGGGTGCCCTCGGTGGTCGTCGACACGCACGTGAAGCGCGTCACCCGGCGACTGGGGCTGGTGGACACGGAAGACCCCGAGAAGATCGAGCGTGCGTTGCAGCGCGCGTTGCCGAAGGCCTCCTGGACGAGGGGCTCGCACCAGCTGCTGTTGCACGGGCGGCATATCTGCCGGGCGCGCGCGCCTCAGTGCCATGAATGCCGGCTGTATGCGCTGTGCCCCTGGGAAGGGAAACGCCCGACATGATCAGGAGCATGACCGGGTATGGCCGGGCCGAAGGCCGCCATAAGAGCACGCCGATCACCGCGGAAGTCCGGTCGGTGAATCATCGCCATAGCGAGGTCGTGGCGAAGTTGCCCCGCGTCTTGCAGGCCCATGAAGACCGGATCCGCAACTTGATCCAGTCCCACGTGGCCCGCGGACGGGTGGACGTGACGGTGAACTTCAGCGGCGAGCGGGACCCCGGACGGGGGCTTGTTCTGGACAGGGCGTTGGCACGCCGGTACCGCGCGCTGCTCAAGGAACTGCAGCAGGAACTCGGTCTGAAAGGGACGTTGGACGTGGCGCTGCTGGCCGGCTTTCGGGATATCATCAAGCCGGCCGAGTTGGCGCCCGAAGATCCCGGAGCGGCGCGCGCGGCGGAAAAGGTGTTGGAGCGGGCGCTGAAGGCACTGGATCGCATGCGCCGGCATGAAGGCCGCACGCTGGAGCGGGACCTGTTGACCCGGCTGCAGGAGATCGTCGGCCATCTGCGGACGGTCCGGCTCCGGTTGCCCGACATCGTGCAGGAGCGACAGGCGCGGTTGCAGGAACGGGTCAATCGGTTGCTGGAGAACTCGGGTGGAGGAAAGGACGGGGTGGACCAGAGCCGGGTTGCGCAGGAAGTGGCGTTGCTGGCCGATCGGAGCGACGTGAGCGAGGAACTGACCAGGCTGGACAGCCATCTGGACCAGTTCAGGAATTTCCTTCACAAGTCGGAGCCGGTGGGACGCAGCTTGGACTTCCTGCTGCAGGAGATGAACCGGGAAGTCAACACGATCGGCTCGAAGATCGGCGACACGGCCGTGACGCAGGAGATCGTCGCGCTGAAGGCGGAATTCGAGAAGATCCGCGAGCAGGTGCAGAATGTCGAGTAGAAGCGTGCCCGACAGACGCCGCCATGGGACGCTCTTCGTCGTGTCGGCTCCTTCCGGCGCCGGCAAGACCTCTCTTTGCCATGAGCTCGTCGCACGCCTGCCGGACTTGCGCTATTCAGTCTCGTGTACCACGCGTAAGCCTCGTCCGGGCGAGATGGAATCCCGCGATTATCACTTTGTGGATGAAGCGGCGTTTCGGGGGATGATCAAGGAGGGCGCGTTTCTGGAGTGGGCCGAGGTCTACGGAAACCTTTACGGGACGCCTCGGGCGCCCATTCGGGAGTGGATCGTGCAGGGGGTCGATGTCCTGCTCGACATCGATACCCAAGGGGCATTGCAGATACGGCGGCATGAGCCGGAGGCGGTTTCGATCTACGTCCTGCCGCCGTCCCTGGAAGTGCTCCGCCATCGCCTGGAGGATCGCAAAGGAGATTCCCCCGAAGAAATCGCCAGAAGGTTGAAAAAGGCGAAGGACGAAGTGAAGCATTATCATGATTATATGCATGTTATTATCAATGATGACTTTAAGTTTTCAGTTCGTCAGCTTGAGGCGATTGTGCTGGCCGAGCGTACGAGGACGGCCGTGCTGGACCTGTCGATGCTGGAAGGGGACCTATTGGGGAATGAGGGGGGATGTTAAATGGACGCATTGTCGCTGTTGCCGGATTATGAGAAGGTGCCCGTTGAGTCGCGGAGCCGTTTGGTCATTATCACGGCCCAGCGGGCTCGGCAGTTGATGCAGGGCGCCCGTCCTGCACTGCCGACCAGGCACGCCAAGCCCACGACGATCGCGCTGGAGGAAATGCTCAAGGGCAAAATTGAATTCCTCGTCGGCAAAGAGGCTCGCCAAGCCATGAAGGAGGCCCGCAAGCAGCGCGAACGCGAGCTTGAGAAGCTGACCATGGCCCAGGTCGCGGGCGCGGACGCCGCCGAGATCAAGAAAGACCTGAGCGTCGTCGTGGACGACTCTCCCAAGCCGGTGGAGGCGAGTGAAGACGACTGATCGCACTGCCCGGGCGCCGAGCGGACGTTTCCGGGAGAAAACGATCGTGCTGGGCGTGACCGGGAGCATCGCTGCCTACAAGGCGGTGTCGCTGGCGCGGCGTCTGATGGCCGGAGGATCAGCCGTGCACGTGGTCATGACGCACACCGCGCAGCGGTTCATCACGCCGTTGACCTTTGAGGCCGTCACCGGCCACCCGGTCGGAACAGACCTTTTTGCACAGGAAAGCCAAACAGCGGGTGCGGGAGGGGCGCCTTGGGCGGGGCCCCCTCCTGCTCCGATGGTCATGCCGCACCTCGCCCTGGCGGAATCGGCTGATCTGATTGCGATCGCGCCCGCGTCGGCCCACTGTGTTGCCAAGCTGGCGCACGGGCTTGCCGACGATTTGCTCTCCACGTTGGTATTGGCGGCGGAGTGCCCGGTGGTGGTGGCGCCGGCCATGGACGGCGGTATGTGGACCCATCCGGCGGTATGCGACAACGTATTGACGCTCAGGCGGCGCGGTGTCATCGTGCTGGAGCCTGAGGTGGGGCCGTTGGCCTCCGGCCGGGTCGGCAAGGGGCGCCTTCCGGAAGAAGACGCGATTCTGTCGGCGATCTCGGGGGCGCTGCACCCCGTCAAGGATTTCAGAGACCGACGGGTGCTCATCACGGGCGGTCCGACGCACGAAGCGCTCGACCCAGTCCGGTTCATCTCGAACCGCTCCTCCGGGAAAATGGGCTGGGCGCTCGCCGAAGCCGCGCGCGACCGCGGAGCCGAAGTCGTCCTGATTGCGGGCCCAACCGGCCTGCCGCCGGTTCCCAACACGACCCTTGTATCGGTCCTGACCTCAGAGGAAATGCGGAAGGAAGTGATCACCAGGTTTTCCGATGCCGATGTCCTGATCATGGCGGCGGCGGTCGCCGACTTCAGGCCCGCCCGTCCTGCCCGTGAAAAAATTCCGAAGGGGCGCGGGCCGCGTGCACTGGCGCTCGAACCGACGGCGGATATCCTGATGGATCTGCCGCGGCGCCGGGCCGGTCAGCTCGTCGTCGGGTTTGCGGCCGAAACCGGCGATCTCGTCGCGCGCGCCCGGGCCAAGCTGCGCAGAAAGTCGCTGGACCTGATCGTGGCCAACGATGTCACGGAGCCCGGGGCCGGGTTCGGCACCGAGACGAACCGGGCGACCCTGCTCGATCGGGCGGGCCGCTGCGATGCGCTGCCGCTCATGTCCAAGCTGGAACTGGCGCACCGGATCCTTGACGCCGTCCTGGAACTCCGGACCAAAGGAGGAACCGACTAATGGCGGACTCAGCATCGCGCGCGTTTATGACTGAAGCCAAGGAACTTGCGGACGCGGGGCAATTCGGCAAGGCGATCGAAGTGCTCCAGCAAGGATTGAAGAAGTTTCCCAAAATGGTGAGCGCCCGGGTGCTGCTCGGGGAAATCTATCAAACCTCGGGGGAGCTCGCGTTGGCGCGCGTCGAACTGGAGCAAGTCATCAAGACCACGCCGGACAATTTCGCCGCCCATCGCCACCTGGCGAAGGTGTATCTGGAACTGGGAGACAAGCATGCGGCGGCCAAGGCCTGCGAAACCGTGCTCCAGGCCAATCCCAAGGATCGGGAGATGAAGGACTTGCTTGAGGAATTGCTGAAAGAGCCCGCCGGGGAAAAGCCCCAAGAAGGACACAAGGCGGCGGCAAAGAAAGCGAAAGGGAAGGATGCGCCGGCGCCCGCCGAACGGCCCGACACGCTCCGTCTTTCAAAGTCTCCTGTCGACGAGCCGGAGCCGCCGGCGCCCGCCGACAAAGAGATTTCATTCTCCATGGAAGGCTCGAAGGAGGAGACCGACAGCGAGACCCTGGCGGAGCTCTACATCACGCAGGGGCATCGCGACAAGGGCCTTGAGGTCTACCGCCGTCTTGCCGAAAAGGATCCCGACAACATGACGCTGCACGAGCGGATCATGGCATTGGAAGAAGGAGAAGCATCGCAAGAGACGCCGGCCCAGGCCTCGCGCAAGGCCCGCATTCGCCGCCTGGAAGGATGGCTCTCCGTGATCCGGGAGCGGCGCCGGTCGTGAACGTGCTCGTCCTCCACGGCCCGAACCTCAACCTGTTGGGCACTCGTGAAACAGACGTCTACGGTACGGTCACGCTGGATAAAATCAACGGAGAGGTGGAGTCTCTGGCACGGGAACTCGGCGTGGCCGTCACGATTCGCCAGTCGAACGGCGAGGGCGAACTGGTGGAATGGATCCAGAACGCCCGGGGCCGGTACGACGCGCTCGTGATCAATCCCGGCGCGTATACCCACACGAGCGTCGCCCTGCGGGACGCCGTGGCGGGGGTCGGGATTCCGACCATCGAGGTGCATCTGTCCAACATCTACCGCCGCGAGGAATTCCGCCAGCATTCCTATGTCGCCGGCGTGGCGGTCGGCCAGATCTCGGGCTTCGGCGCGGACAGCTACGCGTTGGGACTGAGGGCCGCCGTCGCGCATCTGCGGGCGCAGCAGGCGACAATCAAAAAGTAGCAGACGTGAACCAGGAGAAGGAGAGACGCACACGTGATTTCAACGTCGGAATTTCGCAATGGCGCGAAACTCGAACTGGACGGGGAGCCGTTCACGATCATCGAGTTTCAGCACGTCAAGCCGGGCAAAGGCGGGGCCTTTGTACGGACCAAATTGAAGAGCCTCAGATCGGGCAACGTCATCGAGCGGACGTACCGGTCGGGAGAAAAACTGCCGTCGCCCGATCTGGACGAGCGGGAGATGACCTTTCTCTACGTGGAAGGCAAGCAGTACACCTTCATGGACACGACGACCTACGAGCAGTTGACGTTCAGCCGGGATCATCTGGGCGACGGATGGGACCTACTCAAGGAAAACATGACCGTCAAGCTGTTGCTCCATAAGGGGGAGCCGATCGGCATGGAACTGCCGGTGTTCGTCGAGCTCAAGGTCGTCAAGACCGACCCGGGCGTGCGCGGGGATACGGCTTCCGGCGGATCGAAGCCCGCCACGCTCGAAAGCGGGGCGACCATCAAGGTGCCGCTCTATCTTGACGAGGGCGTGGTGGTCAAAGTCGATAGCCGTACCCGCGAATACGTGGAACGAGCCTGATGAAGGGCCGCACCTCCAAGCCCGCCAAGAAAGCGGCGAAGCCGGAACCGAAGCCGCGCCCGGACGCCCTGGTGGAACCGAAGGTCCTGCACGATCTGATCGCGGTCTTCCAGAACGCGAATGTGAGCGATCTCGAAGTGGAACGGAACGGGCTCCGCATCCGGCTGCGGCGGGAGGGGGCGGGGGCTCCGCTCGCTCCGGTCGAGGTATCTGTCCCGGGTCCGGGCTCGACGGAGGCGCCGCCGGCCGAGCAGCCGACCGAAGGGCTGGTCACGATGCGCTCGCCCATCGTGGGCACCTTCTACCGGTCGGCCTCTCCCTATGCCGAGTCCTACGTGGAAGAAGGCGCGTATGTGAAGAAGGGCCAGGTGCTCTGCATCGTCGAGGCGATGAAGCTGATGAACGAAATCGAGTCCGAGGTGGACGGGCGCGTGGTCAAGATCCTGATGGAGAACGCCAAGCCGGTCGAATACGGTGAGCCGCTCTTTCTCATCGAGCCGGGTGCGCAGCCGGAGGGCTGAAGGGTGTTCAAGAAAATCCTCATCGCCAACCGCGGCGAGATCGCGGTGCGGGTCATCCGGGCCTGCAAGGAGCTCGGCATCCGCAGCGTGGCCGTCCATTCGGAGGTCGACAAGGACTCCGTCCATGTGCGGCTCGCGGACGAGCACCTGTGCATCGGGCCCGCCGATCTCGCGCTGAGCTATCGCAACATCCCCAACATCCTGAGCGCGGCCGAGATCACGGCGTGCGACGCCATTCATCCGGGGTACGGCTTCCTGGCCGAGAATGCCCACTTCGCCGAGGTCTGCGAGTCCATCGGGATCAAGTTCATCGGCCCGACGTCCGACAACATCGCGACCATGGGCGACAAGTCCAAGGCGCGCGACATCATGATCAAGCATGGGTTGCCGGTGCTCCCGGGCAGCGAGGGCGAGATCGCCAGCGAGCAGGAGGCCGCGGCGGTGGCCGCCAAGATCGGCTATCCAGTGATTATCAAGGCGTCCGCGGGCGGCGGCGGGCGCGGGATGCGCGTGGTGAACAAGGAAGACGAGCTGGCTCACGCGTTTCAGGCGGCCCGGGCGGAGGCCAATGCGGCCTTCGGCAATCAGAGCGTCTATGTGGAGCGGTACTTCCTCGAACCGCGGCACATTGAAGTCCAGATCCTGGCGGATGAGAAGGGACGCACGATCTCGCTGGGGGAGCGGGACTGCTCCGTGCAGCGCCGCTACCAGAAGCTTATCGAGGAAACGCCGTCGCCGGCGGTGGACGACCGTCTCCGCCGGGAGTTGGGCCGGGTGGCGGTCGAGACGGCCCAAGCCGTTCGCTACCGCAATGCGGGCACCGTCGAGTTCCTCCTGGACAAGGACCGACACTTCTACTTCATGGAGATGAACACGCGGATCCAGGTCGAGCACCCCATCACGGAAGAGGTGACGGGCATCGACCTGATCAAAGAGCAGATCAAGATCGCCGCCGGCATGGCGCTGTCCTGGAAGCAGCAGGACGTCAGGATTGCCGGCCACAGTATGGAGTGCCGGATCAATGCCGAGTGTCCGGACACATTTACGCCGTGCCCCGGACGGATCACGCGCTGCCATCCGCCCGGCGGGCCGGGGGTCCGGGTGGACACCGGGATCGAACCGGGCTCCGAAATCACGCCGTACTACGATTCTCTGATCGCGAAGCTGATCGTGCGTGGCCAGACCCGGGAGGAAACGCTGGCCCGGATGCGACGGGCCTTGGACGAGTGCGTCATTGAAGGCATCAAGACCACGATCCCGCTGCTCCGACGGATCCTCGACGATCCCGACTTCCAGAAGGGCCGCTTCTCCACGGCTTTCCTCGAACGGTTCATGTCGTCGCCCACCTCCGGCTGAATTTGCGCCTGTCGGGTCTTTATCTCATTGTAGATCCTGCCATCGCCGGCCCTCGTCCCTTGACCGATATCGTTCAACTGGCGCTCGATGCCGGGGTGCGGCTCTTTCAGCTCAGGATGAAAACTCCGGAGACGCGGCAGCTCGCTGAGACGGCCGCTGCCTTGTGCCCGCTGGTCCGGAAAGGCGGCGGGACGTTCATCGTGAACGATCGGGTGGATGTCGCCAAAGCCGTGGGAGCGGACGGCGTGCATCTCGGGCAGGAGGATTTGCCGCTGGCGGACGCGCGAAAGATTCTGGGGCCCGACAAGCTGATCGGCATCTCAACGCATACGCTGGCGCAGGCGTTCGAGGCGGAAGCCGGCGGCGCGGACTACATCGGCTTCGGGCCGATCTTTCCGACCACCACGAAGGAGAACCCCGATCCGGTCGTGGGCGTGGCGGGGTTGCGCGAAGTGCGGGCCAAGGTGCGCATCCCGATTGTGGCCATCGGAGGGATCACTGCCAAGAATGTCCGCGAGGTCGTCGCGGCGGATGCCGATTGCTGCGCCGTGGTCTCGGCGGTGCTGTCCGCTGCTGAGCCGGGTCAGGCGGTGGCAGAGTTGGTGAAGGCAATGAAAGGATAATCAGCGGGTGGTGCCTTGGTGGCCGGTGATGATGGCGAAAAAGGTCAGCAACATGCCCGCACGCGGCCCATTTTTCTTGTCGCTCTTCTCTTGCTTGTCGGAAGTCTTCTGATCGCTTGCCGGCGGCGCCTTCGCTTCCTTCGTTTCCGGGGTATTGAGCGGTGCTGTCACCTCGGTCTTTGGTTGAAGCGCGGTCGGTTCCGGCGTCGCGCTGAACGTGGTCGAAGCCATGACGAGTGTCGCGGCAAGCGTCATGACGAGAATGAACATGGTGTTTTTCTTCTGTGTAACCATCGCACACTCCTTCCCCGTCGGAACTCAGGGCTCGAATGTCCTGAGTCCTGGAGTGTGCAAACTCCGCGCCGTTGCCATGAGCCGGTATCTCTATGAAATGAAAGGACATGGTAGGAAGAACAGCCGGTCTATGCCAGGCGTCGGTGTGTCATAAACCCACTCTATGAAGGCTTTTTGCGTTCGGAGGGGACAAAAGCAGCGCCGTTCTATTTTCCCCCGGTCGTCTCTTTCTTGGCGATGTGGCCTGTCAGAAGCGGAGCCTTCTGCGCGGCGGGTGAACCGGCAAGCAGCGGGGCGTCAAATTCCAGGCCCGTAGACTCTCCGCGCTGCCACACAATCGTGGCGTTGACGGTTTCGGTCATTTCCCGCCCGCTCTCCGCTTGGAAGCGAAACCGCAAGTCCACTTTGCTGCGGGGCTTCATCGGCTGCCGGATGTACAGCGCGATGCCGGTCCGGCTGACGTTCCCGATGGCTCCCCAGAGCGGGTCGCCGCTGCCGGGGACTGTCACGTCCACGCGGGAGACCAGATAAAACCGCGGCATCACCCTGCGTTCTTGTTCGGCCATGTGCTTCTCCCTACTTGCGTTTGCGCGATTTGGCGTTGGGCTGTGAAGCCGCGTTGGGTTTGTGGCCCGGAACGGCTTTCGTCGGTGCGTTGCCTTCCAGTGCCTTCAGCCGCTCTTCCAGGTCGCGGAGCTGCTGGCGGAGTTCGGGCAGCTTGGCCACGATGGCCATGGACTTGAGCCATTCCAGGCGGGGTTGGGCGGGAGCGCCCGCGACGACGTCCTTGGCCGCCACGTCGCGGTTCAGTCCAGACCGCGCCGCGATCATCGCCAGCTCTCCGATCGTCACGTGATCGGAAATGCCGGCCTGCCCGCCGATGATCACGTGATGCCCCGTCTTGCTGCTCCCGGCGATCCCGACTTGCGAGACCAGAATATTGTGCTCCCCGATGTCGACGTTGTGCGCGATCTGCACGAGGTTGTCCACCTTCGTCCCTTGGCGGATGATCGTCTTGCCGAACGTGGCGCGATCCACGGTCACATTGGCGCCGAGCTCGACGTCGTCTTCGATCACGACCGTCCCGACTTGCGGGATCTTGTGGTGCCGCCCGCCTTCCTGCACGTAGCCGAAGCCGTCGCTTCCGACGACCGTGCCCGCGTGGATGATGACGCGATTGCCGATGGTGACGCCTTCCCGGACCGTCACGTTGGGGTGGATGACGCAGTGCTCACCGATGACGCTCCCGGCACCAATGAAGACACCGGGATAGAGGGTCGTGCCTCGTCCGATCGTGACCCGGTCGTCGAGCGTGACGAAGGGCCAGACGGACGCGCCTTCGCCGATGGTGACGGCGGCCCCGCGGTGGACCAGGACGCTGAGGCCGAGCGACGGCCGCTGGGGAACGAAAAATCTCTCCACGACCTGCGCCATGGCGAGGGCCGGGTGAGGGACGACGATCTGGGCGCAGGCGAGCTGCTCGATGTGCCGGGGCACCAGCAGGGCGGCTGCGCGGGTCGGCGGAATGTCTTTGACGGTTGACGCGTCGGCGAGAAACGACAGATCGCCGGGACCGGCTTCCTGAATCCCGGAAACCCCCGAGATCACGAGATCGGGCGAGCCGATCCGCGCCCCTTTCGTGAAGGAGGCGATCTGCTCGAGCGTGACGGCGGACAAGGCCATACAATTATTGCGTCGGGGCCGGTTCCGAAACGTTCCGGAGATCGGCCAGCGCGAGCCACGAGGAGAAGTGGTCGTCTTCCGCCTCGGGGTCCTGCTCGACCGAGAAGCGCAGCGACAGGAAAAAATCCTCCCATGGCAACTGATGGTGCAGGATCTGATTCAACCAGACCGCATTCAACGAGACCGTACAGGGGGCCGAACGGTCTTCGGTCCGTTCGACGGTGAGTTCTCCGGCGTCGCATCGGACGAGGAAATCCCCCCCATGGGGACCGTCCACCAGGAACCGGATCTCCAGTTTGGTGTCGGTGCAGACGGACTCATTCGACTCCGCCAGGCGCCGCACGTGGGCGCGAAACGGCTCGAACAGGTCGGCGGCCGGCCGCGGCAAGGCCGCCAGATGCGCCGCGATGGCCGGGCGCATCCGCCCGGCGTAGGTTTTGAGGTAGGCCTCTTTCTGCTCGAACGAGAACTCGCGGCGGATCGTCTGATCGGGCGTGAAGTCTCCGGACAACAAATTCAATCGGTCGCCCGGCAGGGGAATCTCGATCCGACGCTGGTACCCCCGCTGGCGCAGCCAATCGTGGGCGCGCTGCTGGTCCGGCACGAGTCCTTTGCCGTCGCGGTCGTCGTTGTGCCGGAACAGCGCGTCGTCCAGGAACGCCGGCGGCCCGGCGAAGGGAAGGCCCACGCGCGGCGGCATCTGGTCCAGGGCCTGGTAGGCGTACTCGAGTTTTTCGACCCGCTTGACGAGCGCCAGCGCGGCCATGCGCTCTTTCGGGTGGCGGCAGCACAACGGGTTCCAGTCCGGCGCGGCGCATTGGATCAGGAGCGCGTCGATCCGGCCGCCCGTGCGGGCCTTCAGGACGTCGCGCTGTTTCGGCTTGAGCCTGAGCCGGTTCATGTTGATCAGGACGGCCTCGCGCGTGCGGAAAGTCGCCGCGGCGCACCGGCCGTCCGAAGTCTCGTCGGTCGTGAAGACCAGGCGGAGTCCCTCGCCGAAGGCGTGCTCGGCGCCCGGTTTCACTTCGATGATGGGATTGGCGCAGGCCTGCCGGACGGCGTTCCATACGCTCCGCGACGGATGCCGCGGGACCACGACGGGGGTTTCGGGGGACAGCTTTCGGGCGAGGAAGGCGGCGTCGAGATGGTCCTGGCACTCGTGCGTGATGACGACGGCCGTCAGGTCCCGATAGTCCCGTCCCCAGAGATGATGGTTGCACGGAAACTGGAACCAACTGGCGTGGAAGGCGCCGAGCGGGGAGAGCCACGGATCGCAGGCCACGCGGATCTTGCCATGGGCGACGATGAATCCTGCGTGTCCAAGAAACTCAAGCTGCATGCGCCGTCTCTCTCCGGAATGTGTTTCAGCATAGTCGTTCCGGGTGGGAACAATCAAGGAGGCCGTGGTAGAATCCCTCCCGATGGTCAAGGTCAAGATCTGCGGGAACACCAATCTGGACGATGCCATGGCGGCGGTGCAGGCCGGCGCGGACGCCGTCGGATTCGTTTTCTATCCGAAGAGCCCGCGCGCGGTGGCCCCCAAGACGGCCGCCGAGATCGTCTCGCGCCTGCCTCCGTTCGTGGTGCCGGTGGGCGTGTTCGTCAACGAGGAGATCGGCACCGTCCGCCGGATCATGGAGGACTGTCACATTCCCCTCGCCCAGCTCCATGGAGACGAGTCGCCGCAGTACTGCGCCGACCTGGGGCGCCCGATCCTCAAGGCCATCCGCGTCCGGGATCGGCGGGACCTCGAACGCCTGGCGGCGTATCAGGTGGGCGGGTTCGTGCTGGACGCGTTCGTCGAGGGAAAGCCGGGGGGAACCGGCGTCACGATCGATTGGGACCTGGCCGGCGAGGCCCAGGTCTTGGGTCCCATCATCCTGGCCGGCGGCTTGACACCCGACAACGTGCTGGAGGCCGTCCGCCAGGTCCGCCCGTACGCCGTCGACGTTGCCAGCGGCGTGGAGGTCTCACCGGGCAAGAAGGACCATGCGAAAGTGCGGGCCTTCATCGTCAACGCCAAGAGTTGGACTTGGTAACGGCTCCTCATCTATACTCGATCCATGACGCCATTTCCTGATTCGCGCGGCCGCTTCGGAGCGTTCGGGGGACGCTACGTTCCCGAAACCCTCGTTCCCGCCCTGGATGAACTGACCAGGGAGTACGAGAAGGCGCGCCGCGACCCGAAGTTCAAGGCCGAGCTGGAGTACTATCTCCGGCAATACGTCGGCCGCCCGACGTCCTTGTACTACGCCGAGCGGTTGACGAAGAAGCTCGGCGGCGCGAAAATCTACCTGAAGCGAGAAGACCTCTGCCACACCGGCGCGCACAAGATCAACAACGCCATCGGACAAGTCCTGCTGACCCGGCGCATGAGCAAGCGGCGGGTGATCGCCGAAACCGGCGCGGGCCAGCACGGCGTGGCCGTGGCGACGGCGGCCGCGCTGTTCGGGCTGCAGTGCGATGTCTACATGGGCACGGAGGACATGGAGCGCCAGGCCCTGAACGTGTTCCGGATGCGCCTGCTCGGCACGGCCGTGAAGCCGGTCCACGCGGGGAGCCGCACACTCAAGGACGCGATCAGCGAGGCCATGCGGGACTGGACGACCAACGTCCGCACGACCCACTACATCCTCGGGTCGGTCCTCGGCGCGCACCCGTACCCGATGATGATCCGCGACTTCCAGTCCATCATCGGCCGTGAGGCGCGAAAACAGATCATGCAGGCCGAGGGCACGCTGCCGGACTATCTCGTCGCCTGCGTGGGCGGAGGCTCCAATGCCATCGGGCTGTTCACCGCGTTCCTCAAGGACAAGCAAGTCAAGATGGTCGGCGTCGAAGCGGGCGGGCTCGGGATCGAGAGCGGCAAGCATGCCGCGCGCTTCGCCACCGGATCGGTGGGCGTCCTGCACGGCACCATGACCTATCTCCTGCAGGACGACGACGGGCAGATCCAGATGACCCATTCCGTCTCGGCGGGCCTCGATTACGCCGCGGTGGGGCCGGAGCACTCCTATTATAAGGAGCGGGAGCGCATTGCCTATACCTCTGCCACAGACGAGGACGCGATGGCGGCGTTCGACCTGCTGTGCCAGACCGAAGGGCTCATGCCGGCGCTCGAGTCCGCCCATGCCGTCGCCTACGTGACCAAGCTGGCGCCGACGCTCACGCGCCGCCAGATCATCATGGTGAATCTGTCCGGCCGGGGCGACAAGGACGTGAATCAGGTCGCCCGCATCAAAGGCGTGAATCTGTGAGTCGGTTGGGAAAAACTTTTTCAGCGCTCCATGCGCGCGGCGAGAAGGCGCTGATCGCGTACATCATGGCGGGCGATCCGTCACTGGATGAGACCGAGATCTACGTCCGGCAGTTGGCCGAGGCGGGGGCCGACGTCATCGAGCTGGGTGTCCCGTTCTCCGATCCGATCGCGGACGGGCCGGTCATCCAGCAGGCGGCGGAGCGGGCGCTCCGCTCCGGCACCTCGTTGAAGAAAATTCTCGCCACGGTCCGGTCGCTCCGGACGAAGACGCAGGTGCCGCTCGTCCTCATGGCCTACTACAACTCGATCTTCCGGTACGGCGAGGCGGCGTTCTGCCGCGATGCGGTCGTGGCGGGGGTGGATGGGCTCATCGTGCCCGACATGCCGCCGGACGAGGCGGGGACGTTGCGGCCGTTGGCCGACAAGGCGGGGCTGGACGTGATCTTCCTGCTGGCGCCGACGAGCACGGCCCAGCGGCAGGCGAGCGTGGCGCGGGTCTCGCGCGGCTTCGTCTATTACGTCTCGCTGACGGGGATCACCGGCGCGAAGATCACAGACCGGGCGGAAGTCGGGAAGAAGGTGCGGGAGATCCGCCGCCACACGACGACGCCGGTCGCCGTCGGCTTCGGCATCAAGACGCCGGAGGACGCTCGCGAGGTCGCGCGCATCGCGGACGGCGTGATCGTCGGCACGGCGATGGTCAAGCTCGTCGCCGAAGGCGGGCAGGTCGCCGCCCGCCTTGCCTCCTTCACCCGCTCCCTCAAAGCCGCGACTCTGCCGGCCTAGTCTCGGGCTGCTCTACTTCAGCGCGTCGGTGAGGCGGGTGTGGATGCGGCGGACGCGCTCGAGCTGGCCCTTGGCCGGGAAGCGCTCGTAGAACCCCTCCGTCCGGAATTCCTTGGCGAGCTCGGCCCAGCCGGCCAAGGTCTTCTGGAACGCGCGCGGCGACCGCTCTTCCTCCCAGGCCTTCAGCAGGGGCACGCTCTCCAATAGAGTGCCCAGCACCCGGATGAGCGCCTTGAGTGTGACGTCGCGGGTGAACATGAACCGGTCGTTCTTGCCCCACACCGGCTCCATCACGTCGCGCACCGCCTTGAGATAATCGCGGACGAGGGGATAGGCGCGGTCCACCTTCAACTGCCACCGCTTCTCGAACAGCGAGCGGTGCGTCTCGACGATCTTATGCAGCTCGTTGAACAGCTCGGACTGCAGGACCCACTTTTCCTGGCGGCTCCGGCCGCCCAGCCGGTTGATCCGGTACTGGAGCGGGGAGTCGTCGTTTCCATACAGGTGGGTGACCAGTTTGGCGGCGAATTTCTTCTCCGGGCTGGCCCATGAGACCCGTTCATACAGGTCCACCAGGTGCGATTTGTTGATCCGGGTCGGCGTCGAGTTGATGATGACGAACATCTCGGTGGCGAAGTCCTCGCTGCGGCCGTCGAAGAGGACGCAGGGAATGTGGATGGTGCGCGCGTCGTTCGGCCGGTCGTGCGCGTAGAAGTGCAGGGCGGCCAGGCGGTGCTGCCCGTCGATGACCAGGAATTTCCCGCCGGGTTCCTCCAGGTGCCCGACTTCCTCGGAGGCGCCGGCCCTGAAACGGAGTTGTTCGGGGGTGAACAGCAGGACGGTGCCCGGGATCGGCGGCTGGCTCACGGCCGTCTCGTAGAAGTTGGTGATGGCCTTGACCTTGGCGCGCGAGAGCTGGCGCTGGAAGGCCTTGTCGTTGCGCTCGATTCTGGCGATGAACTGGGCGACCTCGTCGTGTTCGGCCACGGCGCCCGGCGCGATCTGCTCGTCCTCGCCGTAGAACCGGCTGACAAAGCGGACCTTCCGGAGCAGGTCCGGCGCCGGATAGGAGATGAAGTAGAAGATGCCGTCTTTCTGCCGGATGCGCGTGGCCAGCATGACGATCCTCCTCCCTGCGCGCGTTACGCGATCTTGCCGTCCACCATGCGAATGATGCGGTCGGCCTGGTTGGAGAGCGCCTCGTTGTGGGTCACGATGACGAACGTGACGCCCCGGGCGCGGTTCAGGTCCCGCAGCAATGCAAACACTGCTTCGCCGGTGCGGGAGTCCAGGTTGCCGGTCGGCTCGTCCGCGAGCACGAGGTCCGGCCGCAGGACCAGGGCGCGCGCCACGGCGACGCGCTGCTGTTCGCCGCCCGACAGCTCGCCCGTGCGATGCGCCAGCCGGTGCTCCAGCCCCACTTCCTTCAGCACGGCCTCCGCCGCGGCGCGCGCGTCCGTCTGCTCGTGCCGCCGGATGAGCGCCGGCATCATGACGTTCTCCAACGCCGTGAACTCCGGCAGCAGGTGATGGAACTGGAAGACGAATCCGATCTTCCGGTTGCGGAAATCCGCCAGCGCCGGCTCGTCCTTGGCGAAGACGTCGTCGCCGTCGAAGCGCACGGACCCGCTGGTGGGCCGGTCGAGGGTGCCGAGGATGTGCAGGAGCGTCGTCTTGCCGACGCCGGACGCGCCGACGATCGCCGCCATCTCGCCGCGTGTGATCTCCAGGCTCACGCCTTTCAGGACGTGGACCTCCGTCCGGTCCAGCTTGAAGGATTTTTTGAGGTCGCGCGCGTCGATCATGGGTGACGGTTATTCGTAGCGGAGCGCCTCGGCCGGGTCGAGGCGGGCCGCCTGCCGGCAGGGATGGATCGTGGCGAGGAAGGTGATGAGGATGGCGGAGACGCCCACGATCAGCACGTCGAAGGTCTTGATGTTCACCGGGATCCGGCTGAGGTAATACACGTCCCCTGGCAGCGTGTAGAACTCCTGGATGGCCCAGCAGAAGGCGTAGCCGAGCGGAATGCCGATCGCCGTGCCGACGACGCCGATGACGAGCCCGTTCAGCATGAAGATGCGCGTCACGGCCTGGCCGGTTGCGCCCATCGCCTTGAGGATCGCGATCTCCTTGTGCTTCTCCACGACGATCATGGTCAGCGTGCTGACGATGTTGAACGAGGCGACGACGACGACCAGGACCAGCAGCACGAACATCATGAACTTCTCCATCTTGAGCGCCGAGAACAGGTTCTTGTTCATCTTCATCCAGTCCCGCGCCCAGTAGGGGAAGCCGATCGCGCCTTCGATCGCGTGGGCGGTGCGGTCCGCGGCGAAGACGTCCGCGACCTTCACTTCGACGCCGGTCACCGTGTCGCCCATGTTGAAGAACTCCTGCGCCTGCTTGAGGGACACGTACGCGAGCGACGAGTCGTACTCGAACATGCCGGCCTCGAAGACGCCCACGACGCGGTAGCCGCGTACTTTGGGGATCATGCCCAGCGCGCTCATGGGGCCCACCGGCGAGACGACGTTCAGCCGGTCGCCCAGGAAGACGCCCAGCCGCAGCGACAGTTCCTTGCCGATGATGATACCGGGGAGCAGCGGCGGCTCCGCCGCCCGGCCGGGCGCGGCGGGCGGCGCCTTCCCGGCGGGCCCCACGCGTTCGAGCTCTTCCAGCGACCCGGACTTCAGGTTTTTGCCGATCTCCGTCACGGTCGTCTCTCGCTTCACGTCGATGCCGCGCAGCACGACGCCGTGCGAGCCCGTGTCCGAGGTCAGCAGGACCTGCTTGAAGATGAACGGCGTGGCGGCGACGACGTCGGGTACGGCCGCGACCTTGTCCGCCAGTTCGGTATAGCCCTTGATGGTGTCGCCGGTCCGGGCCGTGACGATGATGTGCGAGTTCGTGCCGAGGATCTTGGCCTGCATGTCTTCCTTGAAGCCGGTCATGATGCCCAGCGTGGCGATCAGGGCCGCCACGCCGATGGTCACGCCCGCGATGGAGATGAGCGTGTTGAACGAGATCGTGCGGTTGCGACGCTTGGCCTTCAGGTACCGGAGGCCGATGAAGACTTCGTACGGGAGACGCACCGTTATTTTTCCGGACGGAGCTGCGGGAAGAGGATCACGTCGCGGATGGAAGTCTGGTTGGTCAGCAGCATCACGAGGCGGTCGATGCCGATGCCCTCGCCCGCCGTCGGGGGCATGCCGTGCTCCAGCGCGCGGAGGAAGTCCTCGTCGAGCGGTTGCGCCTCCAGGTTGCCTTTCGCGCGTTCCGCCATCTGCGCCTCGAAGCGCCGGCGCTGGTCGAGGGGGTCGTTCAGCTCCGAGAAGGCGTTGGCGATCTCGCGCGTGGCGATGTAGAGCTCGAAGCGATCGGTCAGCTCCGGGTCGCTCGCCTTGCGCTTGGCCAGCGGCGAGGTCTCGACCGGGAAGTCCGTAATGAACGTCGGCTGGATGAGCGTCGGCTCGACCGCCTGCTCGAACAGCAGCGTGATCAGCCGCCAGTAGGATTCCCCGCCCTTGAGCTCGCAGCGATGCTTCTTGGCCTGGCCCCGCACGTAGGCCGGGTCGGTAATCTCCTGGAGGCTCGCGCCCAGCCGATCGGCGACGGCGTCCCGGTAAGTCAGACGTTTCCAGGGGCGGGCGAAGGACAGCGTCACGGTGTCGTCCTTGTTCGCGTGCAGGCGGTAGGGGATGGCCCGCGTCCCCCTGCCGTGGACGGTCTCGACCAGGTCCACGATCAATTCCTCGGTCAGCGGCAGCAGGTCGGTATAGTCGCCGTAGGCCATGTAGAACTCGAGCATCGTGAACTCGGGGTTGTGGATCGTGGAGATGCCTTCGTTGCGGAAGTTGCGGTTGATCTCGAAGACGCGGTTCATGCCGCCGACGATCAATCGTTTTAAGTAGAGCTCGGGCGCCACGCGGAGATAGAGATCGGTGCTCAGGGCGTTGTGATGGGTCACGAACGGGCGGGCCGTGGCGCCCCCCGGGATCTGGTGCATCATGGGCGTCTCGACTTCGAGGAAGCCCTTGCCGACGAGGAAGACGCGGATCGCCTGGATGATCTTGCTGCGGGTGACGAAGATGCGCTTCACGTCCGGGTTGGCGACGAGGTCCACGGCCCGCTGGCGGTAGCGGGTTTCCACGTCGGTCAGCCCGTGCCACTTCTCGGGCAGGGGGCGGAGCGCCTTGCAGAGCAGGGTGAGCTGCTTGACCTCGAGCGTCAGCTCGTTGGTCTTGGTGCGGAAGAGCTTGCCGCTCACGCCGATCCAGTCGCCGATATCGAGCAGTTCCGCGAGCGCGTAGCCCTGGTCGCCCAGCACGTCTTTCTTCAGGTACACCTGGATCCCGTCCACGCCGTCCTGCAGGGAGGCGAACGCGGCTTTGCCGAACCGGCGCAGGGCGGTGATCCGGCCGGCCAGGGTGGCGGCGACGGGCTTCTGTTCGAGGTCTTCCTTGGCGGACGTGGCGTATTTCGCGAGCAGGTCGCCGGTCCGGTCCTTGGCGTCGAACCGCCCGCCGAACGGGTTGATCCCCATCCCGCGCAGCAGGTCCAGCTTTTTCAGCCGCTGCTCGATCTGGTCGTTCAGCTCTTCCATTGGCCCGGCATTATAGCAAAGGATTGATGGCGCCGCCTCAATCTTAGGCCTGCCCCTGCCGCTTTTCCTGTTGCAGCGACTGGAGCAGGTAGGCCTCGATGAAGGGATCAAGCGCGCCGTCGAAGACGGCGGTGATGTTGCCCACCTCCGTATTGGTCCGGTGGTCCTTCACGAGCTGATAGGGCTGGAAGACGTAGGACCGGATCTGGCTCCCGAACCCGATCTCCTTCTTCTCGCCGACGAAGGCGTTGAACTCCTCCTCCTTCTTCTTCTGTTCCAGCTCGTACAGCCGCGCGCGCAGGACCTTCATCGCGCCGGACTTGTTCTTCAGCTGGGAGCGCTCGTTCTGGCATTGCACGACGATGCCGGTGGGGAGGTGCGTGATGCGGATGGCGGTCTCGACCTTGTTGACGTTCTGGCCGCCGGCCCCGCCGGAGCGGAACGTGTCGATCTTGAGGTCCTTCTCCTCGATGTTCACCTCCACGTCGTCCTCGATCTCGGGATAGACGAACACGGAGGCGAACGACGTGTGCCGGCGCTTGTTCGCGTCGAACGGGGAGATGCGCACCAGACGGTGGACGCCGGCCTCGGCCTTGAGGTAGCCGTACGCGTTCTCGCCCATGATGCCGAGGGTCACGCTCTTGATCCCGGCCTGTTCGCCGGGCAGATAGTCCAGTGTCTCGACCTGGTAGCCCTTGGCCTCGGCCCACCGCACGTACATCCGCATGAGCATCTCGGCCCAGTCCTGGGACTCCGTGCCGCCGGCGCCCGGGTGGATGGACAGGATCGCGTTGTTCACGTCCATCTCGCCGTGCAGCAGCAGCTCGACCCGCAGGTTGGCCAGCGCCTGTTCGGCCTGCGCCAGCTCGGCGGTGATGTCGCCTTCGAGCGAGGCGTCCTGTTCCGACTCGGCCAGCTCCGCCATCGCGCCGAGATCGTCGAGCCGGCGTCCCATGTCGGTCCAGCTCTTGATTTCCCGCTCCAGGAGGTTTTTCTGCCGGATGACGCTCTGGGCCGCGCGGCGGTCGTCCCAGAAGCCGGACGCGGCCATGCGCGCGTCGAGGCGCTGGATCTGGGTCTTCAGCGAGGGAAGGTCAAAGATGCCCCCGGAGTTCGTCAAAATGGGTCCGCAGGGTAGTCAGGCGAGTCTTCAGGTCGTCCAGCATCGATTCTCCTCGATTTTTCTTGTTCCCTGCGGTAGCGGTACCACGCCGCCGCCGCCGTGAACAGCGTAAGTATAACACAGAAAGACGCGAACAGATCGCCGTAGACGGTATAGAAGGTGCGGGGGCCGCCGGTGCGGAGCTCGCCGCTCAGCGCGCCTTCGACGAAGATGTCGGTCGTGCGCAGGATGTGGCCCTCCGCGTCGATGAACCCCGAGATGCCGGTGTTGGCCGCGCGCGCGAAGGCGACCCGGTTCTCGACGGCGCGGAAGACCACCATGGCGAAGTGCTGGTAGGGCGCGCTGGAGCGGCCGAACCAGGCGTCATTGGTGATCGTGACCATGTAGTCGGCGCCCTGGTCGACGAACTGCCGCACGAGGTCCGGGAAGATCACCTCGAAGCAGATGACGATGCCCAGGCGGCCGCCGGGCGCGCCCAGCACGCGCGGGCCCGCCCCCGGCACGAAGTCGCCGATGCCGACCACCAGTTTGTCCAGGAACCACAGGAGTTCCTTCAGCGGGATGTACTCGCCGAAGGGCACCAGGTGGACCTTGTCGTAGCGGTCCAGCACGACGCCGTCTCCGCTGACCAGGTACGCGCTGTTCAGCAGACGCAACGGGCCGGGGGCCTGGCTCGCGACGGCCGGGCTTCCGAACAGCAGGGGGACGCCGCGTTCCCGCACGAAGGTCAACAGTTCGTCCCGGTACGCGGTCTCCACCTCGAACAGGAACGGCGTGGCGGCTTCGGGCCAGATCACCAGATCGGCGCCGTCGGATACCTGCAGGCTCAGCCGTTTGTGTTTCTCGATCGTGTCCCGCCGGTAGGCGGCGTCCCATTTCTGGGCTTGGGCCACGTTGGGCTGGACGAGACCGATCCGCACGGTGTGGTCGCTGGCCGAGTCTTTCTGGGGCGAGAGACGCCAGTACCCGTAGGCCAGGACGACGACGAGGAGCGCCGCGGCGAGCAGCCCGGCGGTCCAGGGAAAGGGGGCCGGCTGGGCCGTCGCCGCCACGCGCGCCATGAGCGCTGCCACGACCCTGGCCGCGACGACGTTCACGAGCACCAGCAGGAAGGAGACGCCGTACACGCCCGTCACGTCCGACACCTGGATCACCGCCAGATTGTGGAATTGGCTGTAGCCGAGCAGCACCCAGGGAAAGCCGGAGAAGAGATGGGCGCGCGTCCATTCCAGCGCGACCCAGATGACCGGTGCGATCCACGTCCGGATCAGGCCCCGCCGGTCGGGGGCCGCCGCCAGGAGGGCGCAGAACGACCCGACGAACAGCGCGCAGTAGCCCGCCAGCAGCAGCATCAGGGAGACGCTGACGGCAAACGGGAGTTGCCCGTATTGGTGCATGGCGTTGATGACCCAGGAGAGCGTGCCGGCGAAGAAGAAGAGCCCGGCCAGCCAGCCTTGGCCGAACGCCACTTTCCAGGTCATTCCCCGGATGGCGAGCAGCAGCGGGACCAGGGCGACCCAGGCCAGGGACCCCCAGTCGTACGTCGGAAAGGTCAGGACGAGCAGCGCTCCGGACAGGGTGGGGAGAAGGAACAGGTGGATGAACCGGTGCACTAGGCGCACCCGTCCACCATAGCCTATTCGGGCCGGCGAAACAACTGGGCGCCGGATGCCGTCGCCTCGTCTTCCGCGCGTAACCTCCGCATCTTAGTCCGCATGTATCCGCCCGGATACGCGGTGGTTCTTCCACAGCTCCATAGCCATTCTCTATCACTCGGACTACGGCGATCCTGCCGGGCGATTTGGTACCCAGGGAAATTTATAAGGATGGCATGTGTCAAACAAAAGGCTTCGACTGTGTGTCTCATTGAGCAGGAGGTAAGCACATGGTTATGACTCAAACCGAGTTTCGTTCACAAAGCTTGACACATATAAGCGGGTGGCCTAGCCTTGCCACAATCTGCCTATGGCAGAAAGGGCCAAGCGTGGAGTTTTATAAATCTGGGGGGGGCAAGTGATAGCGAAGCTTTACTGTCCAATTCGTGGTCAATTAGTAGTCCCAGAAAAGGCAAAGGATCAGCTAACTCCTACCGAAGAGAAGCGTCGCATCGACTGTATTAAGTTTTTATTGGGGAAAAAATATCCCAAGGAAAACTTTAAAGTCGAAACAACGTTATTACGATTTGGCAATAAAGGTCGAAACTCATTTCGCACTGACATAGTAGTGTTTGACTGTTCTGCAAAAGATGTTACCACTCTCCCCTTAGATGAAATGAAAGAGCATATCCAAGTCATTGCAGAAATTAAGCGTGAGCATAAGGGTGCCGAGGAAGCGAAAGCCATGCAGGTCAAACCTGCAATGTCGTTCCTGCCAGATTCATCTGCGCTAGGCATATATTGGGATGACGTGGAACAGCGAATTTTCCATTTTGTTACTGAAGGCAAGATAAGAAAAGTTTATGACCTTCCAATAAACAAATTGCCCCAATATGGTGCAGCTCTTGGATCTTCATTTTTGAACTATGGCGATCTCGAGCCAGCAAAAACCCTCCTATCAGTTTTTATCCAAATAGAAGACGAGCTACACGCCTACACTGTCGATAAGAGCAAACGTTTTACGATCCTTCTTCAATTACTGCTCGCCAAAATCTTTGATGAACATGTACACCAGAATTCGAAGAAAGAGCTGGAGTTTCAGGACTTCTCAGCGCTCAAGCTTTCTGACTCAGTCGTAACTGAGAGGATGAATGCATTACTCGATAAAGCTGTGAAGTTTTATGGGACATATCTTCCAGAAAAAGTCCCCAATAAGTTTCAGGTTACTAACGTCATTGCGTTGAGAAAAGTAACCAAGCTTCTTGCACCGTTGAACATCTTGAGTTCGCGCCGCGACGTTATACAAGAATTCTATATGTACTTCGCCAAAGGTCTTTATAAGTGGGATTTAGCGCAATATTTTACGCCCAATGAAGTAGTAGATTGCATCATCAACATAGTGAATCCAGGGAATGGTGAACACGTGAAAGATCCAGCCTGTGGCAGTGGCGATTTTTTAATCAGTACTTTGCGGTGGTCAAAAAATCATGAGTGGGATGCATCCGACTCAGTTTGGGGAAGCGACAGTAGTTCGCAAGCCGTACAGGTTAGTATCTTGAACATGGTATTGAATGGGGATGGGAAGAGCAACATCGCATTAGAAGACTCACTTGCGCATGTGCCAAAGGATATAGCTAAGTTCGATGTAATGGTGTGCAATCCTCCATTTGGTGTAAAAATCAAAGAGAGTCGGCCCGAAATACTGAAACATTTTGATTTAGGTCATAATTGGATAAGGTCTGGAGGGAAATGGAAACGAGGCAAGACTCTTGTTAGGGATCAGGAAAAGGGAATCTTGTTTGCGGAACTATGTGTCAGACAATCCCTATCTGGAGGGCGTGTTGGGATCATAGTGCCAAATGGGTACCTTGGCAATCGTAGCTCGCGGTATGTGATCTTTAGAAACTGGCTATTACACCATACGCGCGTTGTGTCTATCATTTGTCTACCACGTTTTACTTTTAAGAAGTCCGGGGCTGATGTGAGCGCTTCCTTACTATTTTTAGAACGGAGGAAGAAAGAACTCAAGTCACTTGATGCGACTTCTCCATATATGTTTCATGTGGGAATGGTTACTTCTGTAGGTTGGAGTGTTGGTGATAAAAGGGCCGACCGAATATTTGCCAGGAATCCAGAAAGCGGAACAATACTCGTTGATAACAATAATGAGCCTATACCAGACGCAGACTTCGATGAAGTTTTAAATGATCTCTTCGCTTCGCCAGCACGCAAGTATTTCAAATGGTTAATGCATGGTCGTAAATCCTCGGGCAGTAATACAGGATGGGCTATGCATATATCTCGGGTACTACAGAATGATGACTTAATGCTCGATCCTAAAAGATTGAACCGTAAATTTGTCGAGGTACAGTTATCAATTACGCGCAAATCGCATTTTAAACTGGGTGATGTAATTGAGATTATTCCAGAATCGAAAAAGAAGTTCGTTCCATCAAAATCCTACCGTTATGTAGAATTGGGTGACATTTCAGAAGGTGGGTACTCAGCAGTCACCTTGCGTGGATGGGAATTGCCAAGCCGTGCTAGGCACGAAGCACATTCAGGGGAAATTTTTGCAGGCAAGATTTGGGGGTCAGTGGGAAAATGGTTTATGGCAGGCGGCAAAACTGAGGATTTAGTTGTTACAAATGGATGTTATAGGCTTCGCGTTAAAAAAGGAAAACAAGATCTCTTGCCGGACTTAATTATAGGAATGTGTAGTGAGGCATACAGGGTCCAAATGCGGGGTTACGCCACTGGTTCTGATGGTTTAGCTGAGGTTAGCGAACCAGATATTTGTTCAGTAGTCTTGCCAAGACTTAAAACTCCAATGGCACGTTCTTTAGCCAAAGAATATCTGCAACTATACATTGGAGGAAAAGGTACGCTAAAGAACGCTGTCAGGGACATGGAGAAAACAGCCACCGAGGCCTTCCCGCAAATACCAGAAAGAAAAACAGTTTTTGTTCAGGTTTAGCGGTGCAAGAAGATAAGCGCATCTTGCCGGTGGACAGAAATGGGGTCAGACTCGATTTCCCTCTCCGCTTCCTCCCGCCTCGCTCGTCCGATCCTGAATCCCCCCTCACCCTGACCCTCTCCCGCCAATGGCGATCCCTCGGCTGGACCGACACGGCCGGCCCCGATGAATTATCCGGTTGTGGTGTTTCGCGAACGATGGTAGAATCCCGTCCTGCCAAGAACAGGTATCTTGGATTCATTGGATTCATTGGAAAGCGACTGAGCAAAAGGGGGAATCTGAATGGCGGGAGAGCGAGTATTGGTCACCCCGAGGGCGTTTCTCGATCTCGATGGCGAGCATCGGGAGGTGCTCAAGAAGGCGGGCTACGAAGTCGTGGCGAACCCGCGGCCGCGGGCGCTGACGGAAGATGAGATGGCGGCGTACATCGTGGGCATGGCGGCCGTGATCGTGGGGGATGAGCCCATCACGCATCGGGTCCTGGACCAGGCCGGCGGGCTGAAGGTGATCTCGAAGTTCGGCACCCACGTGGACAACATCGATGTGGACGTGGCCGCCGCGCGGCACATCCCCGTGACCTTCACGCCCGGCGTCACCCATCCCGCCGTGGCCGAGCTGACCCTCGGGCTCATGTTCGCGCTGTTGCGCGGCATCCCGCAGATGGACCGCGACGTCCGCAACGGCAAGTGGGCCTCGGTCGCCGGCTCTGAGCTGATGGGCAAGACTCTGGGCATCGTCGGCCTGGGCGGGATCGGGAAAGAGGTCGCCAAGCGCGCCCTGGCGCTCGGCATGAACGTGCTGGGATTCGACATGCACCCGGACGAGTCCTTCGCCGAGCATCACGGCATCGAATACGTGCCGGCCGACGAACTCCTGAAGAATTCCGACATCGTCACCCTGCACCTGGGGCTCAATCCCGAAACCCGCGGCTGGCTCTCCAAGATGCGCGTGGCGCGGATCCGTCCGGGCGCGTTCCTGATCAACACCGGCCGGCCCGAGCTCATCGACGAGGGCGCCGTGCTCGATGCGATGCGGGGACAGCGCATCCGCGGGGCGGCGTTCGACCTGCCGGGCGAGGAGAACCAGTTCGCCGTGCCGCTGCTGGCGCAGGAGAACGTGCTGGTGTCCTGCCAGGCCGGGTCCCGTACGGAGGAGTCCGTCCGGCGCCAGGCGGTCATGGCGGCGGAAAACGTGGTCGCCGTGCTGAGCGGTCAGCCGAAGCTCGCGGCCTTCGCCACGGCCGAGTAACCCGCATGCCGCGGGACATCCCTCTCGGCAACGGCAAGCTCCTCATCACCTTCGACCGCTACTACCGCATCCGCGACATCTACTTCCCGCACGTCGGCAAGGAGAACCAGACGGTCGGCCACCCCTGGCGCTTCGGCGTCTGGGTGGACGGGCAGCTCTCCTGGCTCGGGCCCGACTGGCAGATCGTGCTGAAGTACGAGGACGGGACGCTGGTCTCGCACGTCGAAGCCCACCATCCCGGTCTGCAGATCAAGCTGGTCTGCAACGACGCCGTGGACTTTCACGATCCGGTCTATGTCCGGAAGATCATCGTCCAGAACCTGGCGAAAAAGGAGCGCGAGATCCGCCTCTTCCTCAATCAGGACTTCCATCTCTACGAATCCGAGGTCGGCGACACGGCGGCCTACGAGCCCAAGCACAAGACCGTCACCCATTACAAAATGCGCCGCTACTTCCTGACCAATTACATGGCGAACGGCGCGATCGGCGTGCAAAACTTCGCCACCGGCCGCAAGGAAATGGAAGGGGCGGAGGGGACCTGGCGGGACGCCGAGGACGGCAAGCTGGAGGCCGGCCCGATCACCCAGGGTTCGGTGGACTCCACGCTCGGCATCTATCTGAAGGTCCCGGCGCAGGGTGCACAGGAGGCCTGGTACTGGATCATCGCCGGCGAGGACTGGTTCAGCGTCAACAACATCAACAAGCGGATCGAGGAGCGTTTGCCGGAGTATTACCTGTTGCGGACGGAGAAGTACTGGCGCTACTGGCTGAACCAGGACTGCATCGCCTTCGGCGAGCTGTCCCAGAAGGTCACGGACCTCTATTACCGGAGTCTGCTGGTGATCCGCACCCAGGTGGACGACAGCGGGGCGATCATCGCGGCGAACGACTCGGACATCGCGACCCAGGCGCGCGACACGTATTCCTACCTGTGGCCGCGGGACGGCGCGCTGGTGGCCCACGCGCTGGACGTCGCGGGCTATCCGCAGCTCACGCGGCGGTTCTTCCGGCTCTGCTCGCAGCTGCTGACGCCGGAAGGCTACTTCCTCCACAAGTACAATCCGGACGGGTCGTTCGCCAGTTCGTGGCATCCGTGGGTGAAGGACGGCGAGCCGCAGCTGCCGATCCAGGAGGACGAGACGGCGCTGGTCCTCTGGGCGCTCTGGCAACATTTCGAGCGGTACCGGGACGTCGAGTACATCACGCCGATCTACGCGCCGCTGATCAAGCGCGCGGCGAACTGGATGGTCTCGTACCGGGACCCGGCCACGGGCCTGCCGAAGGCGTCCTATGATCTCTGGGAGGAGCGTCACGGCGTGCTGGCCTTCACCTGCGCGGCGGTCTACGCGGGCCTGATGGCGGCGTCGAACTTCACCGAAGGGTTCGGGCAAGCGGGCCTGACCGACACCTATCGCCGCGCCGCGGCCGAAGTGAAGTCCGGCATGGACCGCTATCTGTACCGGAAGGAGCTGGGCCGCTTCGCCCGGATGGTCACGTTCAAGAAGAACGGGACGATCGAGAACGTCGACCCCACGCTGGACGCCAGTCTCTACGCGGTCGGCTACTTCGGCGTCTACGGGCCGACGGACGAGCGGGTGGTGCAGACCATGACCGCGCTCCGCGACCGGCTGTGGTGCAAGACGCCGGTGGGGGGCATCGCGCGCTACGAGAACGATTACTACCATCAGGTCAGCAAGGATTTGGCCAACGTGCCGGGGAATCCCTGGTTCATCTGCACGCTCTGGATTGCGCAATGGCTGATCAAGAAGGCGACGACCGTGGACCAGCTCAAGGAGGCCGTCCCGCTGCTCGAATGGGTGGCCGACCGGTGTCTGCCATCCGGCGTGTTGGCGGAACAGGTCCATCCCCATACCAACGAGCCGCTGTCGGTCTCGCCGCTGACCTGGTCGCACGCGACCTTCGTCCAGGCCGTCCTGGACTATCTCGAAAAGCGTACCTCCCTCGACCTCTGCGCCACCTGCAAACACCCCTCGCACCCGTTCCGGACCCGCAAAACCAACAAGCCCTAGTCGGTCCCTTGCGGGTGGAAAGTAGCGGATGCTAGGATAACGTCATGGCGAATGTCACCCTCATCTATTCGGCGACGTGCGGCGCCTGTCCGGCGGCGAAGGAAGTCTGGAAGGGGCTGCGGGTCAAGCACAGTTTCAGCTACCGCGAAGTGGACATCCTCAGCCCGGACGGCCAGGAACTGGCGGACCGGCATGCGATCCGCGCGACACCGGCCTCGATCGTGGACGGCAAATTGAAGTTCATCGGTGTGCCCTCGCGCGAGAGCGCCGAGAAAGCGCTGGGCGTCCGGCCGCCGGACCGCTGACATGGCCGACGACTTCGACAACGACCTGGACCTCGATGTCCTGGGCTCCAAGCTCAAGACGAAGCCGCCGAACTGCCCGGTCTGCGACGAGCCGATGATGTTCAACGACGGCGACTGGTTCTGCGGGCCTTGCAACGGCGCGGACTGCGGCCCCGAAACCGGCTAGCCGTTGGAAACTTCCGAGCAGTTCCTGGCCCGCGCGATGATTCTGCTGCAGCGGTCCGACCCCCTCCCCAAATTGCTCCCCCAAGTCCGCCTCGGGCGCATGCCCAAAGACTCGCCGGCGCTCATTGCGATTCTGGAAGGCTGGCTGGAGGCCTTCATCCAGGTGCTCAAGGACGGCCAGGCCGTGCTGACCGTCGAAGGCGTCAAGCGGCTGGACCCCAATCCGCGGATCGCGGTCCTCGTCGAGGCGGGCGTCCTGACGGAGCAGCAGGCTCACGTGCAGACCGTCCGCGGCGTCTGGTCGGCGGCGCTGGAGGCGGCACAGCGAAAGGGGGATAATTAGATCGGCAATATGAGAGGAGGACGGTCTTAATTCTGCTGGTTGCGTTCGAGGTTCTCGACGCGCTGGCGGAGGTCAGTGTCTTGCCGGGAGAGGTGTTCGAAGGAGCTGCGGAGCAGCGCCTGGGTTTCGCGGAAGCGTTCATCAAGCCGAGCCTGGTCCTGGGCGTAGCGCCCGTCCACGAAGGTGGCGAGCCCTTCGGCGACGAGCTGGATCTGGCGACGAAGGTCCTCCGTCAGCACGCCGCTGTGGCGCTTGACCTCCTCAATCCGTTCGTTCATTTTCCCACGCAACTCTTGGAATTGCCGGTCAACCGATTGGAATCGAGCATCGAGGTATTGAACGAGTTCCTGATCCATGGCTCCCCCGCGGCTGAAAGGTTAGGCTGCTCTGTCCTTCTTGTCAATGAGACACGGCGATCCGGCGAAAGGTAAAACCCGGAAAAAGTTCGGATAGCAGATGGGGACAGGCCCCTGTTGCAGGGCGCAGTCCTCTTCATTTCTTGTTCCGCCTCTTTATTTCCGCTACGCTACCCTTGTCATGCTCTCGATCGTCACCGGCCCGTTCCATCCCGATCTCGAACACGCCCTCGTCTCGCAAGTCCGATCACTAAAACAGGACGACCCCCTCGCGCCGCTGGCGATCGTCGTGCCCTCGGCGCAGCTCGCCCGTCGCGTGAAGTGGCTGTTGGCGGTCGAGCAGGGCCTTGCACTCCTCGATGTCCATGTCCTGACCTTCCATCAGCTTGCCGTGACGCTGATCGAGGAAGGCCGGAAGGAGTGGCCGGCCCTCGCGGACGACATCCTCCGGGAGGAGATGCTGCGCGCGCTCGTCGCGCGGCGCGTGCCCGGCTCCGAGGCCTTCCGCGGCTGGGCGAAGATGCGAGGCTTGTGGCGTGGGTTGTGGGAGACGATTCAGGATTTGAAGGAGGCGCGGGTGGACCCCGGGTCTGTCCTGACGGCGGTGAAGGAACACATACTTGGTTCCGAAGACCCCGAGCGTCTGGATTCGCTGTTCCGCCTCTACGCCGCCGTCCTGGCGACCGACCGCGAGCTCCGTCTCGCCGATCCGGACGACCTCGCCGCCCTTGCGGTCGAGCTGGTGCCGGCATCAACGCGTCTCTCACGGATGCGCCTGGTCTGCTACTACGGGTTTTACGACCTGACGCAGGGCCAACTCGATCTGTTCAAGGCCGTCGCGTCGGCCTGTCGCACGACCGTGTTCTTTCCGCTGCGGCGTGATCGTCCTTCCTATCGGTTTGCCCAGCGGTTCTTTGAAACCTACATCCAGGGCTTGGAAGGAGGTAAGCCGTCGCATGCGGACGCACAAGTGTCGTCCGCCGCGCTCGGTTCCCTGGCCGATGAAATGGCGCCGGCGGTGCGGGGGACCTGCCGCATCATGAGTACCGTCGGTCCGGAGGATGAAGTCTCGTCGGCGGCCAAGGAAATTCTTCGGTTGATCGAGGACCAGGGCTACGATCCGCTGGAGATCGGCGTGGTGGCGCGGACGCTCGATCCCTACCTGCCCGTCGTGCGCCGGGTCTTCGATGAGAACAGGGTGCCCTTCACCTGTCCGGTGGGAGAGCCGCTCATCCACGAGCCGCTGGCGAAGACGATCATCCGGTTTCTCCGGCTTCGCGTAGAGTCGTTCCCTCGCGCAGCTGTCTTGGATGTCTGTACCTCGCCGGCTTTCAGGCTCGTCGAGTTCTGCGAAGCCGGCAAGACCCCGCATCCTGATCAATGGGAATGGGTCACGCGGGGGCTGGGCATCACCAGAGGCGATCCCGCGGACGGGAGCCTTGGCGAATGGCGGCGGTTGGAGCGCGCGATCCGGCCGGGGCTCGCACGTCCCGACGATGAGCCTGGCACAGGAGACGAGCCGGCCCTGGTCGCGGAACAGATGGGCATGCTGTGGGGGCTTGCGAAGCGGCTCCATGCCGATTTCTCGGCGCTGCCTCCGCGCGCGGGGTGGGGAGAATACGCCGGCGAGTTCGTGCGCCTCCTCCCACTGTACTTCGATCTGCCGGCCTGGAACGGCGCGCCGCCGGCCGATCATGACGGGCTGGTGCAGACGGCCATCCGTGATTGTGTACTGTCGGTCGGGAAATTGGAAGCGATGGCGGAAGAGGTTTCGCTGAAAGACTGGACCGACCTCATGGTCCGGGCGCTGGAGCGCGCGCGGCTGCCGTCGGAGACGCGCCGGCAGGCCGGCGTCCAGGTTCTCGACGCCATGGACGCGCGGGGGATGCCGTTCCGCGCCCTGTTCGTCCTCGGCCTCAACGAAAAGGTTTTTCCCCGCTCGATCCGCGAAGACGCGCTGTTGCGTGACGCCGACCGGGAGGCGCTGGCCCGCGACCTCGGCTTCAAGATTCCGCGCAAGCTGGACGGGTTCGAGGAAGAGCGGTTGCTGTTCGCCCTGCTGCTCCGTTCCGCGCAGGACCGGCTCTACCTCAGCTATCAGCGCGCCGACCGGGCGGGCCGGACGCTGGTGCCCTCGGGCTATCTCCTGGAGCTGCAGCGCGAGATGGGGAGCGAGCGCGAGCGGAGGATCAAGCGGCGGCCGAGCGAGCGGTGGGCGGAGTGGCCCTGCGAACCCCTGCTCCTGACCGCCCGTGAGACGGGCCTGCGCGTGATTTTGCACGGCGGGCCGGTCCGCTCCGCAGGGCGCGCGCTGTACCGCGAGCCGGATTTGCTGGAGCAGGGAATGAGCGCGCTGAAGGAAGTGGAATCGGCGCAGGCCGGGCTGACGCCGTACGACGGCTTGGTCGGACCGGTCGTGTCTCACTGGGCCGCGCTGGAGCGGCGCGGCGTGGCGCCGACCTCGCTGGAGCGCTACGCGCAATGCCCCTTCCGGTATTTTGCCGAGCGGGTGCTCCGGCTGCAGCCGCTGGCCGCGCCGGAGTCCGTGGTGGAACTCGACGCCCGCTCGCGCGGCGAGCTGTGCCATGCCCTGCTCCGCACGTTCCATGAGCGGTTGCAGCGGGACGGCCGGCCCGTCGCCGAAGTCACCACCGACGACGCCCTGCGCCTGCTGGCCGAGGTCGCGCCTGCTGTGTTCACCGAGTATGAGAAGACTAACTGGGTGGGCTATCCGCTCTTGTGGACGCTGGCGCAAGAGGAGGTCTTGTGGCTCGTCGAGCAGCTCCTCCGGGAGGACCTCCGGGAGTTGCGGCAGAGCGGGTACGTTCCCACGCTGTTTGAAGTCGAGGCGAGGGGACGGTTCGACTCGAATGTGCCCGTTCCGCTCCAGGCGATCCCGCTCCGGGGAATTCTGGATCGGGTGGATGCGCGGAACGACAACGGACGAACGGTCGTTCGCGTCGTGGACTATAAGTACACGCAGGCGGGTGCGCTGAAGGACCGGGACCTGGCCACGGCCGCGGTGCGGGGATTCCGTCTCCAGCCGCCGCTGTATCTGCTGGCCGCGCGGGACGTCTTGGGGAAGCCGGCCGTGCCGGAATCCGCCGCCTTCTATTTCCTCGCGCCCCATTGCAAGGACGGGCCGGTGGACGGGAGCCGGCTGGACGCGTCCTGCTGGGCGGGCGAGACGGGCGCCCGGATCGGGCGCACGCTGGCCCTCATCCTCGAGGGCATCAAGGCGGGCCGGTTCTTCATCCTGCCGGGCGGGTACTGCGATCACTGCGACTACTCCGAGATCTGCCGCCGCCATCACAATCAGAGCTGGTGGCGCGCGCGGGGGGATGAGGGGCGCAGGGAGATCGAGGGGCTGCGCGTGCTCAAGGCGCCCGGCAACAAAGAAGGGAAGACGCGCAGTGGCTGAGATTCGCGACGCGCAGGCGCGGACATCGGCCGCGACGACGTTCGACCGGAACGTGGTCGTGACGGCCGGCGCCGGCACCGGCAAGACGACGCTCCTGGTGGACCGGCTGGTCCATCTGATCGTGAAGTCTCCCGAGCCGGTGCCGCTTCCGGAAATCGTGGCGCTGACTTTCATGATCAAGGCCGCGAATGAGATCAAAATCCGATTACAGGAGCGGCTGCTCGACCTCGCCGCCAGGCCGGAGGCCGCGGCGGAGCTCTGGGAGCGCTATCGGCTCTCGTCCGCCGAGCTTGCGGCGCGGGCTGAGGCGGCTCTCCTGGAAGTGGAGCAGAGCCAGATCGGGACCATCCACAGTTTTGCCGCGCATCTCCTCCGGCTCTATCCGGTCGAGGCCGGCGTGGACCCCGGATTCGAACCGGACGAGGGCGTCGGCTTCGAGGAGCACTTCGCGCGCGAGTGGGAGCGGTGGCTGGACGAGGAGCTCGGCGCCGGCGGCAACCGGCACGCCGTTTGGAGAAGGGTGCTCCGGCGGGCCGGCGTCGCGGACCTCCGCGAGCTCGCCCGCGCGCTCGTCAAGGATCTGGTCCCGCTCGACGAACTCGCCGAGCAGGCGCGGGACCCGGCGCTGTCTCCGCCTCTGCGGGCGTGGCTGCAGGAGAAGCGGGACCGTGCGAACGAGTGGTCGGCCGCGTACCTGGAAGAAGGGAAGGAGCCGCGCCAGGTCGAAAAACTTCTGGCCGCCGCGCGGTCCGTCTTCGATCTGACTCTCGCGCGCGGCGCGCCGGGCGCCCGGGCTGTGGATGGCGACACCGCCGCGCTGCTGGAAGAGAAAAGTCCGGGATCGAAGCCGCCGGCCGGTTGGGACAAACAGGACTTCGATGAGGCGGGGCGGATCATCCAGACGGCCAAGGCCGTCCTCCGGACCGACCACGACTACTTCCGCGATACGCTGGCGATCCTGGGACCGTTCGCCGAAAGCTGCCGCCGGCGATTCCTGGAAGCGGGGTCCATCACGTTCGACGGCCTGCTGGCGCGCGCGCGCGACCTGCTGCGCGACCATCCGGGCATCCGCGAACGGCTCAAGCGCCATTTCAAGGCGATCCTGGTGGACGAGTTCCAGGACACCGATCCCGTCCAGTACGAGATCATTCTGTTCTTGTGCGAACGAGCCGGCCGCTCGGCGGCCGACTGGCAGGACGTGCAACTGGATCCCGGAAAGCTGTTCATCGTCGGCGATCCCAAGCAATCCATCTTCGCGTTCCGCCGGGCCGACATCGAAGCGTTTCAGGCGGTGACGACGCTGGTGGTGGGGCAGGGCGGGCTCCCGCTCACCCTGACCACGAATTTCCGCAGCCACGCGTCGATCCTGGCCGCGGTCAACGGGTTATTCGGACGCCTGCTGGCCGGGGGCCGCGGCCCGCAGCCGCCCTACCATGCCCTCGATCCGCAGCCGGACCGTCGGACCGGCGCCGGTGTGCAGGGTGTGGCGCTCCGGCTCGTCGCGCCTGCCGGTGATGAGGAAGAGGGCGAAGACCTGAACGCCCCGCAGGCCGTGCGCGTCGAGGCGGAGGCGCTGGCCGGCTGGCTGAAGACCGAGGTGATCGGCCACGAAATGCTCACGCGCCGGGACGGGCCCCCGCGCAAAGTCGAGCCCGGCGACGTCGCGCTGCTGTTCCGGACCTTCACCCAGAGCCGCGACTACCTTGAAGCGCTGCGCCGGCACGGGCTGTCCTACGTGGCGGAAGGGGAAAAGCATTTCTATCGGCGGCAGGAAGTGATCGATCTCGTCAATCTCCTGCGCTGCGTCCGGCATCCCGACGACCAGGTGGCGCTGGCGGGCCTGCTGCGCTCGGCGCTCGGCGCGCTCACGGACGGCGAGCTCGTCGAGCTGGCCTCGCTGCGCGCGCTGGACTATCGCGGCGGCGGGCCTCCCGAACTCACCCAGCACTCCAAGGCCGCGCATCTCCTGAGGCTCTATGCGGCGCTCGAGTCGCTGCATCGGGACTGCCCCATGAAGCCGTTGCCTGATGCGTTGGACCTTCTCTTCGCGCGGCTGCCGGTCCTGGAGTTGGCGGCCGCGTCGTTGCACGGTGAACAGGCCGCGGCGAATCTCTGGAAGATCCGCGATCTGGCGGAAGACCTGGCCGGCGATCCCGACATGACGCTGGCGGGGTTCGTGGAACTGCTGGCCGAACGGATTGCCGATCCGCCCGAAGAGTCCGAGAGCGGGCTGGCGGAGGAGTCGCTCGAAGCCGTACGGGTCCTGAGCATTCACAAAGCCAAGGGCCTGGAGTTTCCCATCGTCGTGCTGGTCGGGATGCATGCGGGCACGCTCGCGCAGCGCGACCCGGTCCAGGTGCAGCACGATTGGTCCTCGGGCGTCGCTGGCATCCGTCTCGGCTCGACCGGTACGCTGGGCGGCCTGTTCGCGTCGGAGAGACTCGAAGCCCGGACGGTCGCCGAGCAGCGGCGCCTGCTGTATGTGGGTATGACGCGGGCCAAGGAGCGGCTCATCCTGTCCGGCGCGCAGACCAGCCGGTCCGCGACCGGCAATTTTCTCTCGCTGCTCAGGGGCGTCATCGGCGAAGCGGTCGGCAGCCGGGAGGCATCCGAATTGCCGGTCGGGGAGGGCCGCATGACCCAGGTCGTCCTTCCTGCCGACGAAGGCCGGCCCCGCGCGCGGGTGGCACAAGAGCGGGCATCCCGACCTGGCGACGAACTGGACGGCTTTGAGGCGCGCCGGCAATCCCGGGCGGCGCGCTGGGTCCACTGCCGCGACCGGCCGACTGTGCTGACGCCGTCGATGCTTGAAGGTCCGCGCCACGGTCCTACGGGAGCCGGGTCCCAAGTGGCAGGGGACAGGGGGCTTGCCTCGACAGTCGGCAGCCTGGTCCATAAAGCGCTTGAATGCTGGAATTATCGTAATGGAGTTGAAGTTCTGCTTGAACAATTTACGCAGGGTGCCGGTGGCTGGATTCCGGAAGAGTTCCAGGGGCGCTCTGCGGAGCTCATCAAGGAAGTTCGTGACGTGCTGAAGGCTTTTGCGCGCTCCGCCGCCTATGCCGAATTGCGGGACGCCACAATACTCGGCCGTGAAGTGCCCTTCATCATGCCGTGGCCCGGGCCCCCTCCCACTCTGATGGAAGGCCGCATCGACCTGCTGTACGAAAAGGACGGTGGGTTATGGGTGGCGGATTACAAAACGGATCGCCTTGCCGAGTCCGAAGTGGCCGCGCGCCTGGACACCTACCGGCCGCAGGCCCAAGCCTACACCGAAGCCGTCAGGCAAGCCGTCGGTCGAACCCCCGCCGGGTTCAATCTTATCTTTCTCCGGTTGGGCAAGAGCGTGCCTGTGATGTGGTAGGAACAGCGCCAGCGGCTTCCGCTGCGTCTACAGTGCGCCCACCAGGTAGATGCTGCCCGTCGGCTGCGGACGGCCGCCCTTCGGCTCCAGGCTCACGGCGAATTGCTGGATCTTTCCGACCGCAGGAATGTTCTTGAGCATGATGCGGCCCTTGCGCCCGCGGTCGAGCGAGAAGATGCCGACACTGACCGGCTTGTCGGTGATGACCCAGAGCTGATAGGTCTTGCCGGCCGGCAGGGCCGGGAGGTTGTTCGCGTAGAAAAATCCCCGGCGCGTGTCCGGTTCCACGAACACCAGCGCATAGGCGTCTTTGGCCATATCGGTTCCGTGCAGGTCCGCCATCTTGGCGGTAGGAGAGGCGAAGATGCGCGCCATTTCTTCTGTGGATTTGCCGGACCGAGAGGCCTGGAGGACTTCGATCTGTTCCTGCTGTCTGGCCAGGAGTTCGTGCGTGGTGTCCATGGCCTGGATGGTGCGGTTCAGTTCCGACGTCGCTTTACCCAGAGCGCGCTGTCGCTCGTCGAGCTGGCGCTCGAGGTCTGACGCCTTGAGATTGGCCTTGGCGAGTGCCATCCGGTCCTTGCCATAGCCTGCGCGCTCGGTTTCGAGCGTCGCGCGCAGGTAATACGCGTATCCGCTGATGCCCAGGAGCAAGCCGCCGAGCGAGGCGGCGAGCGCCAGGGACCAGCCAGCCGGCCGATCCCGCCAGGAGGAAGGCTTCGCGGCGCGCGGTTGAGCCATCTCCGGCGGCGGCGGCGGGGGCGGGATGCTCATCCTCTCAGGAAGAGGTTCCGTCTCCAGCGGGGGCACTTTCATCGTGGCGTCGGTCGCCGATCCATCCTCCTGGCCGGTGACCGCCCGCATGATTCCGGCCTTGAGCTCGGCCGGAGGCCGGTTCAGGGTCAGGGCATACGGCAACATGTCCGCCGTGCTCTGGTACTGCCTGAGCAAGGCGCCGCAGTGCGGGCATCCGGACGCCAGGTGCGACGCGACCTCGCGGGCCGATTCCGGCCCCAGCGTGCCGAGGGCGTACAGGCTCAGGTTTTCTTCCAGTTGCTCGTGGTCCACGCGTTTCCCTACTCGGTCAAGCCGAGGTCCTCCTCCCATAAGGGCTGAAGGCCGTCCCGGAGTTTCGCCATGGCCAGCCGGAGTCTGGTTTTGATGGTGCCCAGGGGCACGTTCAGCCGTTCCGAAATCTCCACGTGGGTCAGCCCCTCGTAGTACGCGAGTTCGATCGCCTGGCGCTGCACCGGAGGCAGAGTCTTCATGGCCGCCCACACGAGGGCCTGGCGCTCATTCGCGGCGCGCATTTCCATCGCGTCCGTGTCCGCGGCAATCAGAGCGGAAGCGGGCGTGTCGTCGAGCGAAGAAGTCACGCCTTTCCCACGGGAGCCGAGCGCGCGCACCCGATCGATGGCGCGGCTCCTTGCCAGCGTGACCAGCCAGGCCATCGGCGTCCCGCGCGCGCGGTCGTAGTTCGAGGCCTTGCGCCAGACTTCCAGATACACCTCCTGCAGGAGATCCGCCGCGTCCCCCTGGTTTCCGACGATCCGGAAGACGAGGGTGAACAGCAAGGGGCTCGACTGTTCATACAGCTGTTCAAACGCCGCCTGATCCCCGTTGGCGACTCGGGCCAGGAGGTCGGGAGCGATGGTCGAGGAACTCTGCGGGATCGGAGCGTCCATGCGCCTTGTCGCGGCCCTCTAGGGGAATCTAAGGGGCGCATCATACCATTTACGGATAGGGACGGCAAAAAGTTGCATCCGGTGAAAAGTTATCAGGAAGACGCTTATTTGAAATCAACCGGGAGGGAGGAGTACGATCCCCTCTGCGCAGAGGAAATCCATGCTGACTCCGACCCGATGGGCCCAGTTCACCTCCTGGTGGCGGCAGGCCGCCAGGCGCTTGGGCGTGGAATCCCAGTGCGAGGCCTTTCTGTCTCCGGAGTCGGGAGGAATGGAAGCCCTCATGAAGGTCGCCAGCGCGCAGGGGGACCTCGATTATGTGCTGTTCGTGCTGCTCCGGTACTGGGTGCCGCCCATCCTGCCGCCGGCGGGCAAGGAGCGGATGGCGAAGGGGGATGCCGACTACTGGATCGAATCGGAACGGATTCTCAAACAGGCCGTGAGCCGCATGCGCGAGCTTCGTCCCTTCCTGCAGATGCTGACGGAGTCGCATCCCGGCCCCAATCCCCAGCCACCCGCGGACGGCGCCTCGCCGCCCGAACTGGACCTGTCGGCGCTGCTGGAAGGGATCGCCGAAGCGGCGGGGAGGCTCGGAGGGCCGGATTATACCTCCGTGATCAAGAGTCTCAACTCCACGCCGTTCCGTCAGGTCGTCCACTTCCGACACAACAAGAAGCACAGCACCGAAGTCTGGGTGGTCTTCCTGCTCAAGGAACATGTGCGATCGCTGGGGTTGGGCAAGGACCGGGCTTGGCCGATCGTGTGCGATGTGGTGACGGCGGCCGGCGTGCGCAATGCGGACGGGGAGCCGTACCAGCCCGACGAGCTCAAGTCCTGGTGGACGAAACAATGGCCGCGGTCCTACGCCTTGCTCGCCGCCAAAGACGCCGCCGTCCAGCCAACCGAGTTCGCCTACCAGAGCGACTACCAGTGGTTCCAGGCGTGGATGACCCACCAGCTCGAAACACAACGCTAATGTCTCTGAGTGACAGGCACCGTTCCATTTTGGCGTGCGCGCTTGCGCTCATCCTTATGGCGGGCTGCCACGTCACGCTCGCTCCCAAACGGCCCATGCCCGATCCGCCTCCTCCCGCAAGTTCGGAAAAGGCCAATGAACTGGTCGAACTCAACTGGAAGGTGCAAGAACTTCGGCAGAGTGAAAAATATGCCGAGGCGATTCCGCTGGCGCAGCGGGCCGCCGAGCTATACGAGAAGGACTTGGAGCCCGACCATCCCTATGTAGCCACGGCGCGGACCACGCTGGCGGAACTCTATCGCGCGAACGGGGAGTACGCCAAGGCGGAGCCGCTGTTCCGGCGCGTGTTGGCCGTCCGCGAAAAAACACTCGGGTCCAGCCATGCCGACGTGGCGACCGCCCTGAACGATCTGGCGCTGCTGTACGACGCGATGGGGGACTACGCCAGGGCGCAATCCTTGTACGAGCGCGTCCTGGCCATCCGGGAAAAGGCTCAAGGATCCGGCCATCCCGATGTGGCGACCGCCCTGAACAATCTGGGGCTGTTGTACGACACGACCGGCAATTCCCTCTGGGCCGAACCCTTGTACCAACGAGCGCTCGCGATCCGGGAACGGGCGTTGGGTCGCGAACATCCGCTGGTCGCGGTCGTGCTGAACAATCTGGCCGTGCTCTATGGCGCGACCGGCAGTCCGGCCAAGGCCGAACCCTTGCACCAACAGGCGCTGGCGATCCGCGAGAAGGCATTCGGATCCGGCCATCCCGAAGTGGCCGCATCCCTGCACAATCTGGGCGATCTGTATCGCACCGGCGGCAACTTCAAGAAAGCCGAGCCGGCATACCAGCGCGCCCTGGCCATCCGCGAGAAGGCGCTCGGTCCCGAGCACCCCGATGTCGCGACGACGCTGAACAGCCTGGCGGAACTGTACCGCACTGATGGGAAGGACACCATGGCCGAGCCCCTGTACCAGCGGGCGCTGGCGATCCGGGAAAAGGCGCTCGGCCCGGAGCATCTGAAGACCGCCCTCACCCTGAACGGCCTGGGCGCGCTGTACGACGCCAGAGGCGACTATGCGAAAGCCGAACTGCTGTACCGGCGGGCGCTGGCGATCCGGGAAAAGGCCAAGGGCGTTGACCATCCGGATCTCGCCGCCGTGCTCGGCAATCTGGCGGCGCTCTATAAAAAAGTCGAGGATTACGAGCAGGCTGAATTTGTGTATCGCCGCGTGGTCAGGATTCAGGAAAAGGCGCTCGGTCCGGCCCATCCCGCCCTGGCGGCGCCGCTCACCAACCTGGCTTCGGTGCATGAAGCCGCCGGGAACTACGAGAGGGCGGAGCCTTTGTACCTCAGGGTGCTGGCGATCCGGGAAAAAGCGTTCGGCTCCGAGCATCCCAAAGTAGCGGCCGATCTGAGCAACCTCGGCACGTTGTATGCCGCTCTCGGCGAGACCGAGAAGGCCGAGTCCTTCTACCGTCGCGCGCTGGACGTCCGCGAACAAGTTCTCGGCACCGGCCATCCCAGCGTGGCGACCGAGCTGAACAATCTGGCCGCGCTCTATCGTGAAACCGGAGCCCGCGCGAAAGCGGAGTCCTTGCTCCGGCAGGCGCTAGAAATTGATGAACTCGCGCTGGGGCCGAACCATCCCAACGTGGCGACCGACCTGAGCAACCTGGCCGCGCTCTATCGCGATGCGGGGGACAATGCGAAAGCGAAGCCGTTGTTGCGGCGCGCCCTGGCGATCGACGAGGACGCACTTGGACCGACCCATCCCACAACGGCGGGCTCGCTCCACAACCTGGCTCGGCTGTATCAGGCCACGGGGGACAACGCGAGCGCAGCGCCGCTGTTCAGCCGCGCGCTGGCGATTCAGGAACGGGCGTTGGGCGCCGACCATCCCGAGACGGCCGACGGGCTTGTCAGCCTCGTGACGGCCTACCGGGCCGCGGGGGAGTTCGCGCAAGCAGAGCCGCTGGCCAGACGGGTGGTGGGGATCAGAGAGAAAACCATGGGTCTCGATCATCCCGCTGTGGCGCAATCCCTCATCACGCTTGCGGAACTGACCGCCTCGCAGCAACGCTATCGGGAGGCGGCCGACCTGTTCAAGCGAGGGCTCGCGCTCCAAGAGAAACAGATGCGGAACGATGTTCTTTTTGCGGACAAGCAAAACCCGGCGTTTCTCCGGTTCCTGGCAGGCGACGTGATCATGTTTCTGACCCTCGTCCACCAGCATTTGAAAGACGATCGGCAGGCGTTGCGCGATGGGATAGAGTTGGTGCTGCGCCGCAAGGGGGCCGTCATCGACGCCGAGTTTTGGGCGAGCGATGAGATGCGGGATCGGTTGCCGGCGCAGGCTCGGAAGGAACGGGACGAGATGGATGCGGTTCGCGGCCAGTGGGCGCGGCTCGCCCGCCGCAAGCCGGACAGAATGGGTTTTGATGCCTACCAGGAGACGCTCGCGGCACTGAGTCAGCAAATCGAAGCGGCGGAGCAGCGCCTGGCCGGCGCCAGCGCAACGGCGGCCCGGGCGCTACAACCCAAGACGATCACCGTTGCGGGGGCGATGAGCGCGCTGCCGGATAATTCCGCACTGATCGAGTTTGCGAAGATACGGGATTTCGACTTTGCCGCAGGCAAGTGGAAAGCGTCCGGACGGTATCTGGCCTTCGTGCTGCGCAAGTCCGTGGGGGTCTTTCTCGTGGACCTCGGCGATGCCGACAAGCTGGAAGATCTGGTGCGACGCGCGTTGGAGGATGTCCGCGGCCCGGTGAAAACCGGCGACGTCAGACCCGTGCGGAAGGGACGAGGCCGTCCCGCGTTCCAGCACGATCTCCAGTCCCTGGAAGACCTGTATACAGGGCTTTGGGCGCCGCTGGAGCCGGCTCTCGGCGGCGCGGACAAAATTCTGCTCAGTCCTGACGGCCTGTTGAACCTGGTCCCGTTTGCGGCTCTGCAGGATGGCCGAGGGTATTCGTTGGTGGAACGCTACCGGCTGGCGTATCTCGCCGGCGGCAAGGAGTTGGCCGGCTCGGAGGAAACGCCGCCCCGGCCCGACAGTGCCCTGCTCCTGGTCGCGAACCCGGCCTTTGATCAAAAAAAACCGGCGTCGGCCGGCGAGAATGACGCGCTCCGGCCCCGTGATTTTCGCGCGGTCTTCGCGCCGCTTCCCGGAACGGAGCGGGAGGGGCAGGAGATTGCCGCTCTCATCAGCTCAAATGGAGAGATGACGCAGGTTCTGGTCGGCAAGTCGGCGACGGAGAGCGCGGTCAAGGCCACCCACAGCCCGCGCATTCTGCATCTGGCGACCCACGGCTTTTTCCTGTCTGATGAGGCGATCGCCCTGGATTCGGAGGCGCCCCAAGCTTTGCCCAAGCGGAAGCGTTCCGGGAAGAAGAAAGAGATGGCGGCGGCACCACGGTATGAGAGTCCGCTCATCCGCTCGGGGCTGGCGCTGGCCGGCGCGAATTCCGCGGCGCAGACGACGGAAGGCGACGATGGGCTCCTGACGGCACTGGAGATCGCCGGCCTGGATCTTTCCGGAACGGAACTGGTGGTGCTCCCGGAATGCGAGACCGGTGCGGGGAAGGTGCAGAACGGGGAAGGGGTGTTCGCGCTGCGGCGCGCCTTTGCGCTCGCGGGGGCGCAGAACCTGCTGATGAGTCTCTGGCCGGTCGACGATGAGGTCGCCGCGCGGCAGTTGAAGGCCTTCTACCAAAAAATGCAGACGTTGCCTCCCGCCGAAGCGTTGCAACAGGCCCAACTCGAATCCATCCGCGAGCTGAAGGCCCAACACGGTACGCTTCCGTCCGGGCTCTGGGCGCCGTTCATCCTCCAGGGCGCGCACGCGTTCCGGCCATAATTGTTATGAGGGTCCTGTGCGGACTGTTGACGGTTGTGATGGTCGGGTGCGCGACCGCCGACGGCCGGTTGAGGACCGCCGCCTCAAGCGGCAATGTGACGATGATCAAAGCGCTCGTCCGCCAGGGCGCGGACGTCAATGCTCAAGACGATTATGGGACCACCGCGTTGATGCTGGCCGCCTGGAGGGGACATGCCGCGGCTGTGAACGCGCTGCTGGAAGCGGGTGCAGATGTCAACATCAACGGTTGGGATGGCGGAACGGCGCTGATGGGGGCCGCGTACAACGGTCGCACAGATATCGCGCAGACACTGCTCGAAAAAGGCGCGAAAGTCAACGCAAAGAATTCTCAGGGAGGCACGGCCTTGCTGATCGCGACGCGCCAGGGCCACGTGGAGGTCGTGCAAGTGCTCCTGGCGGCGGGCGCCGACTTGCGGGCGAAGAATGACAAGGGCGTGACCGCCCTGAAGCTGGCCGTCGTCGCCGGCCGCCGCGAGATCGCTGAATTGCTGATCAAAGCCGGCGCGAAAGAATAAGCCACCACCCGCTCTTCTTTTCAGCCACACTGTTGCGGAGAAGACACGCTGAGAGATGCCCCATCTCTTCAACGAAACAACACCAAACCTATTGATTCATAATAAATCCGAAAAGTGGTACGCATGATGCTACTGTCCTGCTATAAGGGAAAACAGATTGTTCAACTTACGTTGACTCACAAGGAGGTAGGACGATGGAAGAGAATCGGACATCACATGGACGGACGAGGGCATTGATGTTCGTCGGAGGCGCGGTGCTTGGCGCCATCGCAGGGATCCTGCTCGCGCCGAAAGCGGGCGAGGAGACCCGCAAAGAGATCAAGGCCTACGCGTCCAAGGTCCAGGGCGAGGTCGTGGACGCCGCGCAACGCACCAAGGCGGGGATTGAAGCAGCTCTGGAGAAGGGGCGCATACTGCTGTCGGAATCCAAGGCCGCGTAACGTTCGATCAGGGAGCTGGCGCAGGTCAGGTTTGCCGCTTGGCCTGCGCCGATTTCCCCTTGTGTTCTCCCGCCTTCTGAATTGACACCCTCTGGATATTCTGCTACCGTTGCCCCCATTTGAAGCGCGAATTACCTCACGGGTCTTTCAATCGGGCTCTTCTCCCGGGCGCTGCCGTTTTCGCCTGCGCTTTCGTGCTCTTCGGAGCGTTCTCCCTCACCAACGCCCAACCGGACGAGGCGACCCTCTTCACCGAAGGCTACCAGGCCTATCTGAAGGGAGATACCGAAAAAGCGATTGCAGCGCTGACCGATGTTCTCAAACAGTTCCCCAACGGACGGGTGAACGACCTGGCCTTGTATTGGCTGGGCAAGTCCTACCAGAAGGCCGACCGTACTCAGGAGGCCCTCGCCGCATTCCGCGAGCTCAAAACACGATTCCCGCAGAGTTCCATGTTCGGCCATGCCTCACGGCAGATTGCGGCTCTGGAGAAGAAAGCTCCAGCTGAACAGGCGGCCCCGCCGCCCGAGCCAAAGACGGCGGCCAAGCCGCCGAGTGAACCGCCTGCCGAGCCGAAGCCCGCGGCTCCTCCGAAAGTCGCGGCCCAGCCCGAACCCAAACCGCCGGTGGAGGCGAAACCGGCGACCAAGCCTGAAATGGCGCCCCAGGTCGCGGCCCCGAGGGCAATGGCTCCTGAGAATCGGAGGAAGGCGATCGAATCCTACGAGCGAATCATCCGGCAAGCGCCTGACTCTCCCGAGGCCGCCAAGGCCCGCGAGCGGATTGCCGAGTTGCGCGCGGGCGAAAAGCCGGCTCCGGCAAAGCCGGGCCGCGTGCCTCCCGCGAAGATGCCTGCGCGCCCCCCGCTGTCCGCGCCGCCCGCAGGCGAGTCAGTGTTCCTCGTTGTGGAGCGGGTGGCGGGCATGGAGGTGACGGATGTGGGAGGCCGCTACGTGGCCGTCTCCGGGGACAGCGTCACGGTGCCGTTCGGTGTCATGAATCGAGGGAATGCGGAAGATGCGTTCCTGTTGACCGCCACCTTGCCGCCGTCTTTCCAGCCCGTCTTTTTCCACGATGCCGAAGGGAACGGCAAAGTCAAAGACGGGGAACCGTCCGTGACCGAGACGCCGCGGCTCGGTATCGGCCAGCGCGCCCGCTTTGTGCTCAGAGCGCGCCTCCCGATCGAAATGAGCGACGGCGCGGGGCAGCCCTTCGAGATCAAAGTCTCCTCCAAATCCGACCCGGCCGTGTCGCAAGCCGCGCCGACGACGCTCGCCGCCTCCGCTCCCGCGCTGCGCGGAACGTTCGCGCTGGATCGGGCGCAAGTCAAACCCGGGGATGCCGTTTCCTATACCTTGTCCCTCTCGAACGTCGGATCCGCCGATGCCCGGTCGGCTCGTGTCGTCGTGTCCTACCCGGGCGCGTTCAGGCTGATGCAGGTCACGCCGTCGGCCTCGTCGGTCGATCCGCAAGTGCACACGGTCACGTGGGACCTCGCGCGACTGGCGCCGAACGACCGGCCTGCCGTGCGGCTCGATTTTCGCGTCGCGGACGACGCCGTGGCCGACCAGGACCTCGGTGTCCGGGCCGTGCTGCAATCCGCCGTGGGCGAGCCGACCGTGTCCGTCGTTTCGGCGGCGGTCCGGGTTGAAGCGGTGGCGGGTGTCCGGGTGGCGGGTACGGAAGCGTTCCGCACGGTGTTTCCCCGGGAGACGGTGTTGCTGCCGTTCACGCTGAAAAATACGGGCAACGGCCCGGACCGGTTTGCGCTTACGAGCCAGAGCGACCTCGGCGGCGGCGTCACCGTGGTCGAAGACCGGAACCGCGACGGAGTCCGTCAGCCGAACGAGCCGGTGGTGGAGACGACCCGGCTGCTCAATCCTCAGGAAGAGATCGCGTTGCTGGCCGAACTGGTTGTTCCTTCCGATGCGCCGGATGCGAAACGGCATTCCATCCGGGTGGCCGCCACGTCGGAGCGATCCCGTTCCGTGACGTCGGAGACCGGCCGCCTTGTCATCGTGGCCCGTCCAGTGGTCGCGGTGGCGACCCAGATCACGGCCAAGGAAGGCATCCCGGGCAAGGTGTTCTCCTATCAACTCGTCTGCACGAATACCGGGACCAGCCCGGCCCGGCGCGTGCTGGTGTCCGAAAGCCTTCCTCCGGAGCTGGAGTTTGTCGATGCCCAGCCGAGGCCGGGCCAGATCGAGGGGCAGAGGCTCGCGTGGGAGATTGCCGACCTCGGCTCGGGACAGCAGGAAGTCCTCACGGTGGGCGTGCGGGTCAAGAAGGGCATTCCGGCCGGCACTCCCGTCAGAAAATTCACCATGGTCCGCTATCGGGACATCAAAGATCAGGTCTATGAGTCAAGCCCCGGACGAGAAGGGCCGTAGCCGACGCGGGATTGCGGCCGTGTGCGCGTTCGCGATCCTGTTTGTCTCGCAGGCCGCGTTTGCGCGCTCGACCGAGCCAGAGGAGACGCTTCTGGTGCCGGTTCCGGGCAATACCGATCCGTCCGCGACCCTGAAGCCCGCTCCCCAGGACATTCAAGTTCTGTCTCGGCTGACGATCCGGAAGGGCGATTCGCTCTGGCGGATTTCCAGACGGACGCTCGGCCGGGGCGCCTATTATCCGCAGCTCCTGGCCGTCAACCCGATTGAGAACCCGGACCTGATTTACGAGGGCCGGTCGCTCCTCATGCCGGCGGGAACGCTGGCCGAGCATCCCGAGTTGGCCGCCCGCCTGGCGGGTAAAACGGCGACGGTGGTGTTCCCCGCGCCTGCCACTTCGCCCCCGGCGAGAGTCGACGCTGCCTCGCCGGCCCTGCTGAAAAGCGGCGCGAGTCGGAAAGTCAAGGCGATGCCCGCCGCTACCGGACGCCGGGAGAATGGCGACACCGGAGGAGAGGAAACGGAGATCCGGCTGATCACCGAATGGGCGCGTCAAGGCCAGTGCGAACGCGTCATTGCCGCCGCTGATCGCTTTCTCGCCAAGCATCCCGGCTCCGCGCGCCTGTCCACGGTCCTATGGCATCAGGCGGAGTGCTACCGGACAATGCCCAATCCTGGTCCGTAGCCGGGAGTCCTCCGCGGTGGAACAGGATGATCGGCAGCGCCTCGGTCTCGCCGGATGGCTGGGGGTGAGCCTCGTTGTCGTCGCCGCGTCGGCCTTTATCATCTATTCTCCGCGATCCCCTTCCGAGTCATTCCGGAAAAGTGTCATCGCTCCGGATGCGGGCAGAAGGCCGCTCTCACCGGCGGAGTCCGCTCAAATGGCCGTGCTCACCATGGAGGCGTTGTGGGGGCGATCTCCGAAGGAGCCTGCCGCTTTCGGAAAAACGCCGACGGGGACGCCGGACTTCCTGGCGGCGGGCCAACGTCTTGGCCTGCACGCCAAGACGGTTCGGATCACGCCATCGGCGCTTCAAGGAGCGAAGTACCCGATGATCCTGTTTCTCCGGGAAGAGCCCGATGTCATCGTGACTGCCGGCTCTCTCGTCGGGCGGCGTGAGAAGGGCGAGCCGCGGTACGTGGTGTTCGAGAAAGTTCGCGGGGACGAGGCCGTGATTCTCGACCCCAGGATCGGGCAGATCGTCGTGCCCGTGCCTGACCTTGTCGAAAGCGTGGCGGGAACCGGAACCGTCTGGATGCCCAACCCTTGACGCCTACGGTGTAATCCGTTACAATGCCCTCTTAATTATTGGCCGAGACTACCCTGCCGTTCTTCCTATATTCCCGGCCCACGCGTACACCGTGTTTCAGGGTAACGCAGAAAGCGCGCAGGCGCTTCGGTAATCGGCATTCGGAGTCAGTGGAGAAGATATGCCTCGATCGCATGAACTGAAGAAGATCAGGAATATCGGCATCATGGCGCACATCGATGCCGGCAAAACGACGACCACCGAGCGCATCCTGTTTTACACGGGCGTCGCGCATAAGATGGGCGAAGTCCACGACGGGGCGACCGTCATGGATTACATGGAACAGGAGCGCGAGCGGGGGATCACGATCACGTCGGCGGCCACGACCTGCGAGTGGCGGAAGCATCGCATCAATATCATCGACACTCCGGGTCACGTGGATTTCACGATCGAGGTCGAGCGCTCGTTGCGGGTCCTGGACGGTGCCGTGGCGGTGTTTGACGCCGTGCAGGGGGTCGAGCCGCAATCCGAAACGGTGTGGCGGCAGGCCGATCGCTACAAGGTGCCGCGCATCGTGTTCATCAACAAGATGGACCGGATGGGGGCGGATTTCTACATGAGCGTCAAGAGCATCGTGGACCGGCTCGGCGCGCGCCCAGTTGCGCTCCAATTACCGATCGGCCGGGAGGGCGGGTTCACCGGGCACATCGATCTGGTCACGATGAAGGCGATCACCTTCAAGGATGAGACGAAGGGCGCCCAGTACGACGTCGGCGAGATTCCGGCGGACATGGTCCAGCAGGCGAAGGATTACCGCGAAAAATTGATCGAGTCGGTCGCCGAGTTCGATGACGCGGCCATGGACAAGTACCTGAACGGCAAAGAACTGAGCGAAGAGGAAATCAGACACTGCATCCGGGTCGGGACCATTGCGATCAAGATCAATCCGGTGCTGACCGGGTCGGCGTTCAAGAACAAGGGCGTGCAGCACCTTCTGGACGCGGTGGTGGACTACCTGCCGTCTCCGCTGGATATCCCGCCGGTGCTGGGCTACGCCCTGGATGGGGAAACCCGGGTCGAGCGCAAGGCGTCCGACGACGAGCCGCTCTGCGCGATCGCCTTCAAGATGCTGAACGATCCGCACGTCGGCCAGTTGACGTTCGTCCGAGTCTATTCGGGCGTGATGACGCAGGGCATGAATCTCTACAACGCGAACAAGGACAAGTCCGAGCGCGCCAGCCGGCTGGTCAAGATGCACGCCGATAAGCGCGAAGAGATCGACGCCATCTATGCCGGCGAGATCGCGGCCGTCGTAGGCTTGAAGCTGGCCACCACGGGCGACACCCTCTGTGCGGAAAAGAAACCGATCAAGCTTGAGGTGATGAAGTTTCCCGAACCCGTCATCTCGATGGCGATCGAACCCAAAACCAAAGCCGACCAGGAAAAGATGGGCTACGCCTTGAACCGGCTGTCCATGGAAGACCCGACGTTCAAGGTCAAATCGGACGAGGAAACCGGCGAGATCGTCATCTCCGGGATGGGCGAGTTGCACCTCGAAATTCTCGTCGACCGCCTGAAGCGTGAGTTCAAGGTGGAAGCCAACACCGGTGCGCCGGAGGTCTCCTACAGGGAAGCGATTACCGCCGAGGCGGAAGGGGTGGGCAAGCACATCAAGCAGTCCGGCGGCCGCGGGCAATACGGCCATGCCGTGATGACCGTCAAGCCGGGAGAACCGGGGACGGGCCTGGCCTTCGAGAACGACATTCGCGGCGGCGCCATTCCCAAAGAGTACATCCCGGCCGTGGAAAAGGGCGTTGAAGAGGGAATGGCCATGGGCCCCTTGGCCGGGTTCCCGCTCCTGGATGTGGAGGTGCATCTTGTGGACGGGTCCTATCACGAAGTGGATTCCAACGAAATGGCCTTCAAGATCGCCGGCAACATGGCGTTCAAGGATGCCATTCTGAAAGCCAGACCGGTTCTGCTCGAGCCGATCATGCGCGTGGAAGTCGTGGCCCCCAACGAATACACGGGCGACGTTATCGGCGATCTGAATTCGCGGCGCGGGCACATTGTCGGCATGAACACCCGCGCGACGGCGTCGGTGGTGGAAGCGCAAGTCCCGCTCGCCACCATGTTTGGCTACGCGACGGTCGTCCGCTCGAAAACCCAAGGTCGCGCCACTTTCACGATGGACTTCAAAGAATACCAGGCCTGTCCCAAACCGGTGCAAGAGGCGATCATCGCCAAGTACACCGGCAAAGAGTAACGCCCCCCACCGTTCTCGTAACTCTCCCCGGCAGTTTCTGCTACAATCGGCGCGCATGAGCCGCCCTATTCCCATGGTGCAGGAACCGCGGCCACGCCTGCCCACGTGGTTCAAGGTCCAGTTTCGAGAAGGACCTGATTACCGGGAGGTCCGGCGGCTCACCAAGGAACTGAACCTCCATACGATCTGCGAAGAAGCGCGTTGCCCGAACGTCTGGGAATGCTGGAACAGCCGAACGGCCACCTTCCTGATCCTCGGCGAAATCTGCACCCGCCGCTGTCATTACTGCGCCGTGACCACCGGGCGGCCGCTTCCCCTGGATGAAGCGGAGCCCGGACGGGTGGCGGCGGCCGTCAAGGCGCTCGGCCTCCGTCATGCCGTCATTACGTCGGTCAACCGCGACGAATTGCCCGACGGCGGCGCGCACATCTTTGCCGAGACGGTCCGGGCCGTACGCAGCGAGGTGCCGGACTGCACAATCGAGGTCCTCATTCCCGATTTTCTGGGCGATGCATCCGCGTTGGAAACAGTCCTGGCGGCGCAGCCGGACATTCTCAATCACAACATCGAAACAGTGCCGCGCCTCTTCCCATCGGTCAGGCCGCAGGGCCGCTACCCTCGTTCGATCGCGCTGCTGCGGGCGGCGTCGAACCGGAATGTCTTGACGAAGTCGGGCCTGATGGTCGGTCTTGGCGAGACACTGGGCGAAGTGCGCGCGGTCATGCGGGACTTGTGCGACGCGGGATGCGCGATCCTATCGGTCGGGCAATATCTCCAGCCCACCACGGCACATTGGCCGGTGACGCGGTTCTATTGGCCCGAGGAGTTCCGGCTGATCAGAGACGAAGGCCTGGCCCTGGGATTCCGACACGTGGAGTCCGGACCCCTGGTGAGGAGTTCCTATCACGCCGAACAGCAAGCCGCGCAAGACCGCGCCTGAATTGACTCTCTTTCGACCCCTCCCTATAATGCCCCCTTGGCTGTGCCCCCTCACCTGTGAGCGGCTATGGCATTCCCTAAGGGATTTTTAGCGCAGCGGTTGAACGGACTCAAGGCCCGGGTCCAGCACGCCTTCGCCGTGGAACCGGCGGGGGAACCGCTGTCGCCGGACGATGCGGCGCTGCTCGAACGGGTCGCCGCCGCCGTGGTCGAGCGCGGGATGGCGGTGCCGGCCGTGGTGTTCCTGGAGTCCGTCGGGCCCATGAATTTCCTCGGCAGCCAAGCGCTGCATTTTTTCACTCCCATCCTGGAAGTCGTCTTCCCCCAGCGCGACGTGGAATGCGTGGCGCTTCTTCTCGAGCGGCGGGATACGCTGTCGCGGCTCGCGGTTCTGATCGAGCGCCGTGCCGAAGCTCAGCGCACGGCGACCAGGCCATGACGACCGATCGCGGCCGGCCGCTCCAGACGATCATCGCCACGGACTGCGGCAGCACGACGACCAAGGCCATCCTGATCGAGAAAATCGGCGACGAGTACCGGCAGACATACCGCGGCGAGGCGCCGACCACCGTCGAAGCCCCCTTCGAAGATGTCACGCGCGGAGTCCTCAATGCGATCGCGGAAGTCGAGGAGCTGTCTGGCCGGAAGATTCTCGACGGGGAAAAGATCATCACGCCGAGCGGCGCAGGAGGAGACTCCAAAGTTGGCGTGGATGTCTACATCTCCACGAGCAGCGCCGGCGGCGGCCTCCAGATGATGGTCGCCGGGGTGGTGCAGAGCATGACGGCCGAGAGCGCGCAACGCTGTGCCCTGGGGGCGGGAGCGATCGTGATGGATGTCCTGTCCTCGAACGATGGACGCCTGCCGCACGAAAAGATCGAGCGCATCCGCTCATTGCGGCCCGATATGATTTTGCTCTCCGGGGGGACGGACGGCGGCACCGTGATGCACGTGGTGGAGATGGCGGAGTACATTGCCGCCGCCGAGCCTCGCCCGCGTCTGGGCATGAGTTACAATCTGCCGCTGATCTACGCCGGCAACAAGGAGGCGCGCGAGCGCGTGACGGACATCCTCGGCAAGAAGACCGCGTTGACCGTCACGGAGAACTTGCGGCCGACGCTTGAAAAAGAAAACCTCAGCCCCGCTCGCAACAAGATTCATGATCTGTTCCTGGAGCACGTCATGGCCCAGGCGCCGGGCTACAAGAAGCTGATCGCGTGGGCCGGCGCGCCGATCATGCCGACGCCGGCCGCGGTGGGCCTGATTATGGAGACCATCGCGAAGAAGCAGGACATCAATCTGATCGGCGTGGACATCGGAGGTGCGACGACCGATGTGTTTTCCATCTTCCAAGGCGTTTTCAACCGGACCGTCTCCGCGAATCTGGGGATGAGCTACAGCATTTCGAACGTGCTGGCCGAAGCGGGCCTCGACAACATCATGCGCTGGGTGCCGTTCTCGGTCGACGAGCAGGACCTGCGCAACCGGATCAAGAACAAGATGATCCGCCCGACGACCGTACCGCAGACGCTCGACGAACTCCAGATCGAGCAGGCCATTTCCAGAGAGGCCCTCCGTCTGGCCCTGATCCACCACAAATCGCTGGCGACCGGGCTGAAAGGCGTGCAGCAGGAGCGGTCGATCTCGGACGTCTTCGAGCAGAAAGGCTCGGGGGACACGCTGGTCGATATGCTGCGGCTTAACCTGGTCGTGGGCAGCGGGGGCATCCTTTCCCATGCGCCGCGCCGGGTGCAGTCCCTGCTCATGATGGTGGACGCCTATGAGCCGCTGGGGTTCACCGAGTTGGCTGTAGACAGCATCTTCATGATGCCGCATTTGGGCGTGCTCTCCACCGTGAACGAGAAGGCTGCCACAGACGTGTTCGGGCGCGATTGCCTGATCTACCTGGGGACCTGCGTCGCGCCCATCGGGCAAGGCGCGTGGGGCGACCGATGCGCGGACTATGCCGTCACGTTCCAGGGTGGACGGGAGCCTATCAAGGGGACGCTCACTTTCGGTGCCCTCCGTTTGTTTCCGCTCGCGGCGGCGGAGGAAGCGGTCGTGTCCATCACGCCAGCTCGCGTCGTGGACGTGGGGGCGGGCAAGGGCGTTCCGGTCGAGCGGCGCGCGCGTGGGGGCGTCGTGGGGTTGGTGCTCGATGGCCGGGGGCGGCCGCTGCAGCTTCCCAAGAAGCAGGACGACCGGGTACGCGCGCTGAAGGAATGGCACAAGGCGCTGGATCTATACCCGAGCTGAGCGCGTTATGGGGCACACGTACACACCGGGCCTGACCGTCACGCCGCGAACCGTCATTTCGAAACGGCGGATCTTGCCGCTTCCGGGGACGGTCCTTGTCAAGACGGGCGACCAGGTGACTTCGGCAGCGGTCGTGGCCCGTGCAGAGCTGCCCGGCAGAGTTCATGTCATAAACCTGGTAAACCAGCTCGGCATCCTGCCCGAAGACCTGCCCGAGTACATGGTCAAGCGGGAAGGCGAGAAGATCGAGAGAAGTGAAGTCTTGGCGGAGACCAGGCCGTTGATCAAGTGGTTCAAGACGGACGTGCGCTCACCCATCACCGGTACGGTGGAGACGGTGTCGACGGCGACGGGACAGGTCATCCTGCGGGAGCCGCCGCGCCCCGTGGAACTCTTCGCCTACCTTGACGGGACGGTAGTGGAAGCGTTCCCCGGCCAGGGCGTGCGGGTGGAAGCCACCTGCGCATTCATCCAGGGGATTTTCGGCATCGGCGGCGAAACGTGGGGCGACGTGGCTCTTGCGGCCGCGTCCCCTGATGAGGACTTGACCGAATCCCTGTTGACGCCCCACCATGCGGGCAAGATCGTAGTCGGTGGGGCCTTTGCCGGCGCCGAGGTCTTGGCGCGGGCAAAGGCGGTCGGCGTCAAGGGAATCGTGGTCGGCGGGATGCATGACAAGGACTTGCGGGCGCTCCTGGGCTACGATCTCGGCGTGGCCATCACGGGTACGGAAAACATCGGGTTCACCCTGATCCTGACCGAAGGGTTCGGACGCATCCCCATGGCCAGGAAAACTTTCGAACTGCTGAAGAAGCTTGAGGGACGGAAAGCCTGCGTGTCCGGCGCGACGCAGATCCGGGCGGGCGTCATTCGTCCTGAGATCATCGTGCCGTTGGCGCAGGGTGAACGCGTGGAGGGAATCGAGGCCGGCCAGACGGGGGAAGCGCGTGGAGGGGTCAAGGTCGGGGATCCGGTGCGCGTCATCCGGGAGCCGTTCTTCGGACGCATCGGACAGGTGGTGGGGCTGCCTTCGGGGTTGACGTTGATCCCCACAGAAAGCCACGTTCGCGTGATGGAGGTCAGGTTCTCGGACGGATCCCAGGCGGTGATCCCGCGCGCGAATATCGAGGTGATTGAGGGGTGACCTTGCAACGAGTGAAAGGAGACGGGCCGATGAAAATACGGAACATGATCCGCTGGTCGCTGTTCGCCGTCCTGATCGGCGTGGGGTCGGCTCCATCTGCGGTGTGGGCCGACGCCAAAGCCGACGCGGTCGAAACGGGGAGACTCCTGGCGATCCTCCTGGACGCCGGCCGTGCCACGGTCGGCGCGAATCAGACGCTCATTAACGATGCGTCCAAAGGAGACAAGGGATTCACGCCCGAGGTGTTCCAAAAGCAGTTGACCGACAAGTTCAAGGAACGGACGGGGGTCGATTTGGCGGACCTCAAAAACGCGAAAGTGCCGGCGATGACCAAGCGCATGCTGCCGCAGCTTGTCGCGGTGGAGAAGAAAGTCGTCGCCGACTACCAGCCGATCATCAATCGGCCGGGGGTGGGGTTCAAGGGATTCATTCCCGCCACCTTCGGCACGCAGACGACCGTCCGGTATACCGCCAAGACCGGGAACTACCTCAAGCAAACCGCGGCGGATAAAATCCTGCGCAATCCCAGGAACAAAGCCGATGAGTTCGAAGCGGCCGTGCTGGCTAAGTTCGCCGACCCTGCATACCCGCGGACGGGCGAGAAGATCGTGAGCGAAGTGGTGGACGACGGGAAAGCCGTCCGGGTCATGCTGCCGCTGTTTTACGGCAAGGGGTGTCTCGGCTGCCACGGAGAGCCGGCGGGCGAGCGGGACATCACGGGGTATAAGCGGGACGGGTATAAAGAAGGAGACAACGGCGGGGCCATCAGCGTCAAGCTGTCGCTGAAGTGACCATGCAGGTTTGTATGTACTTTATTCCGCTGATCTTGTATAAGTCTTCGGGACTGACTACAGTAGGGGCCCAACCATAACCTGACAGCGTAAGGAGTCTCCATGAAGAGGATGGCGATCATCATCAGAAGCGTATGTATGGTTTTTCTTGCCGTGGGGCTTGCGCCCGCGGCGGCCTTTGCCGATGCCGACACGGTCGAGACGGGGCGCTTGCTCGCGATCCTGCATGACTCGGGCCGGGTCACGATCGCGGGGATCCAGGCGTTGATCAACGACGAGACCAAAGGCGACAAGGGCTTCACGCCGGAGGTGTTCGAACAGAAAATGATCGAGAAATTCAAAGAGCGGTCGGGGATCGATCTCGCCAAGCTCAAAACCGAGAAGATCCCGGAGCTTGCCAAGAAACTGCTCCCGATGATGGTCGAGTCGGGCAAGAAGGTCGTCGCCACCTACCAGCCCATCCTCAACAAGCAGGGCCTGGGGTACAAGAATTTCATCCCGGCGACCTGGGGGACTCAGGCGGCGGCGATCTTCACCGCCCGGACCGGGTCATATATCAAGCAGACCACGTATGACGAAGTGTTGCGGAATCCTAAGAACAAGGCGGACGACTTTGAAGCGGCCGTCATGAAAAAGTTCGCCGATCCGGCCTACCCGCGCCAGGGCGAGAAGGTCATCCACGAGACGGTGGACGGCGGCAAGACGACCCGCGTGATGCTGCCGCTGTTTCACGTCAAGGGGTGTCTGGTGTGTCATGGCGAGCCCTTAAATGAGCGGGATATTTCGGGTTATTTGAAAGAAGGCAAAAAGCTGGGCGACCTTGCCGGGGCGATCAGCGTCAAACTCTCGCAGAAGTGAGCTCTGGGACGAAAGCCGGGCGTGACTCACTAGCCGGAAGGGGGGCGATATGAAGAAAACGGGATTCATCAGCGCGGGCCTATTTCTCATCTTCCTCGGTTTCGATGAGTTGACTCCTGTAAAAGGTTTCGCCGCCGACAGCGACGCGGTCGAGGTCGGGCGGCTGCTCGCCGTTTTGCATGACTCGGGCCGGGTAACGGTCGGGGCGAACCAGCCGCTCATCAACGACGCCGACAAAGGGGACAAGGGATTCACGCCCGAAATCTTCGAGAAACAGGTGACCGCAAAGTTCAAGGACCGGGCGAAGGTTGATCTCGACAATCTGAAAAATGAAAAGGTTCCGGAATTGGCGAAAAAGCTGCTGCCCCAGCTTGTCGAGACGATGAAACAAACCGTGGCGGACTATCAGCCGGTGATCAATCGGGCGGGGGTGGGGTTCAAAGGATTCATTCCCGCCACCTTCGGGACCATCGCGGCCGCCAAGTTCAGGGCCAAGACGGGCGTGTACCTCAAGCAGACGCAAAATCCTTCCCGGAATCCCAAGAACACCCCGGATGAGTTTGAGCTGAAAGCGCTCGCCAAGTTCGCCGAAGCGTCCTATCCCCGCCAGGGCGAAAAGATCCTCAGTGAGACGGTGGACGGCGGGAAGGCCGTCCGGGTGATGCTGCCACTGTACATGAGCAAGGGTTGCCTTCCGTGCCACGGCGATCCCAAGGGCGAGAAGGACATCTCGGGGTACATGAAGGAAGGGGCGAAGGAAGGCGATTCGGCCGGGGCCATCAGCGTCAAGATTATCACCGGGAAGTGATCCCGCTCGCGCTGCTACTACTGGCGCTTTGGGGAGGAACGGCGGGTGCCGCTCCTCTCACTCCGCCGGAGGGGTTCCGGGTCCTTGATACCCCGAACGACGCGGGCAAAAGCCTGAGCCTGGCCTGGCAGGCCTCTCCCTTTGACAGCAAGGATCGAACCGTCCAGGTCTGGGCAGCCGAGTCTCCGCAGGCCGCCTTCAAAAAGGTAGCCGAGTTTGCCTCCAACACCCGCTACGTCAAGCCCGGAGATTTTCCCTGGTGGGCCCAGCCGGCCGGCAAGGGCACCCACTACCTCAAGCTGCCTTCCTCCCAGGCCTTTCCGATCGAGAATGGGAAGCCTTATGCCGTCAAACTGCTGGTGCGCGAAGGCGGGCAGGAAGTCTGGTCGGAAATCGCGGAGGGAACCGCTGCGCCTAATTACTTCAACCGGGCCCAGGTCAACAACCTGGTGTTTGTTCTGGCCTTCACCGGCATTCTGCTGGGGAGCATCGCCGCGGCGCGGCGGAATCCCCATGTCCCCCTCCGGCGCATCGCGGGGCTGGACGCGGTCGAAGAAGCTATCGGCCGATCCACGGAAATGGGCCGTCCGATCCTGTACCTCACCGGCGCGGGGGACATGAGCGAAGTCCCCACCATCGCGGCCACCGTGATCCTGGGCGAGGTGGCCAAGAAGGTGGCGCATTACGACACCACCTTGAAAGTTCCCCATCGGGATCCGATCGTCATGGCCGTCTGCCAGGAGATCGTCAAGGAAGCCTACGTGGAGGCTGGCCGGCCGGACGCCTACAAGGAAGATTCCAACTTCTTTATCACCGGCGACCAGTTCAGCTACACCGCGGCCGTGGACGGGATTATGCTGCGGGAAAAGCCGGCCGCGAACTTCTTCATGGGCTCCTATTTCGCCGAGTCCCTGCTGCTGACCGAGACCGGCGCCAGCACGGGGGCGATCCAGATCGCCGGGACCGATTCGGACCACCAACTCCCGTTTTTCGTGACGACCTGCGACTACACCCTGATCGGAGAAGAACTCTACGCCGCCAGCGCGTACCTCTCCCGGGAGCCGGTCTTGGTCGGCACCCTCAGGGGGCAGGATTTCGGGAAAGCCTTCATCATGGGCGTCCTGGTCGTCGGCACGGCCCTGGCCACCGTCGGCGTGCTCGCCGACACGGACGTCGTCAACTACGTCCTGGACCTCTGCAAAGACTTCAAGTGATCTTCCTCAAACGCCAACTCCCGCTGGCCATCACCTTTGTGATGGGGGTCGGGTTCACCCTCCAGTACTACATTCCCCATCCGGTCTCGGAAGACGCGATCACCAATGTCTCCAAATGGATGCAGATCATCTCCGGGTTCGCGCTGTTTCTGGGGCTCGCCAGCCTGTTCCACGTCCATGCCGTCAAAATCAAGCGCCAGGTTCCCGGCTGGGGGTACAGTTTCGCGCTCTACGCCGCGATGATCGGCACGATCGTGGTCGGGTTCTGGAGCCATGGCGAGACCAAGGTCGACGGCGGGCAGACCGCCTTCGGCTGGCTGTATGACTACACCATGGTGCCGCTTCAGGGGACCATGTTTTCGATTCTGGCCTTCTTCATCGCCTCGGCGGCCTACCGCGCGTTCCGGGCGCGTTCGCGTGAAGCCTCCGTGCTCCTGGTCGCCGCCGTGGTGGTGATGATGGGGCGTGTTCCGCTCGGCCAATTCCTCGTGCCGTGGACGTGGGACGCCACCCAGTGGCTGCTGAACGTGCTGAACAGCGCGGTCCGCAGGGCGATCCTGATCGGCGTGAGCATGGGGGCCGTCGCTCTGTCGCTGAAGATCATCCTCGGCATCGAGCGGTCGTACCTCGGCGGAGGGAAGGACCAATGAGGGACTTCGCGCGGCGCATGGTCGGCATCGACCGGCGGCTCATCTTTCTCCTGATCGCCGCGGCCATCCTGCTGCCCTTGCTCCAGCCGTTCGGCCTGGCCATCAAAATCTCACCGGAGGTGAAGGCCGTCTATGATTACATGGAGGCGATGCCGGAGCGGTCGGTCTTTCTGATTTCCTTCGATTTCGATCCGTCCTCCAAGCCGGAACTCGAGCCTCAGGCGGTGGCGTTGCTCCGGCATGCGTTCAGAAAAAATCTGCGGGTCATCGGGATGACGCACTGGCTCACCGGCACCGGGCTGGCGGACGGGGTCTTCTCGCAAGTGGCCGCCGAGGCGCGCAAGGAGCGGGGCAAGGACTATGTCTTTCTCGGTTGGAGTCCGGGGGGGAGTGCCTTGATCATCTCCATGGGGCAAGACCTGTATAAGGCGTTCCCCTCCGATTATTCGAAGACTCCGACCCAGGGGATGCCGGTGCTGGAGGGAGTCCGCAACCTCCGTGACGTGAATTACATGGTGAGCCTCGCGGCCGGCGGAGCCGGTATCGAGATGTGGTACGTCTTTGGGAAGGACAAGTACCGGTTCGAGATGGCCGGCGGCTCGACCGGCGTGATCGCGCCGGGACTCTATCCTTTCCTCCGGAGCGGCCAGATCAACGGCCTGATCGGGGGGCTCCAGGGCGCGGCGGAATATGAAACGCTGATCGGGCGGAAGGGGACGGCGACGGCCGGCATGGACGCCCAGTCGGCCGCCCATTTCGTGATCATCGTGTTGGTCCTTCTGTGCAATGTGTTTTATTTCATGCTGCGGGGCGAACAGGGGAGACCGCGCTGATGTCCGAGGCCGTGCTTCCGACAGAGGTCGTACTGGGCGCCTGGGTTGCCGCCGGGCTGACGCTGTTCATTTACAGCTTTCTCTACAAAGACAACCCGCTGTTCAAGCTCGGCGAGCACCTCTACGTCGGAATCTCCGTCGGGTACTCGGTCGTCCTCGCGTGGCACACGGTCTTTCTGCGGCTCCTGTGGGAGCCATTCACGCGGTCGGTCGGCGAGGCCCCGGCCTCGCCGGACAGCTACGTGCTGCTCATTCCCGCCGCGCTCGGCGTCTTCATGCTGACGCGCTTTATTCCCCGGATCAGCTGGCTGTCCCGCATCGCGTTCGCGTTCGTCGTAGGGTTCGGTTCGGGCGTGGCGATCCCGCGGACCATTTCGTCGTACATCCTGAAACAGATCGAGGACACCGTGAACCCGCTCATCACCATGGGCGCCGACGGGCTCTCGATGGGGCTTGATCTCGCGTCCCCTCAAAGCGGTATCAATACAATCATTTTGCTGGTCGGCGTCGTGTCGGTGCTTTTCTATTTCTTCTTTTCGGTCGAACACACCGGACCGGGCATGGTCACGGCTCGGATCGGCATCTATTTTCTGATGATCGCCTTCGGCGCGGCCTTCGGCTATACGGTGATGTCCCGCGTCTCGCTGTTGATCGGCCGTTTTTCAGACCTCATTAAGTTCTCCGGCGCCGAGTACGGCCACGCGACGCTGGTGCTCCTTGTCGCCACGGTCCTGTCGCTCGTCGCCTGGGAGTTCGCCTCGCGTCGCAAGGGCGGGGCGGGGACCGGAGTATGACGGACGCCTCAACCAACCTGGGCGCGATGGAATGCCCCAAGCTGCGCAATCTGGAATTCTTTCCCGTGCGCGAAGGGGAGACGCAATCGGTGGGGCTTCGCGATCCGCAGGGGATTTCGGACGGGATCCTGTTCCTGCCGCCCAACATCTTTTACTTGGTGCAGTTCCTCGACGGCGCGCACACGCGCAACCAGATCGCGGGCGAATACCTCAAGCGCTTCGGGGAACTCCTGATGCCGAACTGGATGGACAAGTTTCTCGCCGATCTGGACGAGAAGCTGTTCCTGGAGGGCGAGCGGTTTGAAGCCGCGAAGAAGCGGATGGTGGAGGCGTATCGGGCGGAGCCCGTCCGTCCGGCGGTGTTCGCCGGGAAAAGCTACGAGGCCGATCCTGGCAAACTGAAAGCCCAGCTCGACGGATTCTTCCGCCCCCCGGAGGGACCCGGCAGCGCGCCGTCGGAGAACGCCGGCAAGGCGCTCAAGGCGGTCGTGGCGCCGCATGTGGAGTTCAACCAGGCGGGCCCGATCTACGCATGGGCGTACAAAGAAGTACGCGAGGCGAGGGCGCCCGACGTGTTTGTGATCCTCGGCGCCGCTCGTGGGATCATCGAGACTCTGTTTGCCTGCACCGACAAGGACTTTGCCACGCCGCTGGGGACGGTCAAGACCGACAAGGAATTTCTACGATTGTTTCGGGCACGCGGCGGCGAGTCGTTCTTCGAAGAAGAGTTAGCCCACCGGAAGGACCACGCCATCGAGTTCCAGGTGGTGTTCCTCCAGCACCTCTTCGGCGGCACAAAACCGTTCACGATCGTGCCGGTGCTCTGTTCTTTCTCCCACTTGCATTTCGGCCATCCCGACCTGGTCCGGCAGGGCGAGCGGATCGGGCGGTTCATCGAAGCCTTCCGCAAGACGCTGGCGGCGTTCGGCAAGGAGGTCTGCTTCATCGTGAGCGGGGACCTGGCCCACATCGGGATGCGTTACGGCGACATCAAGCCGCCGACGGACTTTTCCTTCCACAAGACGATGCAGGCCGATCTCGCGATGCTCAAATACGCAGAAGAGGGAAAGCCCGAGGAGTTCCTGCAGTTCATTCAGCAGGAGAACGACGCGCGGCGCGTCGGCATCCTCCCGCCGCTCTACACGATGCTCAAGCTCTTGGACAATCCAGACGGCTCCGCGCCCAAAGGCACCGTGCTCCGTTACGACCGCGCCACCGTGGACCAGTACAACTCCACCGTCACCTACGCCGCCATGGCGTTCTATTAAATCACTTCCGTAATCCATCTCCGGGTCTTATCAGCAGCCACAAGAGTCCGCCGAGCGTTGCGATGGCGGCCGCGAAGCCCAGCGAGACGTTCCAGCCGAACAGCTCCGCCAACCAGGGCGTGAGCGTCGGGGAGATCGTGCCCCCGACGTTGGCGCCCGTGTTCATGATCCCCGAGAGCGTGCCGGAATGGCGAGGGGCCAGGTCGATCGTGCTGGCCCAAAAGGCGCCGACCGTGAAGTAGAGGAAGCCGGCGCCGAGCGAAAGCATGGTGATGGCCGCATAGGGTTCGGCGATCTGCGTGCCGGCCACGATGCAGGCGCCCGAGAGCAGCATGCCCGCGCCGCCGACCCGAGAGCGCCCGTTGTTTACCCCCAACGAAGCGGCCAGACGATCGGTGACCCATCCGCCCAGCGGGCAGAGCACCGTGATGGCGAGAAAGGGACCGGAGGCGAAGAAGGCGCCGCGCAACACGCCGAACCCGCGTTCGTTGACCAGGTAGAGGTAGAACCATGACATGTACACGTACGCGACGTAGCCCAGGCCGGTGTAGCTGAGCACGATCCACCAGACGGTGGGCGTCTTGAGAAAGGCGGTCCATGGAACGGGCTCCGGCGGTCCCGCCGAAGAAGGGGTTGCCTCTTTGATGACGGTGAGCTCCTCTGCATTCACTCCCCGATGCTGTTCGGGCCGGTCCGTAGCGTACCAGCCCCATAACGCCGCAATGGCAAGGCCGACCAGCCCGGCCGCGTAGAAGGCGCTCTGCCAGCCGTAGTTCACCATCATCCAGGCCACGATCGGTGGGGTGACGGCCGATCCGACGCCGATGCCGCCGATCGAGACGCCCATGCCGAGCCCGCGCTCTTGGAGGGGAAACCAGTTGGCCACGGATCGGTTGAAGTTCGGCAGGGCGGCGGCTTCACCCACGCCGATCAGGAATCTGATGAGGATGAGGGAGCCGAGGATCCCCAACCACTGCGCCGTCGGCAGGGTGCCGGCGACGGCGGTGCAGGCCGTGAAGAGGGACCACCAGAGGACCGCCCCGGTTAACACGACGCGGCTTCCCCACCGGTCGCCCAGCCATCCGCCGGGGATCTGGAAGAGCGCGTACCCCAGCACGAAGGCCGAGAACACATAGCCCATCTGGACCTGTGTCAGGCCCAGGGCGGGCATCATCTGCCGGGCGGTCACCGAGATGTTGACGCGGTCCACATACGTGATGACGCTGATGAGCGTGAGCAGCGCCAGAACGTTCCAACGCGCTTTCGTAGGCGATCGACCGAGGATCGGGCTCGAGGGGGGAGACGGCACGGGCGCGGATTATACCCCCCGCGATGCGGTTTGAACAGGTGCCCGTTGGCATTTGGGGCCGCCTCAGGTAATATCGCTACTGTGTGGAATCTTCGCCGAAAGCTCGCGTGGCTGGTCCTCGTTCCCCTCGCCGTCCTGGCCGCCGTCATTTTCTCTCTCCCCCTTCTCCTGAACAGCGCCGACTACCAGGCTCTGCTGGTGGAGCAGGCCCAGATGCAGCTCGGCCGCAAGGTGGAATTGAAGCGGGCCACCGTCGAGGTGTTTCCATACGTCCGGATGGCGCTGGACGACGTGGTGATCAAGGAACCCGACGGCACAACGCAATTCCTGTCCGCCGACCATTTCTTCATCGATCTCCGGATTTTTCCGCTTCTGCAGCGGAAGGTCGTGGCGAAACGGATTCTGCTGGACAAGCCCAAGATGGCGATCAGGCGGGGCGCCGCCGGCATCCTGAACATCTCGGATCTGTTTTCCCATACGGCCCAACCCTCGGATTTCACCACGCCGATGTTGGGCGATGAGATCTCCATTGCCGACGGCGAATTCCTGTTCGAGGACAGCTTCGGCGCGGAGGCTCCCCGGACCGTCACGTTCCGGCACGTGACCACTACCTTGAAGCGGGCCGGCACTCAGCTGGGCTTCAGGTTCCACGCCGCGCTCCCCCACGAAAACGCGGAGGCGACGTTCATGGTCACGGGTCAGGTTTCGCGCGAGGCGCTTATGGGGGAGCGCCCGGGCGGGAAGGTCGCGGGACGGTTGGAAGGCAAGGGAGTGAACCTGAGCAGGCTGGCCCCGTTCCTGAGCGACAATCCCGTCCTTCGCGGCGTCACAGTGCCGGTGGATCTGGCCGGTGCGTTCGAATATCGCTGGGCGAAGGGCGAGCGAGCGCTGGCCATCAAGGAACTGAACGTCACGGGCGCCGGCACGACGATCAGCGGCAACGTCACTCTGAGCAAATTGTTTACTCCCCAGATGGAGCTCGTTTCGTCGCTCACCACCACGCCGTTTCGTCTGGAAGCGCTCGTGAACGGTCTTTCCGAGGAGACGCTCCGGTCCTACGCGCTGGGTTTCTTGAAGCAAGCACAGGTGAGCGGCTCCATCCAGCTCGTGTCCTTCCAGATAGAGTGGAGCCCCGCGCGGGAGCGCCGGCTCGCCGTCAAAGGCACGGTGGATCTCCTGGGCGGCAGCGCCATCGTGGGCTCGCACCGCGTGCCGATCTCGGAGATCAAGGGCAAGCTCTTCGTCGGCCCGGACCGCATCACAGTCGAGCCGCTGACGGGCAAGTACGGCCTGGCGGAGGTGACGGAGGGACGGGGAGAGGTGACGCGCCTGACCGACAATCCGCAGTTGTTCCTGGACATCAAAGGCAAAGTCTCGGCCCCGGAACTTGCTGTGATCGTAGCCCGGTTCGCGCCGAAGGCGTTGCTGCCGTTCGGCCCGGCCGGTCTGGCGAGCCTGCAGGGCGGAGCCGATGCCGCCGTCAAACTGGCAGGACCGTTGAACCGGCTCGAGGATCTGCGTGTGGAGTGGGGTCTTGAGGCGAAAGACGTCGGCTTTACGGATCGTCGGCTCGCCCTGCCGTTCGCCGGCGTGAGCGGACGAGTACACTCCCTCCCGCGCGGGGTGCTCTTCGAACGGCTGGCCGGCCGCATGGGGCACTCCACTCTTGCGTTGGATGGAGAGATCGCAGTCCGCTCCGACGAGAAAGCCCATTATGCCCTGACAGTTTCCGGCCAGGCCGACGCCAAGGAGCTGTGGGGGGTGATGGCACAGAAGCCAGCGAACAAACTCTCGGTCGGCGGCATGGCCGGGTTCGGGCTCAGCATTTCCGGGAGGACGGGAGAGTTGCGCGGCATAGGACGGGCGGACCTGCGCCGGATGTGGATCAACCATGCGGCGGGGTTCAGGAAACCCAACGAGGTCCCGGCCGCGGTTGAGTTCGACCTGCTGCTGGACCCGAGCCACCGTCTCACAGTGAACCGGTTTTCGGCGGAGATGCCTCCGCTCAAAGTCTTGACGAAGGGAACCCTGAACCTCGATCAACCCCGCAGCTTCGACCTCGAGGTGCGGGTTCCGTCGGTCGCCCTCCGCGCGCTTCCCAAGGGACTGCTCGCCGTGAAAACGTCCTTCACTGCGGGAACCTTCCAGACCCGGTTCGCGACGACCGGGCCGCTCGACAATTGGTGGGCCGCCAAGCTGAAAGGCCAAGCGGCGATCAAGCAGGCGGGCTTCAAGATCGAAGGGCTGGCCGCGCCGGTCGAGGACCTGACGGCGGCCTTCTCCTTTGAAGAAGACCGCATCCAGGTCGAGCGCGGGACGCTGAAAATCGCAGACAGCCGGATCAACGCCACAGGAGAAGTCCGCGGGTGGCGGGGGGTCCCCCGCATCCAGGCCACCTTCGACTCGCCTGGTCTCGACCTGGCCTTGCTGATCCCCGAGGGCGAGCGTTCCCCCGTGCGCGGGGCGATGGAAGCGTTCACGAGCCACGCCAAGCTCACGGCGACCGTGTCGATCCGCAACGGCCGCTACCGCGGCGTCCCCTTCGATGAGATGCAAGCGAAGGTGTCCGGAGGCGACGGTGCGCTCGTCATGGATCCTGTCACTGCTCGGATGGGGAAGGGAACAGTCGCCGGCCAGGCCCGGGTAGCGCTGCCCCCGGGCAAGCCGGCCGCGGTCGAATCAACTCTTCATCTGAAAGGGATCGCGGTGGAGCCGGTGTTCCTGTCACTCGGCATCAAGGAACCGCCGTTCACGGGGGCGATGTCGCTCGACGGCGCCATTCGCGGGGACGGTAATAATCCACACGGGACTGCGCCCACCCTGAGCGGGGACCTGCGTGTGACGGTCGCCAGGGGCTATTCCACGAAACTTTCCGCGACCGCCAAGGTGGTCAGACTGCTGGATCTTCCTCGGCTCCTGGTCGGCAAGGCCGAGGTGTCCGAGAAAGGCATGCCGTTCGATTGCATGTCCGGGCAGATCGTCATCAGGAACGGGATTGCAGAGATCAAGGACTACCGGCTGGACAGCCCGATCATGAAGATCACCGCAGCGGGCACATACGATATTTCCAACGACCGGTATGACACGGTCATGGTGGTCACCCCCTTCGGTTCCAGCGAGACCCTCCTGCAATCGATTCCCCTGTTCGGAAAACTCTTCGCCGGCGAGCGCGAAGGGTTCTCCACTGCTTTCTTCGAGGTCAAGGGCCCTCTGGCCAATCCCATGGTCACGTGGGTCCCGATCAAATCAGTCGGATCGGGGTTGACCGGTCTTGCGCAGCTTGCCTTCGACGTCATGAAGAACACCGTCATGCTGCCGAAGGAGATCATCGCGCCCTCGGACAAGGCGCGGTCGCCTTGCTCCGTTCCGTAAGGCCATGGTAGCATCGAGCAGAAAGGATTGCTGATGCCGACCGATCCGGACGTCCTGCTCATTGCAGCGAGCGAGACCGATTCCAATCTGTACTACGCCACCCGGTTTCTGGCTCCAGACCCCTTCATCTTTCTCCGTATAAAGGGCGAAAAGATTCTTCTCATGAGCGACCTGGAAGTGGACCGGGCGCGGGCCACGGCCACGGTGGACACCGTCCTGTCGTACACGGAATACGAAGCGCGGTTGAAGCGCCGCGGGACGACGCGCCATACGGCGGTCGACGTGGTGGATCTGGTGCTGAAGGAACGCGGCGTCACGAAATTGCTGGTGCCGGAGAACTTCGGCTTTGAACATGCCCGTCGGCTCCAGGCGAAGGGGTACGAACTGAGCACGAAGCGCGAGCCCTTTTTCGAGGAGCGGGCCATCAAGACCAAAGAAGAAGTGGCGGCGATCGAAGTTGCCCAGCGTGCCGTGGAAGCGGCCGTCCAGCGGGTGATTGAGCTTCTACGGGCGGCTTCCGTGCGGAATGGCCTGATCGTCCATGCGGGCGAACGCGTGACCTCCGAGCGCATCAAACAGCTCATCAACGTGGCGCTCATGGAGCAAGAGTGCGTCAGCCAGCACACCATCGTCGCCGGAGGATTGCAGGCCTGCGATCCCCACAATGAAGGGTCAGGACCGCTGCGGGCCGGTGAGCCCATCGTCATGGACATCTTCCCCCGCCATGCGACGACCCGCTATTTCGCCGACATGAGCCGCACCGTCCTCAAAGGCAAGGCGAGTCCCGAGAAGAAGCGTCTGTATGACGCGGTGCTGGCTGCCCAGGAAGAGGCCGTTGATTCCGTTCGCGATGGCGCGGACGGGCAGAAGATCCATACCCGTGTCCTGGAGCGATTCGAACGGGCCGGCTACAAGACAGGCCTGATCAACGGTCGCATGCAGGGCTTCTTCCACGGGACCGGACATGGCGTCGGCATCGATATCCACGAAGCGCCGCGGATCGGCAAGACCGGGTCTCTGCTCAAGACCGGGCACGTGGTTACCGTCGAGCCGGGTCTCTACTACCCCGACATCGGCGCCGTCCGGATTGAGGATATGGTGCTCGTCGAACCAGGCGGCTGCCGCAATCTCACGCGCTTTCCGAAAGTCCTCGAAATAGACTAGGCGATGCTCCTGGCTTTCACGATCCAACGGTACAACCCCGAACTGGACGCCGCGCCGCACGACGAGACCTACCGCCTCGACGTCACCCGCGGAATGACCGTGCTTGACGCCCTCATCCGGATCAAGAACGAACAGGACGGGCGGCTGGCTTTCCGCTACTCGTGCCGGTCTGCCATCTGCGGATCTTGCGCCATGACGGTCAACGGTGGGGAGAAGCTGGCCTGCCGCACCTCGGTCCGGAAGGAATGGGAACGGCACGGCGGGATCGCCGTCGGACCGCTCCGCCAACTGCCGGTGCTCAAGGATCTGGCCGCGGACATGGGGTCCTTCTGGAGCAAGGTCCGCGCGATCGAGCCGTGGCTGCAGGACGACGGCCCCCCGATCGGCGGTGCCGTCACTGAGGCGGCGGGTGCTTCCCAGTTTCACAATGTGGATGCCTGCATCATGTGCGGGGCTTGCGTGGCGGCTTGCACGGTGCACGAAGTGGACAAGGGTTTTCTGGGGCCCGCCGCGCTGGCGAAGGCATACCGGTTTGTCGCGGACGCTCGGGAAGGCGGGACTACACGAACGGCCCGGCTGGCTGTACTCCAAGGCCCGACCGGCATGTGGGACTGCACGCGCTGCAATTTTTGCGTTGAGGTCTGTCCCAAGGATGTGCAGCCGATGGAAGCGATCATCCGGTTGCGCCGCGAGGCCATCGAAGCCGGCCATGGCGAGACCGGCGGCGCGCGGCATGTCGTGGGATTCCGGGACCTCATCGCAAAGTTCGGGCGGCTGAACGAAGCGCTGATGCCTCTGAAGGTGATCGGCCTGAGCCTGCGGAAGTTCTTGCACGTTCTGCCGCTGGGCATCCGGATGCTGCTCAAAGGGAAGGTGCCGCCCCCGTGGCACTCGTCCATGGAGGGTCCGGAGAGGGTACGCGCGTTGTTGGAGCGCGACCGGCGATGAGCGAAAAAAAGACCGCCAACGAGATCCAGTTCCGTACCCCGCACATCCGGATCAAAGAGCCGGAGACCTGTCTGCGGTGTGTAAGGAAGCAATGCACGATCGTATGCCCGGCGGGGGTCTATCGGTGGGACGGGATCGACATGAAAATCCATGTGGAGTGGCCGGCCTGCCTCGAAAGCGGGGCGTGCCTCGTCGCCTGCAACGAGTTCAACAACATCGAGATGACGTATCCCGACGCCGGCACCGGCGTCAAATACAACTATGGGTGAAATACAGTTGAAGTACGCGCTGTATCCGGGCTGTGCGGCGAAGGGGGCGACGCCGGAGCTGTTTCAGTCCACGATGGCCGTGATCGGGCGGTTGGGGATCGAGGTCACCGAGTTGACCGCCTCCTCGTGTTGCGGCGCCGGCGTGGTCGGCGAGGCGGACCCGGACGGCGCTCTCGCGCTCAGCGCGCGGACCTTCGCGCAGGCGGAGCGGCTCGGCCTCGACGTGATGACGATCTGCGGCACCTGCCAGGGCGTCATGGGCGGCGCCAACCGGAAGCTCAAAAGCGATCCGGCATTGCTCGAGCGCATCAATCGCCTGTTGCAACCGGAACGGCTGGCCTATCGCGGGACGGTCCAGGTCAAACATCTGCTCTGGATCGTGGTGCGGGAAGTGGGGCTGGAGAAGCTCAAGGATGAGGTGCAGGTGACGCTCGGCGATCTCAAAATCGCCCCGTTCTATGGCTGTTACATTCTGCGGCCGTCCGGTGATCTTGGGTTTGACGATCCGGAGCACCCGGATTCCCTCGATCAAGTCATTCGCGCGGTGGGGGCCGAACCGGTGGACTACGGCGGCAAGATCAAATGCTGCGGCTTCCCGATCATCCTGGAGAAGGAGGACATCGCGCTGGCGATGAACGGCGCGAACCTCAAGGAGGCCAAGGAGGGCGGCGCGGACGCGATGGTCACGCCCTGTCCGCTCTGCCACATGAGCCTGGATATTTATCAGGAGCGGGCTGGCCGAAAAGTCGGGACGAATCTGAACCTGCCGGTTCTGCACCTGCCCCAGATGCTCGGGCTGGCGATGGGCGTGCCGGCTGAAGAGCTCGGCGTGCGGCGCCACCTGGTTCCGGTCGAGCCGTTCTTGGAGAAGGTGGAAGGGCGGCGCGTTGGACGCAGCAAGGAGAAAGGCCAGTGATGAGGGTCTTGTCGTTGAACGATTTCAAGCAGTTCTCCTCCGAGAAGATGAAGAAGAACAATCTTTTTCAGACGCCACGGTTCTTCTGCGACGTGTACGGCTTCGAGCCGGGGCAGGTCCAGAAAGGGCACGTGCACGGCGATCAGGACAAAATCTATATCGTGCTCGATGGGCAGGGGACGTTCCAGGTCGGCGGGGAGGAGCGGGTGCTCGGGCCGGGCCAGGCGGTGATGGCGCCGGCCGGCGCAGAGCACGGGGTCCGCAATCACACGCAGGAGCGGCTCAGCGTCCTGGTGTTTGTCTCGCCCAATCCATCATAATAGGTGATTATGGCGAAGCGACGAGCCATGTTGATCGCGGGGAAGTGGGTCGAGATCGGGACGACCGGTCCCATCCGGAATCCCTACAACGGCGAAGTCATCGCGGAGGTCTGCCTGGCCGGAGAGGCCGAAGCCGACGAAGCCATCCGCTCGGCTGTATCGGCCTTTGCCGTCAGCCGGCGACTCCCGGCCCACAAACGAGCCGAGGCGCTGCAGAAGATCGCCAGTGAGATCGCGGTCCGCAAGGAAGACTTTGCCCGCTGCCTGTCCTCCGAGTCCGGCAAGCCCATCAGCGACGCGCGCCGGGAAGTCGGGCGCGCCATCACGACGTTTACCATCGCGGCCGAAGAGGCCAAGCGCATCCCCGGCGAAGTCGTTCCGCTGGATATCACGCCGGGCACAGATAATCATTTTGGCTTGTCTCGTCGGGTGCCGATCGGGCCGATCCTCGGCATCACGCCCTTCAATTTTCCCCTGAATCTCGTCGCGCACAAGGTCGCACCCGCACTGGCGGTCGGGAATCCCGTCGTGCTCAAACCGGCCCCACAGACGCCGTTGACCTCGTTGATGTTGGGTGAGGTGATCCTGCAAGCCGGTTTGCCGGCCGGCATGGTCAGCATCCTGCCCTGCACGAACGCCGTCGCTGAACGCATGGTCACCGACGAGCGCTTCAGAATGGTCAGCTTCACCGGCAGCGCCGCGGTCGGCTGGATGCTCAAGGGCAAGGCCGGGAAGAAGCGCGTGGTGCTGGAACTGGGCGGGAACGCCGGCGTGATCGTCGAGCCGGACGCCGACTTGGACCATGCGGCGGACCGCTGTGCCGTCGGTGGCTACGCCTATTCGGGCCAGACCTGCATCTCGGTCCAGCGCATCTATGCCCATGAATCGGTCTATCAAAAGTTTCTCGACAAGCTAGTTCAGCGGGTGGGTTTTTTGAAGGCCGGCAACCCGGCGGAAGACTCAACGGTCGTGGGGCCGCTCATCGACGAGGGCGCGGCCAAACGGGTCGAGTCATGGATCAAAGAAGCGGCGGCGGCCGGGGCGAAGGTGCGGGTCGGCGGGAAGCGGCAGGGGAGCGTGGTCGAGGCGACGGTCTTGACGGATGTGATGCCGGAGATGAAGGTGAGTTGTCAGGAGGTTTTCGGGCCGGTTGTGACGGTGTCGCCCTACGTGAAGTTCGACGACGCGCTGGCGGGGATCAACGACTCGCCCTATGGGTTACAAGCCGGCGTGTTCACGCGGGACATTAGGAAGGCGTTTCAAGCGTTCCGCGATCTGGATGTCGGCACGGTGCTGATCAACGAGATTCCCACCTTCCGCGCCGACCACATGCCCTACGGCGGGGTGAAGGACTCGGGCCTCGGCCGCGAAGGCCTCCGCTACGCCATCGA
>CAYYLQ010000003.1:0-155647 GCA_964472655.1 uncultured Nitrospirales bacterium
TGATCGCGACGACTTGGTCGAACCGTTCGGACATGCGGGCATTATAGAAGAACGGGCGCAGTTTTGAAATCCGGTCCCCCGGCGTCTCCGTAAGAAGGAAAGAACGGTATCTTTTCTTGTGTAACGATCCCTGTTACGGCGAGACTGCAATGGTGCGGCAGCCTACAAGTTGACGCAGCGTCGCGTTGCCTGCTATATGGGCGTATCTTTCCAACGTCATCCGGTGTGAGGTGCTTATGCCCGATGAAACGATCACGCAGCGAGTCAGCGAGCGGTACGCCAAAGCCGTGACCACCGGCGAGCAGATGTGCTGCCCGACCGGCTACAACTTCGACGATCTGCGTTCCTTTGTTCCCGAAGAGGTGTTGCGCGTGTCCTACGGCTGCGGGACGCCCGCGGGCCTGGCGACTGTGAAGCCCGGCGAGACCGTGCTGGACATCGGGTCGGGTGGGGGCATTGATTGCTTTGAGGCCGCCCGTCGCGTCGGCCCGTCCGGCCGGGTGATCGGCGTGGACATGACCGACGAAATGCTGGCGATGGCCCGGCGCAACGCGCCGATCGTGACGAAGAACCTCGGCTATCCCGCGCCGAATGTCGAGTTCCGCAAGGGCCACGCGGAGCAGCTGCCGGTCGAGGACGGCACGATCGACCTGATCATCTCCAATTGCGTGATCAATCTGGCGCCCGACAAGGCCAAGGTGTTTCGCGAGATGTTCCGCGCCATCCGGCCCGGCGGGCGGTTTACGATCTCGGACATCGTGGCGGACCAGCCGGTGCCGAACTATCTCATCCACGATACGGAAAAATGGGGAGACTGTCTGTCCGGCGCGCTGCCTGTGTGGGAGTACCTGGGTGGGCTGGTGCAGGCCGGTTTCCTGGGTGTGCATCAGATGAAGTTCACGCCGTGGAGCGCCATCGACGGCATCCAGTTCCTCTCGCTGACCCTGACCGGCTACAAGCTTCCCGAAACGGCGTCGTCCAACGGGGCGCGGTTCGCGACGCTGCTGGGGCCGTTCAGCCGGGCGGTGGATGAAATGGGACAGACCTACCGCCGCGGCAAGCCCGAGCCGGTGTCGGCCCGCACGGCGCAACTGCTCAAAACTCCGCCGTTCGAACGGCTCTTTCTCCTGTCCGACCAGCCGATCGCGCTTGCGACGACCGATCAGCGCCTGGTCTCGATTCTCCCCGCCGATGCGCCCTGCGTCTGGAAGGGCCACTTTGCCATCCTCGCCGCGCCGTTCACGGAAGCGGAGGACGACGACCATCACGTCTATCGGCGGGGCGTTCCATTGGAGATCTGCTCGAAGACGCTGGACGTGCTGGAGTCCGGTCCTTACAGCCGGCACTTTACGTTCATCAACCGCGCGGGCGAAGCGGTCGCCGGGGACGCTGTTTCCTGCGATCCGGGCGGAAGCTGCTGCTGACATGCTGCAACTCACGCTGGTTCCCTTCGACAAGACTCTCGCCACGCATGGGCACGGGGCGCTCCGGGCGCTGCGCCTCGACACCCTCCAGGTAAACGTGGGCAAGCTTTGCAACCAGACCTGCACCCATTGCCACGTGGACGCCGGGCCGTCCCGGACTGAAATCATGACGCGGGAGACGGTGGAGGCGGTGCTGTCCGCCGTGCGACGCTACCCGGAGCTGCGCACGGTGGACATCACCGGCGGCGCGCCGGAGATGAATCCGCACTTCGAGCACCTAGTGGAGCAGTGCCGGGGGCTGGGCCGGCGCGTGCTGGACCGCTGCAACCTGACCGTCTTCTTCGTCCGGGACAAGCAGCACCTCCCCAAATTCCTCGCCGATCATCAGGTGGAGGTGATCGCCTCTCTGCCGTGCTATCTCGAAGAGAACGTGGATCGGCAGCGCGGAAAGGGCGTGTACGGCCGGAGCATCGAGGCGCTTCGGCTTCTCAACGAGCTGGGCTACGGGAGGGAAGGCACGGGCCTGGTGCTCAACCTTGTTTATAACCCGTTGGGCCCCAAGCTTCCGCCTCCGCAGGCCGGCCTGGAGGCCGACTACAGGGACGAACTGGTGAAGCGCTTCGGCATCCGCTTCAACCGGCTCTACACGATCACGAACATGCCCATCAACCGCTTCCTCGACGACCTACACCGCTCCGGTGAGTACGAGGCCTACATGGAAACGCTCATCACGAGCTTCAACCCGGCTTCCGTGGACGGGCTCATGTGCCGGAACCTGGTCAGCGTCAACTGGGATGGCCGGCTCTCCGACTGCGACTTCAACCAGATGCTGGACCTGCCGGTGGACGGCGCGGCGCCGCAGACGATCTATGAGTTCGATCTTGCGCTGCTGGCGCGCAGGCGGGTGGTGACAGGGATGCACTGCTACGGCTGCACGGCCGGCGCCGGGTCCTCCTGCGGCGGCGCGATAGCTTAAGGATCGCCCGTGGAATTCTCGCTACTCGCGCTTCTGTTGGTGATGGCGCTGGCTTACGCCAACGGCACCAACGATGTCTCCAAGGCGATCGCGACGCTTGTGGGTAGCGGGGTCACGAACTATCGCACCGCCATCATCTGGGGGACGATCTGGACGGTCGCCGGCGCGGGTCTTTCGGCCTTTGTGGCGAGCGCCATGCTGAAGACTTTCAGCAAGGGTCTCATTCTGCCCGGCATCGCCACGCCGGCTGCGCTGGCCCTGGCGATTCTCGTCGGCGCGATGGGGTGGGTGCTGATCGCTTCGCGGACCGGCCTGCCGGTGTCCACCACGCACGCACTGACCGGCGCCCTCGTCGGTGCGGGGCTGGTGTCCATCGGTAGTCAGGGACTTGTCTGGCCGGCTATCACCGGCAAGATCGGGCTGCCGCTGCTGCTGAGTCCGGTCCTCGCCATGACGGTCGCCTTTCTTATTCATCCCCTCGTCCGGCGTCTCGCGCATCGCTGGGAGGGCGCCTGCCTGTGCGTGATGCCGGCGTCGCGCGCGCTCGTCACCGTCGACGCGCATGGGAACACCCGTACGTTGCTTCAAACCCCCGCGCTCGGCCGGCCCGTAGTGGCGGTGCCCTCGCAATGCGACCGGGCGGGTTTGCAGGGATTGACGGTCGGTCTGGACAGCATCCACTGGCTCTCCAGCGGCGTGGCGTCATTGGCGAGAGGCGCCAACGATACTCCCAAGATCATGGCGATGCTTCTGCTGGGCAGCGCGACGGCCTCCTGGCCGAGCATATCGGTGCAGTTCGGCACGCTGGCGGCTGTGGCGCTGGCGATGGGGCTTGGTAGCTACATCGGCGGTCGGCGCGTGACCGAAGTGCTGGCCGAGAAGGTCACCCGCATGGACCATACAGAAGGGCTGTCGGCCAACCTGACAACGTCGTCTCTGGTGCTGGTCACGGCAACGATGGGATTGCCCGTCTCCACGACGCACGTCAGCAGTTCCGCAATCATCGGCATCGGTCTGCTGAAGGGGATCAAAGCCGTCCGCTGGACGACCGTCCGGGACATGGTCCTGGCCTGGATTGTCACGCTGCCGGTGTCAGCACTTCTGGCGGGACTGGCGTATTTCATACTAGCCAGGCTTGGTTGAGATTCCACCCACCCGCGTCAGCACCCAGTCAGTAAGTTCACGCTCAACAACAGGCAGCGGAATGACTTCCTAATGCTCTCTCTCCTTCTCATGAGTCTGGCGGCATTTCTTGCGGCCGGACTCACTCTTTTTACAGGTTTTGGCCTTGGCACACTGTTATTGCCGGTTTTCGCCCTTTTCTTCCCTATAGAAATCGCCATTACGCTTACCGCGCTCGTACACCTCATAAACAACTTGCTCAAGCTCGTTTTGTTAGGGCGATATTCCAACAGAACGGTGGTCCTCCAGTTCGGAGTGCCCGCTGTTGCAACCGCGTTCCTGGGAGCTTGGGTGCTGGGCTGGCTGACTAACCTCCCGCCATTAACGAGCTATCAGATATTGGGCCATGCCATGCACGTCATGCCCGTGAAGGTGGTTATCGCCGCGCTTCTGGTTGTTTTTGCCGTTTGGGAGATGATCCCGCCGGCCGGAACGATCTCGTTCGGAAAGAAGTATCTTTCTCTTGGTGGACTCTTGAGCGGGTTTTTCGGCGGGCTTTCAGGACATCAAGGGGCACTACGCAGTGCGTTTCTGTTGAAATATGGGCTGTCAAAGGAAAGTTTTCTGGGAACCGGCGCTGTGGTTGCATGCATGGTTGATATTTCTCGGGTTGCCGTTTATGGCTCCTCATTCCACTTAACCGCTGTGGCAGCTGATCCCTTTCTGCTCCCCGCAGTGATCGGCTCTGCCTTGCTGGGAACATGGTTAGCGAACCGGTACGTCAAGAAGGTGACGATGGGTGCAATCCAAGCCCTTGTCTCCATCATGCTGCTGGGAATCGCTATTGGATTGGCTATGGGAGCGATCTAATCTTTCCGATGAAGCGTCGGCGCTGGCCTATGTCATCCTGAGTAGGCTAATCTAAAAGCCTGATTTACTTCCGCCACAAGCCTGATGCCGTCTTCACCGCGATCCTCCACGCGGCGCTCGAGCGCGAGCTTGCGAAGATCGCGGCGCTTGGCGCCCGCCACGACCTGGATGCCTGGGAGGCCTGCTACCCGCATGCCTCTCGCCGGTTCACCGCCCAGTCCGCGGTTCCGACTCTTGAACGGGTGTTGGGAACCAGCCAGGCCCTCGCCGTGTATCGGATCTCGGAGAGCCATTGGCTGCTGCTCTACGAGTGCCTGGAGAATTATTGCGCGGAACTGAACGACGTCGCGCCGGGCCAGCCGGACGGGCTGCTGCCGGTCGGAGCCTATCGGCTCGCCGAGATCGACTTCGACGCCATCATCGCGCTGTATTTCTGGGACACGGATTTTCTGGCGCCGCCCGGCGAGATCAAACCGGTGGGGCTGGCGGGCTCGCGCGGGGCTGGCCTGACGGAAGACTTGTCGGGCTACGCGCACGGCTGGCGGGCCGATTCGAGCGAACTGCACGTCGAGAAGGTCGAGGAACCGGCGTGGGGCGACGGCGAGGCGCCGTGTTTCAGGCCAGGCTCCCGCCGCTATCCCGACTGGGACAACGGCGCGGAGTTTTAGGGCTTCGGGTATTTGGAAAAACAGATCATATCCATGTGGTGGTACTGGTCCGGCATGACCGATTCGGGACGATAGCCCAGATTCAGAAACATTGCGATGTTGCGGGACGCGCGGAGCATCGTGCAGACGTAGAGCTTGTGCGCGTCCGCGGCGTGCCGCTCGATCTCTTTCATCAACGCTTTGCCGATCCCGCGGCCCTGGTACGCCGGGCCGACGGACAGCAGCCTGATCACGCAGACGCCGCCCGCGTTCCAGAAGCGGACCGACCCCGCGACCGCGCCGTCCCACTCCGCCACCAGGATCACTTTGTCCTTTGCGTCGAGCTTGACGTTCTCGAGCGTTTCCTTGGTCCAGGCGGCCGTCTCGTACGTGCCCTCATAGGCGCCGAACGCCTCCGCCTGGATCTTGAGGATCATGGGAAGGTCGTTCTCGGTCGCCCGCCTGATCGCCAGCATGCCGCAGTCATAGCGAGTTCCGGGGCGTTTGGCAAGCGGGACAGTCTCGTGCGGACGGTGTAGAATGGGGGTAAAAGGAACGCTGCTCTGGTTGGCGTCAGAAAGGAGGCAGGGAAATGAAAACCGTAGTCGGCACAGCAGCGCTGGCGGCGCTGATCGCCGTGAATGGATGCACGACCGATTCCAGCCGCGTCACCGAATACCTTTCCGGCTTCCAGGCGACGCCCGTCGCCTCGTCGCAAGCGCAGCCTGCATCCGGACCGCTCATCACAGGGTTGGTTCTGGTGTTGCCGGGAACGGAAGTCGGCAAACCGACGACGCCGTCACCGGACGTGCTGGAAAAAGTAGCGGGGCGTGTCAAAAAAGAATTGGGGGAGTCGTCCGGTCTCGTGGTCCAGCAGATTCTGCCTCCGATCACGATCCCGGCGTCCGGCCCGTCCGGCCTGAGCCTCGAGCGCCTTCGGACGCTCGCCAAGGAGGCCAAGCTGGACAACCTGATCGTGGTGGTGGCGACGTCCCAGTCCGCCAGGAAGCTGCGGTTCTGGCCCATCATGGAGAATCAGCTGTACGTCCGAATGGATGCGGCGCTCGTCGATGTTCCGAAGGGCGCGGTGCTGATGACTGAATTCGGAGAGGACGATTACGTGATGGCGGAGGCGGTGGACGATGTTGACCGGATCAGCTTCCCGCGGGTGTACTATCGAACCTTTACGTTTGCCGGTCCGTTTATCATCGTGAAGGGGAATCCCTATCACGCGCTCGGCTGGGAGACTTTCAAGGGAGCCGCCGACCAACTCGGCATGAAACTCCGGCAACGATTGAGCCCTGCGGGTGTTTCCTGAGCGCGCGCCGCAGTCTGGCGGTCTTGCACAATTCTCCCCGCCGTGCTAGATGCTAATGCGTTGCGAGTGACGGAGCGAGGGGACGCGCATGCCGGAACAGCAGCCCGGGAAAACCTATCACTACCGCTACAAGTTCAGGTTCCCCAACGGGCTGGAAAAAAACTTCGAGGTGGTGCTCAAGGCCGACACTCTGGAGTTGGTGACGAACAACCGCGCACCGAAGCCGGAATGGACGAAACTGAAGTTTCACCAATGCACGAATTGTCCGTTGGGCGATGACGTCGCGTACTGCCCGGTTGCGGTCAATCTGTCGACCCTGGTCGAGACGTTCAAGGACGCGCTCTCGTTCCAGAATCTCCACGTCAGGGTGATGACCGAACGGCGTGATTTCGAGGCCAAGACGACGCTGCAGGAGGGCCTCAGCTCGATCATCGGGGTGTACATGGTCACGAGCAACTGCCCGATCATGGACCGGCTGCGCCCGAACGTGCGGTTCCACCTGCCGTTCGCGTCCGAGGAGGAAACGATTTACCGCGCCATCTCGATGTACTTGACGGCGCAGTATTTCCGCATGCGGCACGGCGAGGAGCCGGACTGGGAGCTCAAGAAACTGGGCGAAACCTATCGGGGCGTCTCGGAGGTCAACAAAGGGATGACGGAGCGCTTGGCCGACGCGTCCACGAAGGACGCCAACGTCAACGCCGTGATCCATCTCTCGACGTACGGCCAGACGCTGGACAACTTCCTCGAACATTGCGTCAAGGAAATCGAATACCTGTTCCCGCCTTCGAATAAGGCCGGGTAGGGGCGGCGCTCGCCGCGCGAGCGGCTACTTGTTGGGATAGTCCCAGGACGTCAGCAGTTGGGTCCTGCGGTCGAAGACCATGCGCACGCGCTCCCCGTGGAGGCGGGAGAGCCCGCCCGAGCCGCCGTCGGCTCTGTCCATCCGGAACCCGGCCGACGTCGGGTCTTCCCACACGGCCGTGATGCTGCTGGCGGTTTCCCTTCGATCCGACGGAGGACCAAAGAACCCCAGAATCTGCTCGTAGGTCACCTGCCCGACGGAACGGTTCATCGTGCCTTCGAACACGAGCCGGTCTTCCTGGCGCTGCTTCTCGTCCGATACGCACCCTGTCATCAGGAGCAGGCCGAACAGGAGGGCGAGCAGGGATTTCTGGAGCATCGGAGAGGACTAGAAGAGGGGAGCTTGCGGTCCCGGCCGCATGCCGGCGAGGTCCGGGTCTTCACCATCGCGAGGCCGAGGAGTTGCCGCCTTATCCGCCTTTTCCGCTTTCCGCTGGGCCCGGCGCTCCTCTTTTTCTTTCTGCTTGGCTTGCTTGGCCCGTTCGCGATCGCGTTTCGCGAGAGTCGCTTTTCCTGGTCTGGGGATCGTAGCCTCCCGGCGTGATGGTCTCGCCCTTTAGGGTTGAATGGGCCGGAACACCCGGCTTCGGCTGCCCCGGCCCATCGTGTTCAGTCGGTTTTTATCCTATCGCAGGATTGGTTACCAACGTCCGCCGCGGTCGCCGCGGTCGCCGCCGCCGTAGCCGCCGCCACCCCCGCCCGATCGCTTTTCCTGGGGACGGGCCTCGTTCACGGTGATTGTCCGGCCGCCCATTTGCGTGCCGTTCAACGCCGAGATCGCCTTCTGGGCCTCTTCACCCGTCGCCATCTCGACGAATCCGAACCCGCGAGACTGGCCGGTGAACTTGTCCGTGATCACCTTGGCCGATGTCACGGAACCCTGCTGTGAGAACAGCTCGCTGAGCTGTTGCTCGGTGGTGGAATAGGGCAGGCCGCCCACATACAACTTCGTACCCATCGGGTACCTCCTTTACTGATGCGACGCTGTCTTGGGAGTAAGGAATGAGAGGGGCAAGGAGAGCACCGAAGGCGCGTTGACGAGGGCGTCTTTCAGAGCAGATTGTCCGATCAGATTCCTACTGCAAGGCACGATCGCGATGGAGTCCTTCTTCATCTGGCGTCTCATCGCCGGACTCCTTCAACGAGGAAACGCAAGAGGTAGGCTAGCACAAGGTTCAAGGGAGATGCAAGCGCTCCGCGCCGGACGGGCTACACCTGGAATTCCGCCCACAGGAAGGTGTGGTCGGAGGGATCCTTTGCGCGCCGCGGCTCGACGTCCACATCGCACTGCATGCAGGTCTTTGCGAGCGGGGGGGTCGCGAGGATGTGGTCGATCCGCCAGCCTTTGTCGGCGTCCAGCGAGCTCGGCTGGCGATAATCCCAGAACGTGTATTGCCGGCGGTCGGGGTGGAGCCTCCGGAAGACGTCCTCGAAGCCCCAGGCGAGCGTCTCTTTATAGGCGTTTCTCGCGTCCTCGTGGAAGCAGACGTGCTTGAGATGCTTCTCCGGACTGTGGACGTCCATCGGTTCCGGCGCGACGTTCACGTCGCCGCACCAGAGCGCCGGTTTCTTCGGCGAGAGATGCTTGTCGAAGTAGGCGCGCAGGCGCTTGAACCAGCCGAGCTTGTATTGGTACTTCGGCGACTCGATCTCGAAGCCCTGCGGGATATAGGTGTTGATGATCGGAATCCCCTGGACGACCACCCGCAGGAGCCGCGCGTCGTCGGGGTCCTTGCCGTCGTCGAATCCGTAAAACACCGCGTCCGGCGGTCGCAGAGTCAGCACGGCGACGCCGTTGTAGGACTTCATCCCGCGGAACGTCGTATGGTAGCCGGTGGAGGTCAGTGCGAGCGCCGGGAAGTCCTCGTCCTGGACCTTGGTCTCCTGCAGGCACAGCACGTCGGGCCGGTGCCGCCCGAGCCAGTCGAGCACGATCGGCAGGCGCTTGCGCAGGGAGTTGACGTTGAACGTGGCGATCTTCATCGGCCGGCTTTTTGTTTCGTGGAAAGCGTATCTACGACGCGGGTTTGGCCTCGGCGGGGGCGGCTGGCTGGGCTTTGGGTGCGGGCGCCGGACCGTCTTTCTGCATCGACTCCTTCAGCGTCTGGATGGCCCTCTCGAAGTCGCCCGGGGTGGACCCGAACGTGTCCGCCATCACCTTGATGGCCTGGTTGATGGCTTTCGTCATCTTCGCGATCTGCTCTTCGGGCGTCATTCATGCTCTCCTTCTTTAAGAATTCACGTACAAGCGCCGCGATTGTAGCACAGCTCTGTTGTTCGGACTAGGCAAGCGGCTCGCGGCTTGGTAGGATGCGCGCCATGACGCGAATGGCCCGGCCTCGATCCATCTGTTCGCTTGTCGCGCTGGCCGTGATGCTCTCCGCAGGCCTCGCACCCGCGGCCGAGAACCGCCTAGGAGCCCCGGACGTGCTCGCACTGCTTCAGCAGGCGAAGGACGCCGCGCGCGCGATCGCGGACGATCCCTCCTTGCGGGACCCCGCCTTGCGGGGCGTCGCCGGGGCGCAGGCGGAGGCGGGGCGGTTCGACGTTGCGCTGGACACGGCGTCCCTGATAGGCGACGAGTATTTGAAAACGGGCGCCTGGCGGCAGATCGCGGTCGCGCAGGCACGCGGCGGCGATCGCGAGACGGCCGGCAAGCTCCTGAGCCAGGTCCTCCAAACGGTGGCGGCTTTCAAGAACGGGCATCTGATCCGTGCGGACGCCTTGATCGCCACGGCGGAGGCCCAGGCGCAAATCGGAGACGTGCCGGGTGCTCTCAAGACCACCCTGTCCGTCGGGAACCTTCGCGCGAAGGCCGAAGCCTTGCGCAACATCGCGCTGGTTCAGGCCAAAGGCGGGGATGCCAAGGGCGCGCTCGACACCGCCGACACCATCGCCGACGAGAAAATCAAGGCGCAGGCGCTGCGCGGGATCGCGGCGGCGCGCGCCGAAGCCGGCGATCGCGAAGGCGCGCTTCAAATCGCCGCTGCGATACGCGATCCCTATCTGAAGGCCGGCGCCTTCCGCAAAATCGCCGTCGCCCCGGCGATTCTCAAGGACAGGGCCGGTGCGCTGGAGGTTCTGAAACAGGCGCTCGACATCGCCGGGATCGTTCAAAACGACAATGAAAAAGCGGATGCGCTGGGCGGCATCACGATGGCTTTTCTGGCGGCCGGCGATGTGCCCGGAGCCTTCAGGACGGCGGCTCTGATCGAGAGCGCCTTTGCCGGGAAGCCGCTCCCTGAAGTCGCCGCGACCACCAAGTCCGAAATGCTGCGCGCAATTGCCATCGCGCAGGCCAGGGCGGGCGACAGCCGGGGGGCGTTGCAGGCGGTCGGGAGCATCGGGAATCCGTACATGCAGGCCAGCGCGCTGGCGGAGATCGCAGTGACCCAGGCCGAGCGGGGCGATCAGCTTGCCGCAGGCGCGACCCTCCGGAAGGCGCTGCAGATCGCAACGGCCATTCAGGACTTTTCTGCGCAAGCTCCCGCGCTGCTGGGAATCGCCCAGGCGCAGGCCAAGGTCGGTGATCGGGCCGCGGCCACGAGAACCTTTCGGCAGGCCCGCCAGACCGTTCGCGTGAGCGAGGATGAGCGCTATAAAACGGACGCGTTGCTGGATCTGGCCATGGTGCAGTCCGGCGCGGGGGATTTTTCGGGCGCTGTGGAAACCGCCGACGGGATCCAGGACGTCGATGCGAAGGCGCACGCCTGGCGGGTGATTGCGGCGGCGCAAGGCGCGAACCGCGAGCCGGTGCTCTCGTGGCTCGCCAAGGACGGCGCTTCCGCCAAGAAAGCCTACGCGCTCCTGGGTCTGGCCGAGGGCCTGCTCCAGAGCAAACGCTGACCCTTCACAGCCGCACGGTGACGGCTTTGACCTCCGTGTACAATTCCAAGACGTCGTGGCCCATCTCGCGGCCCCAGCCCGATTGCTTGTAGCCGCCGAAGGGCAGCGCGGCGTCGAAGATGTTGTAGCAGTTGATCCACACCGACCCCGCGCGCAGCTCGGCCGCGATGCGATGGGCCTTGCCGACATCGCGCGTCCACACCGCCGCCGCCAGGCCGTAGATGGAGTCGTTTGCCGCCGGGAGCACCTCGTCCAGCTCTGTGAACGGCACCGCGCACACCACCGGCCCGAAGATCTCCTCCTGCATGATCTTCATCTTCTGCGTGGCGTTGACCAGGACGGTCGGCTCCACGAAGTAGCCCTTGCCGCCCAGCTTGCGCCCGCCGGCCACCGCCTTGGCGCCGTCGGAGAGGCCCGACTCCAGATAGCCGAGCACCCGGCGCTGCTGCTCGTCCGACACCAGCGGGCCCATCTGGGTGGCAGGGTCCATGCCCGGCCCGACCTTGATCTTCTTGGCCTCGTCGGCCACGCCCGTCACCACCTTGTCGAAGACGCCCTTTTCGACGAACAGCCGGGAGCCCGCGCAGCAGCACTGGCCGTGGTTGAAGAAGATCGCGCTCGCGACGCCGGGAATGCTCGCCTCCAGATCGGAGTCCTTGCAGACGATGTTCGGGGACTTCCCGCCGAGCTCCAGCGACACCTTCTTGAGATTCCCCGCGGCCGCGGCCAGGATGAGCTTGCCCACCTCGGTGGAGCCAGTGAAGGCGACTTTGTCCACGTCCGGGTGCGCGGCCAGGGCCGCGCCCGCGGTTTCCCCGTACCCCGGCACGACGTTGACCACGCCATCGGGGAACCCCGCTTCGCAGATCAGTTCGCCGAGCCGCAGGGCCGACAGCGGCGTCTGCTCGGCGGGCTTGAGGACGACCGTGCAGCCCGCGGCCAGCGCCGGGCCGAGCTTCCAGGCCGCCATGAGCAGCGGAAAGTTCCAGGGAATGACCTGGGCCACCACGCCGACCGGCTCGCGCAGCGTGTACGCGAGGTATTGCGCGCCGGGCGTGTAGGGCACCGAAAGGGGGATCGTGTTGCCTTCGATCTTGGTCGCCCAGCCCGCCATATACCGGAAGAGGTCCACGGCCAGCGGCACGTCCGCCGCGCGGGCCACGACGACCGGCTTGCCGTTGTCGAGCGATTCCAGTTGGGCGAATTCCTCCAGGTGGGCTTCGAGCAGGTCGGCGAGCTTCCAGATCAGCCGCCCACGCTCCGAGGCCGTCAACTTGCGCCAGGGGCCGCGCTCGAAAGCCTTGCGCGCGGCGGCGACCGCCCGGTCGACGTCGGTCTTGTTGCCTTCGGCCACCTGGGCCAGGATGTCGCCGGTGGCCGGGTTGTAGGTCGGGAAGGTTTTCCCGGAAGCGGCCTCGAGCCAGCGGCCGCCGATCAGCATCTTCCGGGGCGCGCCGACGAAGGTTTTGACTTGCTGGTGAATCGGGATTTCCGCCGTTGCGGTGCTCATGGCGTTCCTCCTTGTCCGGATGGCTGTTTAACTTTGGAAGCGCTTGAGCTGTGCGGTGAGCATCGAGGCGACCTGGCCGAGGTCGAACGGCCAGGCGTACTGCAGCTCGATGTCCGGGTGCTTGGTGCGCAGGCGCTCCAGCGTTTCCGGTATTTCCATCTCCGAGTGCGAGCCGCCGGGCGTGAGCATCGAGGGGATGACCGTGATCGCCGTCGCACCGCCGGCGAGCAACGTTTCGACCGCTTCCTCCACGGTCGGCGAGCAGAACTCGTTATACGCGATCGCGAACAGATCCCCGTTCAAGGAGGCGTGGAGCCGGGCGGCGAGGGCCTCAAGGCCCGCCTGGTACGGATCGGTCTTCGGCGTCCGCGGCCAGCGGCGGAGCTTCGTGTCCAGTTCGAGTTCCTCCGGCGTCAGCGGGCCGCCGGCGGCGCGGCGCTGGGCCTCCAGCGCCCGGAGCTTCGTCAGCAGTTCGCGCGGGTAGTCCTTCGGGATTCCGCCGTGCCCGACCAGCACTACGCCGCGTTTCGGTTTCATGTTCAGTAGCCGGAATTGCAGCCGGCGATGATGCCGAGCATAAGCGCCAGCCCGCAAACCCATGCGAATGTGTTGCGCCGTGCCATCGCTCTCCTCCTTACTTACCCTCCGCCGACCTCGCGGTAGGAAATATTGATGATCTTGTTGCCGATCGTCGCTTCCGACTGGCCCCACTGATAGAGGAACTTCTGGGGGCCGGGCATGTCGGGGATGGCGATCTCCACGATGAACTTCGACGAGGACAGGGTGATGAGCTTGCCCTTGCGCTCGATCTTGATGGGGCATCCCGTCGCCTTCAGTCCGAAGGCCTCCTCCTCCGTGACGGAGACTTCGCCGAAAATGAAGCAATCCTCGGACGTGTGCTGAGCATACAACCATGCCGCCGCCGCCGCTTCGAGGAGCATGCGTCACCTCCTTTATGTGGATGCTTTATTATGGCATAAGTGTACTGGCATGGGTAAGCCACGCCAGATTTTCTTCGCGCCCTGCCCGCGCGGGCTGGAGGCGGTGCTGCGCGCCGAGCTGGAACAGTTGGGCGCGCAGGACGCGGCCGGCGTCCCCGGCGGGGTGGCCTTCGCCGGCCCGTTTTCCCTGTGCTACGCGGTCAACCTGAACAGCCGCATCGCCAGCCGGGTGCTGTGGCGCGTCTTTCACGGCGCCTACCGCGACGAGCGCGATATTTTTCAGGCCGCGCATGACCTGCCCTGGCAGGAGTGGTTTGCCGCCCGCCGCACGATCAAGGTGAAGGTCAGCGCGCAGCAGTGCCCGCTCAAGAGCCTGGATTTCGTCACGCTCAGGATCAAGGATGCGGTCTGCGATCGCTTCCGCGCCGAGACCGGCGTCCGTCCCGACGTGGACACGAGCCGGCCGGACATCCGCATCGACGCGTTTCTGGACCACCGGAACATGACCCTCTACCTCGATACGTCGGGCGAGGCGCTCTTCAAGCGCGGGCTGCGCACGGCCGCCACCGAGGCGCCCTTGCGCGAAAATCTCGCGGCGGGAATTCTGATGTTGGCGGGCTGGACCGCCGAGCAGGCCTTGCTGGACCCGATGTGCGGGGGCGGCACGTTTCTGCTGGAAGCCGCGCTCATGGCGCGGAACATCGCGCCGGGGCTGGGGCGCCGCTTTGCGTTCGAGAAGCTGAACAACTTCGACTCTCGCGAATGGCGGGCGCTGTGCGAGGCCGGCCGAGCCGGGCAGACGCCGAAGGCGCCGCTCGCCATCTACGGCAGCGACATCCATGGGGCCGCGCTCAAGGCGGCGCGGGCCAACCTCGAGGCGGCCGGATTGGCCGATGCGGTCGCGTTGAAGCAGGCCGACGTGCTGGATGTGAAGCCGCCCGTCGCGGAAGGGATCCTGGTCGCGAACCCGCCGTACGGGGTCCGCATCGGCGCCGAGGAGCAGCTGGCCGAGTTCTACCCGCGCCTGGGCGACAGCCTGAAGCGGAACTTTCCCGGCTGGCGCGCGTACCTCTTCACGGCGGACCTGCGCCTGCCCAAGCTGATCGGCCTGGCGGCCAGCCGCCGCACGCCGCTCTTCAACGGCGCGCTCGAGTGCCGGCTGTTCGAATTCAAGCTGGTGAGCGGCTCGATGCGGAAAAGAGCAAAGCCGGACGCGCCCTGAATCAGCGCACGTCGAAATCCAGCAGCATGCCGCGCGTGAAATGGGGCGCGCGCCTGGTGAGGTCGGGCAAAAAGCAGAGCAAGCCATAACGACCGGGCGGGAGGTCGGCGCGGAAAAACCCTTCGCCTCCCGGATCGAGGCCGACGAGGCCGCCGATGGGCTTGCCCGCCGGCGAGAATGCCACGCCGGGCCGGAAGGCATCGAGAAAATTTTCAACCGATGCGCCGGGCGCCCAGTTTGACGAGCACGACTTCGTGCGCTTGGCTGCCCTTGTTGACCACGCGGATCGTGCGCATGCCGGCTTGCACTGGCTGGGAGAGTTCGAAACTGAAATCCGCGAGCGTGATGGCCTGATCGGCCGACGGCATCCCGGCCGGACGCGGGGGAGCGGCCACGACATGCAGAGGCTTCAGCATCCCGTGCGCCACGTGCGGGATGCCCTGCCGGTCCGGGATCCCGCAGAACAGCACGTACTCGCCGGGTTCCAGATAGACGATGGCGAGCGCCCGCTCGCCGGGGATGACGCTGTTCGGACCGCTCCGCCGCCGGACCCATCGCGGCAGGCGGGTGGGATCGTCCGCCATTTCGTTCCGAAAGTCCGCCGCGGTCTTGCCTTCCGGCAGCTGGAGGAACTGGATCTGATGGAGATCGTTCCCCCGATTGAGAAGCGTGACGGTCTTCCAGCCCGCCGCGATTTTCTCGGGGCCGGTGAAGGCATAATCGCGGGCCGTATAGAGAACGGCGTCGGACGTCTCCGCTGACGAAGCGGCCGCGGGCGGCGTGCTAGACTGGGCAAAGCTCAACGCGAGTGCGATGCACAGGATGAACATCCGCGCCAGCATAACCGAGTCGCGATCGAAAAGCATCCCGATCCTTCTGGGCTGCGGGGCCCTTTTTGTCGCCGTTTCCGGCTGCAGCGCGGCAACGGACAAACCCTGCGCGACCGGGCCGGCGGGCTGTTTGTGGATCGCTGAGGGCGAGCGGCGCGGATAAACCTCGGCCGGTCTTGCATAAAGAAGCGGCATCCACGACAATCAACGGCCATGAGCGATCCATCGATGATCCTTCCCGACGACGAATACAACCGGGAGTTGGTTGCCAACGTGCACCCGCCCGGGTGGACGAACCCCGAGCCTGCGGAGCGCTATAACCTGGTCGTGATCGGCGCCGGCACGGCCGGCCTCGTGACGGCCGCCGGCGCCGCAGGGTTGGGCGCCCGCGTTGCCCTGGTCGAGAAGAATCTGATGGGAGGCGACTGCCTCAACGTCGGCTGCGTGCCCTCGAAGGCCTTGATCCGCGCTGCGCGCGCCTGCGCGCAGGTCCGCGGCGCGGCACAGTTCGGCGTACGGGTGCCCCCTGGCGTCCAGTACGATTTCGCGGCCGCCATGGCGCGCATGCGGAAGCTGCGGGCGCGTATCAGCCACAACGATTCGGCTCACCGCTTCACCAAACTGGGCGTGGACGTCTTCATCGGCGCCGGGCGCTTCACCGGTCCGGACACCATCGAGGTCGGCGGCAAGACCCTGCGGTTCGCCAAGGCCGCGATCTGCACGGGCGCGCGCGCCGCCGCTCTGCCGATCACGGGGCTCGACAAGGTCCGCTACCTGACCAATGAGACCGTCTTTTCGCTGACCGAGTTGCCGCGGCGGCTGGCGGTGATCGGGGCCGGGCCCATCGGCTGCGAGTTGGCGCAGGCCTTCGCGCGGTTCGGCAGCGACGTCACGGTTTTCGAGCAGCAGGCCCGCGTCCTGCCGAGTGAAGACGCCGAGGCCGCCGAGCTGGTCAAAGACGCGATGGCCCGCGACGGCGTGCGGTTTGTGTTCGATGCCAAAATTCTCCAAGTGTTGCAGCACAAGGATGGCATGGTCCTCTATCACAAGGCCGGCGGCGCCGCCGAGAAGCTGGTGGCGGACGAAGTGCTGTTGGGAGCCGGGCGGGCGCCGAACGTGGAAGGGCTGGACCTGGAAGCCGCGGGCGTGCTGTACGACCGGAGCGGCGTGTTGGTGAACAACGAACTCCAAACCGCCAATCCGCTGGTCTATGCGGCCGGCGACGTGTGCTCGCGGTTCAAGTTCACTCACGCCGCCGACGCCATGGCGCGGCTGGTGATCAACAATGTGTTGATTCCCCTCAAGCAGAAGGTCAGCGACCTGGTGATTCCCTGGTGCACGTACACCGACCCCGAGTTGGCGCACGTCGGGCTGTACGAGGAGGAAGCCAGGGCCAAGGGCTTCAAAGTCCAGACGTTCACGTGGAGGCTCGAAGACGTGGACCGCGCGATTCTGGACGGCGAGGACGTCGGCTTCGGGCTGGTGCTCGTGCGCAAGGGCACCGACAAGATCCTCGGCGCGACGATCGTGGCCGCGCGCGCTGGCGACATCATCAGCGAGATCACCCTGGCCATGGCGAACGGGCTCGGGCTGGGCGCGGTGTACAAGACGATCCATCCCTATCCCACGCAGGCCGAGGTGGTGAAGAGGCTGGGCGACGCCTACAATCGGACCCGCCTGACGCCGCTGATCAAAACCGTGATGGAGAAATGGCTGGCCAGAGGCCGGAGGTGAGCATGCACACACGAAACCCTTGGGTCGCGGGCATCTTGTCCGGGGTGGTGCCGGGGCTCGGGCAGTTCTACAACCGCCAATGGGGCAAGGGCGCGGGATTTTTGCTGGGGTCTCTGGCGCTGGCGGCGCTGTTGGTCGCCGTGGTTGATCTGAAAGAGCTGGAGCAGGCGGTGACGACCGGTACGACTCCGGAAGGTCTCTGGAAGCTGATGGTGTTGGAGTTGCTCCTGCTGGGCCTTTTCATCTGGAGCATCGCCGACGCCGCCCGCGCAGCCAGGAAATCGTAACCGAAAACCCGTCTGAAGCTGCCGGTTCCTGCGTATAATGAGCGTCCCGGCCACGGGGCTGTAACGTTCTGTCCTGAGCCGAGACTAGTGGGGAACAAGGCTGAAGGAAGCCCCATGAACCCCACGCTGACGGAAACCATCATGCCGGATTCGCAGGAGATGACAGCCCGGTCTGCGTCGTCGCCGGTCGGCAAGTTCGTCGTCCTCGGGCTGTTCGCGCTGGCCGTCGGCGCGTTCTTCTATTTCGATCTCAAACAGTACCTGTCGTTGGAAGCCCTCAAGGCCAACCGCAACAGCCTGCTCGCGTACACCGACGCCCACTACGCCGCGGCGGTCGCGGCCTATATCCTGCTCTATTGCCTCCAGACCGCCTTCTCGCTGCCCGGCGCGGCGATCTTCACCGTGGCGGGGGGCTTCCTGTTCGGGAGTTTCGTCGGCACGCTGTACGTGAACGTCGCGGCGACGTCGGGGGCCACGCTCGCGTTCCTGGCCGCCCGGTATCTCCTGCGGGATTGGGTCGAAACGAAGTTCGGCGACCGGCTGGGACCCATCCAGGAAGGATTCGCCAGGAACGCCTTCAGCTATCTGATCACGCTCCGCCTGATCCCCGTCTTCCCCTTCTTTCTGGTCAACTTGGTGTCGGGCCTGACCCGCATCCGGCTGGGCGCCTACGTCGCGGCCACGTCCGTAGGCATCCTTCCGGGCAGTTTCGTCTACGCCAACGCCGGCCGCCAACTCGGGACGATCAATTCGCTGGGCGAGATCGCCTCGCCGCGCGTCCTGGGCGCCTTCGCCCTGCTGGGCCTGCTGGCGCTCGTGCCCATCCTGTACCGGAAGTTCGCCGGCAAGAGCGCGTAAAGGAGCCACATGCACACATCCGCCATGCTGAACGAGCCGATCCTTGTTCTCCCGAACGACGAGCACAATCGGAAACTGGTCGACAACGTCCATCCGCCGGACTGGGTGAACCCCGATCCAAGTGACACATACAACATCGTCGTAATCGGGGCGGGCACGGCCGGGCTGGTCACGGCGGTGATCGCGGCGGCGGTCGGCGCGAAAGTGGCCCTGATCGAGAAGCACTTGATGGGCGGCGATTGCCTCAACGTCGGCTGTGTGCCGTCAAAGGGCGTCATCCGTGCTTCCCGGGCTTGGGCGGACGTGCGCCATGCGGACGAATTCGGCGTGCACATTCCGCCCGGCGTGAAGTATGACTTCGGCGCGGCGATGGCGCGGATGCGGAAGTTGCGCGCGCGGATCAGCCACACGGACTCCGTCCACCGCTACACCAAACTGGGCGTGGACGTCTTCATCGGCAATTCCCGGTTTTCCGGACCGGATACGGTGACGGTTGAGGGGCCGGCCGGCAACCGGGCGCTGCGGTTTGCGAAAGCGGCGATCTGCACCGGCGCCCGGGCCGCCGCTCCGCCCACGCCCGGCTTGCAGGAGGCCGGCTATCTCACGAACGAAACGATTTTTTCGCTCACCGAGTTACCGCCGCGCCTGGCGGTCATCGGGGCCGGACCGATCGGCTGCGAGCTGGCGCAAGCGTTCGCCCGGTTCGGCAGCCAGGTGTACCTCATCGAGGCGATGCACGGCATCATGCCGAACGAAGACCGGGACGCGGCCGACATCGTCCATCAATCCATGCTCCGCGACGGCGTCACGCTGCTCTGCTGCGGTAAGGACTTGAAAGTCAACAAAACGGACAGCGGCAAGCGGCTGACGGTCGATTCGCACGGCCAACGGTACGACGTCACGGTTGACGAGATCCTGGTCGGCGTCGGCCGCACGCCGAACGTGGACGGGCTCGGGTTGGAAATCGTCGGAGTCGAATACGGCAAGACCGGCGTGAAGGTGAACGACCGGCTCCAGACGGCCAACCCGCGGATCTACGCCGCCGGCGACGTCTGCTCGCGGTACAAATTCACGCACGCCGCCGATGCGATGGCGCAGATCCTCATTCAGAACGCGCTGTTCCCTCATCCGTTGGGACTGGCCTATGCCGGCGTGGATTCGCTGATCATGCCCTGGTGCACCTTCACGGAACCGGAGATCGCCCACGTCGGCATGTACGAAACAGATGCCAAGGCCAAGGGCATCGAGGTGGACACCTTCACCTTCAAGCTCGGCGAGGTGGACCGCGCCATCCTGGACGGCGAGGACGAGGGTTTCGCGCGGGTGCACGTCAAAAAGGGCACCGATGAAATCCTCGGTGCGACCATCGTGGCGGTGCACGCCGGCGACATGATCAGTGAGTTCTCGGTGCTGATGAAGGCGGGTCTGGGCTTGAAGACCATCACCGGCACGATCCATCCCTATCCGACCCAGGCGGAGGTCGTGAAGAAGGTGGCCAACGCCTGGCGCAAGACCACGTTCACGCCGCGCGCGAAGAACATCCTCAAGAAATGGTTCGCTTGGACCAGATGAACAGGGGGTGCCGCGGATTCTTCGCTTCGCTCAGAATGACGGCCTTCCTCTTCTGTCTGCCCTGGCTCGTCCATGCCGATGCGCCGTCAGTGCTCGTGGTCGGCAAGTTCTCGGACGCGGCCGTGGGAACAGCCCTGCCCGACGGGTGGAAGCCGCTGACGTTTGACAAAGTCCCGCGCCATACGCAGTACGAACTGGTCAAAGACGGCGCGACGGTCGTGGTGAAAGCGACGAGCCAAGCCGCGGCGTCCGGCCTGACGAGAGCGATCACGATCGATTCAAAGGAGTACCCGCTTGTCCGCTGGCGTTGGAAGGTTCAAAACCTCCTCCAGAAGAGCGACGTCACTCGGAAAGAAGGGGACGACTATCCGGTCAGGCTGTACATCACGTATCGATACGAGCCGGACAAGGTCAGTTTCGCCCGGAAAGTGAAGTACCAGGCCGGCCGGGTGCTCTTCGGGGACATCCCGATCGCCGCGCTGAACTATATCTGGGACGGCCAAGCGCCAGCGGGAACGTTCGTGGACAACGCGTTTACCGATTTCGCGAAAATGATCGTCCTGCGGAGCGGCCCGGGAGGCGTCGGGGCCTGGGTCGAGGAAGAGCGCAACGTCTACGAGGATTATAAGAAGGCCTTCGGCGACGAGCCGCCGATGATCTCCGGCGTGGCGATCATGACCGACACGGACAACACCGGCGAGTCCGCGACCGCCTACTACGGCGACATCGTCTTCCGGAAAGCGTCATGAGGACTATGCCGAAACGGACATGGGTGCTGCTGGGGCTGCTGGCGGCCGTCGTCGCCGTCGCGGTCTTCAGGCAGCCGGCCCAGGGCCGCGTCGGCATTCCCGCGCCCGAGATCGCCAACCAGACCTGGCTCAACTCCGAGCCCCGGCGCATGGCCGATTTCAAAGGCAAGGTCGTGCTCGTCGAGTTCTGGACCTTCGGCTGCTACAACTGCCGCAACGTCGAGCCCTACGTGAAGGACTGGCACCGGCGGTACGCCGGCAAGGGGCTCGTCGTGCTCGGCGTGCATTCGCCGGAATTCGAATACGAGTACGACATCGAGAACGTCAAGCGGCACATCCGCGAGCACGACATTCGGTACGCGGTTGCGATCGACAACGACTTCACGACCTGGGACCGGTACGGCAACCGCTACTGGCCGGCTTTTTACCTGATCGACAAGCAGGGCATCATCCGCTACACCCGGTTCGGGGAAGGCGGGTATGCCCAGACCGAGCAACAGATCCAGGCTTTGCTGGCTGAACGCTAAGGCGACGGCGCGCGGCTCTTCCAGGTCCGGAACCGCTGGATCAACTCGTCGCGGACGGCGGGCGGGATCGGCTTCTCCGGCAATCGACCCATCGTGTGAATCGTGAGCCGCATCTGGCGGAGATAGCGGCGGCAGCCCAGGCACAGCCCCAGGTGCATTTGGAACCGCACCCGATCCACGAGGCTCAGGTTGCCTTCCAGGTAGTCGGTGAGGGCCTCGGTGAAGGTCTTGCACGTGACCTTGCCCGCCAGATAGTCGATGACGTGGTTCTTCAGCTCGTCGCGCGTCATGTCTTCGTTCCGTCTCCTTCGAGATAGCGCTCAAGGGCGCGCCGGACCCGTGACCGCGCGCGGTGGAGCAAGACCCGCTGATTAGTCTCGCTGATGCCCATGACGTTACAGACTTCCTCCGAGTTCAGCCCCTCCACGTCGCGCAGGACCAGCACTTGCCGCTGGGCCGGGGGCAGGGCCTCGATAGCCTTCTCCATGCGCTGGCCGCATTCTTTGGACAGGAGGAGTCGCTCCGGGGTCTCCTCGTCCCAGGAGTTTGGCGGGGACGCCCAGTGGTCGACCCAATAGCCCGATGCCTGGAATCGGGACGGGTCCACGGACGGCTCACTGCGGTCGTCCTCGTCGCGCCCTAACGAAGAGAAGGGAACGCTGCGGCTTTCGCGCACGCCTCTGGTCTTCGCCTGGTTGGTCAGGATGCGGAAGATCCAGGTCTTGAGCGACGAGCGCCCCTCGAACCGGCCCAGTCCTTCCAGCACGCCGATCCAGGTTTCCTGCACCACTTCCTCCGCGACGGCTTTGCTGGACACAAACGCCATGGCGAGGCGCAGGAGGGGAGCGTGATAGCGGTCTACCAGCGCGGCAAAGGCGGTTTCATCTCCGTTGCGGAGCGCCTGGAGGAAGGCTGCATCTTCCGGCATGGTGGCGCGGATTGTACCCGACGTCTGCGGGCAAATCGAATCTCAATTGCGGGATTTATACGCTTTACTCCCCCAATTTCCTTCCTCTAAAATTATGACGCAAGCAAATCCTGAAACTCCTAGCAAGGAAGGATAACACCATGAGCTCGGAAAAAATACCTTGGCACGTGACGAATGCGCGCACGGCCGCGTCCATTGAGGACAAGTTAGAGCATATCCTCAAGGCCCTGGAGGCGGCGGCATACGCAATGCGTGAACTGGAAAGTAAAGTGAATTCCATTCTGGAGCGGCCCTAAATTGCTCTGCCCTGCCCTGGTGTGTTATTTTGGAGGCACTGGGGGGGACCATGGCGGAGGAAGAAAAAGGCTTTATTATTCGGGATCGTCGGGGAGTCGACGCCGAGGCGGACGCCAAACCGGAGAAGCCGCGTCCGGCTGCGCCGCAAGCCGAGCCTCCCAAGGGGCAACCGGTCCCGCCCATCAATTTCCTGTCCTTTATCTATTCGATGGGCACGTCCGCCCTGATGTTTCTCGGCGAGCCCGTCGGCCAGGGTGCGGGCCAGGGCGAGCAGGCCCCCAATCTCGCGCATGCGCAGGAGATCATCGACATCCTGACGATGCTGGAGGCCAAGACCAAGGGCAATCTTTCGGGAGAGGAAGAAACCCTGCTGGAAGAGATGCTGTACGCGCTCCGCATCAAGTTCGTCGAGAAGGCCAAGGCGCCGAAAGCCTAGCGTGATGGCAACCAGGCGCCTCTTGATCCTTGCAGCGGCCGTGCTGGCCCTCACGGCCACGGCCGCGGGCGCCGATCCCGCCCGGCAGCTCCGAAAATATGAAAGCCGTCATTTCACGATGCAGTTCGAGGGGCGGGAAGATCCGGCCCTCGTGTGGGCGCTCCTTGAGCGGTTGGAATCCGCCTATCGCGACGTCGGGCGCCGGCTCGGGACGTTTCCCGGTCGCCGGGTACCGGTCATGCTGTACACGGAGGGGGAATTCCCGGCGCGTGCGTCCGTCCCGCACTGGGCCCAGGGGCTGTTCGACGGGCAGATCAGGCTGGCGGTCTCCTGGGCGGCGTTGCGCGATGAGCGCCTGGACAAAACCCTCCGGCACGAGTACACCCATGCGCTCGTCCACGCCCGGACGCGGGGCAACGTGCCGACCTGGCTCAGCGAGGGGCTCGCCGTCGCCAACGAAGGCCGCGGCACGGAACGGGCACGGCGCCTCGGTTGGGCGGCCGACCGACTGATTCCCCTCGACGAGCTGCACGGGTCGTTCATGGCCCTTCCGCCCGCGCAGATCCCGCTGGCCTACGCGGAAAGCGAGGCGGCCGTGCGCTATCTGCTGGCCCGCCACGGCGAGACGGCGGTCCGCGCGTTGCTGGCGCGGTTGGGCAAGGCCGAGGACTTCGCGGCGGCGATCCGGGACGTGACGGGCGGCACCTACGCCGACTTCCAGTCCGCCTGGAAGCGCAGCATCGTGGGCGCGGGCGGGGCGTTTTCGGGGCCCGCTCCCGCTGAAAGCGATCCCCGCAGGATCGACGGTTGAGACGATGTCCGTCGTGAATAAAAATCGCCCCGCCACCACGTGGCCGAGACCGGACGCCGAGCGTCCGGTGTCGCATCTCCGCCCCGTCCTGATCGTGCTCGCCTTCCTGGTCCCGATGGTCCTGCTGACCCTGCACTACTACGACCAGACCCAGCCCACGCCGTTCGTCCCCAGCAACATCCTGATCCTGGCGCTCCTGAACGTGGACGTCATTCTCCTCGTGGTGCTGATCCTGCTGCTGTCCCGCAACCTGGTCAAGGCCTACTTCGAACAGCGCCAGCGGGTCCTGGGGTCGGGCTTCCGGTTCAAGCTGATCGCCGCCTTTGTCCTGTTCACGTTGATTCCCTCCCTGCTGATGGCGAGCCTGGCCAGCAAGCTGCTGTCCGAGAGCATCGACAACTGGTTCGGGCAGGAAGTGGAGCACGCGCTGAAGGATTCGCAGGACGTGGCGCAGGCGCATCGCCGGGGCCACGAGGTGGTGGCGCTGAACTCCGCGCGCGCGATCAGCCGTGAAATTTATGCCGACGACCTGCTGGCGCCGGCGCACAAGGAGACGCTGGCGGTGGCCATGCAGCGCAAGCGCGTCGAGTACGGCGTCGGCGGCGTGGAGGTCTATTCGCCGGCGAAGCAGGTCCTGACCCGGTCGGTGGACCCCAAGATTCCGCTCGCCGTGCTGGACGATCCCCAGAACCGGCTGGTGGAGAACGCCTTGGCCGGCGGCGAGGTCAAGTCCTTCCAGTCCGTTCACACCGGCGACCTGATCCGGGCCGCGGTGACCATCCCCTCGGAGTCGGACCCGACGCGGGTGGGGGGCGTCGTCGTGGTGGACACGTATCTGCCGGAGGCCCTCGTGGCCAAGATGGACGGCGTCACCCAATCCTACAAGAACTTCAAGGAGGCCATGACCTACAAGGACCCGATCAAGGCGCAGTACATCGCGCTGGTGGTGGGGATCGCGCTCGTGATCATCATGTCCGGCACGTGGTTCGGCTTCCAGATCGCCAAGGGGATCACCGTGCCGATCCAGCGGCTGGCGGAAGGCACCAAGGCCGTGGCCGCGGGCGACCTCAACTTCCGGATCACCGTCAAGGCGAACGACGAGATCGGCGTGCTGGTGGATTCCTTCAACCGCATGACCCGGGACCTCCAGGCCAGCAAGGCGCAGCTCGAGCGGGTGAACACCTCGCTGCAGCAGTCCAACGTCGAGCTGGACCGCCGGCGCGCCTACACGGAAACGGTCCTGGACAACGTCGGCAGCGGCGTCGTGTCGGTGGACGCCGCCGGGCGCATCACGACCTTCAACCGCGCGGCCGAGCGCATCCTGGGCCTCAAGGGGGAAGAGATGCGCGGCGTGCTCCTGAACGACGTCTTCAAGCCGTTGGGGCTGGTCATGTTCACGGACCTCGTCGAGCGGATCCGCGCGGGGGAGCGGGAGTCGCTGATCTGGGAGGGGCAGGCGGAGGTGGGCGGGAGCGTGCTGGCGCTGGGGCTGAACGGGTCGCGGCTGCGGGACGACAAGGGGCAGAGCCTGGGCGCCGTGGTGGTCTTCGAGGACCTGTCGGCCCTCATCAAGGCGCAGAAGGCCGCCGCCTGGCAGGAGGTGGCGCAGCGCATCGCGCACGAGATCAAGAACCCGCTGACGCCGATCCAGCTCTCCGCCGAGCGCCTGCGCAAGAAGTTCTTCGAGGGCGCGACGGACTTCAAGGACATCGTGGACCAGGCCACCGGGACGATCGTCAAGGAAGTGAGCGGCCTCAAGCGGATGGTGGACGAGTTCTCGAAATTCGCGCGGATGCCGGTGCCGGTCCTGGAGCGCCAGTCGCTCCACGACGCGCTCCACGACGTGCTCGTGCTGTACAAGGGGGCGCACCGCGACGTCCAGTTCCTGACCCGCCTCGAGGAGCAGCTGCCGCCGGTCATGATGGACCGCGAGCAGATCAAGCGCGTGTTCGTCAACCTGTTCGACAACGCCGTCCAGGCGATGAACGGCAAGGGGTCCCTGTGGGTGACCACCCGCCACGACGCGCGCGGGGGCACGGTCGTGATCGAGGTGGCCGACGAGGGCGTCGGGATCCAGCCGGGGGACCAGGAGAATCTGTTCCTGCCCTATTTCTCCAAGAAGAAGACGGGCACCGGCCTCGGGCTGGCCATCGTGCACCGCATCATTTCCGACCATAACGGCAGGATCCGCGCGGCCAACAACACCCCGCAAGGGGCGATCTTCACGATCGAGCTGCCGGCTTAAGCCACGCGCCCGCCATGGCCAACCACATTCTGATCGTGGACGACGAGGCGGCGATCCTCGACGCGCTCTCCGGCATCCTGCAGGACGAGGGTTACGAAGTCTCGCCGGCCAAGGACGGCCATGACGCCCTCCGGCTCGTGCGGGCGGAGCCCGCGCCCGACCTCGTGCTCCTCGACATCTGGATGCCCGATCTCGACGGCATCGAGACGCTCCGCCGCATGATGGAGATGCGCCCGCGTCCGCTGGTCGTGATGATGTCCGGCCACGGCTCCATCGAATCGGCGGTCAAGGCCATCAAGCTCGGCGCCTACGACTACATCGAGAAGCCGCTCTCCCTCGACAAGGTCACGCTCCTGGTCCGCCACGCCCTGCACGCGCGCAAGCTGGAGCAGGAGAACCAGTCGCTCAAGGAGCGGGCCGCCGGGCGCGTCAAGATGGTGGGCGATGGCTCGATGATGAAGGAGCTGCGGCACCAGATCGCCATGGCGGGGCCGGCGAACAGCCGCGTGCTGATCTCCGGCGAGAACGGGACGGGCAAGGAGCTGGTGGCCCGCTCGATCCACCTGCAGAGCCCGCGCGCCGAGCGGCCCTTCATCGAGGTCAATTGCGCGGCCATCCCCGAGACGCTGATCGAGAGCGAGCTGTTCGGGCACGAGAAGGGCGCGTTTACCGGCGCGACCGCGACGCGGCGCGGCCAGTTCGAGCTGGCGGACGGGGGGACGCTCTTTCTGGACGAGGTCGCCGATATGAGCCTCGCCACGCAGGCCAAGGTGCTCCGGGTGCTGCAGGAGCAGCGGTTCCAGAGGGTCGGCGGGACGAAGCCGATCAAGGTGGACGTCCGGGTGCTGGCGGCCTCCAACAAGAACCTGATGGAGGAGATCCGCAAGGGAGCGTTCCGCGAGGACCTCTACTTCCGGCTGGCGGTCCTGCAGATCGACGTGCCGCCGCTGCGCGAGCGGCGGGAGGACATTCCCGCGCTGGTGGAGCATTTCATGCAGGTCAACATGGCGGAGCAGGGGCTGCGCCCGCGCGTCTTCACGCCGGAGGCCCTGGAGGTGCTGGCGCGGCACGACTGGCCGGGGAACGTGCGGGAGCTGCGCAACCTCGTCGAGCGGGTGGTGATCATGGCGCGCGGCGCCGAGATCCAGGGGGCGGACGTGGCGCCGCTGGTGCGGCAGTCCGGCGAGATCCATCCGCCGCAGGTGCCGTCGGCGTTCGACTACGGGTCGCTGCGCGACGCGCGGGCGGCGTTCGAGCGGGAGTACATCGGGCGGAAGCTCCGCGAGCACGGCTGGAACGTCTCCAAAACCGCCGACGACCTCAAAGTCGAGCGCTCCCACCTCCACCGCAAAATCAAGCTCCTCAACATCGAAGTCCGGCCTGAATCCTAAGGCGGGGTCTGGCTCATTTTCTTCCGAGAAAATGTGCCCGACCCATTTCTTTTTTGGGGTTAGGTCTTTCTCTCCCTCAAACCAGCAGATGATGTATAAAAGTATTTTTTATCTAATTCTTTTAGCAGAGACCGTGCCTTTTTCTTCAAATCAGATGGAAAGACTTTGAGGCCGTATCCGATCACACTACTCGCGAATGTCTGAGCAAAGCTTAAGGCTCCTTCGTGGGGATTTTTAAAAAACAGTTTTCCGACATCATCGAAAAGCTCTAGACCATAACGATTGTCGGCAAAAGAAGAAACGATGATACCTATTACGATGTCGGCAATTTGTAAGGGTAGATTGTAAACAGAGTTCACCATAAGAGGTGTCATACATATCTTCTCGAAGCGATTATATTCCGTTCCGTGTGTCAAGCATGACGATAGCTCTCGAATTAGAGTCCTCTCACTGTCCTTATCAGCAAAATTATCGGCGACTATTAAGCCAAAGCTTTTTGTCGATGAAAGATAGGGTTTCTCGAACCTTTCGGAAATATATTTGAATTGCTCTTGGGCAGCCCACAATTTAGTATTGTTTAAATCCCATCCGTGCAGCTTGTACCCATAGCAATCGCTTATGCTATGGATTGAGCAAATAATCGGTGTATCCCATTTATCTAGGATGGCAATACATTCTCTGTAGAGGTCGTTCCGTTTGTATTTGAATTCTGTGCGAAGAAAATGATGCGGGTCAGGAGACCACTTTAGCTCTACGCGTTGCGGAATTTTATACCGTCGCTTCAGGTCCGTTATATCTGAAATCAATTCCTTGAGTATCGCGGCATCAACGCAGAAACCTCCGTGCCCTAGCAGCTTTGCGTTCTTTTGGTAGCTATCATCGAGAAAAAGAAATTTCATGTCATATCTTTAGCGCTACCTGGGACAACAGGAATTATTGCGTCATGATCTTTGCTGCACCAAGACGATTATTTCACGCAACCGATCTAATTTAAGACTGAGCATGGAGAACGCGTGATCGGTATTTGGATGGCCAGTCATTCTAAACATATGTATAACTCCAAGTCTCTGGAAATGAATTAGATCTGACTGTGTAAAAAATGATCTATTGCTAAGCATAGTATCCACTCGCGTACACCATTCATTGGCGGCATTATTAAACCGAAGTGCGTAGGCATCCCAAGATTCTTCTGCCGGTTTAGGCATATTAACGATATGGTGGATGGCCCAAGAGATTTCCTCTGATAAGCCATCTAATGCCGCTTGCTTTTGACGATTAAACTTGCCAGCTCTTACAAAAACAAAAACTGAAGCAATCAATAAACTTATCGCAAAAAGGCCCCAATAGAATTTTGCTTCATAATTTAGCGAAGTTGGTGGAACCACCCACGCTAGTATTGCCACAGCAACACCGGCAAGTGCGATAGAAATAGCAATCTTCTCGCTTTTTCGCATTGCGCAGTCCTATGTTGGGTTGCGACATGATATCACCCTTGCGAGTTAGAACCTAATGAGAGAAAACAAAATTAGGGTCAGACTCCATTTCCCTCCCGCTGATCGCTTCCGCCGCCAACGCGTCAGAGCCGCCACGTAGCCCACAAGATCCCCCTCACCCTGGCCCTCTCCCTCCAGGGGCGAGGGTTCTCGGATCGCCGTTAGACGAATCCCCACCGGCAGGTGTCTCAGTTAGGGATGAAGACGACTCCCTACTTTGAACGACAAGTTCTGCGTCGACGGCCCTATATCCGGCATGAGTGGTGCGAAAGAGCGTTGCTCCAGCCCCTCCGTCGCGAGGTCCAGCGGGACGGTCGCATTCGACACTGGATTTTCGTGCCTGAAATCAGGCAATATCTACGCGTGGTCACGTTGGAAGATGGTGAAACCGTCCACAATGCGTTTCCCGACCGCCGGTTCAAGGAGATGAGGGGATGAAATTCCATTACTACCAGGAGACAGATTCCCTCTACATCGAGCTCTCAGACAAGGTCAGTGCAGACTCTGACGAGGTCGCTCCCGGGGTCGTCCTGGACTTCGATGCCGAGGGGCACGTGGTCGGCATCGACATTGACCATGCGAGCAAGATCGTGGACCTCTCGAAGCTGGAAGCCGAAGCCTTGCCGTTAAAGTAGCAGATCCCCACCCCCTCCCGCTGATCGTCGCCGTCTATGACTTCTTCATCTTCTCCGCGAAGTGCTTCCGGAACTTGGCGACTTTGGGATTGACCACGGCCTGGCAGTAGCCCTGCGTCGGGTTGCGGGCGAAGTATTCCTGGTGATAGTCCTCGGCGATGTAGAAAGGCTCGGCGGGGACGACCTGGGTGACGATCGGCCGTGGAAAGATCTGATCCTGGGTGAAGCCGGCGATCACCTGCTCGGCGGCCGCTTGCTGCTCCGGCGAATGGTAGAAGATCGCCGAGCGGTACTGCGTGCCGACGTCGTTGCCCTGGCGGTTGAGCTGGGTCGGATCGTGGATCGCGAAGAACACTTCGAGCAGCTCGCGGTAGGACACCACCTTGGGATCGAACGTGATCCGCACCACTTCGGCATGGCCGGTCCGGCCCGTGCAGACCGCTTCGTAGGACGGATGGGGCGCCGGCCCGCCCATGTAGCCTGACTCGACCGACTCGACGCCGCGCATCTGGTCGTACACCGCTTCGAGACACCAGAAACAGCCGCCCGCCAGCGTGGCGATCTCTTGTCCGTCTTTCATGGGAGCGCATTCTACCACGGGACGCCCGCGGGAGCGGGACCCGGTGCCAGACCCGCGTCCTCGTGATACACTCACCACGCCATGCCTTCCCCCAACCTCCAGGCGGAGAAAACCCTCCTCGTCCAGATCGAGAAACTGATCCACGGCGGCAGGGGCCTGGCCCATGACGGGGCGATGGCGGTCTTCGTCGAGGGCGTCTTGCCGGGAGAAGCAGTCCGCGTCCAGCTGGGACGCATGCGGAAAGGCTATGCGGAAGGACGGCGGCTCGAAATCGTCACGCCGTCCTCTGCTCGAACGGCGCCGCCCTGTCCGGTGTACGGCCGGTGCGGCGGGTGCCAGCTCCAGCACGCCAATGCGGCCGCGCAACTCGAACTGAAACGCGCCATCCTGCAAGAGACCCTGGCGCGCGTGGGCGGCCTGACGGACGTGGCCGTGCCACCGCTGGTGCCGTCTCCCGACGTCTATGGGTATCGCAGCCGCGCGCGGCTCGCGGTGTCCGTGCCTGCGCGCGGCGCGCCGAGCCTCGCCTATTTCGAAGAAGGCAGCCACCGGCTGGTGCCGATCGTGCAGTGCCCGCTGCTCGCGCCGCGCCTGAATGAAGCCGTCGCCCATCTCACGCATGTCCTGGCGGGATCGCGGGCGATGGCGTCGCGGCTCCAGGAGGTCCGTCTCGGGCTTTCGGTGACGACCGGTGAGGTCGTGCTCCAGTACCTGGCCGAGCGGTGCGAGCGCGCGCAGGCCGAGGCCTGGTTCGAACGGGTCCGGACGGGATTCGCCGGGGTGAAGGGGCAGGTCATGGTCGCGGGGCGCGGGGCCCGGCATCGGCGGTGGGTGGACGGGGACAGTACGCTGACCGAAGACGCCGGCGGCCTGCGCCTGCGCTGCAGCGACCGGTCGTTCGTGCAGGCCAATTGGCAGTTGAATCAGGCCTTGGCGGCAACCGTCACGGCCTGGGCCCTGGAGGCCAAACAGGACACACCGCTCCGCGTGCTGGAGCTCTATGCGGGAATCGGAAACTTCGGCCTCTTACTCGCGCGGGCGGGGGCGTTGGTGACCTTCGTGGAGGGCAATGCGTCGGCGCTGGCGGACGCCCGCTACAACGCGCGGGTCAATCATGTCGGGCGGTGCCGGTTTCGGTCAGAGTCCGCGGAGACGTTTCTGGCGGGCGGTGAAGCGGGAGAATACGACCTCGTCCTGATGGACCCGCCCCGGACCGGCCTCAGCAAGGAAGCCCTGGCGGGGTTGGTCCATCTCAAGCCGGGCCGCATCCTGTATCTGTCCTGCGATCCGCCGACATTGGCGCGGGACCTGCGGGCGGTGCAGGAGGCCGGGTACCGCGTGGCGCGGCTGCAGGGGTCCGACATGTTTCCTCAGACCATGCATATCGAGACCCTGGTCGAACTGGTGCGAGGAGCGTGATGCACGCGCATCCGGTTCGCGTTCAGGCGTATTGGGGCGTTCCGGGATGAAGGTTCGGATCGGGCTCCGCCAGCGATTCCAGGGCGCCGTCCTTCCGCATCCAGGCCTCGATCATGTCGGCCTTGAACCGCCATTGCCCGCCTACTTTGTAGGCCGGCAGACGATGGTCCTTCACCAGCCGGTAGACCGTCCGTTCCGTCACCGACAGGTATGTGGCGACGTCTTTGACGGTCATGAGGGTGCTCGGCTGCGACTTCTTCTGCTTATCCGTGATCATGGTCGCCTTCTCCTTTCTGTGTCATTCCCCCGGTTCGAAGGAAGCAACAGGTTTTAAGCTGTAAAGTGAGCAAGGCCGGTGCCAGTGGGGCGCAAAAATGGGAATCATGGATTATCAATGAGATGGAATGCACAGGGGATGCCCTCTAGGACAGTTTGTTTGAAATTATGAAATGAAATGCCTATCCTTCTTGGAATTCCATGACAATTTATGGTCCATCCTACCGTATATTGCCCGCGTTGACCCTCCCGGACCGTTCCGGTAAGATGCCGCTCGTTCCCCAACATTTGGAGTGCGCCGCCTGATGGACTACAAGAAAGCCGGGGTGGATATTGACGCCGGGAATGAGTTTGTCCGGCGAATCCGCCCCCTCGTCCGGTCGACGTTCCGGCCGGAGGTGCTGACGGACATCGGGGGATTCGGCGGGCTGTTCCGGTTCGATCCGAAGCGGTACCGCGACCCGGTCCTGGTGTCGGGCACCGATGGAGTCGGGACGAAGCTCCGGATCGCTTTTTTGACGGGACGGCATGACACCGTCGGGGTGGATCTCGTGGCGATGTGCGTCAACGACGTGGCGGTCTGCGGGGCCGAGCCGCTCTTTTTTCTCGATTACCTGGCGGTCGGGAAGCTGGCGGTGGGGAAGGCCGAGACGATCGTGGCCGGAATCGTCGAGGGCTGCCGCCAGGCCGGCTGCGCCTTGATCGGGGGCGAGACCGCCGAGATGCCCGGGTTTTACGCCGACGAGGAATACGACTTGGGCGGCTTCGCGGTCGGCGTCGTCGAGCGCGATCAGATCCTCGACGGCCGGCACGTGCGTCCGGGCGACGCGCTGATCGGCCTGGCCTCCACGGGCCTGCACAGCAACGGGTATTCGCTGGCCCGGCGGGTGCTGCTGGACGAAGGGAAGCTGGCCTTGGGCGAGCGGGCGCCGGGCCTGGGCGAAACCCTGGGCGAGGTCTTGCTGCGCCCCACGCGCATCTACGTCAAAACGATCCGGGCCCTGGTAGAGTCGGGCGCCGTCCGCGCGATCGCCCACATCACGGGGGGCGGGTTGACCGAAAACATTCCCCGGGTGCTGCCGAAAGACTGCCGCGCCGCGATCACGCGCGGGGCCTGGAAGCAGCCGCCCATTTTCGGCCTGATCCAATCGCTCGGCCGGGTGGCCGATGAGGAAATGTTCAGGGTCTTCAACATGGGCGTGGGGCTGGTTCTCGCGGTTCCTCCGGATCGGGCCGACAAAGTGATAACGCTCGCTGAAAAACAGGGCGACCAGGCGTTCCGGATCGGGACGATCGACGCAGGCGAGCCCGGAGTGTCCTATGCCTGACCCGTCCCTGCGCCTCGCCGTGCTGGCGTCGGGGCGGGGCTCCAATCTCCAGGCGATCATCGATGCGATCGAGCAGAAACGCCTGCAGGCGATCCTGGCCGTCGTCATCAGCAACAAAGCCGAGGCGCCGGCGCTCGAACGGGCGCGGAAGCACGGCGTGCCGGCGGTGTTTCTCGACCCGAAGGCGGTTTCCGGCCGGGAGGCCTACGATGCCGCGATCCTGGAGCAGCTGCGCCAGCACGACGTGGGCCTGGTGGCGCTCGCGGGCTACATGAAGATCGTCACGCGGGTGCTCCTCGACGCCTACCCCCACCGGATCATGAATATTCATCCGTCGCTCCTGCCCGCCTTCCCGGGTCTGTCGGCCCAGCAGCAGGCGCTCGACTGGGGCGCGAAGGTGTCCGGCTGCACGGTGCACTTCGTGGAAGAGGGCGTGGATACGGGGCCGATCATTCAGCAGGCGGCGGTGCCGGTCCTGGAAGGGGACACGGCGGAATCGCTCGAAGCGCGCATTCTGCAGCAGGAGCATCGCATCTATTCGGAGGCCATCCAGCTGTTCGCGGAAGGACGTCTCGCCATCGAAGGGCGGCGCGTGCGCGTGAAGTGACGGAGGGCGCTTGGCGCGGCCGAATCGGGTCATGTATAATCCGGTCGAGCGTGCGGGGACGGGAGGGGGGCTAGCTCAGCTGGGAGAGCACGACGTTCGCAACGTCGGGGTCGCGGGTTCAAATCCCGTGCCCTCCACCACTCCGAACTTGTTGGGCCGGCACTTCGATCAAATGGCGCGGATAGTCAATGCCGCTTGCTGAACATGATCACCACCGAATCCTTAACCAGCTACGTGCGTAAGGCCGTTCCCGACGCGACCGTGTCCGTCACGGATTGCACCGGGACGATGGATCATTTCAGCATCCGGGTCGTGTCGGATCTGTTCAAAGGAAAAAATCTCCTGGATCGGCACCGGTTGATCTACGATGCGTTGGGCGAGCCGATGAAAGACGGCCGCATCCACGCGCTGGAGATCAAGGCCGAGACCACGGACGGTTCATAGTGGGTGCGGGAGGGGCGTCTGCGGGGCCCCCTCCCGCTATACTTAAGGAGTACGCCATGGCTGATCCAATTGAAAACGAAATTCACGAAGAGATCAAAAAGAACAAGATCCTCATCTACGGCAAAGGCACCAAGGCCACGCCCATGTGCGGGTTTACGAGGGAGACGATGCAGTTTTTCGACAAGTACGGCTATCCCTACGAGCTCATCGACGTGTTGCAGAACCCGGCCAAGCGGGAAGCCCTCACGAAGATGACCAACTGGCCGACGCTCCCCAAGGTCTTCATCAACGGCCAGTTCTACGGCGATACCGACATCCTCGACCCCATGGAAAAGAAGGGCGAGATCGAGCCGCTCCTCAAAGAGGCTTTCAAGAAGGGCTGAAGAGTTTTCGTCGGTCTTCTCGCCGTATCTAAGCCCTTGTTTTCCCTTGCAATCGTTTGCACCGGCCTGGGCTTTTGTGCTACGGTCACCTCTTTACTATTCCAAGGCAAATTTCCAGGGCAAATATGCTGACCGAAGAGTTGATGCAAGGCGCCCGGCAATACCTGATGGACACCTATGCCCGCTACCCCCTGGCGCTCGCGAGGGGACAGGGCACGAGGGTGTACGACGTCGAGGGGCGGGAGTACCTGGATTTTCTCGCCGGGGTTGCCGTCAACGTCCTGGGCCATTGCCATCCCAAGGTCACGCTGGCGTTGCAACAGCAGGCCCACCAGCTGCTCCATACGTCCAACCTGTTCTACACCGAACCCCAGGTGAAGCTGGCGCAGACCCTCGTGGACCATTCCTTCGCCGACAAGGTCTTCTTCTGCAACAGTGGCGCGGAGGCGAACGAAGCGGCGATCAAGCTGGCGCGGCGCTGGGCCCACGCGAAGGACGGCCCGGACCGGTACGAGGTCGTCTCGATGCTGAACTCGTTTCACGGGCGGACGCTCGCCACGCTGACGGCGACCGGCCAGGACAAGGTGCAGAAGGGCTTCGAGCCGCTGCCGGAGGGCTTCCGCTACGTCCCGTTCAATGACGTGGAGGCGCTCTCGAAGGCCCTGTCGGCGAAGACGGCCGCCCTGTTGGTGGAGCCGGTCCAGGGAGAAGGCGGCGTCCGGGTCGCGACGCCCGCGTTCCTCGCCGCCTGCCGGGATCTGTGCCGGGAACGGGGCGCGTTGCTGATCTTCGATGAAGTGCAAAGCGGCGTCGGGCGGACCGGGAAGCTGTTCGCCTACGAGCATTTCAACGTGACGCCGGACGTGATGACGCTGGCGAAGGGGTTGGGCGGCGGCGTGCCCATCGGGGCCTGCCTGGCGACCGACGATGCCGCGACGGGGTTCACGCCCGGCTCGCACGGCTGCACGTTGGGCGGCAACCCGCTGGTCTGCGCCGCGGCGCTGGCGGTCCTGGAGGTGATCCTCGAGGACAAGGACATCCTCGGCCAGTGCGCCCGGTCGGGCGAGTATTTCATGAAGAGCCTGCTGGAACTCAAAGGCCGGTGTCCCGCCATCACCGACGTCCAGGGGCTGGGGTTGATGATCGGCGTCGAAGTGACGGTGGACGCCCGCGAGGTGGTCCACGACATGCGGAAGCGGGGCATTCTGATCAACGCCACCGGGGAGCGCAAGCTGCGGTTCGTGCCGCCGCTGATCGTGACGGCGGCTGAGATCGACCGGGTGGTCGTCACGCTGGGCGACGTGATCGAGGCCCGCCGATGACGTCCCAGGCGACCCATTTACTGGCGGTCCACGATCTGTCGCGCGACGCGATGCTCGCCCTCTTCAAAGAAGCGGCCGAGCTGAAGGCCATGCGCCGGCGGGCGCTGTCCGCGCAGCGGCTGAGCGGCAAGACGCTGGGACTGTTCTTCGAAAAACCGTCCACGCGCACGCGCGTCTCGTTCGAAGCCGGCATGAACCAGCTCGGCGGCCAGTCCATCTTTCTCTCGGTCATGGACATCCAGATGCGACGGGGGGAGACCGTGGCCGACACGGCCAAGGTGCTGTCCCGCTACCTGGACGGCCTGGTGATCCGGTGCTACGAGCACCATGCCGTCGAAGAATGGGCGCGCAACGCCGCGATCCCGGTGATCAACGGCCTGACGGACCTGCACCATCCCTGCCAGGTCCTGTCCGACCTGTTCACGATCCGCGAGAAGAAGCGGCGCTGGAAAGGCGTCAAGATCGCGTACGTCGGCGACGGCAACAACGTGGCCAACTCCCTGATCGAAGGCGCCGCCATCATGGGCATGACGATCAGCGTGGCCTGCCCGAACGGCTACGAGCCGGACGTCTCGATCGTGGAATGGTCTCGCGAGCGGGCGGAGCGGACCGGCGCGTCCATCGAGATCGTGCGGGACCCGTTCGTCGCCGTGAAGGGCGCCGACGTGCTCTACACCGACGTCTGGACCAGCATGGGCCAGGAGAAGGAACAGGCGCGCCGGCTCAAAGTGCTGGCGGCCTATCAGCTCAACGGGCGCCTGCTGGCGGCCGCGCACCCGGACGCCGTCGTGATGCATTGCCTCCCGGCCCACCGGGGGCAGGAGATCACCGCGGACGTGCTGGACGGTCTGCAGTCGGTCGTGCTGGACCAGGCGGAGAACCGGCTCCACGTCCAGAAGGCCATTCTCACCCGACTGCTGCGGGATCGGTGACGCTGATGCGGACTCGCCATGCCTCGATCAAGAAAGTCGTGCTCGCCTATTCGGGCGGCCTCGACACGTCGGTGATCCTCCAGTGGCTGAAGGAGACCTACGGCTGCGAGGTCGTCGCGTTTTGCGCTGATCTCGGCCAGGGGGAGGACCTGAAGGCCGTCAAGGCCAAGGCCCTGCGGGTGGGTGCGGGCAAGGTCTACGTCGAGGACCTCCGGGAGCCCTTCGTCCGGGGCTACGTCTTTCCCATGCTGCGCGCCAACGCCATCTACGAGGGCGGCTACCTGCTGGGCACGTCCATCGCCCGGCCCCTCATCGCGAAGCGGCAGATCGAGATCGCCGAGCGCGAGGGTACCGACGCGGTGGCGCACGGCGCGACGGGCAAGGGCAACGATCAGGTGCGGTTCGAGGTGACGTATCTGGCGTTGAACCCCTCGGTGCGGGTCATCGCGCCCTGGCGCGAGTGGGAGTTCCGGTCCAGACGGGAGCTGATCGAATACGCCCAGCGGCACGGCATCCCCGTGGCCGCGACGAAGGCCAAGCCCTACAGCACCGACCGGAACCTGTTCCACGTCAGTTACGAGGGCGGGATCCTGGAGGATCCCTGGGAGGAAGCGCCGGAGGAGATCTTTCAGACGACCGTTGCGCCGGAGAAGGCGCCGGCCAAGCCGGCCTACGTCGAGATCGAGTACGAGGAGGGCAATCCCGTCGCCGTGGACGGCAAGCGGCTGTCGCCGGCCGCGCTGCTGGCGCATCTTAACAAACTGGGCGGCGCGCACGGGATCGGCCGCGTCGATCTGGTGGAGAACCGGTACGTCGGCATGAAGTCGCGGGGCCTGTACGAGACGCCGGGCGGGACGATCCTGCATGTCGCGCATCGCGCCGTGGAATCGCTGACGCTCGATCGAGAGGTGCTGCATCTGCGGGACGCGCTGATTCCCCGGTACGCGGCCATGGTGTACGAAGGCTACTGGCACGCGCCTGAGCGCGAGATGCTCCAGGCCGCGGTCGACGAGGCGCAGCGGGACGTCGGGGGCACCGCCCGCGTCAAGCTCTACAAGGGAGCCTGCACCGTGGTGGGGCGGCGCTCGCCGCGGTCCCTCTACCGGCTGGACATGGCCACGTTCGAAGAAGACGAAGTGTACCGCCAGAAGGACGCCGAGGGCTTCATCCGGCTCAGCGCGCTGCGGCTCGCCATCAGGGCCTCGCGCAAGAAGGGGAAGGGAGCGCGACGCGGATGACGGGCAGGAGAAAAACCTGGCAGAAGAAGGCGTGGGCCGGCCGGTTCCGCGGCAAGACAGATCCGAAGGTCGAAGCCTTCACGTCTTCGCTGGCGGTCGACCGGCGGCTCTACCGGCAGGACATCGCCGGGAGCATCGCGCACTGCCGGACGCTCCAGCGGGCCGGGGTCCTGGCGCGCCGCGAGGCCGAGAAGCTCATCGCCGGGCTCCATCGGATCGAGCGGGAGATCAGCGAGGGACGGTTCCGGTTTGCGCCGGAACACGAAGACATTCACATGGCGATCGAGGCGCGGTTGATCGAGCTCGTGGGCGACGTGGGCGGCAAGCTGCACACCGGCCGCAGCCGGAACGATCAGGTGGCGCTGGACCTCCGGCTGTACCTGCGCGAGGAGGTCGCGGGCCTGCTCGCCGGATTGCGGCGGTTTCAGGAAAGCCTGGTGGCGCTGGCGCGGCGGGAGATCAGCGTGGTCATGCCGGGCTATACGCATCTGCAGCGGGCCCAGCCGGTCCTGCTCGCGCACCATCTCCTGGCCTACGTGGAGATGGCGGAGCGCGACAAGGGGCGGTTGCGGGACGCGCTCCGGCGGATCAACGTCATGCCGCTCGGCTCGGGGGCGTTGGCGGGGACGAACTACCCGCTGGACCGGGAGTACACGGCCCGCTTGCTCGGCTTTCCGGCGGTCAGTCAGAACAGCCTGGACGCGGTCTCCGACCGGGACTTCGTGGCGGAGACCCTGGCGGCGCTCGCGCTGGTGATGGCGCACGCGTCCCGGTTCGCCGAGGAGCTGGTGCTGTGGTCGTCCCAGGAGTTCGGGTTCGTCGAGCTGCCGGACGCGTTCTGCACCGGCAGCAGCATGATGCCGCAGAAGAAAAATCCGGATGTGCCGGAGCTGATCCGGGCCAAGACCGGACGGGTCTACGGCCACCTCCTGGCCCTGTTGACCGTTTTGAAGGGACTCCCCTTGAGTTACAACCGTGATTTGCAGGAGGATAAGGCCCCGGTCTTCGACGCCCTGGAGACGGTCACGGGTTGTCTGGGGCTGCTCGCGTCGCTGGTCGGGGGCCTGTCGGTCCGGCGCCGGGCGATGGCCCGCGCGGCGACGGCCGGGTTTTTGCTGGCCACCGAGCTGGCCGATTATCTGGTTCTGAAGGGCGTGCCGTTCCGCCGGGCCCACGCCGTCGTCGGCCGGATCGTGCGCGACCGGATGGACCGCGGCAAGGACCTTGCGGACGTCAGCCTGGACGACTTGCGGAGTTTCTCGCGGGCGTTCGAGAAAGACGCGCTGGACGTGCTCTCCGTGGAAGGCGCTCTGGAGCGGAAAGCGTCGATCGGGGGGACCGCCCGCAAGCGCGTGGAGGCGCGGCTCAAGGTTCTTCAGAAGGAATTGCGCGCCGAGGGATGAGAGCGTCGACGCTCATTGCGCTGGCGTTAACCGTCGGGATGCTCATGGGGGCCTGCGGCAAGAAGACCGCCCCGCTCCCGCCGGAAGATGTGCCGCCGGGGAAAAAGGAACGATCGAGTCCAAGTTCAAGCGGATATGATGCCCTATATGCTTTTCTGACCGATGAGGTGACGTGATGCAGCTCATGAAATTGTCGCGGACGCGCAAGCAGCGCAAGCTGCTGTTGGTGGATCCCTACCCGCGGGAGAACCCGTACCATCTCGGGCCCAGCGAGCGGAAGGCGATCTGGTTCCCCAAGCTCAGCCTGCCGGCGATCGCCGCCTACACGCCGGCAAACTGGGATATCGAGATCCAGGACGAGGCCGTCCGCGAGATCGACCTCGACTACCCGGCGGACATGGTCGGCATCTCGATCATGACCTGCTACGCGCCGCGCGCCTATCAACTCGCCGACGAGTTCCGGAAGCGGGGCGTGCCGGTCGTGCTGGGCGGCGTCCATCCCACCTATTGCCCCGACGAGGCCTTGCAGCACGGCGACGCCATCGTGACGGGCGAGGCCGAGGAGTCCTGGCCCAAGCTGATGGAGGACTTCGAGGCCGGGCACATGCAGCGGCATTACAAGATGGAGCAGTTCCCGCCGCTGGACCGTTACAAACCGCCGCGGGTGGAGCTGCTCAGCGAGGACGCCTACATGACCCGGCAGTGCACGTTCACCACGCGGGGCTGCCATTTCGACTGTGAGTTCTGCAGCGTGTCGCCGTTCAACGGCAAGAGCACGCGGCGGCGGCCGGTCGCCGAGGTGGTGGCCGAGATCCAGCGGGTCAAGGGCTGGGTCTGCGAAGAACTGGTCGGGCGCATCGGACGCAGCTCGATGCTGGAGGCCCTCAAGATCGCGGCCAAGATCCGGTTCGGGATCGAGGACGGCTCCATCTTCGCGTTCGTGGACGACCTGCACAACAGCAACCGGGCCTATTGCCGGGAGCTGTGGACGGCCCTGAAGCCGCTGAACATCAAGTGGGGGTGCCAGTCCACGCTCTTCCTGGGGGACGATCCGGAGATGGTCGAGCTGGCGGCCGAGAGCGGCTGCGTATCGGTGTTCGTGGGCATGGAGTCCATCTTCGAGGAGAGCCTGGGCGAGACGCACAAGCCCTTCAACAAGGTCAAGAAGTTCGAGGAAGAGATTAAGATGTTCCACGACCACGGAGTTATGGTGAATCCCGGGATCGTCTTCGGCTTCGACAACGACGACGAGTCGGTCTTCGAGCGCACGGTCGAGTTCCTGATCAAGAACCACTGCGAGCTGGCGTATTTCAACGTCTTGACGCCGCTGCCGGGCACGCCGCTGCACGCCCGCTACGAGGCCGCGGGCCGGATCTTCGACCGGAACTGGGCGCACTACGACGGCAAGCACGTGACGTTCCACCCGACCCGCATGACGCCCGAGCAGCTCCAGGAAGGGTTCCACTGGGCACAGCACACCTTTTACTCGCTGCCGAACATCTGGAAGCGGATCTCCAATACGAGCCAGCGCATCATCCCGCGCTTCCAGATGAACTGGGAATTCCGCCGGGTCATCAACCGGGCCTGCCCGAAAGGGGGGCTGTCGCCGGTCGCCGCCGTCATCAAGACCCTGCAGGCCAAGCTCCCGTCCGTCGAGATGGAAAACCCGATTCCGAACGCGCTGCTGGCCCTCAAGAAGGTCTCGGGCCAGGTGGACCAGTTCCTCAGCATCAAGGCGCGCAAGCACGAGAAGCTGACGGCGCTGCTGGTGGACCTGGAAGGGGCGCTGGACCGGCTCAACGCGGCCGAGTTGAAGACGCGCCTGGCCGAGGCGGCGTCCAAGGCCAAGCTCGACATCATCGTGAACTTCGAGCACGTGCGCCACGCGACGCCGCAGGCGCTCATGACGCTCATGGACGGCGAGTTCTTCACGAAAGCCGCGCCCTCCGCGCGCGTGCGCTACCGGAAGATCACGGATGCGTTCGCCTCGTCGCTGGAAGGCATGAGGTTCCACGGCATGGACCTCCTGGCGGAGGACCTCCGGGATGCCTGATTTCCGCTACCAGGACGGCGAATTGTATTGCGAGGCGGTGCCGCTTCGCACGATCGCCGAAAAGGTCGGCACGCCGTGCTACGTCTACAGCCACGCCACGGTGCTGCGCCAGTTCCGGTCCTTCGACTCCGCGTTCAACGAGATCCCGCACGTCGTCGCGTACGCGGTCAAGGCCAACTCCACCCTGGCCCTGCTGCGGTTGCTGGCCAAGGAGGGCGCGGGCGCGGACATCGTGTCGGGGGGCGAGCTCTACCGGGCCCTGCAGGCGGGGATCGAGCCCCAGCGGATCGTCTTCGCGGGGGTCGGCAAGTCCGACGGCGAAATCCGGTACGCCCTCAAGTCGAACATCCTGATGTTCAACGTCGAGTCCTCGGCCGAGCTCCGGGCTCTCGATCGGGTGGCGGGCGAGATGAAGACCCGCGCGCGGGTGGCCCTGCGCATCAATCCCGACATCGACCCCAAGACGCATCCGTACATTTCCACCGGCTTGAAGAAGAGCAAGTTCGGGATCAGCGCCGAGCGCGCGCTGGAGGAATTCAAGCTGGCGACGACGTTGAAGCACATCGAGATCGTCGGCGTGCACAAGCACATCGGCTCGCAGCTGACCCAGGTCAGCCCGTTCGTGGACGCGCTGAAGAAAATTCTGCTGCTGGTCGAGCAACTGGCGGGGATCGGGGTGCAGATCCGCTACCTCAACGTGGGCGGCGGGCTCGGCATCGTCTATCAGGACGAGACGCCGCCGCAGCCCCAGGACCTGGCGCAGGCCATCTCGCCGCTCATCAAGGACTTGAAGTGCATGCTGATCTTCGAGCCGGGGCGCTCCATCGTGGGGAACGCGGGCGTGCTGGTGACCAAGGTGCTCTACCACAAGGCCAATCCGGAGAAGACGTTCCTGATCGTGGACGCGGCCATGAACGACCTTATCCGGCCGTCGCTCTACGGCGCGTACCACGAGATCAAGCCGGTGCGCGAGGCCCGCGACAAGCTGAAGAAACAGGTGCTGGCGGACGTCGTCGGGCCGGTCTGCGAGTCGGGCGACTTTCTCGCCAAGGACCGGATGATGCCGCTGGCGGATCCGGGCGAACTGCTCGCCGTGATGAGCGCCGGCGCCTACGGGTTCAGCATGGCCTCGAACTACAACTCGCGGCCCCGCGTGGCCGAGGTGCTGGTGCGGGACGGCGCGTTCCACGTCATCCGGGCGCGGGAGGAGTACGCCGATCTTGTGCGCGGCGAGACGATCCCGGCGTTTCTCAATTAGGAAGCGGCATGAAAAAAATCCCCTTCATGAAATTCTCCGGCGCGGGCAACGACTTCCTCATCGTGGACAACCGGGGCCGCGTGATCGATCCCAAGAAGATGTCCGCCTTCGTGGCCAGCGTCTGCCGCCGCCACCTCTCGATCGGCGCGGACGGCCTCATCTTTATTGAGAAGTCCCGCAAGTACGATTTCCGCTGGCGGTTCTACAACAACGACGGCGGCGAGGCGGATTTCTGCGGGAACGGCGCCCGCTGTGTGGCGCGGTTCGCGTACCTGAAGAAGATCGCCCCGAAATCCATGCAGTTCGAGGGTGCGGCCGGAGTCGTCGAGGCCGAAATGGACGGCGAGCAGGTCACTGTCAAGGTCCCGGAGCCGAGCGGTGTCCGGCTGCATGTCCGTCTGTCCATTCCGTCGCATCGCCGGCGCAAGAGCGATCTTGCCGTACCGGCGAGCGCGTTGCATGAGGGGACGGTGCTGGAAGGCCATGCCATCAATACCGGCGTGCCGCACTTCGTGTATTTCGTGCAGGATACGTCGACGGCGGAAGTCTTGGGGATCGGCCGGCCGATCCGCTACCATGACGCGTTCAAGCCGGCCGGAACGAACGTCAATTTCGCCCAGGTGGTGGACCGCCATACGATCAAGGTCCGCACCTACGAGCGCGGCGTCGAGGATGAGACGCTGGCCTGCGGGAGCGGCGCGCTCGCCGCGGCCCTGCTGGCCTCCCTGGTCCACAAGGTGGAGTCGCCGATCACGGTAATCCCCCTCAGCCGGGTGCCGCTGCGCGTGGCGTTCAAGCGGACCGGCGAGCGGATCACGAATCTGACCCTGACCGGCGAAGCGCGGGCGGTCTTTGAGGGGCAGATGCACTCCGAGGCCTGGGAGTATCGGCTGAAATGACGCTCAAGGGCTCGCTGGTCGCCATCATCACGCCGTTTCGCCGCGGCAAAATAGACGAGAAAGCCCTCGGCGATCTGATCGAGTGGCAGATCGCGAACGGCACCGACGGCATCGTCCCGTGCGGGACGACGGGCGAATCCGCCACGCTCACGCACGAGGAACACAAGCGGGTCGTCGAGTTCACCGTCAAGGCCGTGAATCGGCGCGTGCCGGTGATCGCCGGGACGGGCTCCAATGCGACGGACGAGGCGATCGAGTTCACCCGCCACGCCCAATCGGCGGGGGCGGACGCCGCCCTGCTCATCTCGCCGTACTACAACAAGCCGACGCAGGAGGGGCTGTACCGGCACCACAAGGCGATCGCCGAAGCGGTGGGCATCCCGCAGATCCTCTACAACATTCCCGGGCGGACGGCGGTGAACATGGCGCCCTCAACCGTGGCGAGGCTGGCGCAGTTCAAGAACATCGTCGGGATCAAGGAGGGCGCGGGGTCTCTCCAGCAGGTGAGCGAGATCGTGCAGGCATGCGGCGACCGCTTCACGGTGCTCTCGGGCGACGACGCGCTGACGCTGCCGATGATGGCCGTCGGGGCGCAGGGCGTCATCACGGTGACGGCCAACGTGGCGCCCGCCGACATGGCGGCGCTGGTGGACGCGTGGGAGGCCGGCAACGCGGCGAAGGCCCGCGCGATGCATTTCAAGCTCTACCCGCTCTGCCAGGCCCTGTTTCTGGAAACGAACCCCGTCCCCGTCAAGCACGCTCTGGCGCTGATGGGCAAGGCCGCGGCCGACGTACGCCTGCCGCTCTGCCCGATGTCGCAGGAGAATCTCGACAAGCTCACGCGGGTCATGAAGGACTACGGGCTGATCTGACGCGGCACCCGCCCTGTAGGACTCTGCAACTGAACCTGTAAAGGGAGAGACATGGTCAAAGTCGTGGTAGCGGGGGCGGGCGGGCGCATGGGGGGGCGGCTCGTCAGCCTCGTCAAAGACTCGCCGGATCTCAAACTGGTCGGCGCGTTGGAGCGCAAAGGGCATCCGACGGTTGGCGCCGATGCCGGCGACATCGCGGGCTGCGGCCGGATCGGAGTGGCGGTGACCGATAACCTGACCACGCTCGCCGATCGGGCCGAGGTGCTCATTGACTTCACCGCGCCGGCCGTGTCGCTCGCCCATATGTCGGTCATGGCCGCCTACCGGAAAGCCATGGTAATCGGCACGACCGGGTTGTCGGCCAAGCAGCTCGCCGAACTCCAGAAACTGGCGAAGCAGATTCCCTGCGTCTTCTCTCCGAACATGAGCGTGGGGGTCAACGTCATCCTGAAGGCGCTCACCCAGATGGCCCGCGCGCTCGGCGAGGACTACGACATTGAGATCCAGGAAGCCCATCACCGTCTCAAGAAAGACGCCCCCAGCGGGACCGCGCTGAAGATCGCCAAGGTGCTGGCCGACGCGACCGGCAAAGACCTCGACAAGGTGGCGGCGTACAGCCGCAAGGGCATGATCGGCGAGCGCGCGCGGGGCGAGATCGGGATTCAGGTGATTCGCGCGGGCGACATCGTCGGCGATCACACCGTGCTCTTCGGCGGGCCCGGGGAGCGGATCGAAATCACCCATCGGGCCCACAACCGCGATACGTTCGCCAGCGGCGCGCTCCGGGCCGCGCGCTGGGTCGCCACAAGGCCGCCCGGCCTGTACGACATGCACGACGTGCTGGGGTTGAAGTAGAGAGGCCAGGGGACGACAACCATGAAGAACGCACTCATTGTGGCGATCTTGACCCTGCTCGTGAGTTTTCCGGCGGTCGCCGGACCCAAGACAGCCAAAGAGGTGGATGAGCTGAACGGCCCCGTGAAGGCCATGGCCGTCGAGAAGGCGCAGCTCTCACGCCAGTTCGGGAAATATCTCGGCAAGTTCGGCGCCACGTGGAAGGAAGGCCCTCACGTCCGGACCTACGGCCGGAACTACGACGCCAAGGGCAACAAGACCCTGGAAACCTGGTACAACCCCAATGGATCCGTCAACCGGCGGGTGCAGTTCACATACGATCCGGACGGGAACCTGACGGAGGCGGTGCGGTACAAAGCGGACGGGACCCTGGCCGATAAGGTCGCGTACGTCTACGACGCGAAAGGCAACAAGACGGAGGAAACGACCTACAAGGCCGACGGTTCGCTGGAAAAGTACAGCACCTTCACGTACGAGTTCGACTCCCACGGCAATTGGACCAAGATGACCGAGATCACCCGCTTCGAGACGGAAGAGGACAGCTACTGGGCGGAGTCCGTCTTCCGCAAGATCACGTATTATTGAGCCGGCCTTTTGTTTCCGCCCTTACGGCGGACGGCGAGGGAGGAAATATGGGGACGATTCTTGTGGTGGATGACGAGCCTGCCGTCTGTAAAGTGCTCCTGGACTATTTTACGACGCGCGGCCATCAAGTCTTCGTCGCCAACAATGGGCAGGAGGCCTTGGTGCTGGCCGAGCGCATTGCGCCCCAGATCATCATCCTCGATCTCTACATGCCCGTCATGGATGGACCGTCCCTGGCGCGAACACTTCGGGCCAGACAGTACGCGGGTAAAATTATTGTGATTACCGGTCGGCTCGATGAGAACAGGCTCCAAGAAATGTTGGATCTCGGAGCGGTGGACGTCATGAGCAAGCCGTTTGACTTCAAGCGCCTCGAGATCGCCGTCAGTTTGGCCTGCGCCCTCGCTTCCTAGCGCCTCTGCTCTGTTGAAGGGCTCTACTACAGCAGCTTCTCCAGAGCGTCCCAGGAAGTGACGGGCTGGGAGCAGGTGAAGTTGTGGCAGACGTAGACCGTGGGATTGCCGTCGAGCGCCGTCTTGCCCCTGGCCGCGGCCGGCACATAGTCTGAGCCGGCGCCGTCCACGAGCACCAGCGTCTTGTTCGGCACGTATCGGCCGAAAATCTTCGAGAGTAGATCCTTCATCTCCGCCGAGCCCGGTTTGCCCGCCAACACGAGCTCTTTCGGTTTGGACAGATAGAAGTCCAGCGCGCATAGCATGGAGGCCATGCCGAACGGATTCTGGTCCATGTGCGTCCGGAACAATCGGAACGTCCGCTCGGCCTTGTCGAGATAATTCTGCTCGCCGGTGTAGGCGAAGAGGCGCAGGCAATTCATCGCCGCCACGGCGTTGCCGGACGGGATGGCGGAGTCCTCGCCGGTCTTCATCCGCTGGAGCAGGGATTCGTGGTCCTTTCCCGTGAAGAAACAGCCGCCTGCCTGGGCATCCCAGAACTGCTCGAGCATGACGGCGGTCAGCTCGCGCGCCTTGTCGAGATAGGCGGGCGTGGCGGTCGCCTCGAACGCATCGATCAGGGCTGCCGAGAGGAAGGCGTAGTCGTCCAGGTAGCCGTTGAGTTTGCCGATGCCCCCGGTCACCGTCCGGAAGAGCCGGCCGTTTTTGTATGCATGCGCCAGCAGAAACGCGAGCGCTTTCTCGGCCATGGCCAGATAGGCGTGGCTGCCCAGCGTCTGGTACGCGTCGAGCATGCCCGAGAGCATGAGGCCGTTCCAGCCGGTGAGGATCTTGTCGTCGCGCAGCGGTTTCACACGCCGCTCGCGCACGTCCAAGAGCCTGCGGCGTGCGTCAGCCACGGCCTTGTCCGCATCCGGCAGATCCTTGATGTCAATCCGGCCGTTGGCGCGGATCAGGTTGGGGATGTTCTTGCCCTCGAAATTGCCCTGGTCCGTGATGTCGTAGAGCCGGCAGAAGGTTTCGCCCAAGTCCAGGCCCAGGATCTCCTTGATCTCGGACGGCTTCCAGACGAAGTACTTCCCCTCGTGGCCTTCGCTGTCGGCGTCCTGCGCCGTGTAGAACCCGCCGTCCGGGTGGACCATTTCGCGGCGGAGGTACTCCAGCGTCTCCTCCACCACCTGCTTGAAGCGGGGCTCGCGGCTCAGCCGCCAGCCGTCGAGATACAGCCGGACGAGCTGCGCGTTGTCGTAGAGCATCTTCTCGAAGTGCGGCACCAGCCATTGGCCGTCCGTCGAGTAACGATGGAAGCCGCCGCCCAGGTGGTCGTAGATCCCGCCGGCCGCCATCTTCCAGAGCGAGTGCAGCGCCATGTCGAGGGCCCTCTGATCCTTCACGCGGGCGAACTGGCGCAGCAGCACCTGCAGGGGCGGGGGCGTGGGGAACTTCGGCGCGTCGCCGAAGCCGCCGTTGACGGGCTCGTAGAACGCGCCGAGGTCCTTCACCGCGCCGTCCAGAAGCGCATCATCGAGCGGATCGGCGGATGGAGCGGGAGCGCTGATCTGCCGCAGCCCGGCTTTGACTTTCTGCGTGTTCTGCTTGACCTGATCGGGTTCGTTTCGATAGGCCTCGGCGACACCCATGAGCACTTCGGGGAAGCCCGGCATGCCGTAGCGCGGCGTCGGGGGGAAGTAGGTGCCGCCCCAGAACGGTTCCTGGTCCGGCGTGAGAAAAACGGTCAGCGGCCAGCCGCCGCCGCGGCGCATGAAGGCCTGCGCGGATTTCTGGTAGATGTCGTCGAGGTCGGGGCGCTCCTCGCGGTCCACCTTGATGTTGACGAAGTGCTCGTTCATGAGTTTGGCGATGTCGGGGTTCTCGAACGACTCCCGTTCCATCACGTGGCACCAGTGGCAGGCCGAGTAGCCGATCGACAAGAGGATCGGCTTGTTCTCGGCCTTGGCCTTCGCCAGGGCTTCCTCGCCCCAGGGGTGCCAGTCCACCGGATTGTGGGCGTGCTGCCTGAGATAGGGGCTCGTCTCCTGGATGAGGCGATTGGTGTGCGGCGTGTCGCTCATTCCTGCATCGTAACTTATCCCGTCTCCGCTATGCTATAGTCCTCATCCCATGAAAGATTATTACAAGGTGCTCGGCGTCGAGAAGGACGCGACGGCGGCCGAGATCAAGGCCGCCTTCCGCCAACTCGCCAAGGAGAACCACCCCGACCACCATCCCGGCAACAAGGCCGCCGAGGCCCGCTTCAAGGAGGCCAGCGAGGCCTATGGCGTCGTCGGGGATGCGGCCGCGAAGGAGGATTATGATCGGCTCCGCTTCGCGGGCCACCCGGTCTATGGAGTCAAGGAAAAGCCGGTCAATCCGGAGATCTACGTCAGCCAGTATTTGGAGAAGCTCTACGAAGCCGGGCACGGCGACATTCAGGGCTATCTGCTCCGGAACATTCCCAGGATCCGGGAGGAGCTCGAGGTCGTCAGCCGGATCACGAAGGAGAAGATCGGGTACGACGCCTTCAAGCCCCCAATCGTGGACGAACGCGCGCCGGAGGCGTTTCGCGGATGGATCAGCGAAGAGATGGAGATCCGCCGGAGCAAGATCGTGCACGTGGCGCTCTTCAACCTGCTCAATCAAGGCGCCGTGGACCGCCAGCGCGAGCGGGACGTGGACCGTCTCAAGCAACGGCTGGAAAACGCCTATGAAGAGGGGCGGGTGGCGGGCTATCGCGACGCGCTCGAAATGTTCTACCAGAGGAACAAATAAAAAAAGTGGGGCGGCCTCGCACCGCCCCACTCGTGAAACGGCTGGTTCTTACTTGCCGTGATTTTCCCGGCGATCCTGCCGCCGTTCCTTCCGATCCTCGCGGAGATCCTTTCGGTCTTGATGAAGGTCCTTGCGGTCTTGTCGGATGTCCTGATTGTCTTTCTTGAGCTCGGCGCGGTCTTTGGCAAGTTCGCCTTTGCCGGCTCCCTCCCGGCGATCCTCCCGGAGTTCCCGGCGGTCTTCCCGTCGCTCGCGGCGATCTTTCCGAAGGTCCTGTCTGTCTTCCCGGATGTCTTTGCGGTCCTGGCGGATGTCCTGTGTGTCCTTGCGAACGTCTCCCTGCGCGGGAGGCGTGCTCGGCGGGGTCGTTGTTTGCTGCGCCTGACCGATCCCGCTGTTGCTTAGCAAGGCCAGCCCCAGCAGAGCCGCCCCACCCACGGTCACAATCTGTCTGTTCATGGTTCCCTCCTTCGTTCCATCGGTTGACTGCCGGAGGCGCAGGACTCAGTGCGCGCGGTGAGCCCACCACCCCCTAGTCGTGCAGACCCTTCATGAGGAGAAAAGGTAAAAACATTTTTTCCTCACGTCCTGCACTGGTTGATGAGCAAGATAAGTACCATGCAGAACTGCGAGGCTTGGAATGAACGCGAAGCGCCTTGAGAAACAACGGCTTGGAATGATGTCAGTATTGAAGCCGTCTTGAAAGATCTGCACAACTAGACAGTCCAAGGCAGGAGGGTCTGCCTGAAATGCGGTGTCCTTTCGGAGAAGAGGCACCAGCGGGGGGAATTGATCTATGAATGACCGACCGCAGAGGGAGCGCGACCGTCCGCGGATTCCATCAGCGCTTTCATCGCGGCGATGCTCGAACTCACGCACATGGTGGCGGTGGTCGCGATCGTGTTGTTGCCTCTGACGCCCAGCGCCGTGGCCACGGCTTCGCCGAATTTCTGGAAGAAGCGGTCCCGCTCCTTGCTTTCTTCCAGGACCATGAACTTGTCCGGCTGGTAGAGTTTCTGGCCGAGATCCAGGGCGGCCGAGATGGAGACCTTGACCGACGTTTCGTCGTAGCCGGGGCCCGCTTGCTGGCGGAAAGCGTTGTTCATCTGGTCGATGACCGCGTCTTCCACGGCGTCCAGGAACTGGAGGTACTCGCTGACCGGGATGTAGAAGGCGCCTACCCGGTCGGCCAGATTGAACAGCACCTTCAAAAACTCGATGAACGCCTCCCACTCCTGCTTGCGGGAGGCCTTGGTCGCGACCGCGGGATCGTTCCGTTTGATCAGCGTCATGGATTCCCGGGCGATCGCCAGCATCAGCTCGCCCATGATCCACGCCTTACGCTGAGATTCGGGAGCCAGGCCTTTCCCCGGCCCGGCGGCGCGGGGCGGCCGGTACGTGAAGCTGGTCCCGCACGTCGGACAGGTGACCTGGAGTGTCTCGCCGGCGGGAATGCGGAGCTGCTGCCCGCACTTGGCGTTCAGGCAGGTGACGATCTCCGAGGAGCCGGCCGTCTCCATTACGCCGTCCCGTGCCCTGGAGCGTTCCCCTCGCCCTGCGACAACTGCTGGGCGAACTTGGCGCCCACGATGGCGGTGACCCGGTTCATGTGCTCGCTGAGCTCCTGCCACTCCGCGGGATCCAGTTCCTGCTTCAATTGGGGATGGATGCCCCACTTCGAGCTGACCGTTTCGCCTTCACGGGCGACCAGCACGTTGATCAACTGGATGCTGCTCGGGGCCGCTCCGTGCGCTCCCGGTCCCGGCGACTGTTCGGGCGATCGTTCGGCCATGTCCTGACTCCTTGTGAAAGTGTGCGGCAAATGCTTCCGTATCATACACGATTTGCCCGATCGTTGACACGCGGTTCCGGCCGATTGACGCTGCCAAGTCGGCGTGTTAGGGTTCGTCTATTGGCGCACGCTGAACGGAGGAAGATGCTATGACGCTCGGAGCGCGGATTCTGCGCGATCTCTTTGAAACCGTTTCGACGCGGACTGATTTCACCAGGCGGGAAGTGTGCGGCGGGCTCGGCCTCGCGGGTGCGGCGATTCTGTTGGGGGGATGCGAGCGGATGGCCGTACACGATCCGGTCCCGAAGGGCAATGACGCAGCGTCGTATCCGGACCCGCTCACGCCGGACCAATTCGAAGCACTCGTCGGGACGATTCAAGAAACGAGGGCCAAAATCGCCCGTGCCGCCGAGGCGCCGGTTGATCTCATGCGCCGCTTCGTCAGCTTCTCCCCCCGGATTTTGGCGGCGAAGCGGCCGGGCGGCGTGATCGGGTCGGTGCTCGTCGAGCCGACCCCGACGACCGTGGAGCTGGCGGTCAACCTCCAGATGGCCCGGGAGCGGCTGGAGCCCGTGGTGCTTCATGATGACCTGGGCCGCATGGCGGCGAAGCAGTACTGGCGCGTCCGGCACCGCTATTTCACCGTCACGGTCCCCAACACCGTGAACCTCTTCGGCGACATTATTCACAAGAATCGCTATCTCCTGCAGATGATCGTCAGCGGCGACCTGCCGCCCGATACGATCGTACAAACGAATCAGGACCTGGAAAGCCTGCTCGGCCGGCAGATCACCTTTGCCCGTCTGATGGTGAACGGCCTGCCCTACGGCAGGGGCGGGGCTCCCATCAGGCGGAGCGACATCTGGGTGGAGGACCAAGAAGGACAGAAGATTCCCGAAGGGACCATCAGCGTGACGCTGGCCTGCGACCTGATCCGGCTGGAGATGGCCGGCTCCGAAGTCAGGGCGATCGTTCCTGTGGCTCCCGGCGCGCGGCCCCAAGCGTGGAATCAGGTGAGCGAAGCCTACCACAATTTCGCGGTCGGCCAGATGATCGAAGCCGAACGGGTGGTGGCGCTGTACCAGCCCCGCAATGCGTTCTCCCAGACCGTCGTGGCTCAGGCCCTGACCGAATACCGGGCCCGGCTCGTTGAGCTCAAGAAAAGACTGAACTGGGACGAGGCCCACGCCGAGACGTACGAGTCCCAGAAGCACAGCAAGGTGGACCTGCTGACCCAGCAGGTCTTTCTCGATATTTAGACTCTATCCGTCTTGACCGCCGTTCCGTTCTCGGCTATTTTGACTGACATGGCTCTCCTGCGCGGCAGCGGCGTGCTCACCCTCTTGGCTGTGATCGCCTGGGCCTTCCTGCCGGCGCTCGCCGGCGCCGTCGAGATCGTTTCCCCCAAAGACGGCGCCGTCGTTCCCATCGGTTCAGAAATCGTGATCCAGGTTCAGCCGAGCCCGGGCGACGACATCGATCGGGCGTACCTGGCCCCGTCCGACGAGCACATGAAGCACAACAGCCAGACGGGCTTTTTCGAGCAAAAGATCAAGCTCCGGGGCGATTCGCTGGGGCCGATCGCGATCGAGGTCTGGAGCAAGAACAGCAAGGGCATCGTGAGCACCGCCCGGGTCACGGTCAACGTCAACCTGCCGCCCGTGCTGCCGCTGATCTCGTTGCGCATCCATGCCGACCAGCGTCGGATGGTGCTGGACGGCATCGGGGAGAAGCAGAGCCTGCAGGTGATCGGGGAGTTTCCGGACGGCACCGTCCGGTTCATCTCGCGGTCGGTGTTCGGAACGACCTACCAGAGCCGGAACGAGGAGATCGTCCAGGTCGATGCCAACGGCGTAGTGACCGCCGTGGGGGTCGGTGAGACGACCATCGTCGTCCGAAACGGCGAAAAGGAAGCCCAGTCCAAGGTCGTCGTCAAGCCGAAATCGCCCGATAGGGAGAAGAAAGAAACCTAGCGCGGGGCCGACCGAAGGCTCTGCTGCACGGCGGGCGCGTAGAGCTGTTCCGTGTAGTCGCGCACCATCCGGCGGGTACAGAAGCGGGGCACGATGCTGCGGATGCTCTCCCGCACGACAGCCAGCCAGCCCCGCGGCACGCCGTCGCCGTCCCGGTTGTAGTACAGCGGCACCACTTCCTGCTCTAGCGTTCTGAAGAGGGCTTCCGCGTCGGCGGCGTCCTGCGCCGCCGGGTCCGGATTGAATTCCTGCCCGCCGATCGCCCACCCGTTGGCCCCGTTATAGCCTTCCGCCCACCAGCCGTCCAGGATGCTCAGGTGCGGGACGCCGTTCAGCGCCGCCTTTTGTCCGCTGGTGCCGCAGGCTTCCTGCGGGGGGCGCGGCGTGTTCAGCCACACGTCCACGCCGTGGATGAGGAACTTCGCGGTGTGCATGTCGTATTCTTCCACGAACGCGATGTGCCCGCCGAGGCCATGGTCCTTGGCGAGCGCGTACACCTGGTGGATGAAATACTTGCCCGGCTCGTCGGCGGGATGGGCCTTGCCGGCGAAGATGATCTGCGCGGGACGCCAGCGGTCCTGGAGCAGCCGCTTGAGCCGTTCGAGATCCCGAAACAGCAGCGTGGCCCGCTTGTACGTGGCGAAGCGCCGGGCGAATCCGATCGTCAGCGCGTCAGGATCCAGCAATGTCCCGGAGGCCAATACCTGCGAGGGCTCGATCTGTCCATGGATCCACTGCAGGCGCGCGCGCTCGGCCATGTACCCGAGCAGCTTGCGCTTGAGCGCCACGCGGGCGTTCCACAGTTCCTGGTCCGGGATGTCCGCAATGCGCTCCCACAGGGCGGGATCGTCGTGGCGCGCGACCCAATCGGGGCCGAGGTGCTTTGCGTAGAGCTGCCGCATCTCCGGGGCGATCCAGGTCGGGACGTGGATGCCGTTCGTAATGGAGGTGATCGGGGTCTTCTCCGCCGGCACCTCAGGCCAGACGTACGACCACATGCGACGGGCGATCTCCCCGTGGCGGCGGCTCACGCCGTTCCGGTGGCCGCTCACCTGGAGTCCCAGCACGGTCATGTTGAAAGCCGTGTCCGCGGTGCCCGGCGCGCAGCCCAGGCGGAGGAACTCTTCGCGGGTGGCGCCGAGCTGGTCGCAGAAGGGCGTGAAGTATTTCTCCATTAGATGGAAGGGGAAGACATCGTGGCCCGCCGGGACCGGCGTGTGGGTCGTAAAGACGGTGGAGGAGCGGACCGCCTCTATCGCGTTCTCGAATGACAGGCCCGCCAGCCGGTGCTCGCGAAGCCGTTCCAGCGCGAGGAAGGTGGCGTGTCCTTCGTTGGCGTGCCAGGCGGTCGGCTGGAGGCCCAGCGCGCGCAGCACGCGCACGCCGCCGATGCCCAGGATGATCTCCTGCAGGATGCGCATCTCCTGATCGCCGCCGTACAGCCGGGCCGACAGCTCGCGGTCCCAGGGGGCGTTGGCCTCCACGTCGGTGTCCATCAAAAACAGCGACACGCGCCCGACGCGCACCTGCCAGACCGCGACATGGATGATCCGTCCGTCCAGGTTGACCTGGATCATCAAGCGCTCGCCGTTCGGCAGCAGGGCGGGGCGGATCGGCGTGTCGGCGGTGGCGAACGGAGCCGACCAGGCCTGCTGCCACCCGTCCGGGGAGATGCGCTGATGGAAATACCCTTGCGGGTAGAAGAACCCGACGCCGACGAGGGGAACGCCCAAGTCGCTGGCCTCCTTGCAATGGTCGCCGGCCAGGATACCGAGGCCGCCGCTGTAAATGGGGATCGACTGATGCAGGCCGAACTCGGCGGAGAAATAGGCGATCAAAGTGTTCCCCATTTCGGGGTGTTGGCGCGCAAACCACGTGTCCGAGACGTTCATGTACGCGTCGAAGGCCATGAGCACGGCTTCGTAGCGGCGGAGGAAGGACGGGTCGGTCGCGGTCGCGGATACCCGTTCCGGGCTCAGGTCGCGAAGCAGCTTGACCGGATTGTGAGAGGTCAGTTTCCAGAGCGTGCGGTCGAGGGTTTCAAAGAGGGCGCGGGGCTCGGGATTCCAGCTCCACCAGAGATTGTGTGCCAATTCCCAGAGCCGGCTGAGCGAAGGAGGGAGGTGGGCCGGACTCTGGGGAAGCGGTATTGGGTCGTTCAACAGGCCTCCGTGTGACAACGTCGGATAGTACTTTACCGTAAACATGGCGAAAAAGCAAGAACCATGCGGCTGGGAAAGCAGTCACTGGCCCAGCCGCACACGGTCGCGGAGGCGAGACGACACGGTGATTCTTCCTTCGACATCGACGATCACGGCCCCGAGCCCGAGCCGCTCGATGAGGGCCATGCCCTTCACCGGGCCCATGACGAACACGCCTGTATCGAGTCCGTCGGCGGTTGTTCCATCCGGGGCGATGACGGTGACGCTCTGGCACAGGCGGGCGGGTTGGAGCGTCTCGGGGTCCAGGATATGATGGTAACGGACCCCGTCCTGGATGAAAAACCGTTCGTAATCGCCGGCGGTGGAGATCGCTTCGTCGGTGGCCTCCAGGGTCGCCAGAACTTTGCCGGGCTGGCGGGGGTGTTGGATGACGATCGGCCAGGCCGTCCCGTCCGCCTGCTTGCCGAAAACCCGCAGATCTCCCGACACGGCGACGAGCCCGCCCGTGGCGCCCACCTCTCGCATGACGGCGGCGGCCTTCTCGGCCGCGAAGCCCTTGCCGATGCCGCCGACGTCGATCTTCATGCCGGGCTTTTCCAGGAACACGGTTCGACGGGTGGGATCCAGGTGGATGTTGCGGTAGTCCACGTACTGCGCGGCGATCTCCAACTCCATGTCCGAAGGAATGCGCGGAGCCTCCGGAATGTTCCAGAGCCGGACGGCCGGGCCGATCGCGATGTTGAATCCCCCCTTTGTGTACTCGGCGATCTCCAAGGCCTTCGAGAGGAGGGCGAAGGTCTCGTCGCCGACACTCACGGGCTCCTGGCCTGCGGCCTGATTGACGCGCGAGAGCTCGCTGGTCTCGATCCACGTGGACAGCATCTGTTCGAGCCGCCGGATCTCCTGGAAGCCGGCGGTCAGCGCGGCCTGGGCGAGGATCTCATTGGGCGCCACGGCGGTGATTTTGACCATGGTCCCCATGAGCATCTGCGCGCGTGTGCGCGTGACGGCGCCGGAGGGGCTCTGAGCCGTGGCCGGTTTGACAATGGGAATGATCGCGCAGCTTGCAAGGAAGGGGAGACAGGCCAGCAGAATGAGAACGGCGCCGCGTCGCATTGGGAGGCAGTCTAGCAGATTCCCTGTTATAATGGCGCCGCATGAAGCCGTACGTCCTCAAGCGCGATCCCGACAGTCCCGCCGAGCCGAAGTTTTCGCTCAATTATGAAGACGAGCTGAACGCCGGGCAGCTGGCCGCGGTGCAGGCGGTCGACGGGCCGATCCTCGTGATCGCCGGCGCCGGCAGCGGCAAGACGCGAACGCTGGTGTACCGGGTCGCGCGGCTGATCGAGTCCGGCATCCCCCCGGAGTCGATTCTATTGTTGACCTTCACCCGCAAGGCCGCTGAGGAGATGCTCCGGCGCGTCGGCGCGCTGATCGGGCTGCGCACTGATCGGGTGACGGGCGGCACCTTCCACTCGGTCGCCAACATGCTGCTCCGTCGGTACGGCCGTGCGATCGGCTTGGAGCCTGGGTTCACCATCCTGGATCGGGGCGACTCCGAGGACGTCATAAATCTAATAAGGACTCAGCACGGGTTGAACGACAAGGCCCGGCGCTTTCCCCGCAAGAACACCATCAACGAGATCTTCAGCAAGGCGGTGAACAAGCTCCTGTCGGTGGAAGACGTGGTCCTGGGGGAGTTCCCGCAGTTCACGGACGAGATCGAAGACCTGCAGAAGCTCTGCCGCGCGTTCGAGGGCTACAAGCGGAGCCGCCTGTTGGTGGACTACGACGATCTATTGGTGCGTCTGCGCGAACTCTTGGAACAGGACGAGGGCGTGCGCCGGCGCGTCTCCGAGACCTACCGGTACGTCCTGGTGGACGAGTACCAGGACACGAACCGCCTCCAGGCCGAAATCGTCCGCAAGATCGCCGCCACCCACGACAACGTGATGGTCGTCGGGGACGACAGCCAATCCATCTACGCCTTCCGCGGCGCGACGTTCCGCAACATCATGGACTTCCCCACGCTCTTTCCAGGCGCGCGGATCTTCAAGCTGGAGGAAAACTACCGGAGCACGCAGCCGATCCTCACGCTGGCCAACGAGGTCATCAATCTCGCCGCGGAGAAGTATGCCAAGACGCTGTTCACCCGGAAGAGCGAAGGTCCCCAGCCGGTGCTGGTCAAGGCCGGGGATGAGAACACCCAGTCGCGGTTTGTGGCGCAGCGCATCCTGGAGTTGCGGGAGGAGGGGGTTCCGCTCGAGGAGATCGCCGTCCTGTTCCGCTCCAGCTTCCATTCCTTCGATCTGGAAATCGAGCTGTCCCGGCGCAACATCCCGTTCGTCAAACGGGGCGGGTTCAAGTTCATCGAAACGGCCCACGTCAAGGACATCCTGGCCCATCTGCGCGTCGTCGAGAACCCGAAGGACGCGGTGAGCTGGAACCGCCTGCTGATGCTTCTCGAGGGCGTGGGGCCCAAGAAGAGCCAGGCCCTGATCGACGCGATGCTGAGCCGGGACGGCGGCGGCCTCGCTGCGCTCAAGACGGCGGCCGAGAAGGGCGCCGGTGCGCAGGCTCTGCGGGACCTGGTTCGCCTCCTGGAAGACATCGGGGGGGAATCGATGACGCCGGCCGAGCGGATGAACACCGTCTGCGGCTATTACCTGCCGATCCTCAAGCAGCAGTATGATGATTATCCGAAACGGACGAAGGACTTGGAGCATCTGTACACGATCGCGGCGCGCTACGGCAAACTGGATTCTTTCCTGGCCGACCTCACGCTGGAGCCGCCGGACCAGAGCGTGTTCGACGTGGAGGCGGCCGACCGAGACGACGAGCGGCTCGTGCTCTCCACGATCCACTCCGCCAAGGGGCTCGAGTGGCACACCGTCTTTATCATCTGGGCGCTCGACGGGAAGTTTCCGTCGCTCTACTCGATGACGGCCGACGAAGACCTCGAAGAGGAACGCCGGCTTTTCTACGTCGCCGTCACCAGGGCGAAGCAGAACCTCTACGTGTCCTACCCGGTGAACGTCTATGACAGAACCGCGGGCATGGTCCTCTCGAAACCCTCCCGTTTCATCGAGGAGGTCCGCCCGGACTGCCTCGAATCGTGGTCGCTGCTCGACGAAGATGACTTCCGCGACTAGAGGGCTGTTCGCCGTCCTTATTTTCCTTGCGTCGCATGCCCAAGCCGCGCCGGTGCCGGACCCGCAGGGGGAATGGGCGCGGCTGACCCGCGAAGCGGCCAAGATGGGCCTGCCGTCGCGGTTTCTCCGTCTCCTGCCGGTGGAGTTTGTGAAGCTGGAATTTGCCGATCTCAAGAACGTGGCCGCGGAGTACCATCCGGAGGACCACCGCATGATCTTCCATCTCAATCTTTCCGAGGAGAGCCGGGGCAAACGGTTTCGGCCCCTTCGGCAGATCGGAAACCGGGATCTCGCGACGATCTATCACGAGTTGTTTCATGCCTATTTCGATTATGTGGAGTTTGCCTCCAATGCGCCCACGATGACTGCCCAGGGGGCGCGGCTCTATGCGGAGGCGAAGCGGCTTAGGGCCTGCCGCTATACCGTCGTCGAGGTCGGCCCGCTCTCGCCGCAGAAAGGGATGCCGCGGAAGGCCAAGTTTGAGAAGCGGCGGCTGACCGAGCGGGAAGCCTGGGATGCGCTGAACGAGACCTGGGGCGTGTTCGTCGGGTGGGCGGTCTGGAACAAGCTGGAGGTGACGAACCGGCTCAACCCCGCCCTGCGGTGGCGCTGGGATGTGCTGGAGGAATTCCTCGATCGGCTGGAGGCGGCCTACACGGACGGCGAGCTGACCGGCTATTTCGAGCCGGCCAATCAGGACGAACGCAAGGGAATCCCGCGATGGTATCTGGCTCCCGGAGACGCGATCAGCGCGCCGGAGATCGCGCTGCTCCTGGAAGTGATCCTGGATGAGTCACCCGGCATGGCCAAGTTGGTCACGTCGTGGATCGCGTCTCCGGACGGCAAGCACGGCTCGGCGGCCTTGGGCGCCTGTTGATGTTGAAGGTCTTGGCATTCGCCCTGCTGGCGGGGATGCTCGTCTCGTTCCTGCTGGGCGCGCCCGATCGAGTCAAAACCCGCGACCTCGTCGGCTGGTTCGTGGCCGCCGCCTATTTTCTGATCGGCGCCGTCACCTATCTTGCGATCGCGTATCTGTTTGCCCATCAGTAGCGGAGAATGTGCGCGCAAAGACCTCTAAATCCGGTCGATGATGTGAGGAGAACTGCGATGAAGAACAAGATGATGTCGGCGGTGTGGCGCGGTTTGCTGTCGGTGCTGCTGTCGTCGGGCGCACCTGCACTCGCGGCGGAACCGGCAAGCCCGGAGGACACGTTGCGCGTCCTGGTGCAAGCGAATGCCGACAAGGATATTGCCACGCTGGCCCGGCTCATGGCCCATGACACGGACATCGTGAGCTACACCATCGGGGGGCGCAGGTATGTAGGCTGGCCTGCGTTCGAACGGGAAATGCTGGAGGAATTCAGGACGGTGGCGCGGCTCGAGATTCCGATCATCACGTTGAAGGTGTGGAGCCGCGGCGAGGTGGCCTGGTTCGCGATGGAACTCGACTACATCCGCTATATCGGGACCGGCTCGGAGCAGCGCCGCATGTTGCTTCCGTTGCGTGAAACCGGCGTGCTCGAGCGCAGGGAAGGGAAGTGGCTCCTGACGGCGTGGCATGAGTCCTTCCGCGCCGAGGCGGCACCGCTGGCGGTGTCCGATCCGGTTCCCTGCGCGTCGGGACAGCAGACAGGGGCAGCCGGCCCCGCGGTCCGGATCCCGGATCTCAGCGGCGAATGGGAGGTGCAGGAGGAGGACAAGTCCTACAAGGCCACGCTCGATCGTCACGGCAACGGGCAGTATTCCTGGCAGGGCGGTCGGATCGCGACCACCGCGGTCGCCGGACAGAAATGGCAGGGCACCTGGCAACAGTCCGGCAACGACCGCGCAGGCGGGTTCGAACTGGTGCTGTCCGAGGATGGTTCGCAGGCCCGAGGGGTTTGGTGGTACACGCGGGTCGGCGAGAGAAGCGACCTCCCGCCGCGCCAATGGGGCGGGAGCTATGTCTGGAAACGGATGAACGCAGGCCCGACGCCGGGGAACGTTCGTTGAAGACGATGCGAGGGCGTTTCAGGAGAACGCAGGCTTCGGCGTCCGCTTGGGCGAGAACGCGACGGCCAGGAAGAAGATTGCCGTGGCCAGCAGCACGATGGCGGGGCCGGCTGGCAGGTCGAACTGGAACGAGAGCAGGACGCCGCTGACCGAGACCAGGACCCCGAGTCCGACCGCGTACAGCGTCATCCGGTGCAGGCTGGATGTGAGCTGGTAGGCGGTGGCGGGTGGAATCAGGAGCAGGGCGAAGACCAGGATCGCCCCGACGGTCTTGAGCGAGACGACGATGGTGAGCGCGACGAGGGTCAGCAAGAGGAAGAAAAACCGCCGGGCCGGCACGCCGGAGGCCTCGGCCATTTCCTGATCGAAGGCCAGGAAGAAGAACTCTTTGGAGAAGAGCACGATCACGCCCACCACGAGAAAGGCCAGGACGCCGGTCACGTTCAGCTCCTCGCTCGTCACGGAGAGGATGCTGCCGAACAGGTAGCCGTAGACCTCGGCGTTGTAGGTCTTCATCAAGCCGATGAAGAGGATCGCCAGCGCCATCGTGGCGGTGTAGAAGATCCCGATGCTCACGTCGAGCTTCATGCGCCCCTGCTCCTCCAGCAGGCCCGTAACCCACGCCGTGCCCAGGCCGAATGCAACGGCCAGCGGCATCGGCGGCGCGCCGATCAGGTAGGCGAGCGCCACGCCGGCGAACGCCGCGTGGGCCGTGCCGGCGCCGATGAAGGCCAGCCCCCGCAGCACCACGAACACGCCGATTGCGGAGCACAGCCCGCCGGTGAGGGCCGCCGCCGCGAGCGCGCGCTGGAGAAAGCCGAGGGCGAGGAGATCAAGCATCAGTTATGGTGATGATCTGCGACGATGACGTGTCCGGTGTCGGTGGTCAGGATTTGCGGCCCGTATACCTGCGCCAGAATGTCCTTCCGGAGGACGTCCTTGGCCGTCCCGACGGCGTACAGCCTGGTCTTCAGCAACGCCAGGCGTTCCGCGAGCGGCGCGATCAGGTTGATGTCGTGCGAGACGAGCACGACGGTCAGGTGCAATTCCTCGTGCAGCCGCTGGACCAGCTCGAGAACGGTATGCTGTGTGGTGGTGTCGATGCCGGTGGTCGGCTCGTCCAGGAGCAGAATCTGCGGATGCTGGGCCAGCGCGCGCGCGATGAAGACCCGCTGCTGCTGGCCTCCCGACAACGCTCCCAGGGGATGAGTTTCATACTCCGCCATGCCGACGTCCTCGAGCGCGTGGCGCGCGATCTCACGATCTTGCCTTCCCGCCCGCCGCCAGAGGCCGATGGCGCCGGCGCGCCCCATCAGCACGGTCTCGCGCACGGTGATCGGGAAGTACGGATCCACGGACCGTTTCTGGGGAAGGTACCCGATCCGGGCGCGATGATGGCACCGCAGCTCCTGGCAGGCGCAGTCGAAAATCCGCAGGGACCCTCGCGACGGCGGCATCAGGCCCAGGATGGCGCGCAGCATCGTCGTCTTGCCGGATCCGTTCGGGCCGATAACGCCGAGGAACTCGCCGTCCGCGATTTCCAGTGTGATGTCCTCCAGCGCCGTCCCGTGCGGGTACCGGAACGAGGCGTGTTCGAAGCGGATCAGCGGCTCGCCGTGCTGATGGTCGCCGTGATGGGGATGGGTATGCGCCGGATGCGGGTGCGCCATGGGGTTACGCGCCGAGGATCATGATTGCAGGGCGGCGACGAGCGTCGTGACGTTGTATGTCAGCAGCGCCAGGTAGGTTTCGGTGCCCTTGATCGTGCCGGGGAGGGGCGAGAGCACCACGATCCGGGCGCCGGTCTCGTCAGCCAGGGCCTGCACCACTTTCTGGTTGAATTGGGGCTCCGACACGATGACTTTGATTTTGCCGGACTTGATCCGTTTGGCGATCTCGGCGAGGTGCACCGTGGACGGTTCCATCCCCATCTGCTGGAGGATGTCCCCTTCGATCTGAAAGCCGAAGCGGCGGGCGAAGTAGGGCCACGCCGGATGGTGGGTGACGATGCGCCGATCGCGCAGCGACGCGACCCGTTCCACGAGGTCCTTTTGCGCCTGATCCAGCCGCCGCAGATAGTCGGCCAGATTCGTGAGGTACGCGTCCTTGTGTGTCGGGTCCGCCGCGATGAGCGCGTCCGCGATGTGTCGAACCATGACCTTGGCGTTTTCCGGGTCCAGCCAGATGTGAGGGTTGCCCGCAGGGGTGGCATTCGAGGCATGGTCGCGGATGAGGCCGACTCCCTCGGACGTGGTCACGACGCGGAGAGCGGAGTTGCCGGCATTCTTGACCAGGCCGCTGACCCATACCTCCAGCCCCAGTCCGACTTCCAGAAGCAGGCGGGCCTCTCCGAGGGCCTTGAGATCGCTGGGCTTGGGCGAATAGGAATGCTCGCTCTCGAGGCCCGTGATGAGGGTACGCACCTCCACGTGCTCCCGTCCGACCTGCTCGGCAAATTCCTTGAGGATGGGCAATGTGGCGACGATCTTGAGAGGGGCCGTCGAGGCTGTCGCCGGATGGAAGCACGGCACGAAGAGCGCGGCCGTCACCCCTATGGCGAGAGCCCTCCGCATGGATCGGGACGGTAACATCCTGCCCCTGCAAAGTCAACGAACCCCTTGATCGGCAAGGCTTCGGCTGCTATCGTCACCGGCTATGCCGTTCCAGATCGTCGCGAAGATGTCCCACGCCGCCGGCGACACGACCGGCGAGGCCCGGGAATTCGCCGGCGCGTTGCTGCGGATCGGCCGCGGCGCGGGCAGCGAGCTGCTTCTGGACGATCCCGCGGTCCAGCCTGCCCATGCCACGATCCAGGAAGTCAGCGGCGTCTATATCCTCCGCAGCGTCAGCGAGGTGGAGCCGACGTTCGTCAACGACAAGCCCGCCAAGGAAGTGATTCTCACGGCGAAAGGGACCATTCGTATCGGGCCATACTTTCTGGAGTTCTCCCGTCCGACCATGAAATCGCCCCTCCGGATCGAGTGGAAGCATTCGCGAGAGACGCTCGCGGCGGACGAGGCGTCGGCCTCTGCGACGCTGGTGCTGGCGCAGTCACCGCTCGCCGCCAAGACGGCACCGGACGATCCGGACGCCACCCAGGCGATGCCTTTGATCGCCGCTCCACCGAAGCCGGATCCGGACAAAACGATGGTGCTGACACCGATTGCCGCCGCCCGGCCGTCCGTCGTGCCTGCGGATCCCGATAAAACGATGGTTCTCACCCCTCGGGCGGGAGGTCCCCAACCGGCTGCCCCGGACGCCACCCAGAAGATCGATCCGATCACGGAACCCCAGCGCGACGATCCGGACAAGACGATGGTGATACCGCCTTCCAAGTAACCGCGTCCTTCGCCCCTTGAAAAGGGCTCTCACAGGAAAGGATCGTTCATGGCCCAGAGACGCACGAGCGCGCAGCGAAGAGGGAGACCGCATCTCAAGGTGGTGAAGCCGCAATACACGCTATGCTATGGGATGCGGCTCGATCCGGGCACGGCTCCCGAGCAGGTGCATCCCCACGTGCCGGTGAAATTGCCTGACGGGACGCAGGGGGAGATGTCGCTCCACGTCATCAACGGCAGCGTAAAGGAGATCAGGGCGCACCTCATGCAAAGCATCGATGCGTTCTTTGAAATTTACGGGGAAGAGAAGAGATAGTGATCCGCGGCAATGGTCTTGAGTTCAAGTCCTTAAGGATGTACAGTTAGCGTTCGCGCGGTAGGCGGTCCTGTCGCTTTGCCCGTGGAAAGAAGACGATGGCAACGATCCTGATAATCGATGACGAACCGTTGGTGTGCACGCTGCTCCAGATCGTGTTGACCCGCCATGGCAACGAGGTCCGCATGGCCAACAGCGGCCGTGAAGGCCTCAAGGCGTTCCACGAGTGGAAGCCTCGCTTCACGTTCTTGGACCTTCGCCTGCCGGACCTGAGCGGGATTGAAGTGCTCAAGCAAATCCGCCAGGCCGATCCGGAGTGCGCCGTCATGATACTGACGGCGGGCCCGTCGGAGAAACTGGAGCGGGAGGCCCGGGCCTTGGGGGTGACCGATTTTCTGATCAAAGGGCTTCCGGTGGAAGCCCTCGTAGGGGCCGTGCGACAGGCGACGCTCCGGCCGATCGAGGCCGCCGGGGCCATGCCCTCCGAAAAATACTCGATCCTCCTCGTCGATGACGATCCGGGGATTCGTTACTGGCTTACGGAAGCGTTGACCCAGCGGGGCCATCGCGTCCGCGCCGCCCAGGACGGCCTGAAAGCCCTGGAGTTGATGAAATCCGAGCGGCCCGATCTCATCGTGATGGATTTGTACATGCCGGGCATGAATGGCGTGGAAGTTCTGCGCCAGCTACGGGCGCGGAAGTACACGGGCGTGACCATGATGCTCACAGGCAGCCAGGAAGATCAGTTGCTGAAGGAGGCGCTCGACCTCGGAACGATTGATATCGTGAGCAAGGCGACTGATCCGGAGCGAATCGTTTTGGCGATCGAAGCGAGGCTGGTCTTTACGAAACGCTGACCCCTCCGCGCCGTCACTTCGCGCAGGCCTTCTTCATCATTTCGGCGAGAATCACCTCCACCGTTTCGGTATGGCCGTGCGACGCGGCGACGACCAGGGGCGTCCGGCCGTCTTTGTCTTTGATGTTCGTGTCAGCGCCCTTGGCGAGCAGGGTCTGCACGACTTCGAGATCGCCCTTCGCCGCCGCCGCCCGCAAGGGGGACCGGTAGTCCTTGTCCACGATGTTCACGTCGGCGCCCTTGGCGAGGAGAGCCTGTACGATTTCGAGAAGCCCTTGCGAGGCCGCCACCCGCAAAGGCGTCATACCATCCTTGTCCGCCGTGTTCACATTGGCGCCTTGGGCGAGCAGGGCCTGGACGATGGCCCCGTGGCCGTTCGCCGCCGCCGCGCGCAGCGGCGTCACGCCGTCCTTGTCGGCGGTGTTCACGTTTGCCCCCTTGGTCAGCAGCGCGTCCACGGTTTCCAGATAACCTTGCGAGGCCGCCGCCCGCAGGGGGGTGATGCCGTCCTTGTCAGGGACATTCACGTCGGCTCCCTTGGCCAGCAAGGTCTGCACGATCTTGGTATGGCCCTGCGCCGACGCTGCCCAGAGGGCCGTCCGTTTGTTCTCGTCCGTCACGTTCGGGTTGATGCCGGCTTTCAGGTAGAGGTCCACCACCTCGGCGTCGCCGTGCCAGGCGGACGTCACGAATTCATCCACGCTGCGGCCGGTGAATTTGGCCGGCGCCTCGCTTCCTTGCGCAGAGTGCTTTTTCTCGGCATAGGCGTCGGTGCGACAGAGAAGCAGCGTGAGAAGGACGACGGCGACGATTAAGAACGGCATGGGAGGGCCCCCTTTCTAAACGAATCTCAGGCCCCCCCATTGTATAGACAAGAAGGGGAAGAAGGAATATCCTTGATTTCCCAAAATGAGGAGGGGCCATGGCTGAGACCGAGCGGCTGGATCTGAAGTGCGTCAACACCATCCGGACCCTTTCAATGGACGCCGTCCAGGCGGCGAACTCCGGCCACCCCGGCACGCCGATGGCGCTCGCTCCCGTGGTGTACGCCCTGTGGAACCGTTTCCTGCGGTTCGATCCCGAGGACCCGATCTGGCCCAATCGCGACCGGTTCGTGCTCTCGGCCGGCCATGCCTCAATGCTGCTCTACTCGCTGCTCCACCTGTGCGGCGTGAAGGCGGTCAACGCCAAGTACGAGCGGCTGGGCCACCTCTCCGTGACTCTCGACGACATCAAGCGGTTTCGCCAGCTCGACAGCAAGTGCCCCGGCCATCCGGAATACCGGTGGACGTCCGGCATCGAGACGACGACCGGCCCGCTCGGGCAGGGCGTGGCCACCAGCGTCGGCATGGCCATCGCCGCGCGGTGGATGGCGTCCTATTTCAATCGCCCCGGCTTCGCGATGTTCGATTACAACGTGTACGCGCTGTGCGGCGACGGCTGCATGATGGAAGGCGTGTCCAGCGAGGCCGCGTCGCTGGCGGGCCATCTCAAGCTGTCCAACCTCTGCTGGATCTACGACAACAACAAGATCACGATCGAGGGCCACACGGACTGGGCCTTCAGCGAGGACGTTGCCACGCGCTTCATCGCCTACGGCTGGAACGTCACGCGCGTGGGCGACGCCAACGATCTCGAGATGCTCCAACGCGCGTTCACCACCTTCCAGAAGACGGCCGACCGGCCCACGCTGATCATCGTGGACAGCCACATCGCCTGGGGCGCGCCCAACAAGCAGGACACGCACGCCGCGCACGGCGAGCCGCTGGGCGAGGAAGAGATCCGGCTCACCAAGCGCAATTACGGCTGGCCGGAGGACGCCAAGTTCCTGGTGCCCGATGAGGTGCCGAAGCATTTCCAGGAGGGCATCGGCAAACGGGGCCGTGCGTTGCGTGAGACGTGGATGACGTTGTTCGACGAGTACAAGTCCAAGCATCCTGACCTCGCGGACCAGCTCTACCGGATGCAGCACCGGCAGTTGCCGGACGGATGGGACAAGGAGATCCCGGTGTTTCCGCCCGATCCCAAGGGCGTGGCCGGGCGCGATGCCTCCGGCAAGGTGCTCAACGCCATTGCCAAGAAAGTGCCCTGGCTGATCGGGGGCGCGGCCGATCTCGCGCCCTCCACGAAAACCCGCCTCACGTTCGACGGAGCGGGCGATTTCACCGCCGGCAACTACGCGGGGCGGAACTTCCACTTCGGCGTCCGCGAGCACGCAATGGGCTCGATCCTCAACGGTCTGGCGCTCTCGAAAATCCGCCCTTACGGCTCCGGCTTCATGATTTTCAGCGATTACTCGCGCCCGACGCTGCGCTTGGCCGCCATCATGGAGATCCCGGTCACGTATATCTTCACCCACGATTCCATCGGAGTGGGCGAGGACGGCCCGACCCATCAGCCCATCGAGCAACTGGCATCGCTGCGCGCCATCCCGGGGCTGGTCACCCTGCGCCCGGGCGACGCCAACGAAGTGGCGGAGGCCTGGCGGGTCATCATGCAGATGCATCACGAGCCAGTGGTTTTGATCCTCAGCCGACAGGCGCTGCCGACGTTGGATCGGACCAAGTGCGCGCCGGCGTCCGGCCTGCAGAAGGGCGCCTATGTGCTGGCCGATGCGCCCGGCGGCAAGCCCGACGTGTTGCTGCTCGCCACCGGCAGCGAGGTCGCGCTCTGCGTCGAAGCCTATGAGAAGCTCAAGGCGGAGGGCGTCAAGACGCGCGTCGTCAGCATGCCGTCATGGGAGATCTTCGAGCACCAGCCCCAGGAATACCGGGACAGCGTGCTGCCGCCGAACGTCACGGCGCGGGTCTCCATAGAGCAGGCCTCGACCTTCGGCTGGGCCCGCTACGTCGGCCCGACCGGCTGCACCATCGGCATGACGACGTTCGGCGCGTCCGCGCCGCTGAAGGAACTGCTCAAGAAATTCGGCTTTACGGTCGAAAATGTCGTGGCGGCCGCCAAAGAACAAGCGAAAAAGGAGAGGAAACGATGAATCCGCTCGTCCAGCTCGGTGAATTCGGCCAGAGCCCCTGGTACGACTACATCCGCCGGGGGCTGCTCACCTCCGGCGAGCTCAAGGCGCTGATCGACAAGGACGGCCTGATGGGCGTCACTTCCAACCCGTCCATCTTTGAGAAGGCCATCGGCGGCAGCACCGATTACGACCAGGCCCTCATGCCGATCGCCTCGACCGTGACCGGCGTCAAGGAAATTTACGAGACTCTCGCCGTCCGGGACATCCAGGACGCCGCGGATCTGATGTATCCGGTGTACCAGCAGACCCGGACCAGGGACGGCTATGTCAGCCTGGAAGTGTCGCCGGACCTCGCGTTCAACACGCAGGGGACCATCGAGGAGGCGGTGCGGTTGCACAAGGCCGTCGGACGCGAGAACGTCATGATCAAGGTGCCGGGCACGCCCGAAGGGCTGCCGGCCATCGAGCATCTCTTGGCCCTCGGCATCAACGTCAACGTGACGCTTCTGTTCAGTGTCGAGGTGTACGAACAGGTGGCCTGGACCTATGTGTCGGGGCTGGAGAAACTGGCGGCCCAGGGCGGCGACATGAAGAAGATCGCCTCCGTCGCAAGCTTCTTCATCAGCCGGATCGACACGCTGGTGGACAGCCTGCTGGAAGCCAAGCTGAAGGAGGCGGCCGCCCCCATGGACAAGGCCGCGCTGCAGAATCTCATGGGGAAGGTGGCCGTCGCCAACGCCAAGATCGCGTATCGGAAGTTCCAGGAGATTTTCGGCAGCCCGCGCTTTACGGCGCTCAAGGCGAAAGGCGCGAAGGTGCAGCGGCTCCTCTGGGCCAGCACCGGCACCAAGAACCCCAAGTACCCCGACACCTATTACGTGGACGAGCTGATCGGGCCGGACACGGTCAACACCATGCCGGCGGCCACGTTCAACGCGTTCCGGGAACATGGCAAGCTCCGCGCCAGTTTGCTGGACGGCGTGGACGAAGCGCGCGAGACGATGAGCGCGCTGGCTGATTGCAAGATCGACATGAAGCAGGTGACGCAAAAGCTGCTGGTCGACGGCGCGCGCCTGTTCAGCGATTCGTTCGACCAGCTCATGAGCGTCATCAGCCGGAAGAGGCAGGATCTCCTCGGCCCGAAGCTGAGCCGGCAGACCTTCGCTTTGGGCGCGCTGGACAATGGCGTGCAGGCCAAACTCAAAGAGCTGCGGCAGACCGGCTTCGTCCGCCGGTTCTGGGCCAAAGACCCGGCCCTGTGGCACCAGGACCTCGTCCACCAGAAGATCATCCGCAACGCTCTTGGCTGGTTGCACGTCACCGAGCAGCAGGTGCACCACCTGCCCCGCATCAGGGGCGTGGCCGAATCGGTGCGCGCGGCCGGCTTCAAGCATGCACTCCTGCTGGGCATGGGGGGCAGCAGCCTCTGTCCTGAGGTCTTCCGGATGACGTTCGGTGTCATCCCAGGCTTTCCGGAGCTGCACGTCTTGGACAGCACCGTACCCGCCCAGGTCCGTAGCTTCGAGAAGCGGGTGGACCTCGCCAAGACTCTCTGCATCGTCTCCAGCAAGTCCGGCTCGACCATCGAGCCGCTGGTGTTCTACCGCTACTTCTTCGACCGGATGCGTCAGGTGAAGGGCGACAAGGCCGGCGAGAATTTCATCGCGATCACCGATCCGGGCTCGATGCTCGAGAACCTGGCCAGGGAGAGCAAGTTCCGGGACATCCTGCCGGGCGTGCCGGACATCGGCGGCCGCTATTCGGCGCTGTCCAACTTCGGCATCGTCCCCGCCGCGATCATGGGCGTCAACGTCGAGCACCTGCTCTATCGGGCCGAGCGCATGCGCCATAGCTGCGACTCCTGCGTTCCGCCGGAGGACAATCCCGGCGTGATGCTGGGCGTGGCGATGGGCGAGCTGGCCAAGCAGGGGCGCGACAAGATCACGTTCATTACGTCGCCGGCGATCAGCGATCTGGGCGCGTGGATGGAACAGCTCATTGCCGAGAGTACGGGCAAGGAAGGCAAGGGCATCGTGCCCATCGACGACGAGCCGCTGGGCCCGCCGGAAGTCTATGGAGGCGACCGCTTCTTTGCCTACATCCGGTACTCCGGCGGCGCCGACGCGGCCCAGGATGCGAAGGTTGCGGCCCTGGAGAAGGCCGGCCATCCTGTGGTCCGCATCGAGTTGGCGGATCTGATCAACCTTGGCGAGGAGTTTTTCCTGTGGGAGATCGCGACCGCAGTCGCCGGCTCGATGATCGGCATCAACGCCTTCGACCAGCCGAACGTGCAGGAGAGCAAGGACTACACGAAGAACTTCTTGGACGAATTCAAGAAGAACAGCCGTTTGCCGGAGGAAAAGCCGCTCCTGACGGCCGACGGAATCAAGATTTACGGGGACGCCGCCACCCGCGAGGCGCTCAAAGGCGCATCCACGCTGGACGCGGCGTTGAAGGCACACCTTGGTCGTGTCAAGGCGGGCGATTACGTGGCGCTGAACGTGTATGTCGAGCGCACGGACGCGTCGCACCAGGCGCTGCAGGGGATGCGCCTGCGGGTGCGCGACAAGAAAAAAGTGGCGACGACGCTGGGCTACGGGCCGCGCTTCCTGCACTCGACCGGCCAACTGCACAAGGGGGGGGCGAACTCGGGGGTGTTCATCCAGGTCACGTCGGACGACGCACAGGATCTGCCGATTCCCGGCGAGCCCTATACGTTCGGCGTGCTCAAGGCCGCGCAGGCGCTGGGCGACTTCGTTTGTCTCGGCAAGCGCGACCGCCGCGCGATCCGCCTGCACCTCGGCGCGGACGTGAACGCGGGGTTGAAGAAGCTGCAGGCGGCGGTGGAGAAGGTGCTCGGGTAGGTTATTTCTTCTGCCTCTTCGCGTCCTCGAGGCGCTGGAGGTGTTCCTTGGGGCGGGGGAAGTAGGGGTCGAAGCGGATGGCCTCCCGGTATTCCTTCTCGGCTCCCGCGAGATCGCCCGTCTCCTCCAACGCGCCGCCAAGATTGTTATGCGCGATGGCATAGTCCGGCCTGAGACGGATGGCTTCGCGGAACTCTCGGATGGATCCCGCCATGTCTTCTTTCTTCCCGAGGATAAATCCGAGAATATTGTGGGACCCCGGGACCTGCGGGGCGAGGCGGAGGGCCTCTTTAACTGCGGCCAGCGCCCCGTCGAGATCGTTCTTTTCGAGAAGGGCCACTGCTAGGTTGCTGTGGAGGGTGGGATCGCTCGCGTTGAGGCGAATGGCCTCCCGGTGCGCGCGGATGGCGCCGTCGACGTCGCCTTTCCGCAACAGTGCCAGCCCCAGGTTGTTATGGGCTCCGTCGTAGTTCTTGTCGAGCGTGATGGCCTTTCGAAAGGTTTCAATGGCCTTATCGACTTGCCCCCGCGTCAGCAAGGCAAACCCCTCGCGGTTGAGGTCCTGGGCCTTCTGGTCAGCGTCAGCGGCCCACGCCGGATTCGGCGGGGAGAAAGCAAGGATGAGCAGAAAAAGGACCCGCAACGACATAGTGGCTAGCTCCTCCACAGCGCGATGCCGCCCAGGAGGCCGGCGACGTTCTCGACGATCCTGGTGTTGGACGGCAGTTTGAGAACGATCTTCTTGGCGTTGCCACCGCCGATGTAGAGGCGATCGTAGTTGAACGCGTGCTCGAGGGTCTGGATGGCCTTCACCAGCCGCTTGTTCCATTTCTTCTTGCCGATCTTTTTGCGGGCGGCATCGCCCAGTTTCTCCTCGTAGGTCTGGCCCTTCTGAAACGGATGGTGGGCGATCTCCAGGTTCGGGACCAGCTTGCCGTCCAGGAACAGGGCGGAGCCGAACCCCGTCCCCAAAGTGATCACGAGTTCGACGCCCTGTCCCCCGATCGCGCCGAACCCCTGTACGTCGGCGTCATTGGCGACCCGCACCGGCTTGCCCAGCTTTTTCGACAGAGCTTCGGCCAGCTTGTAGTTGCGCCAGTGACCGTCGAGGTTCGGCGCCGTGACGGCGACGCCGCGGCGGACGACGCCCGGAAATCCGACCGACACCCGGTCGAACATGCCCTGGGCCTTCACCATCTCGGTGATCGTGTTGATCACCGCCCCCGGCGTGGCCGGTCTCGGGGTCTTCACCCGCGCCCGCTCCGTGAGTGGTTTGCCGGTCGCGCTCAGGACGAGTGCCTTGATGCCGGTCCCGCCGATATCCACGGCGAGGGTCCGCACGGCACGATGTGGGAGCTTTGCCGGCGTCTGGCCCGCCGGCCCCATCAGAGCGTCCTCCAGCATCGCCCGTCGCTTTCGATGAGCCTGTTGGCCTCGACCGGCCCCATGGTGCCGGCCGTGTACTCCGGCAGCCATTTGGTGCCGTGGGTCTTCCATCCGTCCAGGATCGCCGTAATCCAAGCCCAGGACGCTTCCACTGCATCCCGCCGCATGAACAGCGACGCGTCCCCCGCCATCACGTCCAGCAGCAGCCGCTCGTAGGCTTCCGGAGAGGGAGCGGCGAAGGCCTCTCCATACTGAAAGTGCATCTCCACCGGATTTGTCTTGGCCTTGGCGCCGGGGACCTTGCAGATGATGCGCAACGAGAGCCCCTCATCGGGTTGAATCTTCAGCGTGAGAATGTTCGGCTCCAGGGGGATGTCCGGATTCGCATTGAACAGGATCTGAGGGATCGGCTTGAAGAAAACCGCGATCTCGCTGGCCCGCTTGGTGAGGGCTTTGCCGGTGCGGAGGTAGAACGGCACGCCGGACCACCGCCAGTTCTCCACGAACAGTTTAAGGGCCACGTAGGTCTCGGTGGTGGAGTCGGGCTTGATGTCGGCTTCCCGGCGGTAGCCGGGCACCTCTGTCCCGTGCGCCTTGCCGGCGGCGTACTGGGCGCGCACGGTGTATTTCTCCACGTCCTTGCCGGCGATCGGCCGCAGACAGCGCAACACATCCATGCGCGCGTTCCGGACGACGTTCGGGTCGAGTGAGTAGGGCGGCTCCATGGCCACCAGGCATAGGAGCTGGAGGATGTGGTTCTGGACCATGTCCCGCAAGGCGCCGGCCTCCTCGTAATACGTCGCCCTGGTGCCAACGCCCTCCGCCTCGCTGACGGTAATCTGCACGTGGTCGATGAACTTGTGGTTCCAGATCGGCTCGAAGATGCTGTTGGCAAAGCGCAGGACCAGGAGGTTCTGCACGGTCTCCTTGCCGAGGTAGTGATCGATGCGGAAGACCTGGGACTCGTCGAAGACCCGTGCGACGGCTTCGTTGATCTGGCGGGCGGACTGCAGATCGTGGCCGATGGGCTTCTCGACGATGACCCGCGAGAACGGGACGTTGCCGGTCGGCGGCTGAACCAGCCCGGCGTTCTTCAGGCCCTCCACGGCGCCAGCGATGGATGTGGGAGGGATCGCCAGGTAGAAGATACGGTTGCCGGGCAGCTTCAGGTCGGCCTCGATCTGCTCCAAGCGCTTGCGGAGATCCTGGTAGGCCTTGGGCTCGTCAATGGAGCCGGCGACGTAGAACAGCCGACGCTCGAAACCCTGCCAGACGTTCTCGTTTATTTTCTGACGGGAGTATTTGACGACGCCCTCCTGGGCGGTCTTCCGGAAGTCACCGTCACTGAGCGCCTTGCGGCCGGTCGCCAGGATTGCATAGTTCGACGGCAACACGCCGTCGAGGAGCAGGTTATAGACGGCCGGCACGAGCTTGCGCCTGGCGAGGTCACCCGACCCGCCGAAGATCACCAGCGTGCAGGGTTGCGGAATAAGCGGCTGTGTCGGCTCGGACATGGCGGCGACCTCCTGCGGGCGCTAGCGCTTCTTGACGGCGTGGCCGCCGAATGCGTTCCGCATGGCGGCCAGCATCTTTTCGGCGAAGGAGTCGTCCTGCCGTGAACGGAACCGGGTGAAGAGCGCGGCCGTCAGCGTGGGCAGCGGAACGGCCTTGTCGATCGCATCGAGAACCGTCCAGCGTCCTTCGCCGGAGTCCTGCACGTACCCCTTCAGCCCGTCGAGCTTCGGGTTCTCCTTCAGGAACCCCGCGGACAATTCCAGCAGCCAGGAGCGCACCACGCTGCCCTGCATCCAGAGATCGGCGATCCTGGCGAGGTCGAGCTTGTACTCGCTCTTGGACATGAGCTCGAAGCCCTCGGCGTAGCCCTGCATCATGCTGTACTCGATGCCGTTGTGGACCATCTTGACGTAGTGGCCGGCGCCATGGAGGCCCATGTAGGCCCAGCCGTTCTCTGGGGCAAGGGTCTTGAAGATTGGCGCGAGCTTGTCGACAGTCGCCTTCTCGCCGCCGACCATCAGGCAGTAGCCGAGCTTGAGCCCCCAGATGCCGCCGCTGGTGCCGGCATCCACATACCGGATGTTCTTAGCCTTGAGCTCGGCGGCCCGTCGCACGTCGTCGTGGAAGTTGCTGTTGCCGCCGTCAATAATGATGTCGCCGGCCGACAGCAAGGAGGCGACTTTGTGGACGGTCTCTTCGGTCGGGGGGCCGGAAGGCACCATGATCCAGACGATGCGGGGCATCTTGAGCTTCGAGACCATGTCTTCGAGCGAAGTCGCGCCGACGCAGCCGACGCCCTCCGCCTGTTTGATCAATTCCGTCGTCCGGTCATAAGCCACCACGCGGTGCTTGCCCTGCTGGAGGCGGGTGACCATGTTCATGCCCATCTTGCCGAGGCCGATGAATCCGAGTTCCATGGGGGCTCCTTTCTTGCCCTGCTAGGGAGAGTTGCCGATTATAGACTAACTCGGCGGGCAAAACAAAAGCGGCGCGGTATTTCCTTGACCCGCTGGGGTTCGTCAGCTAGCCTTTTTCCCCATGTTGGTGATCGGCCTGATGTCGGGCACGTCCGCCGACGGCGTGGACGCCGTGCTCGTGGACATTCGCGGGTCGGGCCACGACCTGACGATCCGCCTACAGGCCCATCGCACGTTCCCGTATCCGCCGGCGTTTCGAATCCGCCTCCTAGAGGCCATGACGAGCGGCACGGTGGCCGACGCGTGCCATCTCAATGCCGCCCTGGGGGAATGGTTCGCCAAGGCGGTGCTGAGGCTGCTAAGAGCGGCGCAGATGCCGGCCGGTCGGGTCGCTCTGATCGGGTCCCACGGCCAGACGCTTCACCACCTGCCGAGGCCGCGCCGCGAGCCAGGCATCGGAGCGGTCCGTTCGACCCTGCAGTTGGGCGCCCCCGCCGTCATTGCCGAGCGGACGGGCATCACGACGGTGGCCGATTTCCGAACCAGGGACATGGCGGTCGGCGGGGAGGGGGCGCCGCTGACGCCCTATCTGCACTATCTGCTCTTCCACCACGCGTCGCTCTCGCGGGCGGTGGTCAACATCGGCGGCATCAGCAATCTGACGTATCTGCCGGCGCGTGGAGGCCTCGCCGCCGTCCGGGCTTTCGATACCGGTCCCGGGAACATGCTGGTGGACGGTGTCATGCGCCACCTCACCGCCGACCGCCGGACGTTCGATCGCGGCGGCCGTCTGGCCCGCGCCGGGACGCCGAATGAAAGTCTTCTCGGTACGTTCCTGGATCATCCGTTTCTTCGGCGGCGGCCGCCCAAATCCACGGGACGGGAAGAATTCGGGGAGCGACTCGTCGGCTATTTCCTGCGGCAGGGCAAACTGCTCGGCCTATCCGACGCCGATCTAGCCGCGACGGCGACGGCCTACACGGCCCGGACGATCGCGGGCGCGAGAAAGTTTTTGCCGGGCCGAGTGGACGAGGTGCTGGTGTGCGGGGGTGGGGCGCAGAATGCGTCGCTGATGCGCATGCTGCAAGCCGAATGGAAGGGGGTTCCTGTCCACGCCATCGAGGAATTAGGGTGGGACGGGCGCGCGCTGGAGGCCGTGGCCTTTGCGGTCTTTGCCTATCAGCACAGCAAGGGCGTCCCGTGCAATCTGCCGAAGGTCACCGGCGCGAAGAAGGCGGTGGTGCTGGGGCTAGTGGTCCCTATTTCTTGATCGGTGAATTCGGGTAGCTGGCGGCGATGCCGTTGGGGCCTTTGCCGACCTTGATCCGCTTGATCTCCGTGAGAGTCACGAGGTCCACAACCGAGACGTCGTCGCTTTTGGTATTGGCGATGAAGGCGAGCTTGCCGTCCGGGCTGAAGGTGATGCCGTGCGGCCATACGCCCAGCGGCAGCTGCTTGACGAGCTTGCCGGTTCCGGCGTCGAGAATGGACAGTTGCGCCGATTCCTGGTCGCAGGAGATCACGTATTTGCCGTCCGGCGTGACGCCGAGCTGGGCCGGCAGCTTGCCGACCGGGAAACGGGCGACCACTTTCCGTGACGCCGCATCCACCTTGAACACCCGGCCGCTGTTCAATCCCGTGGCATAGACGAACTGGCCTTCCGGCTCGACCCAAGCCTGCACGGCGGCGTCCTCGAGCGGCACGGAGGCGACGGCCTTCTTCGCATTGATGTCGATAATGGCGAGATCCTTGCTGCCGAGGTTCGCCACGTACGCGAACTTGCCGTCCGGCGAAATCGCGATGCCGTGCGGGCTCTGGCCGGCCGGAATCGTCGCGATGACCTGTAGGCTCGCCGCGTCGGTCACGGTGACGTCGCCCGATTCGGTGTTGGTGTTCAGGATGAACCGCTTGTCCGGGGTCATGAAGATGTGCGCCGGCCCGCGGCCGACCTCCCAGCGCGCGACGATGCGGAGCTTGTCGGGGTCCACCTTGACGGCCTGGTGGGCAGGGCCGTCCGTCAGATAGAGCATGCCGTCGGGGCCCAGATGGATGTTGTGCGGGGCGCGCAGGCCCCGGATGGGCGCGCGCTTCTTGCCGGCGTCCGCGTCGATGACCGAGATCGTCCCGTCGCTTTCGTTGGCGGTGTAGACCCAGTTGGCGGCGAAGATGTCGGGAGCAGGAACGGCTGCAGCGAAGAGAAGGGCGAGCGCAGCAGCCCGGAAGGCCATCACATAAAGTTCATGAATTTGGTCTTGGCCTCGTCCATGAGCGCTTCGGTAACCTGCGTCGCGCCCCGCTCTTGGGCGATCCGCTCAACTTCCTTACGCGCCATGGGCCGGATGAAGTCGGGGATGTTCTCCAGGCGTTTCTCCGCGGCGGGCGCCCATGGAATCCCGGCGGTCGAGTTCTTCGAATCGTCCATCACCTGCAGCGTGATCTTCTTGAAGCCGTGCTTGCGGGCATAGGCCTCGATGCCGCCCTTGATCATCGGACGGATGAACGAGGGCGTTTTTTCCAGCCGCTCCAGCGCATCCGGCGTCCAGTCGAACTCGGCCGTCGCGCCGCCTTTGGCTTCACCCGAAGACGCGAGGCCCATCTGGGCCACCACTGCCGAGAAGGGACACCCGCCGGTCTTCTTTTCGCCTTCGGTTGGCGCGGCCGACGCGGCCGCCGGCTTCTCGCTGTAATGCTCCTTCAAATAGTTGGCCATCTCGGCCTGACTTTCGCCTTCCCCGCGAAGCCCGCCGCGCGTCATTTCGAACGGCTGGGCGGCGGCGGTCCGGCCGCCGAGCTGCACGCCCAACGAGCTGACCATCTGCGTCTCGCCGGGATTGGTGACCATCGTGAACCGCGCCCCGCAGGACGGGCACCCGAAGAACACGCCGAGCGAGCCTTCGGCGGGCTTCTCGACCTTCTCGAAGTTCATGTAGGTTTCGCACTTCATGCAGACGAACTTCATGGGGGGACTCCTTATAGTTTCCGGGCCATGATCTTCTTGTAATCGAGAAGGGTCTTGATGCGGGTCACGATCTCATCGAACCGCTTGAGGGTCGGATAGTCGCCGTCAATGAGGGGCGCGCCCTTGTCGAACGATTTGGCCAGCGTCCGGTCGAAGGGGATGCGGCCCAGAAACGGCAGATCCAGCGCCCGGCACATGGCGTCCGTGTCGCCCTCGAACAGCTCGCTCTCTTTCCCGCACTGGGGGCAGCGGTACACGCTCATGTTCTCGACGATCCCCAGCACGTTGATGCCGAGGTCGCGGGCGTAGGCGATGGACTTCTGCACGACGTCCGAGGCGACTTCGGACGGCGTGGTCACGACGATCGCGCCGTCCAGGTCCGGAATGAAGCCGGCGATGACCGGCGGCTTGTCGGCGGCGGCGCCGGGGGGCAGGTCGGCCAGGAGGTAGTCCACTTCGCCCCAGACGATGTCGGCGATGAACTCGCGGAGCACGTTCATCTCCCACACGCCGAGCCACACGGGGCTGAGGTCCATCGGGCCTTTCCACCGAACCGGCGAGAGTTCGTCCAGAAAGAAATCCATGGAGCCGATTTTCATGCCCAGCGGGCCGACGGGCGGGAGTGCGCCCTCGGGGGTGATCGTGAAGCGCCGGCCGCGCATGCCGAGCATCTGGGGCACGCAGGGGCCGTTCAGGTCCACGTCCAGCACGCCGACCTTGTGGCTCTGCCGCGCGAAGGCCAGCGCGAGATTCACCGTGGTCATGCTCTTGCCGACGCCGCCCTTGCCGCTCATTACGACCAGCTTGTGGCGGACGGCGGCCATACGGCCCTTGACGGCCTTCATCTGCTCGGTGATCTGCTGGACGACCTTGGCGTCGTCGGAGTACTTCAGCTTGCCGAGAATGTCTTTCAGGTCTTGCGGCGCCATAAAGTTCGCGAAGCCCTCAAAATCTGCATCAAGCTATCATGGGGCCTGAAAGGGTGTCAATTTCTCTGCGACTTAACGCAGCCGCGCCAAAAGCTCCTGCACCTTCCACTGAATCAGTGCCCGTACGGCCCGGAACTCCGTCGGCGCCATCGCTTTCGGATCGGGAATAGCCCAGTCTTCGCGCTGTTTGGCGCGGACGTTCGGGCAGGCGTCGCCGCAACCCATCGTCACGGCCACGTCATATTCAATGGCGGGAATCTCGGACAAGGACTTGGAGGCGTGCTGACCGAGATCGTAGTCCAGTTCACGCATGGACTCGACGGCTTTCGGATTGACCTGCCCGGACGGTTTCGACCCCGCGCTGTAGGGCTCGACCGTGCCCGCTCCATGCATCCGCGCAAACGCCTCCGCGATCTGACTTCGGCATGAATTCTCCACGCAAACGAAGAGCACACGCTTCATTGTGAGGAAAGTTCCCCCAGCTTCTTCTTCGCCGCGCCGGAGGCGAGAGTCTCCCGAGCAAGGGCAAGCGCATCGCGGATGGAGGAGGCCTTGCCGCCGGCGTAGAGCATCATGGCGGCGTTCATCGTCACCCAATCGCGCATGGTCCCTTTGAACTCGCCCCCGAGAATCTTCGCGAGTACCGGGACCTCGCCGTCAAGGCCGGGCGACTTCACATCCTCGATGCGCGCGAACGCCATGTCGAAGTCTTTGGGTTGCAGAGTGAACGGGATGATGCGGTCGTCGCGCAGTTCGATGGCCTTGGTGATGGAGCTGATCGACAGCTCCGGCTCACCTTCGAGCCCGCGCACGACGAGCGCCTGCGGGGCGCCCAGCATCCGCAACGCTTCCGCGGTCTTTTCAAAGTAGGGCGGGTGCGACATCCCGATGATGGAGGTCCGGGCTCGTCCCGGGTTCAGCATCCGCGCGACGGGCTGAAAGAAACTTCGCACGCCCAGTTCTTTCCGCAGTTCCAGGAAGCGGAAGACGAGGGGGTGGTAGAGGCCGACGTCCAGATAGGCCAGCCCCTTCTGCGCGAGGCACTCCACCGCCTGTTTGGGCTCCAGTTCAATCGGGATGCCGAGCTTCGCGGCAATCACCGCCGTTGAAATCCGGTTGGGCACGCCATCGTAGCCGTGGAGCAGCACGGGCACGCCGGCGGCCGCCGCGACGATAGCGGCGGGCAGCAGGACGTGCCAACTATCCTGCTTGCCGGCGTAGGTAGGAATGTCCACGAGCCCGAGGCCGGGCGGGACCGGCAGGGGCGGCACGTACTCGCGGGCGACGGTGGTGAACGCGGCCAGTTCGGTGACCGACTCGCCCTTGATCCGCATGGCGATGAGGAACGCGCCGGCCTGGGCAGGTGTGGCTGTGCCCTCCAGCAGCAGGCGCATGGCGCTCGCGGCTTCCTGATAGGTCAAGTCCTTGGCGCCCTTCTCGCCCTTGCCGACCTTGGCGATGAGGGTCTGCATGGGGCTGTCCATGTCGGATCAGATCGAGTAGTGGAACTGGGGCTTGGCGCCGAGGGCCTCGGCGAGGACGCCGCGGGCCTTCAACTCCGTGATGATCTGCACGGCGATGGCGTCGAAGTCCTTCGGTCCGGCAAAGGCCAGGTCGGTATTGGCCGGCGGCGCCTCTTCGCCCTTCGACATGTGCACGGCGATGACCGGCGCTGGGTGGACCAGCGTCCGGATCGCCTGGTGGTCGGCTCCGCCGAACGCGTTGGTGGTGGACACCACGATCAGGCCCGTGTCGATCAGCAGACGGGCCACCTCGCCGAAACGCCGGACGATCTCGCCGGTGTCTTCCTCCCGCAGGTCGGCATCCAGGCCGCGCCGGAGGTTGGCGCCGTCGAGGAGATAGGTATGGCGGCCATCGGCCACCAGCTGGCCCTCCAGGCGCCGGGCCAGGAAGGATTTGCCGGTGTGGCGCCCGCCCGTGATCAGCACCAGGGCGGCGCGATGGCCGAAGTGCCTCGCGCGGTCGTCGGCGCCCACGTCACCCTTGACCCACGCGATGTCGCGCCGGCGGGCCTCCTCGCGCAGCACCGTGTGCTCGTCCTTCACCGCTTCGGTCATGATCCCGCCGCCGGACACGTCGTACTGGTCCACCAGGACGAAGCGGCCGGTGACTTCGGAGTCGCCGTAGAGGTCGAACGCGATGGGCAGTTTGGTGCGGATCGTCAGCTCGGCCACTTCGTTCCGGCCGACGAGCGATCGGGTCTCGCGGGCCGCGAGGTCGGAGGCGTCGATGATCCGGTGGATGATGGCCACTTCACATTCCACCTCGCGGGTCGCCACCCGCAAGAGGTATTTCTTGCCAGCCTCGAGCGGGCGCCGTCCCATCCAGAAGAGGTTGCACCGGAACATGGTGGAGACCAAAGGCGCCGAGTCCTCGAGCGAGGCGATCTCGCCCCGTTCGATGAAAATCTGCTCGTCGAGCGTGAGGCCGGTGGACTGGCCGGCCAGGGCCTCCGCCGGGACCGGCTCCACATTGAAGGCCTCGATCGTCTTGACGAGGGCCGATTTGTTCGACGGGGAGAAGACCAGCTTGTCGCCGACCTTGACACGCCCGGTGGCGATGCGGCCGGCGATGATCCGGCGCGCGTCGAACTTGTACACGTCCTGCACAGGGAAGCGCAGCGGCCGCCTTTCCCGTGCCGTTTCTTTGCGGAACAGGCCGAGGCTGTCCAGCACCGTCGGGCCGCCGTACCACGGCATGGCGGCGCTCGGCTTGGCGATGTTGTCCCCGAGCTTTGCGGAGACCGGCACGAACCGCTCCGGCGTCACCTTGAGTTGCGCCAGGAACTTCCGATACTCCTTCTCGATCGCCTCGAACACGTTCTGCTTGTAGCCGACCAGGTCCATCTTGTTGACGACGACGGCCACTTGCCGGACGCCGAGCAGGCTCAGGAGATAGCCGTGTTTCTTGGATTGCTCCTTGACGCCTTCCTGCGCGTCGATGACCAGGAGGGCCGCCTCCGCGCGCGCCGCGCCGGAGATCATGTTCTTCAGAAACTCCTTGTGGCCCGGTGCATCGATGATGATGTAATGCCGGTCCCGCCACTTGAAGAACGTGCGGGCGGTGTCGATCGTGATGCCCTGCTCCTGCTCTTCCAGGAACGCGTCGAAGAGGAAGGCGTATTCGAACTCCTTGCCCTGGCGGCGGCAGATGTCCCGGACCTTCTCTAGCTTGCCTTCGGGGAGCGAGCCGGTGTCGGCGTAGAGGCGGCCGAGCAGCGTGGACTTGCCGTGGTCCACGTGGCCGACGATGACGATATTGAGATGTTCCTGGGCTTTGGCGATGGCGGTGGTCATTACATATACCCGTCCTTGCGCAAGAGTTCCATCCCACGGCCTTCGTCCTGAGCGCGGCCGGACCGCTCGGCCACGGTCGTTTTGCGCAGCTCCTCGATGATCTCGTCCACGGTCTTGGCGGTGGACTTGATCGGAAACGTGCAGGGGGCGCAGCCGAGGCTGCGGTAGCGGGTCCCGTCGCCATTGTCGAAGTAGAGGTCGATGATCGGGATGCTCTCGGCCCGGATGTATTCCCAGATGTTGATCTCGGTCCAGTCCAGCAGGGGATGGATCCGGATGTGCGTGCCCTCGGGGAACGTCGTCTTGAACTGGTCCCACAGCTCCGGCGGTTGCTCGCGAAAGTCCCAGTCGCCGTGCTTGTCGCGCGGCGAGAAGTAGCGTTCCTTGGCGCGCGTCCCTTCCTCGTCGGCCCGCACGCCGAGGATGATGCCCTGGTAGCCCTTCTCGGCGATGAGGTTCTTGAGCCCGTTGGTCTTGAGGGCGGTGCAGCACTCGACGCGGCCCAGCGTATGGTTCATGCCGTTGGCCAGGGCGTCCTTGTTCTGGCCGATGACTAGGTTCAGCCGCCACTCGCGGGCGAACCGGTCCCGGTACTCGATCATGGCCGGGATCTTGTAGCTCGTGTCGATGTGGATCAGCGGAAAGGGGACGTGCCCGAAGAACGCCTTGCGGGCGAGCCATAGGAGCACCGTGGAGTCTTTGCCCATGGACCACAGCATCGCGAGGTTGTCGAAGTGCTTGTAGGCCTCGCGAAAGATGTAGACGCTCTGGTCTTCCAGTTGGCGGAGATGAGGTTCCATAAAGTTATTTGAGATGCAACCCGCACTCGGTCTTGGCCATGCCGGCCCAGCGGCCGGCCCGCGGGTCTTCGCCGGGCTGGACCTGCCGGGTGCAGTAGGTGCAGCCGATGCTCGGATAGTTCCGGTCGTGGAGCGGGTTGTAGGGGACTTCATAGAGCTTGATGTAGGTCCAGACGTTCTCCCACGTCCACCCGGCGAGCGGGTTGAACTTCACCAACTGGAACTTCTGGTCCCACTCGACCAGCCCGGCATGCGCCCGCGTGGGCGACTGGTCGCGGCGGATGCCCGTGATCCAGGCCTTGTAGTCTTTCAGAACCCGCGTGAGCGGTTCCACCTTCCGCTGGTTGCAGCATTCGTCCGGCCGGCGCTCCCATAGCTTGTCGCCGAATTGCTCGGCCTGCCGCTCCGGCGTGAGGAGGGATTTCACCTGGATCGGCGCGATGCCGTATTTTGCGATCAGTCGGTCGCGCGTCTCGTAGGTCTCCTTGAACAGGAAATCCGTATCGAGATACAGGATCGGCGTCTTGGGGTTGATCCGGTGTGTCATGTCGATCAGCGCGACATCCTCCGCGCCGAAGCTGCTGGCCAGCACGATGTCGGGAAAGTACGTCCCGATCGCGTAGGCGAGGAGATCTTGTGGCGCCTTGGACTCAAACGAGTCGTTGAGCGCCTTCAGGTCGGCCATGGGAACGGTCGGAATCATCCGATCTTCTCCACGGTCACCTTGAAGAAGTTGTCAGCCGGCACTTCCGAAATCACCTTCTGTCCGTCGTTCCGGAGCGACTGGGGCACGTTCTTGATCGGGTCGCCCGCGTCCAGCCAGACCTCCAGGATCTCGCCTTCGTCCATCATCTCAAGCTTGAGCTTCGTCTTGACGTAGTTGATCGGGCACATGACGCCGCGCAGGTCCAGCGTCGTCACGGACTTCGAGGACGGCTTCTGATCGGGAGCGGCAGGGATTGGCATGACGCACTCTCCTGTTGCCTGTTTCTCGTCCAGTTCCTTCTGCTTGAGGCTCTGGCTCATGTCTTCCGTGAGGACCTTGCAGGCTTCGACGAAGCCCTTCGCAAAGGCCAGCTTCTCGGCGGTGAAGGCGGCCGTGGTGTTGTGGGGGCCGAGGTCGCCGATGTCGGCGGAGGGTGAGGCATAGGCCTTGGCGATGCGTCCCGTGGCGCCGAACAGGCGCTCGAACTCGCTGAAGGTTTCGGCGTCCGTGTTGGGATCGATGCCTTCCGGCACGAGCACCGCCTTGGCGGCCGCCAGCACGGCCCGGTAGGCCTTGTTCACCGCCGCGGCGTGCTGCGCCTTGCCTTCCAGCAGCCGGGCCTGATACAGCTCTTGCTCGGCTTCGAGGATGCGGTTCTCGATCATCTCCAGCGCGCCGCCTGCGCATTCGCCGGGGCCCAGGTCTTCCAGGACGAATTCGTCCTCGCCTTCCCAATCGTAGTAGTACGAGGGATCCTCCTCAAAGGGCGGGACGATGGTATAGGGAATGAGCTCTTCCTTGAGCCGGGCCTTGCCGGTGCGCTCGATGAAGTCGAGGAGCCGCTCGCCATCGCGGCGGTTCTGCCTCCAGAAGTCCAGCAGGTGCGAGACGGCCGCCGGTACGTTCTTGGCCGGCAGCTTGACGGTCATCTGGCCGATCTTCGGCACGCCGTCGATCCGGCCGCCCAGATGCAGCTCGTAATGCGGCGCGAAGTGCTCGCCCATCCGCTTGCCGACGCCGTGGAGCCCGATGGTGGCGATGTGATGCTGGGCGCACGAATTGTGGCAGCCGCTGATCTTCACCGACTCGGCACTTAAGTCTGCCGGCACCTTGCCCGCGGGGAAGACCTCGGCCAGGGCGCGGGCCAAACCCTTGGAAGACGTGATGCCGAGACCGCAGGTATCGGTGCCGGGGCAGGCGATGATATCCTCGACGAGCTCGGCTCCGGGATCGCCGAGGTTGGCGGCGACCAGCCGCTCGTACAGGGCCCGCACCTTGTCATCCGGCACCCAGCGGATGCAGAGGTTCTGCTGGATCGTGGTGCGGATGTTGCCGTTGGCGTACTCGTCGATGAGGTCGGCGACTTCCAGCATCTGGGCGGCCGTAATATCGCCCATGGAGAGCCGGATGAAGGCGGCGGTGAACCCCGGCTGCCGCTGCAGAACGACGTTCGTGCGCCGCCACATGTCATACGGCGTTTCCCCGTGGCCGTTGCCTTTTGCCGCACCGTTTCCGCCGTTGGGCCGGACCGGCTGGATCAGCTGGGGCGCCGCGTCGGCGATGGTCGGCAGATTCAACGTTCCGTTATAGCCCTTGCGAATGAGGGCGTACTCGGCCTCGAACCGGCGCTTGAATTCCTCGAAGCCCAGCTTCTCGATCACGAATTTCATCCGCGCCTTGTTCCGGTTCTTCCGGTTGCCTAGATTGTCGAAGACCTTGATGATCGCATCGCAGGTCGGCAGCAGGTCGTCCATCGGCATGAACTCGTGCAGGAGGTGCGCGATCCGCGGCGCGGAGCCCAGCCCGCCGCCCGCGGTCACGCGGAAGCCGATGGTGCCGTCTTCCTTCTTCGCCGCCAGGAAGCCGAGATCGTGGATGGGTGTCATGGCGCAGTCGTGCCGGCAGCCCGAGAACGCGATCTTGAACTTGCGCGGCAGGCTCTGGTTGAGCGGGTTGCGCAGGAGATGGGCGGAAACCGTCTTGGCATAGGGGGTCACGTCGAAAACCTCGCCCTGGCAGACGCCCGCCAGGTGGCAGGCGGTGACGTTGCGGACGGTGTTGCCGCAGGCCTCGCGGGTCGTGACCCCGACCTCCGCCAGCCGCCGCATGATCATCCCGCAATCCTCGACGCGCGCGAAGTGCAGCTGGATGTCCTGGCGGGTGGTGACGTGGCCTACGCCGGTGGCGTAGCGCTCGGCCATCTCGGCGATGACACGCAGCTGGTTGGAGCTCAGGCCGCCGAAGGGGATCTTGATCCGGACCATCTGGACGCCGGGCTGGCGCTGGCCGTAGATCCCGTGCTGGAGGCGAAAGGGCCGGAACATGTCCAGAGACACGTCGCCCTTCAACAGCTTGGCGACTTCTTCCTCGAACGACTCGATCTCGCCGAGGATATCGGGCGGGATCGGGATCGTCTGGATGGGGCGAGTCGATGGCGTCTTCATGGTATGAACTCCAAGAATCAAATGTGGTACATCAGTACACGCTTCTCTTCCAGGTCGCGTGCCCGCCGACAGAGGTCGGCCAGCGTGGTGCGGTTCATGGTTTCCAGAACCTTGTCCTTCACTTCTTTCCAGACGCCTTGAACGATGGAGCCGTGCTTGGTGCGATGGCCGTTCCCGTTTCCGTGACGGGAACGACCGCGGTTCGTCATGGCGATGGGCCCGTCTACGGCTTGGATCACGTCCCCCACGCGAATGTCTTCGGCCGGCTTGGACAGGCGATAGCCTCCGCGCGCGCCGCGGGAACTTTCGACGAGGCTCGCATGCCGGAGTGAGCTCAGGATCTGTTCCAGGAACCGCAGGGGGATGCCTTGCCGGTCCGCAATCGCCTTGGCCTGGACGGGATCCGCTCCATTGGCCAGGGCCAGATCGAGGACGGCCATGATCCCGTATTCTCCCTTGGCTGAGAAGTACATGGTTAATTCCTACTGATCCGATAGGAAAACAGTATTACTGATCTTATATCCTGATTTATATGGGCCTGTCAAGCGAAATTCATTTCCTTGACTTCTCGGCCCTCCGCCTTATCCCTATCTGTTATGAACGGCGCGCAGACGCGCTGAAAGGAGAGTATGATTCGCTTTGACCGGTTGACCATCAAGACACAGGAAGTCCTTGCCGAGGCCCAAAAGCTGGCCGAGAAGGCCGGGCATCAGCAGATCGATGTCGAGCACCTCGCCCTGGCCCTGGTGCGGCAACGCGAAGGGCTCACGCTGGGCCTGCTGGAGAAGCTCGGCATCGATCCCGCCGCGCTCGGGCGCGAACTGGAAAAAGAACTGAAAAAAATCCCTCAAGTCTCTGGCTCGGGGGCGGGGCAGGTCGCCATTTCGCATCGGTTGGGCGACGTCTTTTCCACGGCCGAGCAGGAGGCCGAGCGCTTCAAGGACGAGTACCTCAGTACCGAACATCTGTTGCTGGCCATCACGGATGCCGGGGGCGCGGCCGCCGGCGTGTTCAAGCGGCAGGGCGTGACGAAGGACCGGCTGTACTCGGCTTTGACCGCTGTCCGGGGCACGCAGCGCGTGACCGACCAGGAGCCCGAAGAAAAGTATCAGGCGCTGGCCAAGTACAGCCGCGACCTCACCGATCTGGCCCGCAAGGGCAAATTGGACCCGGTCATCGGCCGCGACGAAGAAATCCGCCGCGTGATCCAGGTCCTCTCGCGCCGCACCAAGAACAACCCCTGCCTCATCGGCGAGCCCGGCGTTGGCAAGACGGCGATCGCTGAAGGGCTGGCCCAGCGTGTCGTGAACGGCGACGTGCCGGATGGTCTCAAGAATCGGCGGGTAGTGGCGTTGGACATGGGTGCGCTGGTGGCTGGCAGCAAGTTCCGTGGAGAATTCGAAGACCGGCTGAAGGCGGTCCTGCGCGAGGTCGAGGAAGGCGCCGGCACTATCATCCTCTTCATTGACGAGATCCACACGCTGGTCGGCGCCGGAGCGGCCGAGGGCGCGATGGACGCCTCCAACATGCTCAAGCCGGCCTTGGCGCGCGGCGATCTCCGGTGCGTCGGCGCGACCACACTGGACGAATACCGTAAGCGTATCGAGAAGGACCCCGCGCTGGAACGCCGGTTCCAGCCGGTGATGGTAGCCGAACCGTCGGTCGAGGATACAGTCTCGATCCTGCGCGGGCTCAAGGAGCGGTACGAGGTCCACCATGGGGTGCGGATCAAGGATTCGGCGCTCATCGCCGCGGCCATGCTCTCCAAGCGCTACATCAACGACCGGTTCCTGCCGGACAAGGCCATCGATCTCGTGGATGAGGCGGCGTCGCGCCTGCGCATGGAGATCGACAGCATGCCCACACCGCTGGACGAGCGCACGCGCCGCATCCGCCAGCTCGAAATCGAGCGCGAAGGCATCCGCCGCGACAAGGACGTTCCCGCGCAGGGGCGTCTGGAAAAGGTGGAAAAGGAACTCGCGCAGCTGCGCGGGGAGACCGAGGCGCTGACCAAACAGTGGCAGGCGGAGAAGGAGTCCATCAAGAAGATCCGCGAGGTCAAAGAGAGGCTGGAAGCGGCCAAGCAGGAGGCCGAGCGCGCTGAGCGGGAGGGCGACCTGGGGAAGGCGGCCGAGCTGCGCTACGGGCGGATGACGGAGCTGACCAAACAGTTGACGGCGGAGAACGCGCGCCTGCAGGGCCTGCCCGGCGAGACGCGGCTGCTGAAGGAGGAGGTGGACGACGAAGACATTGCGAAGATCGTCGCCAAGTGGACCGGCATTCCGGTGACCCGCCTCATTGAAGCCGAAACCAAGAAGCTCGTGCAGATGGAAGACCGTATCAGCCGGCGGGTGATCGGCCAGGACGAAGCGATCACGGCGGTGTCCAATGCGGTGCGGCGTTCACGGGCGGGCATCCAGGACCCGAAGCGCCCGATGGGTTCCTTCATTTTTCTGGGGCCGACGGGTGTCGGGAAGACCGAACTGGCGCGGGCCCTGGCGGAGTTTCTGTTCGACGACGAGCAGGCGATGGTGCGCCTCGATATGTCGGAGTACATGGAAAAGCACACGGTCGCGCGGCTCATCGGGGCGCCGCCCGGCTACGTGGGTTATGAGGAGGGCGGGCAACTCACCGAGGCGATTCGCCGCCGGCCCTATGCCGTCGTGCTGTTCGATGAAATCGAAAAGGCGCACCAGGACGTCCTCAACGTCCTGTTGCAATTGCTGGACGACGGCCGCCTCACCGACGGCAAGGGCCGCACGGTGGATTTCAAGAACACCGTGATCATCATGACCTCGAACATCGCGAGCAGGGAGATCCAGGAGACGGCTGCGGAGGGGGATGAAGCCGGGATGCGCACTCGCGCGCTGGATGTGCTGCGTGGCCATTTCCGGCCGGAGTTCTTGAACCGCATCGACGACATCGTCATGTTCCATCCGCTCACGCAGGAGCAGCTCTCGGCGATCGTCGAACTGCAGGTAAAGCAGTTGGGCCGCCGCCTGGAAGAGCATCACATCGAGCTTGTGCTGACGGACCGGGCGAAGCAGCATTTGGCGCGGACCGGCTACGACGTCGTCTACGGCGCGCGCCCGCTCAAGCGGATGATCCAACGTGAGATCCTCAACCCCTTGGCGATGAAGCTCCTTGACGGCGCGCTCAAGGAGGGACAGACAGTGCGGGTGGACGCGGTGGACGGGGGGCTGGTCTTTTCAGCGGCGCGTTGAAAGGTTCTGATAATCTCCTGCCGACACATTCTTCCGCTTGACAGGTTCCGGACGGGCTGCTATTACTACGGCCCTCTCCAGTAAAAACGTCCGGAGTTCCGATGTCTGCCCGACACGTTTTTCAGGTCCTCATGCTCACCGCCAATCCGGACCTTGTCGAACTGTACCGTCACGATTGTCCCGAATGCGTCATCACCATCGCAAAGGACGCGTCGGCGGCGGTTCGCAAGATCCCGAAACGTTCTTTCGATGCCGTGATTGTCGAGTCACGGAAGGACTGGACGACCGAGATGAAGAACCTGTGCGAGGCGGTCGCCCCCGCTCCGCAGATGGTGCTGGTGGGAGAGAGGTCTTTCCTACGGAAGTCAACCGAGGCTGTGAAGGCCTTATGCAACGGCCAGATCACCCACCGGGACAGCACCAAGTTGTTTCATGAGCTCGGCCTGGACGATTACATAACGGCCAAGCTGCGTGACTTCGTCCGCCGCATGAAGTTGGGGGCGGGGTCCGATCTTCACCCGCTCCTCGTCAAGGCGGTTGAAAAGCCTCTGATCGCGCTGATCCTGGAAGAGACCCACGGCAACCAGAACCAGGCCGCCGCACTCCTCGGTCTCAATCGCAACACGCTTCGCAAAAAGATTCAGGAGTTCAAGATCCCGCTCGCCAAGAAGGGATAGCCCTGGCCGGTTTTTTCCTGTATCCATGCGGCTTTGAGCCTTGACAATCCTGCGGCCTGCGTATTAGCATGCGGCTTCGAGCTAGGCGCGTAGCTCAGGGGGAGAGCGCTACCTTGACACGGTAGAGGTCGACGGTTCAAGACCGTCCGCGCCTACCATCAATCGTTCGCGGACCCTGGGCGTCCCGGAATGGCAATGGGGCCCTTTTTTCTTTGGAGAAGCATTGGCCGTCGCATCAGAAAAAACCACCGCCTCGATCCGCCTCACCTATCCTGACGGAACCACGAAAAACGCGCCCAACGGCATAACAGCCGGTGAGGCGCTTGCGCTGCCTGGGGGCAAGCTGCCGGGCGGCGTGATTGCGGCCCTGGTGGACGGCAAACCGGTGGATCTTGCGCGCCGGCTGGAGGCCGATGCCCGCATCGCGCCCGTGACCTTCGACATGCCGGAGGGCAAGGAAGTCTACCGCCACAGCAGCGCCCATATCATGGCCCAGGCGGTCAAAGACCTGTTCCCCACCGCCAAGCTCACCATCGGGCCGCCGATCGAGGAAGGCTTTTACTACGATTTCGCCTACGAGCGACCCTTCACGCCTGAGGATTTGGAAAAGATCGAGGCCCGCATCCAGGAGATCATCAAGGCCGACAAGCCGTTCCAGCGGAGCGAGATGAGCCGGGAGAAGGCGATCGAGTTTTTCCGGCAGCGGGGCGAGAACTACAAGTGCGAAATGATCCAGGGATTCCCCGAGTCCTCCGTCTCCGTGTACGACCAGGGCGGGCTCATTGATCTCTGCCGCGGGCCGCACGTGCCGTCCGCCGGCGCCATCCACGCGATCAAGCTGCTGACCGCGGCGGGGGCCTACTGGCGGGGCGACGAGCGCAATCCGATGCTCCAGCGGATCTATGGGACGTCGTTTCCGACCAAGGAACTGCTGGACGCCTATCTCCACAAGCTGGAAGAGATCAAGAAGCGCGACCACCGCAAGCTCGGGAAGGAACTGGGTCTGATTCTGGTGACGGATGAGGTGGGGCCCGGGCTGATCCTGTGGCTTCCCAAAGGCTCGATCGTGCGCGTGCAGATCGAAAACTTCTGGCGCGAACAGCACCAGAAGCACGGGTACGCGCTGGTCTATTCGCCTCACGTCGCCCGCCTGGACCTCTGGAAAACGAGCGGCCACATGGAATACTACCGCGAAAACATGTTCGCGACGATGCAGGTGGAGGCGAGCGACTACCAGCTCAAGCCGATGAATTGCCCGTTCCACATCATGATGTACAAATCCGACCTGCGGAGCTACCGCGACCTGCCGCTGCGCTACGCCGAACTGGGCACGGTGTACCGGTACGAGCGGTCCGGCGTGCTGCACGGGCTGATGCGCGTGCGGGGTTTCACGCAGGACGACGCGCATTTGTTCTGCCGGCCGGACCAAATTGAGGAAGAAGTCGCCCGCGTGCTGGACTTCACGTTCTTCGTGCTCAAGACCTTCGGGTTCTCGGAGCATCAGGTCTTCGTCTCGACCCGTCCCGAGAAGGCCGTGGGATCGGAAGAAGCCTGGGTGCAGGCCACGAGGGGGCTGGAAGCGGCCCTCAAAAGCCGCGGGATTGCGTATGCTGTCGACCCCGGCGAAGGCGTCTTCTACGGGCCCAAGATCGACATCAAGATCAAGGATGTGCTGGGTCGCCCGTGGCAGTGCTCGACGGTACAGGTGGACTTCAATAATCCCGAGCGCTTCGGATTGGAATTCGTGGGCGAAGACGGCCGTGCGCATCGGCCGATCATGATCCACCGCGCGTTGATGGGTTCGGTCGAGCGGTTTTTCGGCATTCTGATTGAGCATCACGCCGGCGCGTTCCCCGCCTGGCTGGCGCCGGTGCAGGCCGTCGTCATTGCGATCACGGACAAACACGCGGCATACGCCAAGGAGGTGGTGCGTCGCCTGACGGAGGCGGGGTACCGGGTCGAAGCGGATTTGCGCAGCGAGAAGATGGGCTTGAAGATCCGGGAAGCCGAGAAGGCCAAAATTCCCTATATGCTGGTCGCCGGCGATCGGGAAATGCAGGACGGGACCCTGTCGGTCCGCACGCGCGGGGGGGCCAACGCGGGGACGATGACGGTCGATGCGTTCCTGGGTCACTTGAAGAACGATGTGGAGGGACGTGGCCTTGCGGGCGTCCCGTCCAAGCAATGAACACGAGAGAAAGGAGAGGTGCCCTATCGCCGTTCAAAAGTTAAGGGTCAATAGAGAGATTCGTGTCACACCGATACGTGTTATCGGTCCCGAAAGCGAGCAACTCGGCATCCTGGCGACGCCGGATGCCCTGAAGAAAGCGGAAGAGCTGGGATATGATCTTGTCGAAGTCTCGCCGACGGCGCAGCCGCCGGTCTGCAAGATCATGGACTTCGGCAAGTACAAGTACGAACTTAACAAGAAGGCCCACACCGCCAAGCAGCATCAGAAGGGCACGCAGCTCAAGGAAGTCAAGCTGAGGCCGAGGACCGATCAGCATGATCTGGAGACGAAGGTCCGACAGATGAAGGAATTCCTGGCCGACGGGAACAAAACCAAGGTCACGGTGATGTTCCGGGGGCGCGAGATGGCCTACCAGCAGATGGGCCGGGCCATGCTGGATAAGGTGATGGTCTTGATCGGCAGCGGCGCGCAGATCGAACAGCCTCCCCGCCAGGAGGGGCGGTTTTTGATGATGGTGCTGGCGCCCAAGAAATAACGGAGAGGCAGGTAACGCTGAGCGAAGGAGAGCAATGACCATGGCGGGCCAGAAGCTGAAGACTCACAAAGGGGTGAAGAAGCGGTTTCGGAAGACAGGGACGGGGAAGCTCATGCGGCATAAGGCCAACAAGCGGCATATCCTCACGAGCAAAAGCAGGAACCGCAAACGCAGACTCAGTGGGGCGGTGCGCGTCGCGCCGGGCGATGTGTACCGGATCGCCGCGCTCCTGCCGAATTGACCCATTGAAGAAGGAGAGAAGCCATGCCACGGGCTAAAGGCGGGACCAAAACCCGCGCACGTCATAAGAAAAGACTCAAGCTGGCGAAGGGCTATTACGGCGCCAAGAGCAAGCTGTTCCGGACCGCGACCGAGGCGGTAGACCGGGCGCAACAATATGCCTACCGAGATCGCCGCAATAGGAAGCGCGCTTTTCGCCGCCTCTGGATCGCCCGCATCACCGCGGCGTGCCGGACCAACGGCGTGCTCTATTCCCGCTTCATCAATGCGCTGAAGAAGGCGGGGATCGAGCTGGATCGAAAGGTGCTGTCCGACATGGCCATCCGTGATCCGGACGGTTTCACGAAACTCGTCGGTACGGCCAAAACCCAGCTCGCCAAGGCGTGACACACAAAAGGCATGTCTTGCGGCGCGGAGGACCCATGAGCATTCGATTCTTTCAAGCGGCGAGCGTAGCCGGCTGGCTGCTGGCAAGCGGCCTCGCCATCCAGGCCGATCCCCCCGCGCCGCCCTCGGGGGTGCAGGTGCCGCCTCCACAAAGCCAGGAACCGCCGCCTACCCGAGGCATGGAGACGCCGGACGGCGCCCAATCCCCGACGGCCTGTCCGGGTCTGCACGGTCCTACGAATAAGACCGTTGCGCCGATCGCGCTCATCATTGATGGCCCTCTTCCAGGGCCCAGGCCGGAGCGCGCACCGACGGAAAGCGAGATCAAATGCGTGGAAAGCCTGCGCGCTGCCGGCACGAAGGACATCGAGGAGGGGAGGTTTGTACAAGGCACGTCCAGATTCATCGCGGCTGTCCATGTGGCGTTGCCGCTCGCCTCGACCACGTACCGGGGCCTGGCGGCCGCTCTCGACAAAACGTCCCGTCTTGATCCGGCTGTCGCGGCTTACCGCAAAGCTTGGGCGGCGCTTGAAATCGAGTACGAGCGATCGGGGGCCAAGATTGAAGGAGTGATCGTGCTCGCCATGGCCGATATTCGCGATTCAATCGTCCGGCTGGGTGGGCAAACGCCGGTTCCGACGAGCGAGCTGGGACGGATCGTCATCGCGAATACCACGAGGAAACTGCAGGAGCAGTACTTCGACCGCGCCAACCCTGTCCCGCCTCCCAAGTAACCGGCAGGCAGTCCTTCCGCTCAACGGAATAACTCCAGCCCTTTTTCCAGCAGGCTGCCGATACCTTCTTTTAGGCCCTTCATTGCCCGGGAGGACACGGTAGGATCCTCGGCGGGACCTTGCACGTCGAAATCCATCCCCATGGCGGTTGCCACCATGGCGACCTTCCGGTCCGGCAGGCTGACCGAGCCCTTGACGTCGACGTCCACGACAGGACCGTCCAGCTTGAGGTTGTCGGTGGTCATGACTCCGTTCTTGAAACGCAGGGTCCCGGCAATCCGATCAAAGGGTACTCCCTCTTTAGACATATCCGGGAGCGTGCCGCTGAACAGGCGCTTCAAGTTAAGCGTGGTCAGGATCTTGCCGAAAGCATCCATCTTGCGGATCGTTCCGTCTTTTATCTCGAAACGTGCCACTCCCGTCAGGCCCCGCATGAAATCATCCGTGGTTGTTCCGTGTGTCACCAGGGTTTCCTGAAGGAACACGGTACCGGAGACGAGAGCCGGCGCCATGTGCAATGCGGTGAAAACCTGATCCATGTGGAGGGATTCCAGCGTGAGGTTCGATTCGTACCGCGGCGGCACCCGGTTCATGTGAGCGGCGAGCTCGCCGTTGCCTTTTCCCCCGAACAGAAAGAGCGAGACGTCGTTCAGCCGTACCACGCCATCCCTGATGACGAGGGTGCCGCGGAGGTTCTCGGCCTTGATCGCTTGCTGATAGAGGACTTCGCGGAGGGTCATGCTTCCTTCCGCGGTCAGGCGGGAGAGGAGGAACGATGCCAGGGTGGTGCCGCCGGACGTGGCCAGGACCGTGGTCAGCGAGACGTCGTCCAGCAAAACGTCCAATCCTTGGACATGAAGGAACGGAAACCTATTGGAGCCGGTCTTGTCTCGGATCGTGAGCTCCCCGTCCTCCAGCTCGACTTCATCCAGCGCCAGTGTCAGCGGGGGGAAGCCATACTGGGCGAACGTGTCGAAGAGCGACAGGATAGCGGTGGGCGGCGGCACCGGAAGATTCAGCGAGCCGTCGGGGTTGCGAGTCAAGTTCACCTGGGGGTTCTCGACGACGATCCGGTCCACGACAAGGTTTCGTTGCAGGAGCGGTCCCAGTTTCATTTCGATGATGAGCGCATCTACGAACACAAGGGGAACCCCGTTGCGCTCGGTGATGGTCAGGTCGTCGAGCAAGAGGCCGGGGCCGGGGATGGCCTGGAGGCTCAGGCGCGACAGGCTCACGGGGCGCCGGAGCGCGGCAGAGGCGATCGTGGCCACTTGGCTGCGGACCGTTTCGAGGTTTGTGATGTACGGGAGGGCGAACAAGGCGGCTCCCAGGAGGAGGATGAAGCCGACGGCACCGAGGAAGCCGACGAGCACCAGTTTCTTCATGGGCGCGTCCTTGACGTTATAGGAGCGGATCGAGCGCGAGCTCGAACATGCTGCAGGGCATCGTGATCTGCCAGCGCTCGAGCGCTTCTGGATGCAGCTCGCCGATCAGGCCCACCGGTTTGCCGGCAAGCTCGATCCGGGCAACTCGTCCCTCGATGAAGGACGGATGGTCAATCGGCGCCAGGTGGTCCGCCGGCTTGTTGAGGTAATAGCACAGCAACGCGAGGTAGGAATGCGTTTCCGAGAAGCTCGCGCCGGTATGGGCCAACAGGGCGCTGAGCCGGACTTCGGTACGGACGCCGGTTTCGGTGTCCGGGTCCGGGAGCGTCACTTCACCGACCTCGAACAGAAGATGCGGGTAGAAGCTGCGCGAGGACGCGGTCTCGACGCGTAGCAGCGAGGGTAGGATCCACTGACGGAGACATTCGATGCTCTGGGACATCACATTGTCGATTTCGATGCAACCAGCGGCGGGGTGCCCGACGCTCAGGCGCATCTTGGCGACCAGGTCCTCGCGCGAGCTCAGGATGTTCGAGATGATCTCCTGGAAGCCGAAGCCGAGCATCAGCTCGCGCACCTTGTCCGAAAGTTGTTCGATGCGGGAGAGCCCGCCCACGGTAAAGGCCGAGGGCATGATGGGCCCGAACGTGTGGTATCCGCGGCTGATGGCGACGTCCTCGATAATGTCCGCCGAATGCATCAGATCGTTGCGGTAGGAAGGTGGAGTCACGGTCAGGCTCCGGGCACCTCCAATCGCGGCGTAGCCGTACGCGATAAGGCGGGCGCGGATCTCCTTGACCGGCAGCTCGTCGCCCAGAGCTTTTGCGATCTCGGTCTGTTTGATGATGCGCGGCCGTGCGAACGCCTGCGGCATCCGGACCACCCGGCCCATCTCCGTTTTGTAGGGATACACGATATCCACCGGTTCGATCACAGCGCTCCGGTCGTGCAGGTTGGCGGCGAAGATGTTCACCGTCAGCAGGACCATGCGCAGATCCGTTCCGGTGACCTCGATGAACAGGTCCTCGTCGCCCGCGCGCACTTCGCCGAGGTCCCGGCTGTTGATGATGGGCGGGAAGGACAGCACGGCTCCGTTCACGTCGCGGAGCAGGGGGAACCGCTGCTGCCCGGCGAGGATCGCCCCGTACTCCTGGCCCTTGGGATGGATTTCAAGAATCTCCCGCAGGCTCATCGCATCGTCGAAGCCGAGAGGACGGAACGTGGCCTGGTCCGGGTTCGCGAGGGCGTATGTGACCGGAAAACCGATCGGCGGCAGGCGATAGAGTCCGATGGAAATCGTGCGGCGTTTCCGCCCGAAGATGTCCGCGAGCTTCTCCTGGGTCTGGAGAAGATGGGCCAGACCGTCTTCGGTCACTTTGTACCCGCGGGCCTTGCAGGCGCCGATGAACGGACGTACGCCCTCCAGGCCCTTCTCGACCAGGATCTGATCGCGCCGTCCGCGGGCCGCTTTCAAGTAGGGGTAGGGTTTCGACCGTCCCTCCAGCTTGCACCGGATCTGACGTGCGATGCCTTCCACGCACCACAGGTCGGGGCGATTCGAGTCCTGCAGTTCGATCCGCAGTTCGCCGCTGGCGCTGTCGTAATCCTTGATCTCGCCCTTGACGAGCGAGAGCCAGGTCTCCAGCTCCTTGTCCGTCGCGCGCCGTCCGAGCAGCTTGTCGAGGTCTTTGCGATTGACCGAAATGGTAGGCACGGCGCGCTCAGTACTGAACCCGTTTGGAGCGGATCATCTCCAGGTCGCCGGAAAAGAGATCGCGGATGTCGTGGATTTCGAGGGCGACCATGGCCATGCGATCGAGCCCGAGGCCCCAGGCGATCACAGGGATGTCCACGCCGAGCGGGCGCGTGACTTCTGGCCGGAAGAGGCCGGCGCCGCCGAGTTCGATCCAACCGAGACGCGGGTGGCGCACGTGCAGTTCGACCGACGGCTCGGTGAAGGGGAAGTAGGCCGGGGCGAACCGGATTTCCTGGGCTTGGGCCACCTCGCGGGCAAAAAGGGTGAGAAGTCCCAAGAGAGTCCGGAAGTTGATGTCCGTCCCCAGGACGATGCCCTCGATCTGGAAGAAGTCAGGCGCGTGCGTTGCGTCCACTTGGTCGTAGCGGAAGCACCGGGCAATGGAGAAATATTTGCCCGGGACTTTCGGGGCGGCGGCGAGCGTACGCGCGGAAACGGCCGTGCCTTGGCTGCGCAGCACCAGGCGGCGCGTCCGCATGTGGTCGAAGGTGTAGTGCCAACCGCTCGATCCGGTCTTCCCGCCATTCTCGTGTGCCTGGGCGACCTGCGTCAGGAACGGCTCTCGAATCGGAGCGGAGAGTACCGGTTCCTTCACGAAGTACACGTCATGGGTTTCCCGCGCGGGATGGAACTGCGGCATGAAGAGCGCGTCCATATTCCAGAACTCGTTCTCGACCAGCCCTCCCCGCATTTCCTCGAAGCCCATGGCGGTGAGCTTGGTCTTGACCAGGTCGAGAAACTCGCGGTAGGGGTGTTTCTTGCCGGCCGGGATGCGGGCCGGGCTCAGGCCGATCGTGTACTTGCGGAAACGCGCGTTCCGCCAGCCCCCGTCCTTCAGCATCTCCGGGGTGAGGCGGGCGACTTCTTCCCCCGCGTCTTCTCGCCTAGTCTGCTGGAGAACGGCTTTACCGGTTTCCGTGACGCCGTACACGCGGCTGATGCGGTCGTCCACGCGGAACGGCTCGTTCGGCTTGCCGCGCTTCTGGGCGAATTTCCCGATCAGGGTCTGTTCGGCAGGGGCGAACTCGGAGAGGAGCTTGGCGCCTTCATGGACATACTTGATGAGTTTTTGCAGGTCGTCGGCGGTGGCGGAGGAAGATCCGGTCAGCTCCACGATCCCTCGCGCGGCGACCCGGATGACGTTTTCCTGCTTCAGCTCGCCGACGGCGCCGCTAAGTTCGGCGGCGTCAAGCTCTTCGCGCTGCTGGATGTCCCGGAGGGACAACTGGGCGCCGGTGTCGGCGGCCGCCCGCAAGGCGGAGATGATCCGCACCATGGGGGTATAGCGCTGAAAGTAGCGTTCGCCGGTTTCCGTAAGGGAAACGATCTGGCGGGTCACTTCTGAGAGGACCGAAACCAGTCCCTTGATCTGCAGGCGCCCCAGGGCAGCCCCGACTTGGGCGACTTCAAGGCCGCTGCTTTTCGCGAGCGTCTCTTCGTTCTGAACAGGCGGGTTGCCGGGGACGTCCAAGGCCGCAAGGACTTTGGCTTCATGAGGGTGCAGGCTCTCGGCGAGCGCTGCCACGTCGCTCATCGGTGGGCCTTCGAGGAAGCGCCCTTGGCGTTGGCGGCCGCACCCGTCGTGCGCAACTGGGCGATCGCGTGCCGGTAGTTGTGGCCCGGCGCTTCGAAGATCGCCGAGCCCGCCACCAGGATGTCCGCGCCGGCGTTGACGATCTCCCCGGCGTTATCTGCCTTGACGCCGCCGTCTACCTCGAGCAGGATCGGCCGGCCGGTTTGCCGGATCATCGTGCGCGCCTGACGGATCTTGTCGAGTACGCGGGGGATAAACCGCTGGCCGCCGAAGCCGGGGTTCACCGACATGATCAGGAGGAGATCCGCGTCGGGGAGAATGGCTTCGATGCTGACGAGCGGGGTCGCGGGATTCAACGTGACGCCGGCCTTGACGCCCTTTTCTTTGATCGATTGGATGGTGCGGTGCAGGTGCGGGCACGCTTCGACATGGACCGTGAGGTAGTCGGCGCCCGCCTCGGCGAATTCTCCGAGGAAGTCGTCGGGGTTCGTCATCATCAGATGGACGTCGAGCGGGAGTTTCGTGACCTTGCGGATTGCCTCGACGATGGGCGGCCCGATCGTCAGGTTCGGCACGAAGTGGCCGTCCATGACGTCCACGTGCACCATGTCCGCGCCGGCCTGCTCGACGGCGGCAATCTCATCGGCCAGGTGCGCGAAATCGGCTGAAAGAATGGAGGGGGCGATCCGGACGCCGCTCATGGAAAGCCACTATAGAACATCATGGTAGATGGTGCAAGGGGGACACGCGTTCCGTAGGGCGGCTAGGATGCCGTGGGCGGCGACGGGGTGAGCCGTGACCCGATGGCGACTTGATGCCCGACAAGGTATTGTCTGACGCTCAGGCGTTTGCCTGAAGCCGGCTGGATCTCCTGGAGCAGGAGCGAGCCCTTTGCGGTCGCGATGCGGATTGTTTCTTTCGTGACTTCGATGATGGCGCCCGGCTCGGCCTCTGCGCAGCTGACCGGGGCCGTTTGCGCCCGCCAGATCTGCCACCGCTCCTCGCCGCAGTACGTGTAGGCTCCCGGCCAGGGCGTCAGGCCTCTGATACGGTTCGAGATCGCGATCGCCTCGTCCTTCCAATTCAGCATGCCGTCTTCCTTCTTCAGCAGCGGCGCCAGCGTGGCCTTGGCAGGGTCCTGGGGAGTCGGGCGCAGCCGCCCGCTCTTGAGCCCCGCGAGGGTCTCCAGCAACAGCCGGCCACCGACAGGAGCGAGGCGCTCCGCCAGGTCTCCGGCCGTGTCCGTCGGGTGGATCGGGATCGCTTCGTGCAGCAGCATGGGGCCGGTGTCCAAGCCCGGGTCCATGAGCATCGTGGTGATGCCGGCTTCGGTCTCGCCGTTGATGAGCGCCCACTGGATCGGCGCGGCCCCGCGATACTTGGGCAGGAGCGAACCGTGCACGTTGATGCATCCCATCGGGGGAAGATCGAGAATGACCGGAGGCAGGATCCGTCCGAAGGCCGTCACGACGATGACGTCGGGAGTCCAACTGCGCAGCGCATCCAGAAACTCCGGGTCTTTCATCTTGACTGGTTGCAGAATAGGCAGGCCGGCTTGCCGGGCCAGCACTTTAATCGGCGGCGGAGCGAGCTGATGGCCGCGGCCTTTGGGACGGTCGGGCTGCGTGACCACGCCGACGACTCGCCCGACGGTGCCGGGATCGGCGTCCAGCAGCGCCTGCAGAGATGGGACCGCGAACTCGGGAGTCCCCATGAACACGATTTTGGTCAGATTGGCCATCGGCTCGGCATAATACCGTATTTCCCGTTGCCTTGACACCCGTAGGGCAAGTTGTTAGCATGCGTTCGCGGGGTGGAGCAGTCCGGTAGCTCGTCGGGCTCATAACCCGAAGGTCAAGGGTTCGAATCCCTTCCCCGCAACCATCACTTCTCTTTATCCAATCACAGAGTTAGGCGTAGCAGAGAGAGGAAGTGCGGCTTCTTGCCTTGTCGCTGGTTGCGTTGGGGCAGGTGATGCCCTGAAAATGGAAAGAGGAAACACCTGATGCACTGCCCCATGCGGGGGAATGGGGTCAACCCCCGTTGTGCTTCCGTAGGATTGGGATTGAAGCTATCTCCAGTCTAAGGTAAGGTGCAGCTGGTTACGCCTGGGGTTAAGGAGACTCCATGACGAACGATCTGAAGCACCAAAGCCGCGATCTCACCGACGGCCCGGGCCGCGCGCCGGCGCGTGCGATGCTCAAGGCGGTCGGGTTCACCGACGACGACCTAGCCCGCCCGCTGGTCGGGGTGGCGAACACTTGGATCGAGGTGATGCCCTGCAATTCCCACCTGCGCCGCCTGTCGGCGAAGGTCAAAGAAGGCATCCGCGCGGCCGGCGGCACGCCCATCGAGTACAACACCATTGCGGTCTCCGACGGCATCTCGATGGGCACGGAGGGCATGAAGGCCTCGTTGATCAGCCGCGAGGTAATCGCCGACTCCATTGAGCTGGTCGCCCGCGGGCATTTGTTCGACGCGGTTGTGGCGCTCTCCGGCTGCGACAAGACGATTCCGGGCACCGTCATGGCGCTGGCCCGCCTAAACCTTCCTTCGCTGATGCTCTACGGCGGGTCGATCATGCCCGGCCGGTTTCAGGGCCACGACGTCACCATCCAGGACGTCTTTGAAGCAGTGGGGAAGCACGGGGCGGGGAAGATGACGGATGCGGAGCTGCACGATCTGGAAGACCATGCCTGTCCGGGGGCCGGCGCCTGCGGGGGGCAGTTCACCGCCAATACGATGGCCATCGCCTTCGAGTTTCTGGGCATGTCGCCGATGGGCTGCAACGGGGTTCCCGCCATGGACCCCCGCAAGGACGAGGTGGCGTTTCGATGCGGCCAGATGGTGATGGCGCTGCTGAAAAGCGATCTCCGCCCCCGCAAGATCATCACGCGCAAAGCGCTGGAGAACGCGATCGCCGCCGTGGCGACCACCGGAGGCTCCACGAACGCCGTCTTGCATCTGCTCGCGATCGCACGGGAAGCCGGCGTGCGGCTGACCATTGACGACTTCGACAAGATCAACCGGAAGATCCCGCTGCTGGCCGACCTCAAGCCCGGCGGCCGGTTTATGGCGGCCGATCTGTTTGCGGCCGGCGGCACGACGCTCGTCGCCAAGCGCCTGCTGGATGCCGGCATCCTGCACACCGATCAGCCGACCGTCACGGGCCGGGCCATCGGCGAAGAGGCGAAGCAGGCCCAGGAGACGCCCGGGCAACAGGTCTTACGGCCGCTCTCCAATCCGATCAAGCCGACCGGCGGTTTGGTGGTTCTGAAAGGGAATCTGGCGCCGGAGGGCTGCGTCGTGAAGGTGGCGGGGCACTCGATGATGTCATTTAAAGGGCGCGCCAAGGTGTTCGATCGAGAGGAGGACGCCTTCGCCGCCGTCAAGGCGGGACAGATCAAAGCCGGTGATGTGGTCGTGATCCGCTACGAAGGGCCGGCGGGCGGCCCCGGCATGCGCGAGATGCTGGGCGTGACGGCCGCCATCGTCGGCGCGGGCCTCGGCGAGTCCGTCGCGCTGCTCACCGACGGCCGTTTCTCGGGCGCGACGCACGGCTTGATGGCCGGGCACGTTGCGCCGGAAGCGGCCAAGAAGGGTCCCATCGCGGCGCTCAGAAACGGCGACCACATCGTTTTCGACGTCGCCGCCCGCAAGCTGAACGTTGAACTGACCCAGAAAGAGATCAAATCCCGGCTCAGCAAGTGGAAGCCGCCGGTGCCGCGCTATACGGCAGGCGTCATGGCCAAATACGCGCGGCATGTCTCCTCGGCCTCGGAAGGAGCCGTGACCGACTGACTCACGATTGCTTCCGCTGTTGCTGCAATCGGGCTAAGCGCGCCGAGTCCTGTCGGAACTGAAGAAGCCCGTAGCGCGTATCCAACAGCACGACCCGCTCGAGGCATCGGATCGCGGATTCTCCGTTGCCGGCCTGTTCGTACAGGTCGGCCAGCAGTCGAAGCACGGCGGCGTCACCCTGCTCGTTGCCCAATTTAATGAAGTGTTCCGAGGCGTTGTTGAGACACTTCTCGGCCCTCTGCCCGTCACCGGCTTGCAAGAACGTTTTTCCCAATTGGCTGTACGTCACAGCCAGCCCGTTCTCGTCGCCGGCGGCACGGTGACACTCCAGAGCCCTGTTGAAATTGGCGATCGCGTCCGCGGTTCTGCCGACCGCCGCATCCTGGAGCGCCAGATTGGAGTAGAGAACCCCGAGTGCGCGCTGGTCAGGGAGCGGCCGCAGGATATCCAACGCCTCCAGATAATAGGAGCGGGCTTTGTCGGGCTGGCCTGCTTCGGTGTGTACGTTGCCGAGGTTGGCGAGTGTCTGGCCGATGGCGTTCAAATCCTGCAGGTCACGTTGAAGCGCAAGCACGTCCCGGTAGCAGCGTTCTGATTCGTCGTACGCGCCCATCATCGCGCAGACGTTGCCGAGGTTCCCGAGCGAATCCGAGAGCGCTTGCCTCGATCCGTTCTCTTTGTCGTCACGGACCGCCTTCTCGTAACACAGGCGGGCCTGCTGCAGGTCTCCGCGATGCAGGAAGATCCGCGCCTGATGCTTGTCTTCTTCAGACATGCGTCGAGAATAAATGGTGTCCGACGTAAAATCCAGGGCGAGGAGAGAAGGGCGCGGCTATCCGAATGGGCATCATGGCTATCTTTCAGGATAGGAAATGGACATTGGCATTCCTGTATATGAGTCGACAAATTTTCCTGGACTTGCTTGAAAATGACTTATATTTTAGATGGTTTGCGTCAATGCCGGCCCCAGCGTTTGCATTCAGCCGTCCAAGGCATCTATATTGCTGCAGTTTATGAGGTCATGATGGCTTCGCGCTTCAAACTGCTGGTCCTTTCCGTATCCATCGGCTTCGGCTTGTATCCGGCCGCGGCGCCGGCTGAGGTCTGGAGGTGTGTGCAGGAGGATGGCTCGTATCTCTTTACCGATGATCGAGGCGCCGGGTATTGCCGAATTATTCAAAGGGACAACGACAGGGATAAAGCGGTTGCTCTGCAGCCCTCAAAAGAGGTCGTGCCTGCCTCTGCCGTCCCGACGACGGGCGCTTCTCCAGTCGTACCCCAGATTTCCGTACCGGCGCAATCCGCCAAGGCTGCCCCGGCCTTCCAGACGGCGATCCATCGGGTACCGGTTCTGATGGTGAATCAACTCTCGGCCCAGCAAGAAAGCCAGGGCTTTTACTTGACCGATAGAGGGGAAGTGGCGTTGGTTGATCTCGCTGTCAGTTATGTCTCATCGGGAACAGGCCCAGAGGTTGTGACCGACTCTCACTTCGGCGGGCACTTGGACGTATCCCTCAGGACGGCAGTCTCCGCCGCGGCAAAGGCCGTGGGCTATGACCCGCGGTTCCTCCGCGTGCGTCTCTCCGTGAAAACCAATATTCTTCAGAGCGGGCTCTATATCGATGGGCCCAGCGCAGGCGCCGTTCTCGCCGTCGGTGTGGCCTCGGCCCTGCTGGGCGATCGGATCCGCCCCGAAGTCTGTATGTCGGGGACCATCGATGAAAACCTCGACGTGGGACCGGTGGGAGGGCTGGAAGAAAAAATTAAAGGGTGCCGTCAGTCTCACTATCGCGAAATGGTTGTTCCCTTTGCGCAGACCTCGATGGATCTTGCCTTGAAGGGTAAAGGGAGCGACATCAGGATTACGGAAGTCAGTACGTTCGACGCGGCCTACCAGGCGGCGACCGGACAATCGCTCCGGACCGTGACGCTGCCGTAAATTTTCCCTCTAGGTCAGTCCCGTGATGCGGCCTGTTTCCGGGTCGAGGTCCATCTGCTCTCCGGCCGGGCGCCGGGGCAGCCCAGGCATGAGTTGCATTCCTCCGCACACCGCGGTCAGAAACCCGGCGCCGGCCAGGATCCGCAGTTCTCGGATCGGCAGGGTGAACCCTGTCGGGCGGCCGAGGAGTTGCGGATCGTGGGACAGTGAATATTGGGTCTTGGCCATGCAGATCGGGAACCGGCCGTAACCCAACCGGGAGGCCAGTTCGATCTGGCTCGCAGCGGCCGGCTCGAAGTTCACGCCCTGGGCTCCGTAGATCCGCCGGGCGATGGTTTCGATTTTTTGCTCGATAGAGACGGTGTCCTCATACAACAGCCTGTAGGCCGCCGGCTGTTCGCAGGCCCGTGACACGGCCGCTGCGAGTGCTTCGGCGCCTGCTCCGCCGTCCGCCCACGGAGTCGCAATGGCGGCGGCGATGGCTCCGCATTCCACCGCTTTCGCTTTCACGTATTCCAACTCATCCGTCGGATCGTCCCCAAAGGCATTGACGGCGACGACGGCCGGCACGCCGAACGAACGGACGTTCGCGATGTGCTGCTTCAGATTCGAGAGCCCGCGAGCCAGGGCTTCCCGGTTGGGGCCTGTCAGGGTGGAAGGGAGCGGCGCACCGGGCTTGGCCGGGCCGCCGCCGCCATGCAGCTTCAAGGCTCTCAAGGAGGCCACGATGACCGCGGCCGACGGCTGCAGGCCGGACGTTCGGCATTTGATGTTGAAGAACTTCTCCGCGCCCAGGTCGCTGCCGAAGCCCGCTTCGGTGACGACAAAATCGGCCAGGCGGAGCGCGAGGGCGTCGGCCACGATCGAGCAGTTGCCGTGCGCGATGTTGCCGAAAGGGCCTGCATGCAGGATGGCCGGCGTGCCCTCCATGGTCTGAAGCAAATTGGGATTCATCGCATCTCTGAGCAAGGCGGCCATCGCGCCGGCGCAGCGCAACTCTTCGGCCAGCACCGGCTGGTTGTCCTGCGTCATTCCCACGAGGATCCGGCCGAGCCGGCGGCGCAGGCCTGCGAGGTCGGAAGCCAGCGCAAGGATGGCCATCACCTCGGAGGCTTCCGTGATCACGAACTGGGTGCGGCGGCCGTCTTGCAGGGTGACCTGGCGAAGCGCGCGGTCGTTCAGGCCCATGACCCGCGGCCACGTGATCCGGTCGAGGTCGATCTTGAGCGCATTGCCGTGCGAGAGGTGGTTGTCAATGAACGCCGCCAGCAGGTTATGCGCCGAGGCGACGGCATGCGCATCGCCGGTGAGATGCAGATTGATCTCTTCCTGCGGCACCACCTGCGCGCGTCCTCCGCCCGATGCTCCTCCCTTGATGCCGAACACGGGCCCCAGGCTGGGCTGGCGCAGCGTGACCACCGTTCGGCGGCCGAGCCGATTGAGGCCCATGGCCAGCCCGATCGAGGTGACCGTTTTGCCTTCGCCCAGCGGGGTAGGGTTGATGGCAGTCACCAGAATATATTTGCCGAGGGGACGGTTCCGCAGCCGTTCGAGCGCCGACAGCTCGATCTTGCCCTTGAAACGGCCGTAAGGAAGCAGCTCTTCGTCGAGGAGCCCCAGTTCAGAAGCGAGGTCGCCTATCGGTTTGAGCTTCGGCGGGGAGAATGTGGCCATCTAGCCGGTCGTATAGTCAACCGCGGTAACGGTGCCGTCCGCGATGCGAAAGGCATTGATCACCGGTCGTGCATCATTCTCGAGCGAGACGATGAGGTGGGCGATGTCGGGGTAGAATGCGAGCGCTTTGATGTCGGTTGGGGAGGGCCGCGCCGGAGAAACGGGGTGCGAGTGATAGCTGGCCAGCATGGCCGTCCCCTGGGTCCGCATGTCTTTTTGCGCGGCGAACATGTCCTTGGCGTCCATCCAGAAGGCGATATCGGCCCGCTCAGCGGGCGACAGCCGCTCCAGATTCGCGATCTTGGCGGTATCGAACAGCTCCGCGACGCCGGCGCCCTGGCTCGCGACGATGTTCTTGATCTTGTACTGGTGAGTGACCAGGCCGTCCTTGCCGGCCAGCAGGCCGCAGCACTCGTGCGGGGCCGCCGCGCGCGCGTGGGCGATCATTTCGTCGAGGAACCGTCGAGGAATTGCTAGATTGAGCACGACACGCTGTAATCGCTCGACAGGTCCGTGATCCGCGGTTTGGCGCCGCACAACGGGCATGCGGGATCTTTCGGGATACGGGTCTTGCGAAAGGTCATGTCGAGGGCGTCATAGATCAGCATGGAACCGGCGAGGGACGTGCCGAATCCGACAATTTCCTTGATGGCTTCGGCGGCTTGCAGCACGCCGATCGTCCCGGCGAGGACTCCCAAGACGCCGGCTTCCTGGCAATTCGGGACGAGGCCGGCCGGGGGTGGTTCGGCGTAGAGGCACCGGTAGCAGGGGAAGCCGTCGTTTGGTTTGAGGACGGTGAGTTGCCCTTCGAACCGGAAGATGCTGCCGGAGATCAACGTCTTCTTGGCGAAGAAGCAGGCATCATTGACGAGATAGCGGGTGATGAAATTGTCCGATCCGTCCAGTACGAGGTCATAGTCGGCGAGAATGCCGAGGATGTTCCCCGCGTCGATGTTCGCCTGGTATGTCTTGATCGTGACGTCCGGGTTCAGCGCGGCCAGCGTTTCTCGTCCGGATTCCACTTTCGGCCTGCCGATGCCGGCGGTCGTATGGAGGATCTGGCGCTGGAGGTTCGACAGGTCCACGACGTCGCCGTCCACCAACCCGATCGTGCCGACGCCGGCGGCGGCCAGATAGAACGCCGCCGGGGAACCCAGGCCGCCGGCGCCGATGATGAGCATCCTGGCGTTGGCGAGCTTCATCTGCCCCTTCCCGCCGACATCGGGAAGGATGATGTGCCGGCTGTAGCGCTCGATCTGGGTTTCCGTGAACTCCCGCATCGTTACTCCACGACGTTCAGCTCAATCGGGTCCACGATGACGCCCCTCTTCCGGATGCCGTCGATCGCCCGTTCGACTTCGGCGGGATCGCCCGCGAACTCGACGTCCATCCACCCGGTCTTCTCGCGGACGTCCGCCCGCCGGATGTTCGTGTCGACCTTCGGGAATTCCCGGTTGATCTGGCAGAGGACCGGCTCCTTGATCTTCTCCTCGGGAAACCGCAGATGGAAACGCAGGTGAGCCATCGTTTACAAGCCCCCGCCCGCAATGGCCGGCACGATGGAGATCTCATCGCCGTCCTTGAGGGGCGTGTCCTTGCCCTGCAGGAAGCGGATGTCTTCCTCGTTGAGGTAGATGTTCACGAACCGCCTGATCTCGCCCTTGTCGTCGCAGACCCGATCTTTGAGGCCGGGGAATTGCCCGTTGAGCGACTCGATCATCGACTGGATGTCCGAAGCCGCCGTCTCCACATCGCTTTTCCCTCCCGTCAATGGCCGCAGGGGAGTGGGAATACGAACCTTCACCATGGGGAACTTACCTCTCGTGCTTGCCCAGGTTGAACGTCTTCTGGAAATGGACCAGGCTCGGGGAGATCCGCGTCGGGCGGCCGACGGCGTGCATCACGGCTTCCTGGGTCTTGAGGCCGTTGCCTGTGATCAGGGCGACCGTCGTATCGGTCCGCTTGATGATGCCCTGCTTCACCAGCTTCTTGAGGACGCCGATGGTCACGCCGCCGGCCGTTTCGGCGAAGACGCCTTCCGTTTGCGCGAGGAGCGTCATGCCTTCCACGATCTCCTCGTCGGTGACGGAGTCCATGGCCCCGCCGCTCTCGGCGGCGGTCTTGAGCGCATAATAGCCGTCGGCGGGATTGCCGATCGCCAGCGACTTGGCGATGGTGTTAGGCTTCACCGGTTTGAAGAAATCGCGGCCTTGCTTGTAGGCCGCCGAGATGGGGGAGCAGCCTTCGGCTTGCGCCCCATGGACCTTAGTGGTCAGGCGATCGATCAACCCCAGCTTGTGAAATTCGTTGAGCCCCTTCCAGATCTTCGTGAGCAGGGACCCCGAGGCCATCGGAATGACGATCTGGTCGGGAGCGGTCCAACCGAGCTGTTCGACGACCTCGTACGCCAGCGTCTTGGACCCTTCGGCGTAGTAGGGACGGATGTTGACGTTGACAAAAGCCCACTTGTGCTCGCCGGCGATCTCGCTGCAGAGGCGATTCACGTCGTCGTAATTGCCTTCGACCTCGACGACGTTCGGCCGGTACACGAGGTTGCCCAGTACCTTGGAGGCTTCCAGGTCGTGGGGAATAAAGACATAGCACTGCATCTTGGCCGCCGCCGCGTGGGCCGCGACCGAGTTCGCCAGGTTGCCTGTTGAAGCGCAGGCCACGGTGTCGTAGCCCAACTCGAGGGCGCGGGTCAGCGCCACCGAGACGACGCGGTCTTTGAACGACAGGGTCGGGTGGTTCACGGTGTCGTTCTTGATGTAGAGCTTGTCTAGCCCCAGTTCGTCGCCGAGATTTTTGGCCCGGATCAGCGGGGTGAAGCCGGCGTAGAGCCCCGCCGTGGGCTCGCCCTGGATCGGCAGCAGGTCGACATACCGCCAGAGGCTTTTGGGGCCGGCCTCGATCGTTTTACGGGAGATGCGCGATTTGATCGCCTTGTAGTTGTACTGGACCTCCAAGGGGCCGAAGCACATGTCGCAGACATGCAGGGAGACCGGCGGGTACTCTTTTCCGCATTCGCGGCAGATCAGCCCTTTGATCTTGTCTGCGGTGGTGGCTGCCATGGGCGCGCTCACGCGGTCTTGACCGCGCAGACCTCCGGTTCGTGCTCGAAGAGCTGAGTGATCTCAGGCCGATCCCCGCACAACGGGCACTTCGGGTTTTTGGTGATCTTGATTTCACGGAAGCGCGTCAGGCGCGCGTCGTAATCCAGGAACCGATCTGTCAGGAGGCGACCGCGGTCCAGGATGAGCTTGAGGACTTCAGTCGCCTGGATGGTGCCGATGACGCCGGCCAGCGCGCCGATCACGCCGGCTTCCTGGCAGCTGGCCACCGCTCCCGGCGGAGGCGGCTGCTTGAAGACGCAGCGGTAGCACGCGCTTTTCCCCGGCAGAATGGTGAACACCCGCCCGTCGAATCGCAGGATGCCGCCGTGCACCAGCGGCTTCCGCGCGAAGAAGCAGGCGTCATTGATCAGGAACTTGGCCGGAAAGTTGTCCACGCCGTCCACCACGATGTCGTACCGGCCGATGATGTCCAGCGCGTTCTCGGCCGTGAGGCGCGTGTAATGGGTCTCGACCGCGACGCCGGGATTCAAGGCGAGGATCTTGGCTTTGGCGGAATCTACCTTGGGCCTGCCGACGTCGGCGGTCTGATGGATCACCTGGCGTTGGAGATTGGACAGGTCCACCATGTCGCCGTCGATCAGGCCGATCGTGCCGACGCCGGCCGCGGCCAGGTACAACGCGGCGGGGGAACCCAAACCGCCGGCGCCGACGATGAGGACCCGGGCCTGGCCGATCTTTTTCTGGCCTTTGCCGCCGACTTCCGGCAGCAGAATGTGCCGGCTGTAGCGGGTGACCTGTTCTTCGGAGTCCGGGATGAACGGCATGGGCTTCCTGTTGTCTGGGGCGTCCCGTTGTTAAATGTTGAAGTATTTCTCGATGCTGATGTAGCGCTCGCCCGTATCGCACAGGATGGTGACCACATTTTTGCCGGGCCCGAGTTCGGCCGCGACTTTCTGCGCGGCGGCGACATTGGCGCCAGAGGAGATGCCGACCAGCAGGCCTTCCTTCTTTGCCAGCAGCTTCGAGGTCTGATAGGCCTCGTCGTCCGTCACCGTGAGCACGCCGTCCAGGATCGAGCGGTTCAGGACCTTGGGGATGAACCCCGCGCCGATGCCCTGAATCCGGTGCGGCCCCGGCTCGCCGCCCGAGAGGACCGGGGAGCCGGCTGGCTCCACCGCGATGACCTTGATCTTCGGGTTCCGTTCCTTGAAGACCTCGCCGCATCCCGTGATCGTGCCCCCGGTGCCGACCGCGGTGACGAAGGCGTCGATGCGTCCGTCCAGCGCTTCCCAGATTTCAAGGGCCGTGGTCTTCCGGTGCATGGCCGGGTTAGCTGGGTTCGAGAACTGGTCCGGCAAGAAATAATCCGGGTTCGCCGCGACCAGGCTCTCGGCCTCCTTGATCGATCCCTTCATGCCTTCCCAGGCGGCCGTGAGGACGAGCTGCGCGCCGTACGATGACAGCAGGCTGGCCCGCTCCATGCTCATGCTTTCCGGCATCACGAGGATCAGCTTGTAGCCGCGCACGGCGCTGATCAGGGCCAGCCCAATGCCCGTGTTCCCGCTCGTCGGTTCGATGATCGTGGCGCCGGGCTTGAGCTTGCCCTGCCGTTCCGCCTCGTCGATCATGTTGAGGCAGATGCGGTCCTTGACCGACCCGCCCGGATTGAAATACTCCACCTTGGCGTAAATCGTGGCGGCGCCTTCCGGGGTTAAGCGGTTGAGGCGGACCAGGGGCGTGCGGCCGATGAGTTCGGTGATGGTGGACGAGGCGCGGAACACTTACCGTCCTCCGCCCATGTAGAAGAGCAGTTCGATGGCGTCGCCGTCTTTGACCCCAGTGCTGGCCAATTCGTCCCGTTCCAGGATCTTCGAGTTGAGCTCGACGGCCACCATCTGGGGGCTGACGTCCTTGGCCTTGAGAATTTCCAGGATGGTTCCCCCGGAGATATGCTCAGGTTTCCCGTTGATCGTGACCTGCATACGATGCACCCTCGAGCCGAAAAATCATCCAGAAAGCACACTTTATCGAAGACTTACGGTGAATGTCAAGAAATCGGGATCGGTATCCTCGCGGTTGACCCGGCACGAACGTTTCCCTGGAATTCACCATTGTCGTCTGTTAGGCTTCGCGCCGTAGGAACCTATGAATCTCCCCAACTCCCTGACGGTGCTCCGCATCCTGCTGATCCCGTTCTTCATAGGGTTCCTCACCTATGGACATTATCAGTGGGCGCTCTGGACGCTGTTGGTCGCGGGGGCGACGGACATTTTAGACGGAGTGATCGCCAGGATGGCGAACCAGCGCACGAAACTCGGCGCCTACCTGGACCCCCTGGCCGACAAACTGCTCTTGACCTCGGCCTTCGTGACGCTGGCGGTCCTTCATCTCGTGCCGGGATGGGTCGCGATCGTGGTCGTCAGCCGGGATCTCATCATTGTAGCCGGAACCCTGCTCCTGCATGTGACGCAGACCACGATCGAAGTGGTTCCGACCGCTCTCGGCAAGGGAACCACGCTGGTTCAGCTAGCATATCTTGTCCTGGCGCTGGCGCTGATCGCGCTCGAGAAGGATGTCCGCCAGTTGATGCCGCTGCTGGTGCTCATGTTGACGCTGACCATCGTTTCAGGCCTGCAATACGTCTATCGCGGGATCCGTGCCTACCATCCGGACCTGGTCTGACGGCGCCGGCTTGCGAGGGCCTGAATCGTCGTCGCTGTGTTTGACAAGGGCAGCATGACGCAGTACACTCTTTCCCTATGTTTATCGGGGGCTTTTTCTCGGTTTAACCATTCCACAAGACGGGGTAGAAGCCATGGCTGTTGTCGCTGACAAAATAGGCAAGTTGCTCGTCGACGCGAAGCTCATCACCGAACAGCAACTCAATGAGGCGCTGGCGACCGTGAAGGCGTCCAAAGGCGCCAGCCGGCTCGGCAGCACGCTGGTCAAAATGGGCTATGTCCCCGAGGAGAAACTCCTCGCGTTTCTCGCCCAGCAGTACCGGGTGCCCGCCGTCGATTTGAAGATGTACCAGAATGTCGATCCTGCCATCATCAAGCTGGTGCCGCTTGAGCTGGTGAAGAAACACATGGTGTGTCCCCTGAGGCGGGTCGGGGCGACGTTGACCGTGGCCATGCTGGACCCTACGAATATTTTAACGCTCGACGATCTCAAATTCCGCACCAACTATACGATCGAACCCGTGATCGCCGCCGAAACCTCGCTCATTGAGACGATCAAGAAGTACTACGGAGGGGATGCCGCCGGCAAAGCGGATACCGCCGGCGCCGCCAAGGCCATTCTGCAAGCCAAGGACTACACGGTCGGAGATGCTGCCGGGGGCGATGAACTGGCCAATCTCGGTCAAGCGGCCGAAGGCCCGGTGGTGGACGTTGAGGACTTCGACAAGACCGTGGGCGATGCCCTTGACTCTGTGGAAGTGGCCGAGACCGAGCAGGAAGGCGGTGTCATCACCGGTGAGGTGGAGGCCCCCATCGTCAAGCTGGTCAACGGCATCTTGGTCAACGCCATGAAGGTGGGAGCCAGCGACATCCACATCGAGCCTTACGAAACCGTCTTCCGCATCCGGTACCGCGTTGACGGCGACCTGCAAACGGTCATGAACCTGCCCTTGAAGGTCAGGAACGCCATTATCTCCCGCATCAAGATCATGGCCAAGCTGGACATCGCCGAGCGGCGGCTGCCGCAGGACGGGCGCATCAAACTGAAACTGGGTCCCAAAAAAGACATCGACTTCCGCGTGTCGATCCTGCCCACCCTCTTCGGTGAGAAAGGCTGTCTCCGGCTTTTGGACAAGTCCAACATCCAGGTGGACAAGGACAAGCTCGGCTTCGATGAGAAGCAGGCGGCGGACCTCAATACCGCGCTGGCGGCTCCGTATGGGATGCTGCTCGTCACGGGACCGACCGGGAGCGGCAAGACCGTGACCCTCTATTCCTGCCTGCAAGCCGTCAATACCGTTGATGTGAACATCTCCACGGCCGAAGACCCGGTCGAGTTCAACTTCATGGGGATCAACCAGGTCCTGGTCCAACCGGACATCGGGTTGACCTTCCCGGCGGCCCTGAAGTCCTTTCTCCGGCAGGACCCTGACATCATTCTGATCGGCGAGATTCGGGACTTCGAGACGGGCGAGATCGCGATCAAGGCCGCCATGACCGGCCACTTGGTCATGGCCTCGCTCCACACCAACGACGCGCCGGCTACCATTAACCGGCTCCTCAACATGGGCATCGAGCCGTTCCTGGTCGCCTCCTCTGTGATCCTGGTCATTGCCCAGCGCCTGTGCCGGCGTATCTGCGGGGGCTGCAAGGAACCGGATCCGAGCATCACCCCCGAGGTGCTGAAAAAATGGGGCATGACGGACACAGACATTGCCGGCGCCAAGCCGATGAAGGGGAAAGGGTGCGACAAGTGCAACAACAAGGGATACAAGGGACGCGTCGCGCTCTATCAGATGATGCCCATTACGGAGAACATCCGAACGGCAATTCTCCGCGGCGCATCGACGGACGAACTCAAGAAGATTTGCGTTGAGGATGGCGTCCGGAACATCAGGATGAGCGGCCACCTCAAGGTGGCGCAGGGCGTCACGACGATGTCCGAAGTTGAAGGCGTCTCCGTTGCCGAGTAAGGCTCAGCCATAACCGACCGCATGAGGTGACTGCATGCCCGTCTTCGCATACGCAGGGAAGGCCCGTGGCGGAAAAGCCGTCACAGCAGATATCGAAGCTGCCGACCGTACCGCGGCCATTGACCAGCTGCGTTCCGAGGGCATCACCGTCACCACGATCGAGGAGAAGAAAAAAACGGCGGCGGCCAAGAAGCAGAAGGTTTCCGACAAGGACATCGTCGTATTTACCCGCCAGTTCGCGACCATGATCGGTGCCGGGCTTCCCCTGGTGCAATGCCTCGATATTCTGTCCACGCAGTGTGACAACAAGAGCTTCGGCAAGATTATCGGCGACGTCAAGATGGACGTGGAATCCGGGACCACGTTCGCCGACGCCCTCAAGAAGCACCCCAAGGTCTTCAGCGGCTTGTACTGCAACATGGTGCAGGCCGGCGAGGTCGGCGGGGCGCTCGACGTCACCCTGATCCGCCTTGCCGCGCAGTTGGAGAAGGCAGCGAAATTGAAAGCCCAGATCAAATCGGCCATGGTCTATCCGACCGCCATCATGGGCGTGGCCATCATCGTCGTCTCCGTCCTGTTGGTGTTCGTGATTCCGATCTTCGCGAAGATGTTCACGGACTTCGGTGGCGCCCTTCCAGTTCCGACGCAGTTCGTGATCGGTGTCAGCGAGTTCATGCAGAAGTATATCGTCCTGATCGTCGGGGCGGCGGCAGGAGCCATCTGGGGGCTGAAGAAATACTATGAGACCCCCGCAGGCCGGATCCAGATCGACACGCTGATGCTGAAGCTGCCGGTGGCGGGGGACCTCATCCGCAAGATCGCCGTGGCGCAGTTTACCCGCACCTTCGGGACCTTGCTGCAGAGCGGCGTGCCGATCATGGAGGGGCTGGAGATCGTAGCGCGCATCGCCGGCAACAAGATCGTGGAGCAGGCGATCATGTCCGCGCGGGCCAGCGTGGGCGAGGGCAAAACCTTGTCGGAGCCGTTGGGCAAGACCGGCGTCTTTCCTCCCATGGTCGTCCAGATGATCAACGTGGGCGAGGCGACCGGGGCGTTGGACGTGATGTTGGGCAAGATCGCCGACTTCTACGACGAAGAGGTCGATGCCGCGGTGTCGGCGCTGACCGCCCTCCTGGAGCCGGCGCTGATGGTGTTCCTGGGGACGGTGATCGGGTTTATCGTGATCGCGATGTACTTGCCCATCTTCAAGATGGCCTCGGTCGTCGGCTAAGGCACAGGTGCGGCTCGCCGAACTGTATGGAGGCCCTCCGCGCTAAGCTGAAGTGGCTCATGGGCATCAGGGTCGCCGTCGTGACCCTGACCCTGGGCGTCTTGATCTATTTTCAGAGCGGCAAAGGCGCCCAGTCCATCCCGGCCTACTACGGCCTGATCGTCGCAACTTACCTGCTGACAATTCTGTATAGCGTTCTCATCAAGCGGATCGAACGGCTTGTTCTCTTCGCGTATGTTCAGATCGGGGGCGACATCCTTTTTGAGACCGCGTTGGTGGCGCTGACCGGCGGCGTGGAGAGCCCGTTTTCGCTGCTCTATATTATTTCGATCACGGCTTCGAGCGCGCTGCTGTCTCGGGGTGGTGGCCTGGCGGCTGCTTCGGTGGCGAGCATCCTCTATGGCGCCATCGTGGACGTTCAGTATTACCGCTCCACCTATGACATGTTCCCGTTGCTGTCGTTGCCCCGGGTGACGGACCTGCCGGTTCCCGAGATATTCTATAACCTTTCCATCAACGTCCTTGGTTTCATCATGGTGGGCTATCTGAGCGGGACGCTGGGGGAGCGGCTGGAGAAGAAGGCGCGTGATCTTACCGAACTGCAGGAAATTCACCGCTTCATCCTGGAAAGCATCGACAGCGGTGTCTTCACCACGGATTCAGAGGGTCGGATCACTTCCTTTAATAAGAAAGCCGAGGTGATCATAGGGCATGCCAAGGGGGATGTCAGAAGTCGGCTTTGGTGGGATGTATTTGGTTGGCCTGACTACGCGCGGGACCGCCTTCCGACCACAAATTTTCCGGGAGGGATCGAGGGAGTGAGTACCCGCAGGGATGGCCGGCGGATTCTCCTCGGCATGAATCTGTCGACGTTGTATGATGAGCAAAACATTCCCATCGGCATGGTGGGCGTCTTTCAGGACATCAGCCTTCAGAAGAAAGTGGAAGAAGAAAACCGGCGCCGACAATGGTTGGCCAAGATCGGTGAAGTGTCGGCGGGTATGGCGCATGAAATTCGCAATCCGCTCGCGGCTCTGTCCGGGTCGATGCAGGTGCTCCGGAAGGCATTGCGGCCGTCTGATGACAATCGGCCGCTGTTGGATTTGGCTCTGCGCGAGACCGAACGGTTGAGCGGCATCGTCTCGGAATTTCTGCAGTACGCGCGGCCGCGCCAGCTCAATCTCAAGGAGTGTGATGTCAACGAGTTGGTCAACGATACGGTCCGCATGCTGGAACAAACCCCGGAATACGGCGGCAGGATCCGGTTCATCCGGCATCTGGCCGCGGCGAGCGTCATGGCTCTTCTGGATCGCGACCAGATGCAGCAGGTGTGCTGGAATCTGGGGCTGAATGCGTGTCAGGCGATGCCGACGGGCGGAACGCTGACGGTCTCGACGCACCGGGTGGCAGGAGGAGGCGGCACGCGGGAGAGCGAGTCGGTCGAAATCGTGTTTGAGGATACCGGCCAGGGCATCGCGGACGAGCATCGCGATAAAATTTTCGATCCCTTCTTCACCACCAAGGAGGAAGGGACCGGGCTCGGGCTCTCGGTCGTCCACCGGATTATGGAAGACCACCACGGACGCGTGCAGGTGGAAAGTGCATCGAGCGCGGGAACCCGCGTGCGCCTGACGCTTCCCGCAGCCGGGGTCATGGCCCAATGACTTCGACGGTGCCCGGCAGAATCCTCATCGTGGAGGATGAGCGACTCATCCGCGAAACGCTGCTTGCCTTCATTCAAGCCGAAGGGTACAGCGTTGTGGCGGCCGCGGACGGTCAAGAAGCGCTCCAGATGCTCAAGGCCGACGCCTTCAATCTCGTCATCACGGATCTGAAAATGCCCGGCCGCCTTCAAGGCATGGATGTCCTCCGGGCCGTCAAGGACATCGCGCCCGATACCGCCATCATTGTCCTGACGGCTTTCGCCAACCTCGCCGTCGGGATCGAAGCGATGGACCTAGGCGCCTTTGATGTGCTGCCGAAGCCCTGGGGCGACAACGGGTATGTGGTCTGGAAGATTCGAATGGCGTTGGAAGCCCAGCGTCTCGTGACGGAAAACCGCTTCTTGAAGCGGGAATTAAAGGAGCGGGCCGAATTCAGCAACATCATCGGCGCCAGCGAGCCGATGCGAAAAGTCTTTGATCTGATCGAACGGGTGTCCGACAATTCCGGCACGGTCCTCATTTGTGGAGAGAGCGGCACCGGCAAGGAGCTGGTCGCGCGCGCGATCCATTACAACAGTCCGCGCCGGGAGCGCGCCTTCGTGACCGTGAATTGCGGAGCCTTGCCGGAGCCGTTGCTGGAAAGCGAACTCTTCGGCCATATGCGCGGCTCCTTTACCGGCGCCGTGTCCAACAAGGAAGGGCTCTTCGAAGTGGCCGACGGCGGCACGCTGTTCCTCGACGAGATTGCGGAGGCGCCGCTGGGAATCCAGGTGAAATTGCTGCGGGTGCTCCAGACGCCGGAGTTCCGGCGGATCGGAGGAACCCGAGACATCAAGGTGGACGTCCGCATCATTGCCGCCACGAACAAAAATCTCTCCAAGGCGGTGGCCCAAGGGACATTCCGCGAAGATCTCTACTACCGCCTGAATGTGATTCCTCTCACGCTCCCTCCGCTGCGCGCTCATCCCGAAGATATTCCGCTGCTGGTGCAACATTTCCTCACCGCCTTCGGCAAACGGGCCAACAAACCTGCTCTAACGGTGGCGCCGGCTGCGATGCAGGCGTTCCAGCGGAATGAATGGAAGGGAAATGTTCGGGAGCTGGAGAACGTGCTCGAACGGACGGTGGCCCTTGCCCCGGGTTCCGAAATTACCCTGGACGATGTCGCCCAATGGATGCGCGAGCCGTCCGGCAACCGCGAGTCGAAGGTGCCGGCAGACATTCCCTCCGAGGGGCTCGATCTGGAGTCGCTGATCGACGGTATTGAGCGGGATTTGTTGGTCAAGGCCTTGGAGCGCAGCGGGGGCGTGAAAAAGGAAGCCGCCCGTCTGTTGAAGCTCAACGCGCGCTCCCTCCGGTATCGCCTGGATAAATACGAAATCAAGGCCGGGAACGGCGCGAGCGCCGGCCCGGAAGACGAGGAAGGAGCGGAGGGTGGCTAACCGTGGGGTCGAAGTGGCGGCGCCCGGGAAGGTCAACCTCATTCTCCGCGTACTGGATCGCCGGCCGGATTCCTATCACAACCTCTGGTCGGTAATGCAGGCGTTCGACTTGTCCGACACGGTGATCGCGGAAACCAACGGCAGCGGAGGCATCCGGGTGGTTTGCGAAGGCGCCGATCTGCCGACCGACTCCACGAACCTGGCCTGCCGGGCGGCGGAACGCGCGCTGGCGCGGTTGGGGCGGCGCCAGGGAATCCGGCTCGTCGTGCGGAAGCGGTTGCCGGTGGCGGCCGGGGTCGGCGGCGGCAGCAGCGATGCGGCCGCGACCATCCGGGCGCTGGCGACCCTTCTGGAGACTGGCTGGTCTCGAGCCGACATGGCCGCGGTCGGGGCCGAAGTGGGCAGCGACGTGCCTTTCTTTTTCTATGGGCCGACGGCGCTGGTCGAAGGGCGGGGCGAGCTGGTCTCCCCGCTGCAATTGGAGGGAGAGCGCTGGCTGCTGCTGGTCAACCCCGGCCTCGCGATTCCGACCGCCTGGGCCTATGGAAAACTGGCGGCGGCTCGCGCGGATCGGACCATGGCGCCGGAGCGGCTGCCGCGTTTTGAACCCAACCCGGTCACGGGAGATCCGCCCGTGGTGAAGTGGCCCGAGGTGCTCCCGCTGGCCAAGAACGATTTTGCTCCGGTGATGGAAGCCGAGTATCCGGTCCTGCGGGAGATCCGGCTCTTGCTCGGTGCGCGCGGGGCGGAGACCGCCCTGCTTTCCGGCAGCGGCTCGACCGTCTTCGGCGTGTTTGCCGACGAACGATCGGCCCGGCTAGCGGCGGAAGGACTGGACCGGCGTCCCGGCTGGAGAGCATGGGTGACCAAGACGCAGGGACGGCCGGTGACCGCCGCCGCTCGGTTGACAACGTGAAGAGCGATGGATTACATTGACGCGTTTCCCTCCATGGCGGAACGTCGGCGTCCATCCCCAGAAGGAGAGTGCGGGTGCATGAATTGAAGGTGTTCGCCGGGAATTCCAACCCGGCGCTCGTCAAAGAGATTTGCAACTACCTGGGAGTCGAACAGGGAAACGCGCTGGTCACGACGTTCAGCGACAGCGAAATCCGCGTCCAGATCAACGAGAACGTGCGCGGCAAGGATGTCTTTCTCTTCCAGTCGAGTTGCGAGCCCGTCAACAAGCACGTGATGGAGCTGCTGCTCCTGCTCGACGCGATCAAGCGGTCCTCGGCGTACCGCATTACGGCCGTCATTCCGTATTACGGGTACGGCCGTCAGGACCGAAAGGATCAGCCGCGCGTGCCGATCTCCGCCAAACTGGTGGCGGATCTCATCGCGACGGCGGGCGCCGACCGGGTGCTCACGATGGACCTGCACGCCGGACAGATCCAGGGATTTTTCAACATCCCGGTGGACCATCTCTATGCGGCGCCGGTCTTATTGGAGTACGTCGAGAAACGGGGCGGGCAGGACCTCGTCGTCGTCTCGCCCGACGCGGGGGGCGTCGAGCGCGCCCGCGCCTTCGCCAAGCGGCTGCAAGCCAATCTCGCGATCATCGACAAGCGGCGGGAGGGACCCAATGAGTCCCAGGTCATGCACATCATCGGCGACGTATCCGGCCGCGACGCGCTCTTGCTGGACGACATGATCGATACGGCCGGGACCATCGCCCAAGGCGCCAAGGCCTGCGCGGACCACGGCGCGCGCCGTGTCTGGACGGCCTGCACCCATGCGGTGCTGTCGGGGCCGGCCTTGGAGCGGTTGAACACCTCGACGCTGGAAGAAGTGGTGGTGACGAATACCATCCCGCTCAACGGGAAGGAGCGGACGTGTCCCAAACTACGGGTGCTCTCCGTGGCCCCGTTGCTGGGAGAAGCCATCAAGCGCATCCATGAGGAAGAGTCCGTCAGTTCCTTGTTTGTTTAACGCCGGTGTGTTCCAAAGAAGAGGTGGGCCATGCAGTTTGACGTGAAAGTGGAAACCCGCGAGGCGGTCGGGAAGGGCAGCGCCCGCACCTTGCGGCGCCAGGGGAAGATTCCGGGAATCCTATACGGGCAAGGGGAGTGCCTTGCGCTGACGGTGGATCCCGACGAAATCCACAAAGTGCTCCATTCGGACTCCGGGTCCAATTCCCTGCTCAACCTGAGCATCGCCAAGGGCGGGAAGGAAGTGAAGCGGACCGCCATGCTGCGGGACTACCAACTCGATCCCATCACGGGGGCGCTTCTGCACGCCGACCTGTTCGAGGTGGTCATGAACAAGCCGGTCCGCGTCCGCGTGCCGGTGGCCGTCACTTCCGGGACTCCGGTGGGCGTGGCCGAGGGCGGTCTCCTGCAGCACAACATGCGCGAGTTGCATGTCGAGTGCCTGCCGGCCCAGATTCCGGCGCATATCACGGTGGATCCGAGCAACCTCAAGATCAATCAGGGGATCCATGTCAAGGAAGTGCCCGCCCCGGCCGGCGTCCGCATTCTCGATGACCCCGACATGATGGTCGTCAGCATCGCCGCTCCGATCTCCGAAGCGAAGCTGGAGGCGCTGCTGGCCACGACGCCGGCCGGTGAAGGCGCGGCCGAGCCTGAGGTGATCGGGAAGGGCAAGGAAGAAGAAGGGGTTGCCGAAGAAGGTGCCGAGGCCGCCGCGAAGCCGGGAGCCGCCGCGCCTGCTGGGGCCGCGCCTGCCGCCGACGCGAAGGGAGAAGCCAAGGGAGAGACGAAGGGAGCGGCCAAGGGAGAGGCGAAGGGCGAGGCCAGGAAAGAAGGGAAGGACGCGAAAGGGGAGAAGAAGAAGTAGCGTTGCGCCTCATCGTTGGCCTCGGCAATCCTGGTCAAGCGTATGTCGAGACGCGGCACAATGCTGGGTTCTGGGTAGTTGAGGAGCTGGCATCCGGGGCCGGGCTGAAGTTCAGGCGGCATGGTGAGGCGGCGACGACCCACGGGCGCGTGGCGGGTCACGCCGCGACCCTGGCCAAGCCCCAGGCTTTTATGAACCGGAGCGGGCCGGTCATCGCCGCTTTGATCGATGATCTCGCGCTGGACCTCAGCGACGTGATCGTCGTCCATGACGATCTCGATCTGGACCCCGGCCGGTTGCGTGTCAAATCCCGCGGGGGACCCGGCGGCCATAACGGGGTGCTCTCCATCATTGACGCTCTCGGCTCCGACCGATTCGCCCGATTGAAGATAGGGGTGGGGCGTCCGCCTGCGGGCGAGGACCCTGCAGAGTATGTGCTGGCTCCGGTGCCGGGAGGCGAACGGCCGGTTTTTGATGAAGCCGTGCAGCAAGCGGTAGAGGCATTGGAGTGCTGGATTGCCGAGGGAGTGATGACGGCAATGAACCGATTCAATCGTTTGCCCGCCCCGTAAGCCGGCCGCGTTTTCCGAGTACAGGGATCATCTTGTAGAGACGCACGATGGCTTTGAATTGCGGCATCATCGGCCTGCCCAACGTCGGCAAGTCCACGATCTTCAACGCCTTGACGGGCGGCAAGGCGATGGTGGCCAATTATCCGTTTTCCACCGTCGAGGCCAATGTCGGCGTGGCGGTGATCCCGGATGAACGCTTGACCCGGCTCACGCAGATATTCAAATCGAAAAAAACCACGCCCACGGCCATCGAGTTCCGCGACATTGCGGGGCTCGTTCAAGGATCGAGCCTGGGCGAGGGGCTGGGGAATCAGTTTCTGAGCCAGGTCCGCGAGGCCGACGCCCTGGTGCACGTGGTCCGGTGCTTCGACAATCCCGACGTGATGCACGTCGTGGGCGAGGTGGACCCCGAGCGCGATGTCGGCCTGATCGAGACCGAGTTGATGCTGGCGGATTTGCAGACGCTCGAGCGCCGTAAGGAAAAACTCGAGAAGAAGGTGCGGGCCGGCGAAGCCGGAGCCGCCCAGGAAATGGCCTTCCTCGACGGACTCATCGAGCGGCTGGGCAAGGGCGAGTGGCTCGGCAGCGGGGCCTCCTCCGCCGCCGAGCAGGCATGGTTGCGGGAGTACCAGCTCCTGACGGCCAAACCCATCGTGTTCGCCGTCAACGTCGGAGAAGGCCGGGAAGAGACTCCGGCCGTGCGCCGGGTCGCGGAACTGGCTGCGGCCCGCGGGGCGCGGGCCGTGACGATCGCCGGGAGCATCGAAGCGGAGGTGTCCACACTGTCGTCCGGCGAACGGGCCGACTATCTCCGGGAACTCGGCATCGGGGAAGGCGGCCTGGTCCGGCTGGTCCGCACGGCGTATGACCTGTTGGGGTTGATCACGTTTTTTACTGCCGGCGAAACGGAATCCCGGGCGTGGACGGTCCGGGGCGGCACGAAGGCCGCCCAGGCCGCCGGAAAAATCCATTCCGACATGGAACGAGGGTTCATCCGGGCGGAAGTCTATCATTACGACGATCTGATCGCCTGCGGGAACGAAGCGGGCGTGAAGGAGAAGGGGTTATTCCGTTTGGAAGGGCGCGAGTACGTCATCAAAGACGGCGATGTGATGTTCTTCCGGTTCAATGTGTAAGGGCGCGTCTTGATTCTGCCAAGGCGCTGTGCTACGGTGAGCCGCTCTTTGCAACCCCCTTGCTCCGGACCCGGTTCCGGGGCTGTATATCCATGAGGAGGAGTCAGTCGCATGCCACAGCTCTACGAGTCTATCTTCATCCTGCGTCCCTCGCTGGCCGATGAGGAAATTCCCAAGGTGTTGGACAAGGTCAAGGCCGCCGTCGAAAAAGCGGGCGGGATCGTCGAGAATCTTGCCAGTTGGGGGAAAAAGAAGCTCGCCTATGAGATCAAACAAGAGAAGAAGGGCGTGTACGTCCAGCTCAACTATCGGGGCAACGGGACCGTGGTGTCCGAAGTCGAGCGGCTGTTCCGCCTGGACGACGCCACGCTGAAATTCCTGACCGTGAAGGTCGATGAACGCGGGTTGCGCGCGCCCGGCGCCGAACCCGCCAGGGAACCGGAGCATGGCGGGGTTTAATAAGATCATTCTGATGGGCAACCTGACCCGGGACCCGGAGATCCGGTATGCGCCCAGCGGCACGCCGATCGCCAACTTCGGGTTGGCGGTCAACCGCAAGTACCGGCAGGGCGAGGAACTGAAGGAAGAGGTGTGCTTCGTCGACGTCGTCGTGTTCGGCAAGCAGGCGGAGACCTGCGGGCAATACCTGAGCAAGGGCAACGGGGCGTTGGTCGAAGGGCGTCTGCAGATGCGGAAGTTCGAGACCAAGGACGGGCAGAAAGTCACGAAGCACGAGGTGGTGGCGGAAAACATTCGCTTCCTGTCGAAGCGGCAGGACCAAGGCGGGGAGAGCCACGCGAAAGAACCCGCCGACGATGCGCCGCACTACGAATCCGACGAACCGATCTGAGGAGAAGCGAACGTGGAACGAGGACGATATTTCCAGCGCCGGCGCGTGTGCCGGTTTTGTCACGACAAGGTCGTCATTGATTACAAGGACGTCGGCTTGATCCGTAATTTTCTGACCGAGCGGGGCCGGATCATTCCCCGCCGGATGTCGGGAAACTGCCTGGGACATCAGCGCGAATTGACGATCGCCATCAAGCGGGCGAGAACGATCGCGCTCGTGGCCTATGCGGAAGAGCGGTAGCCCGTCGCGGGCCGGCGCGAGCGGCCGGCTGGTCGCGCCGTGATGCCGTGAAGGGGGACCATGGCAGAGGTCAAGGTCTCTGAGATCCCGGAAGAGGGCGTGAGCCTGTCGGTCGAGGAAGATCCGGCTGCGCTCGATCTGACCGCAACCGGCGTCCGTTTTGTGGAGCCGATTGCGGTCGAGGTCTTCCTAGTCAAGGCCGACAAGACGGTCACGGCCACCGGTCGGATCGTGGCGCCGGTTGCTTTCGAGTGCGTGCGGTGTCTGCGCGAGTTTCCCGCTTCGCTGGACATCCCCCTCTCGACGCAATTCGTGCCGCCGCCGCCGGTGCCTTCGGGCGAGCACCCGATGCCGCCGGAGGAAGCGGAGGATTACTACTACCGGGATGATGTCATCGTCCTGGACGATCTGGTCCGGGAGGAAGTGCTCCTGGCCGTGCCGTTCAGCCCGCAGTGCCGGGGCGATTGCCGGGGGCTGTGCGCCCAGTGCGGGCAGGATCTCAATAGGGGAACGTGCGCGTGCGCGCCCCCGCCCGATCCCCGGTGGAAGGCGCTGCGCGAGCACTTGAAGAAAAATTGAAGGAAGGATCCTATGCCGAATCCCAAACATAAGCACTCCAAGGCTCGTCGTGACAAACGGCGGACGGCCAAGGTCAAGATCCGTCCGAAAGGCCTGTCCATCTGTCCCCAGTGCCACCAGCCGAAGCCGCCGCATTACACCTGTCTGACGTGCGGAACTTACAAAGGCCAGGAAGTCATCGCGGTCGAAGAAGCCTGAAGCGAGGGCTGCGCTCGACATGAGAATCGCGTTGGACGCTATGGGGGGCGATCACGCTCCCGCCTCCGAGGTCGAGGGAGCCGCGCTCGCCGTCCGCGAGTACGGGGTCGAGATCATCCTGATCGGCGATGAAACGCTCGTCCGGGAGGAAATGCGCCGCCAAGGAGTGCAGGGTCTTGCCGGCCTGAAAGTCCACCACGCCTCCCAGCGGGTTGAAATGCACGAGCAGCCCTCGCAGGTTGCCCGCCGCAAACGGGATTCCTCCATCTGGGTCGGCACGGAACTGGTCAAGAAAGGCGAGGCTGTCGGCATCGTCAGCGCCGGCAACACCGGCGCGACGGTGGTCACGGCGTTCTTCCTGCTGGGGGTGCTCAAGAGCGTCGAACGGCCGGCCATCGCGACGCTGATTCCCACGCTCACGGGCCATACGATCGTTCTGGACGTGGGCGCCACGGTGGATTGCACCGCCCATCATCTGACCCAGTTCGCCCTCATGGGGCACGAATACGCCCAGTACGTGCTGAACAAAGCCCACCCGACGATCGGCCTGCTCAGCATCGGTGAAGAGGACACGAAGGGGAACGAAGTGACGAAGGAAACCTTCAAGCGCCTGAAGGAAAGCCCGCTGAATTTCGTCGGCAACGTCGAAGGCCGGGATATCTTTACCGGCGCGGCCGATGTCGTCGTCTGCGACGGCTTTATGGGCAACGTGGCGCTCAAGATCATCGAAGGCGTGTCGACGGCCCTCAAGAAAATGCTCATCAAGGAGATTGCCGCCGAATCCATGCTGAGCCGGTTCGGCTATGCCTTGCTGAAGCCCGCGTTCGGCCGGTTCAGGCGGCGTCTGGATTACGCTGAAATCGGCGGCGCGGCGCTGCTCGGCGTCAACGGCATCTGCATCATCTCGCATGGCCGTTCTTCCGGCCGGGCCATCAAGAACGCCATCCGGGTGGCCAAGGAAATCCACGACGGACGGGTCAACGAGCACATTCAGCGCGACATCGAGGAAAGCGTGGCCCTCTTCGGGGAGAAGGCCAAGGACGCCGATCAATGAGGGCGCGCATCGCGGCGACCGGTTCGGCGGTGCCCAGGCGCGTCCTTCGGAACGCCGACCTCGAGCGCATGGTGGCCACGTCCGACGAATGGATCGTCGCGCGGACCGGGATTCGCGAACGGCGGGTGGTGGACGAGGGCGTGGCGAGTTCCGACCTGGGCACCGAGGCGGCCCGCGCAGCCCTGGCGGCCGGCGGCTGGGATGCCGCGGACCTCGATCTCCTGCTGGTCGCGACGTGCACCCCCGATATGCCGCTGCCTTCGACGGCCTGCCTGATCCAGCGCAACTTGAAGTCGTCCCGCGCGATCGCATTCGACCTGGCGGCCGCCTGTTCCGGATTCCTGTACGGGCTCTCGGTGGCCGATCTCTACGTCCGGTCCGGCGCGTGCCGCAAGGCGCTGGTGGTGGGGACGGAGGTGATGTCCTCGGTCATCGATTGGACGGATCGCAGCACGTGCATCCTCTTTGGGGACGGGGCGGGGGCGGCGTTGATCGAGCCGTCGGACGACGAGCGGGGCATCCTGTCCACCCATCTGCATTCCGACGGCGATCTCTGGGATCTGGTGTGCGTGCCCGGCGGGGGATCGCGGCTGCCGGCCTCGGCTCCCATGCTGGCGGCTCGGCAGCAGTTCGTCAAGATGAAAGGGAATGAAACCTTCAAGGTGGCCGTCCGGACTTTGGAGGCGACGGCCCGCGAGGCCCTGGAGGCCAACAAGCTGGACGTCGACGACGTGGACCTGTTCATTCCCCACCAGGCGAACGTGCGGATCGTGCATGCCGTGATGGAGCGGCTGGGGTTGAAGAAGGACCGGGTCTTCCTGAACATCGATCGGTACGGGAACACGTCGGCGGCGTCGATCCCGCTGGCCTTGGACGAAGCCGTCCGGACGGGAAGGATCGTTCCGGGCAGTCGCATTCTCATGGTGGCCTTCGGGTCGGGTCTCACATGGGCGTCGGCCGTGGTGAAATGGTGACTCAGCAGGGGAGAGCAACGTGGCGACGCAGACGCAGCCGTTAGCAGGAACATGGGCGCTGATTCTGGGCGCCTCCAGCGGATTCGGCGAGGCGGTCTCGCTGGAACTGGCGGGCCTGGGCATGCACATTCTGGGCGTGCACCTAGACCGCAAGTCGACGATGGACAACGTCGGCCGGATCGTCGAGGAGATCAAGGGCAAAGGCCGGGAAGCCCTCTTCTTCAACGTCAATGCGGCCGATCCGGACAAGCGCCGTGAAGTGCTGGACGCGTTGCAGGCGCGGGCTGGAGGGCAGGGCGCGGGGTCTCCCATTCGCGTGATGCTGCATTCGCTCGCCTTCGGGACGTTGAAGCCCTTCATCACGGAGAGCGAACCGGAGTCCCTGACGAAAGCCCAGATGGACATGACGCTGGACGTGATGGCGAACAGTCTCGTGTACTGGACGCAGGACCTGGTCAGACGCAAGTTGATGGGCGCCGGGGGGCGGATCTTCGCGATGACCAGCGCCGGGGGCGCCCGCGTGTGGAAAACCTACGGCGCCGTGTCCGCGGCCAAGTCGGCCCTGGAGTCGCATGTGCGTCAGCTGACCCTGGAGGTGGCGCCGCTCGGGATCACGGTCAATGCCGTCATGGCGGGCGTGACCGACACGCCGGCGTTGCGCAAGATTCCAGGCGCCGACCGGATGATCCAGATGGCCGGGGCCAAGAACCCATCCGGGCGGCTGACGACCCCCCAAGACGTGGCCGAAGCGATCGGGTTGCTGGCCCATCCGAAGGCCCATTGGCTGACGGGCAACGTGGTCTGCGTCGATGGCGGCGAATTTGTTGTAGATTAACCACTTAGCGTCTATTAACCGGCGCTTGAGGAGGGGTAGTTTTCAGTTGACAACTCAGTCAAAATTCCCTCATATGGTAGCGCCATGACCGCGGGTGTGGCGTTTGTATTTCCCGGCCAGGGATCTCAGGCCGTCGGGATGGGGCAGGAGTTCTACGAGCACGAACCGGATGCGAAGGCGATGTTCGACAAGGCCGGGCAGGTGCTCGGATATGACTTGGCCGCCCTGTGCCTGAAGGGACCGGTCGAGCAGCTCAATCTCACGGAGTACACCCAGCCGGCTCTGCTGACGGTCAGCGCGATCGCGCTCCGGCTGTTGAGCCGAGCGGGCATTCGGCCCTGCGCCGTGGCGGGACACAGCCTGGGGGAGTACACGGCGGTGCTGGCCGCCGGCGGCCTGGGGTTTGAGGATGCCGTGGCGCTGGTCCGCAATCGTGGTCGCTATATGCAGGAGGCGGTGGAAGCGGGGAGAGGTCTGGTGTGCGCCGTCCTCGGCATGGAACGGCCGGCCGTGGCGGAAGTCTGCCGGGCGGCTTCCGCGCTCGGGGTGGTCGCGCCGGCCAATTTCAACGCGCCCGGGCAGATCGTGATCGCGGGCGAAAAGGCCGCCGTCGAGGAGGCCGTGCGTCTCGCCAAAACCAAAGGCTGCCGCAAGGTCATTCCGTTGCCGGTCAGCGTGCCGGTGCACACGTCCCTGATGCAGTCCGCGGCGGACCGTCTGGCTGGCGACGTGGCGGGCGTGCCCATGAAGGACCTGGCGGTGCCGCTCGTCAATAACGTCGAGGCCAAGCCCATCCGCAGCGCGGCCGAGGTCCGGACGTGCCTCGTCCGGCAGCTAGCCTCATCCGTCCTGTGGGAGGAGTCAGTGCAGGCCTTGGTGCAGTTGGGGATGCACACGCTGATTGAAGTGGGGCCCGGAAAGATTCTCTCGGGGTTGGCCAAGCGGATTGCGCCCGAGCTCCGCCTGTTCAACGTGCAGGACCGGACGAGCCTGGTCGCGACGGTTGAAGCCCTGGCCGCATGAGTCTTGCAGGCAAAGTCGCCATTGTCACGGGAGGGGCTCAGGGCATCGGGCGTGCCATTGCCGAGACGCTGGCCCGCGCGGGCGCGGATGTGGCGGTGGTGGACTGGGACGTGTCCCGCGCGCCGGAGACGGCGGCGGCGGTGACGGCCCACGGTCGCCGCGCGGTGGTCATCAAGGCAAATGTGGCCGAGTGGGACGACGTCAAGGCGATGGCCGAGCAGGCGCTCGCCGAACTCGGGCGCATCGACATTCTGGTCAACAATGCGGGCATCACGCGGGATGGGTTGTTGCTCCGCATGAAAGAGGAGGACTGGAACGCGGTGCTGGACGTCAACTTGAAGGGCACGTTCCATTGCACCAAGGCCGTGCTGCCCGCCATGACCAAGCAGCGGGGCGGGGCCATGGTGAACATCGCGTCGGTCGTCGGCGTGATGGGGAATGCGGGACAGGCGAACTACGCGGCCTCGAAGGCGGCCGTCATCGGGTTCACCAAGACGGTGGCCCGCGAGTACGCGAGCCGGGGGATCACCGTGAATGCCGTGGCGCCGGGCTTCATCGAAACGGCCATGACCGAGAAGCTGGGCGGGGAGGTCCGCGACGCGCTGCTCAAGCAGATCCCGCTGGGCCGGCTCGGGAGCCCGGCGGACGTGGCCGAAGCCGTGCGGTTTCTGGTCTCGCCGGAGGCGGCGTACATCACGGGGCACGTGCTCCACGTGAACGGGGGAATGTTAATGGCGTGAGGCGCCGGTGGGCCTCGCGCGGTCAGGATCTGGAGGTGGGAGGTGGCAAAATCTATGGCAGCCATTGAAGAGCGGGTGAAGAAGATCATCGCCGAGCAGTTGGGCGTGGAGGAGGACGACGTGGTCCCGGATGCCAAGTTCGTGGAGGACCTCGGCGCCGACTCGCTGGATACCGTCGAACTGGTGATGGCCTTCGAAGAAGCGTTTGAGATCGAAATCCCGGACGAAAAGGCCGAAAAGATCCTGACCGTCCAGGATGCCGTGGACTTCATCAAAGAGAACAGCTAGCACCGCCGGATCGGCTGCGCGTCCGATGGGAAGCACCATCCTGAAAAGACGGGTCGTCGTCACGGGCCTCGGCCTGATCACCCCGCTGGGAACCGGGGTGGAGAAGACGTGGAACGCCTTGTGCGCCGGCAAGTCGGGAATCAGGCGGATCACCAAGTTCGATCCCTCGGCGCATGCCTGCCAGATCGCGGGGGAGGTCACGGACTTCAACCCGGCCGACTACATCGAAAAAAAAGAGATCAAAAAAATGGATACGTTCATCCATTACGCCGTCGGCGCCAGCCAGATGGCGGTGGATGACGCCGGGCTCAAGGTCACCGAGGAGAATGCGGACCGCGTCGGCGTGTATATCGGGTCCGGCATCGGCGGGCTGCCGGCCATCGAGGCGTACCACAAGGTCCTGCTGGACAAAGGGCCGGACCGGGTGTCCCCCTTCTTCATTCCGATGGTCATCATCAACCTCGCTTCGGGACAGGTGTCGATGCGGATCGGCGCGCGCGGGCCCAACTCCTGCGCGGTGACGGCTTGCGCGACCGGCAATCACTGCATCGGCGACGCGTTCCGGATCATCCAGCACGGGGAGGCGGATGCGATGGTGGCCGGCGGCACGGAAGCCGCGATCACGCCGTTGTGCGTGGCGGGGTTCGCGTCGGCGAAGGCGCTCTCGACGCGCAATGCCGAGCCGGAACGGGCGAGCCGCCCCTTCGACAGGGACCGCGACGGCTTTGTGCTCGGGGAAGGCGCGGGCGTGCTGGTGCTGGAGGAACTGGAGTCGGCGCGCCGCCGCGGGGCGCGCATCTATGCCGAGATCCTGGGCTACGGGATGACCGCCGACGCCCATCACATCACGGCGCCGCCGGAAGACGGGGCCGGCGCGGTCCGCTGCATGCGTCTGGCGCTCCAGGATGCGGGCCTCTCCCCGGAAGCGATCGGGTACGTGAATGCCCACGCCACCTCGACGATGGCCGACAGCATCGAAACGAGCGCCATCAAGCAGGTCTTCGGCGCGCACGCCAAACGGGTGGCGGTCAGCTCGACCAAGTCCATGACCGGCCATCTCCTCGGCGCCGCCGGAGGGGTGGAAGCGGTCTTCAGCATCCTGGCCATTCAGCGCGGGGTGCTGCCCCCCACGATCAATCAAGACGTGCCCGACCCTGCGTGCGACCTGGACTACATCCCCAACGCCGCCCGCCGGACCGACGTCCGCACCGTCCTCTCCAATTCGTTCGGCTTTGGAGGGGTCAACGCCTGCCTGATTTTTTCACGTTGCGCGGCCTAGCAATGTATGCCGACAGACGGGTTGGATGACATTCAACGCCGGCTCGACTACCGGTTTCGGCAACCCCGCCTGCTCCTTGAAGCGCTCACCCACAAGTCCTACCTCAACGAGGTGCGGGGCGCCAAAGAATCCGATAACGAGCGGCTGGAGTTCCTGGGCGACGCGGTGCTGGACCTCGTCGTGAGCGGGTATCTCGTGAATGCCTTCCCCGAGGCGGCGGAGGGGGAGCTCTCGAAGCTGCGGGCGCGGCTGGTGAGCGAGAAGACCCTGTCCCGCGTGGCAAAGAAGATCGGGCTGGGCGAGCAGCTTCGCCTGGGCCGGGGCGAGACGAAGACGGAAGGCCGCAGCAAGCCCTCCATCCTGGCGGACGCGCTCGAGGCGGTGTTCGCCGGCGTGTATCTGGACGGCGGGTTGGAAGCCGCGTCGAAGTGCGTCAAGACCGCGTTCAACGATGAGCTGGCTGCCTGCGACCGGTCCCCGGCGAAGGGGGATTTCAAGACCGACCTCCAGGAACTCTGCCAGCGGGACTTTGAGATGCTGCCGAAGTACCGGACCATCCGGGAAACGGGGCCGGACCACGAGAAGCTGTTCGAAGTGGAAATCCTGATCCGGGGCGAGCACTACGGGGTCGGCACAGGGAAGAGCAAGAAAGAGGCGGAGCAGATGGCCGCCAAGCAGGCCTTGGAACAACTCAGAAAGGACAAGGGGGAGTCATGCAGTACCGATTCGGAATCATAACCTTGACGCTGCTGGTAGCGGGCATGTCGGTTGCTGTCTTCGGAGCGGAAGAGAAGAAGCCGGCGGAAGGAGGAAAAATGCAGCCTCACGCGATCATCAAGACCAAGTTCGGCGAGATGGAGATCAAGTTTTTTCCGGAGCTGGCGCCGAAGCATGTGGAGAACTTCATCACGCTCGCCAAGTCGGGCTTCTACGACAAGACGCTCTTTCACCGCGTCATCCCGGGTTTCATGATCCAAGGCGGCGACCCCAACACGAAGGACCCCAACAAGAAGAGCGAGTACGGGATGGGCGGGCCTCCGCACAAGCTGAAGGCGGAATTCAACGCCACATCCCACAAGCGCGGGATTGTTTCGATGGCGCGGTCCAATCACCCGGACAGCGCGGGCTCGCAGTTCTTCATCGTGGTCAAGGATTCGCCGTTTTTGGACAAGCAGTACACGGCTTTCGGCGAGGTCGTCAAAGGCATGGACGTGGCGGACAAGATCGTGGGTGCGCCGCGGGACCGGAACGATCTGCCGAACGAACGGATCGAGATGACGGTCACGATCGTCGAAAAGTAGAGAGGCGGCGGGGAACGCGGGCCATGATTCGGACAGGGAAGGCGTGGCTCGCGTCCCTCCTGTGCGCCGCCGGCCTCGCCGTTCCCTGTGTCTCCTGGGCGGGCCCATCGCATGTCCTGATCGAAACGGATCGCGGCAAGCTCGTCATCGAACTCCTACCGGACGTCGCGCCCAAGACCGTCGCCCGCTTCACGGAGCTGGTCAAGAAAGGGTTCTACAACGGGCTGACGTTCCACCGCGTCGTGCCTAAGTTTCTCATCCAGGGCGGCGATCCCGCCGGGGACGGCACGGGCGGGTCCGGCAAGACCATTCCGGCCGAATTCAGCGAGAGGAAACATCTGCTCGGCACGGTGGGCATGGCCCGCACGAAAGACCCGGACAGCGCCGACAGCCAGTTCTACATCTGTTTGGAGCCGCAGCCCTTCCTCGACGGCAAGTACACGGTCTTCGGCCAGGTCGTGGAGGGAGTGGACCGCCTGCCCAAGTTCCAGGAAGGCGATGTGATGCGGAAGGTGACGCTGAAGCCCTAGTGTTTGCAGCCGGGGCCGTGCTGGTGTTCCGGCTCCGGGGTGGAGCGGGGCGCAGAACCGCCGGGAATGATGATGCGGCTTTTCTCCCCCTGCGCCTGCGCGTGGGCCGCCGCCGCGATGTCCTTCTCCTCCGCCAGCACGATGCGCGGCTGGTCCGTGTCCTGTTTCTTGATGTACGCGGCCACCTCGGGGTGATCCAGCGTGAGACATCCGATCACGCCGGTGATGAACCGGTTGGAGCGGAGACCCGTTCCAGAGAAGTCATTCACGAGCTTGAGCGCCACATCCACGATCTGCTGGGCCTGCGTCTGATCCGCCTTCTCCTTCTCCAGGAACGCCTTGAACTCCTTGTGCAGGTACTGGGAGAACGCCGGCACGGTGGGGGCGGGGAAATGCAGCGGGCTCAGGAGCCGGCGGATGAACTCCAGCGCCGACACGATTTCGCCGTCCAGGCCTGACGGCTTGTTGTGGAAATAGCTGAAGCAGACGATCTCGATCAAGTTGAAGAGGCCCGCGCCCTTCTCGCCGCCGATCTCGAAGACCTCCCGGTACGCGCGCCGCCGGTCCTGGCGGAAGAGCTCCCCGACGCGAAGCCGCTGATAGTCCGTCCCCGCCTCCAGGTAGGGACAATCCGCCGGGCAATTGATCTTGGTGAGGCGATTCTCCCCGCAGCAGGGCGAGCAGATCAGCCCGTTGAGCGCCGGACACTGACGCTTGCCTTTTTTGCTGTGACAGTAGACGCAGGGGATAGCCATCGCGCCCCCGTTACCGCTTGCGTTCGCGGCCCAGCCCGTTCATCTCCGCCGCGTTGCCGGCCAGGTAGGGGATCAGGATGAGGTGGTTCCGGCGGTCGATGGCGACGCCGGCCGGCGTGGTCAGGAATTCGGCGATGGTCTGGATGCGGAAGTCCGGGTCGATGCGGAGCACCTTCCCCTGGGAAAAGTCCGAGACGTACATGTTGCCGAAGGCGTCGAAGTCCACGCCCGCCAGATTGCCGAAGCGCGAGTTGAAGAAGGAGTTGGCGAAGAGGACTTTCACGGAGCCGTCCCCGGCGATTTCCACGATCCGGCCCTCGTTCCAGCTGACCGCCACGAGCGCCCCGGTCGCCGGGTTGACGGCCAGCCCGTGCGGGCCGGCCAGCGCGGCGTCCTTCACGAGGACCGCGGGCTTGGAGCCGCGGCGCACGTCCACTTTCAGGATCGTGTTGGCGCCGGTGTCCGCGATGTACAGCAGGCCGGCGCCGTCCGCGGCCAGCCCCGTCAGGAAATCCACTTTGAAGGCGGACAGGTCGACTTCGCCTTGCGGGCGGCCGGTGGCGGGATCGAAGCGCCGGACCCTGTCGATATCGGCGACGAACAGGGTCTTGTCGAGGATGGCCATCCCCTTGGGGGCATGGAGGGTCACGCCGTCCGTCCCGCCCGCAATGAATTTCAACTTGACGATCCTGCCGGTCTCGTCGAGCTTGGTGATGAACCCGTTGTTGTCGCGCTCGTTGGGGCCGCCGTTCTCGTTCGAGATGAAGTAGGCGCCCGTCGCCGGGTCCACGATGAAGCCGGCGGGATTCTTCAAACCGGTCACCTGGAGGGCCAGGGCCGCCGCGCCGGGAAGGAGCGCCAGGAGCAGCGCCGGGAGGAGGGCCCGCGTGATTCCGGACGACGACGTCACGCGCGCACTCTACTATGGTTTCTTGACTCCAAACAAGAGGCCTTGTTATTCTGCGCCACGCGTCTGGAGCGGGCAACGCGCACATGATTCGGGAGGAACGGGTGGCGGCACGACTCATCGACGGCAAAGCGCTCTCGCAGGCGGTCCGGGACCAGATTGCCAAGGATGCGGCGGCGCTCCTGGCCAAGTCCGGGGTCACGCCCGGGCTCGCGGCGATCCTGGTCGGCGACGACCCGGCCTCCCATCTCTACGTCAAGAACAAGCAGAAGGCCTGCGAGGCGGTCGGCATCCATGTGGCGGACCACAAGCTGCCGGCCTCGACGAGCCAGGCCGAGCTCCTGGCCCTGATCGACAAGGTCAATCGCGATCCGCAGATCCACGGCATCCTCGTGCAGTTGCCGCTGCCCAAGCACATCGACAGTCAGATGATCCTCAATACGGTCCTGCCGGAGAAGGACGCGGACGGCTTTCACCCCTACAACATCGGCCGGCTTGTGGAAGGCACGCCGATCTTCGAGGCCTGCACGCCCCGCGGCGTCATCAAGATGATCGAGTCCACGGGCGTCGGCATCGCGGGGAAACGGGCGGTGGTGGTGGGCCGGAGCAACATCGTGGGTAAGCCGGTGGCCCTGATGCTGCTGCACCGGCACGCGACCGTAACGATCTGCCATTCCAAGACGGCGGACCTGCCGGCGGTCTGCCGCGAAGCCGAGATCCTGGTCGTCGCCATCGGCAAGGCCCGGTTCGTGACGGCGGACATGGTACGGGACGGCGCGGTCGTGGTGGACGTGGGCGTGAACCGCACCCCGGACGGCAAGTTCGTCGGCGACGTGGACTTCGAGCCCGTGAGCAAGAAGGCCGGGTGGATCTCGCCGGTGCCGGGCGGGGTGGGGCCGATGACGATCGCGATGCTCCTGCAGAATACGCTGGAATCCGCCCAGCGGATGGCGGCAAAGGAAGGACGATAAGACAGGTGGGCGTGCGTCGCTTGCGAGAGGTCCTGGAGTCGGGCGAGTTCGTCACGACGGTGGAATACAACCCGCCGAAGGGCACGGACGCCTCGCACATCATGGACAACGCCAAGGCCCTGCTGGGCAAGGTCCACGGCGTCAACGTCACCGACAACACGGCGGCCATCTTAAGAGCGGGCTCCATGTCCATCTGCCGGCTGCTTTACGAGATGGGGCACGATCCGGTCATGCAGATGACCTGCCGCGACCGCAACCGCCTGGCCATCCAGTCCGACCTCATGTCCGCCCACATCCTGGGGATCCGGAACATGCTCTGTCTGACCGGCGACTACCCGACCGTCGGGGATCACAAGGACGCGAAGCCGGTCTACGATCTCGACTCGATCGGCATCATGCAGGTCATCCAGTCGCTGAACCAGGGGAAGGATCTCGCGGGCCATAAACTGCAAGGGCCGACCGATCTCTATGTCGGGGCGGCCGTGACGCCGGAACAGGATCCGGCCGGCCCGATGCTGGCCAAGTTCGAAACCAAGGTCAACGCCGGCACGAAGTTCTTCCAGACCCAGGCATTTTACGACGTGGAGAAGTTCAAGACCTTCATGAAGGCCATCCGGAAGTTCCCGGTCAAGGTGCTGGCGGGCATCCTGGTCCTGCGGTCGGCCAAGATGGCGGAGTTCATGAACGCCAACATCCCCGGCGTGGACGTCCCCCCGGCGATCATCGACGAGCTGAAAGCGGCGGGCGACCAGAAGGCGTTGGACGTCGGCGTCCAGATCGCGGTGCGGACGATCAAGGCGGTGCGTGCCCACTGCGACGGGGTCCACATCATGGCCGTCAGGGCCGTGGACCGTCTGCCCGAAATCATCCAGAAGGCGGAGCTGGCATGACCGTGCCCGACTTCCAGAAGCGGAAGGCCGAAGGCCGCAAGATCGTGGTGGTCACGGCCTACGACGCGCTCTTCACGCGCATTGCGGAGGAGGCCGGCCTCGACGTGCTGCTTGTGGGGGACTCGCTGGGCGTCGTGGTCCAGGGCAAGAAGGACACGTTGTCCGTGACGATGGAGGACATGCAGTACCACACGAGGCTGGTGGCAGGCGCCGCGCAGCGCTCGCTGGTGATCGCGGACATGCCGTTCCTGTCCTATCAAGTCTCAGTCGAAGAGGCGGTGCGGAACGCGGGGCTCTTGCTCCAAGCCGGGGCGGCGGCGGTGAAACTGGAGGGGGGCGCGGCGGTGCTGGATCGGGTGGGGGCGATGACGCGCTTCGGCATCCCGGTCATGGGCCATCTCGGCATGACGCCGCAATCGGTCCACAAGTACGGTGGCTATAAGGTGCAGGGCAAGGACGCGGATCAGGCGGAAACGTTGCTCGCCGACGCGCGCGCGTTGGAAGCGGCCGGGGCCTTCGCGCTCGTGCTGGAAGCGGTGCCGGCCAAGCTCGCGAAGGCGATCACGCAGGCGCTTTCGATCCCGACCATCGGCATCGGCGCCGGCCCGGATTGCGACGGCCAGGTGCTGGTCCTCTACGACCTGCTGGGCCTCTTCGATCAGTTCGTTCCCAAGTTCGTCAAGCCCTACGCGCACCTCAAAGCCGACGCCTTACAAGCGTTGCGCCGCTTCCGCGAAGAAGTCGAACAGGGCAAGTTTCCCACGGACAGCGAGAGCTATCACTAAGCTTCTCGTTTCCTCTCCCTGTTTTGAAATTTCTTGCCACGTACTCAAAAAGCTTATAGGATTTCCAGAAAACCCCATAACTGATTCGTGGGGATGGGCCGATCAGACTACTTAATAGTTAGATATCACAACAAAAATGACATTACAGACGGCCAGTCAAATTGTACTGCTCATTGGCGTGCTCCTGAGCGCAATCGGCGGCTTCGGCTCGTACTACTTCGGTAAACTTGAAGAAGAAGCGAACAAACGCGAATCGGAAAAGGCTCAAAACGAGCTAAAAATGCAAATCAAGGAACTTCAAGCTAATACGTTTCAAATTAGTGAAAAGGCGGAACTGATTTTTCAAGCGCTGAAAGTTAAGGCGGAAACTTGGGTGGAGGTGGAAATGAAAAACGTTCCACCGGGTGTTACCGATTACTTAGTGCTTTTGTTTACTTCTGATAAAGGGCGAATCAGTGGGAAGGTGAGAATAAAAGGTTCCGAACACACTTCTTCCTTCTCAACAACTGCGAACAATAGGATACCCGTGACTGTTCGTAATCTATGGTTACCTAAAGAGGGTCAGTACAAAGCACCAACTATCATGGAATTTACGGTAACAGAAAAAACAGAACCGGACGCATCGCTGAGCATTTACACGCAGGGTTGGATCGATTCCAGAGGGAGAGAACCGCATTGATTTGGAGTAAATTAGGGTCAGACTCGATTTTCCGTAGTTGGGCCGCCGGCGGGGATGCGCTGGAGTAAGAGCAGGCCCGCCACGAAGAACAGACCCACCGTCATGATCGCGATGCGTTGGTTCCCGCCGAGCAGAGTTGAGGTGAGGCCGAACACGAAGGGCCCGAGGATCGCGCCGCTCTTGCCGACCAGCGCATAGAAGCCGAAGAACTCCGCCTCGCGTTCCGGTGGGATGAGCGTGGCCATGAAGGTGCGGCTGGCGGCCTGGATGGCGCCGAGGCCGGTGCCGGCCAGGACCGCGACGATCCAGAAGTGCCAGGCCACCTCCACGAAGTACGCCGCCACCGTCACCGCCGTCCACTGGATCAGCATCACGCCGACGACGAACTTCGGGCCACGGCGGTCCGTCGGGCGCGCCCAGGCGGCCGAGCCCCCCAGGGCCGTGACCTGAATCACCATGAAGAGCGCGATGATTTCGGTCATGGCAAAGCCGAGCGTTGTGGCCGCGAAGACTCCCGCGAAGGCGATGACCGTGTTCACGCCGTCCTCGAAGACGAGGTAGGCCAGCAAGAACCGCCGCATGGCCTTGCGTTCAGGCCTGGTGACGATCTCCCGCAGTGTGCCGAGGGTGTCGCGCCAGCTGCGGGAAACGGATTCCCGGAGCGTCATCGGATGCCTGGCATCCGCAGGCAGGATGAGGAAAGAAGGAATCGAGAAGAGGCCGAAGAGGGCCGCGGCGGCGAGGAAGCAGCCCCAATAGGCCTGCGCGGCGGCGAAGGGCCAAGCGGCCAGGAACGCCGCGATCGACCCAGCGTAGCCGACGGCGAAGCCCGCGGCCGACACCCGGCCCAGCAACTCGGCCGGCGCGATGCGCGGCAGGTAGGAGTTGTACTGGACGAAGGCCGCCTCGAAGGCGACGATGCCGATGACGACGAGCGTGAAGCCCCACAGGACCATCCCCGGCTGGACCGTCGCGAGCAGCGCGGTGGCGCCAACGGACAGCAGGGTGAAGCCGATGAAAAAGGGCTTGCGGATGCCGGCGTGATCGCCGATGCCGCCGAGGAACGGCGAGGTCAGGGCGACGGCGGCCATCGAGACGGAGACAGCCAGCCCCCACCAGAAATCGCCGCGGCCCGCCGCGTTGCCGACGACCTGGTTCGCGTAATACGCGGGAAAGACGGTTGCGTAGACGATGGCCGAGAAGGCGGAGTTGGCGAAGTCGTAGAGCGTCCACGCGACGATCGTGCGGCGCGGTGAGTCCGTCACGGCGCGCAGGATAGCACAGGGCTTCGTGCTTGACCACCGCCGGAGGATATCCTTGCCAACATCATCGCTTGACACCTCGAAAGGCTTCTGCTACAAGGCCCGCATACCACTTACAGAGCTTCATACAAAATAACAGGGAGGGCGCACATGGCCAAAGCAATGTCGAAGTCACAGATCGCCAACCATCTGTCTGAGAAGGCAGGAACCACCAAAAAAACCGCCGGCGAATTGCTTGAAGCGTTGGCCGCCCTCGCGCAGAAGGAAGCCAAGAACTCCTTCACATTGCCCGGCATCGGCAAGCTAGTCCTGGTGAACCGCATGGCCCGGATGGGCCGCAATCCGCAAACCGGAGAGCCGATCAAGATTCCCGCCAAGCGCGTCGTCAAGTTCCGCGTGGCGAAGGCGTGCAAGGTCGCAGTCCTGGGGAAATAAGCGGACATTTCCTGACAAATCTCGTCGGACGAACGACACGCCCCCCCGGATGGGCCGGGTCGCGGCGCGTCCGATTCTTTTACCTTCCGTGAGAATGCGGGGTGTGATATCGTTTGCGCATGACCGATAAGAAACCATCCGATACCATCCGTTTTCTCTACACCTTCAAATTTCCCGACGGCATGGTCAAGCAATTTGAAGTGCTGCTGAATGCGTCCACGCTGGAACTGGTCACGAAGAAAGACCTGCCGAAACCGCCCTGGACGAAGCTGAAATACCAGCAGTGCGAGCAGTGCCCGCTGGGCGACGATGTCGAGCATTGCCCGGTGGCGGTGAACCTGGCGAATCTGGTCGAGACGTTCAGGGACTCCCAGTCCTATGAACACACGGACGTCCAGGTCCAGACGCCCGAGCGGACGTATGAAAAGCAGACGACCCTGCAGAAGGGCCTCAGCTCGATCATCGGCATGTATATGGTCACGAGCAATTGCCCGGTGATGGACAAGCTGCGTCCGATGGTGAAGTTTCACCTGCCGTTCGGCTCGCTGGAGGAGACCGTCTATCGGGCCGTGTCGATGTACCTGACCGCCCAGTACCTGTTGATGCGGAAAGGAAAAACGCCGGATTGGGATCTCAAAAAACTGACCGAGATTTATAAATCCGTCGCCCACGTGAATCGCGGCATCTCGAAACGGCTGTCCAGCGCGTCGGAAGAAGACGCCAACATGAACGCCGTCGTCATTCTGTCCGCCTACGCCGAGATGGTGCCGTTTTCGATCGAGAACAAGCTCGCGGAAATGGACTACATCTTCAGCGAGTACACGAAATTCGAATAGTGCAAGAGGGGAGAGCGGGCCTCTACGGGTACCGGGCCTCAATGGTGCTGCGCAGGCCTCCCCGGGCGGTGAACTCCCCGAGGACGCGGGCGTGGACGGGCCGGCAGGCGGCGACAAGGTCCTTCAGGATGCGGTTGACGGCGTTCTCGTAGAAGATGCCGAGATTGCGGTAGGCATGGATGTACATCTTCAGCGACTTCAGTTCGAGGCAGTGCTTGTCCGGCATGTAGACGATGCGGAGCGTGCCGAAGTCGGGCAGGCCGGTCTTGGGGCAGATGGCGGTGTACTCCGGCACCTCGATGGTGATCGCGTAGCCTTTGAACTGATTCGGCCAGGTTTCGATCGCGGGCAGCTTGGCGGTGAGCCCGCTCCGCGCATGCGCCTCCGTGTACCCGCCCTTCTTCATACTTTCGTCATCCAGTCGGTCTGACCCAGTTTCTCCAGTTCCCGGTACAGGGTCACCCACGGACACATCATCTCGGGGAAGACCTCGCAGAACCCGCCCTTGCGCACGCCGCCGCAGGGGCCGTGGCTCATGAACTTGGGGCATTCGGCCTTGTCTCCCGCTCCCGGGATCGGCGGGCGGTTGTGGATGCCCCCGGGGGCGCCGACGGGAGGCGGGCCCGGCCGGATCAAGTCGTCGGGCTTGGTCGGTGGCTTCGGCATCAGAGGGATTCCATATAGCCGGCGATCTCGTTGAGCGTGAGCCTGGCGACCGCGATTTCAGGCGCGTACACGACCTCATCCGCCGCCCAGGCGATCGTCCCCTTGCCCTTGCTGGTAATGCCCATGACGTGCCCCAGGACGTTGCGGATGTTGTCGTTGATGCGAATGGTATTGGCCTTGATGGGGGCGGCCAATTTGCCGTCCTTGATCACGTACGAGTCGCCGACCACCGTCGCGGTGAAGTCCCCCGCCCGCAGTCCGTTGATGGGATAAGTGTACCAGATCCGGCCGATGTACACCCCGTTCTGCACCCGGCGCAGGAGGTCCTCGCGGACGGTCTTTCCGGGGCCTTCGATGAAGACGTTGGTGGGCGAGACGGACGGCGCCATGTCGAACTGGCGCCCGCCGCCGCCCGAGTACCGAAACCCGTTGCGCGGCACCAGGGCGTCGAGGTGGTCCTCGGGGGGCACGCCGAGTTTTTCCTTGGCGGTGGGGTCGCGCAGCATCCGTTCCGTTTCGTAAAAACTCGACAGGAGCCCGACGAGCTTGCCGTCCTTGATCAGGTCGGTGCGTCCGGTGGGCAGGCCTTCGCAGGTGATCCCTTTGCTGCCCATGTGGCCCGGCAGCGCTCCGTGATCGTACAGGCTGAGCGTCTCGTGGGCGACCTGGCGGCCGAGCTGCCCGTGGAAGGCCGACGTGCAATCGTAGAAACTGCCGACGACGAGGCTCGGCAGGATGAGGTGATTCATGAGGTCCGAGACGGGCTGCGGTCCCAGGATCACGGCGTAGTCGCCGTCCTTGATCCGGACCCCGCCGATCTGGGCGACGGCGTTCCGGGCCGCTTCCGACCCGGCGTCTCCCTTGAACGCGCTCGCGCGCGTGTTGCAGCCGAAGCCGGTGCCCTTCGCGCCTTCCCGTTCCACCATCGCGGTGACGAAGGAGGCGATCAGCGTGGACTCATCGGTTTGGACTTTGGGCAGGTGGGTGGAGCCGATCGCCATTCGTTCCAGCAGGAACGTGACGTCGCCGCCGACGATGAGGCCCAGGTCGCGCAGCTTGGGCCCGGCCTTCGCCAGGGTTTTCAGGTGGCCGGCCGCCGTGAATTCATCCAGCGCCTTGGCGAGGATCTTCCAGCCAGCCTGGACGAGGTCCGCATCCGTGAGAGCCATGACCTTGGCGTCGTGGTATTTGGCCAGCGCGCGCCGTTCCGCGGTCGGACGGGGCAGGGTTGTAAATTCCGGGTCGGAGACGGCGCTGCGGCGGGCCTTCTCCAGGGCCGTCTTTACCCCGTTCAGCGAGAGGTCGCCGGCCTCGCTGCCCATCCCAATGCGGGGCTCCTTGCCGTTTCCGAAGACTGCCCGCAGGCCGATCCCGTACGACTCCGAGGATTTGGGTTCTTCGACGCCGTTGCAGGGAATATGCGAGGTGTAATTCAGGCGGGCGGTCAGGCTCGCGTTGCTCGCGACGAACACTTCCGCTTCCCGGACGTCCTTTTGGCGCCGGAGCCAGCGAAGCCCGTCTTCGGCGGTGTGCTTGAGTGTCGGCAGGCTGATCATGGGGAATCCTTACGCCAGCCCGGCGAGGCGCGCGCGGCTGCGGATCGTCGGCCCGCCGTTCCCCAATCGCCGGCTCTGCATCGGCTGGCCCTTGCCGCAATTCGGGATGGGGTAGAGGCGAAAGTCCCGTCCCACCGCGTCCACCTTCATCAGGAAGTCCTTGGTGTCGGCCGTGATGCCGCCGCCCCGGTACAGCTGCCCGAGCTGCCCGTTGCGGATCTCGTAGACTTTCTGGGCGGAGATCCGGAAATTTTCCCGCGATTCGGCGATGGAGGGGATGCGGTGCCCCACGACATAGAACCCCTTGTCGACGCCGCGGAGGATGTCCTCGGGGGCCTGCGTGCCGGCGCCGAACACGGTCGTAGACATCCGCACGAGGGGCACGAGGTGGGCTTCCGTGGCCACGCACGAGCCGTTGGGAGGCACGCCGAGGATGGCCGCCGTCTGGCGGCTGTTCATGAAGCCCTTGAACAGGCCCTTCTCGATGTGCACGACCTTCCTTCCGGGCGTCCCTTCGTGATCGTACTTGTAGTGTCCGAAGCCCGGGAGCGAGGGGTCCGAGTACGCGGAGACGAGCGGAGAGGCGATCTTCTTGCCGATCATGGTGTGCTGCAGCGAGCGCAGCAGCCAGCTGCGGCCCGCGTAGGCCGTCTCCATCTTCAACGCCCGGTCCAGCTCGGTGGGATGCCCGATGATCTCATGCGCCAGGAGAGCGTTGAAGTGGGGGTCCGTGACCACCACGACTTCCTTGTCCGAGTTGCGCAACGGCGGGGCATTGGCCAGCTTGACGGCATCGCGGGCGAGATTGGTGGAAAAGGTGAGCAGGTCGAGGTTGCGGATCTGCTCCTCAACAATGCCCTCGGTGACGACCTCCCAGCCGCGCTGATGGCCGATGGTGTCGGACAGCTCCTGGTCACCGGTTTCACTGACGGCGACCACGTACGTGCTCCCGCTGGTCAGCGCGAAGGACTGGTCGAGGCTGGCGCCCTCGGAGTTCGTGAAGAGCTCGCGCGAGAACACCGTCCCGGCGCTGACGGCGTTGTACTGCACCTGCTCGTCGACGTCCTGGACCGCGCGTGAGATCTCGGTGACGTACCGGACGATGTCGTCGATCCGGACCTGCCGGGGGTCGACGGCATAGTCGGCCTTGACGGTGTCGCGATGGGCTTCGACCGGAGCGAGGCGGGTGTCATACAGGGAGTCGCCGAGTTCCTTGTACCTGCTCCTGGCGTGGGCCTTCTGGCGGGCGTTGGCGACGGCGCGCTCGTACGCGTGCTTCATGCCGGCCGCCAACATTTTCGCGAACTGCGGAAGATCGGCCGTGCCCAGGGCCTGGCCGAAGAAGCCCGGCGCGACGACCCCGTCTCCGGCGAGCACCCGAATCCCGACCGCCAGCAGGTTGTCCTCGGCGGAAAATTTGGGCGCGCCGTTTTCCGCTCCCGCCTGCTTCTCCTCGATCACTTCGATGCGAAGGTCCGCATAGCGGCAGAACTTGTAGTCGGACGGCGCGTCGGCCGTGAGCTCGGTCGCCGATTGCTTGACGGCCTCCACCAGGTCCGTCGAGATCGCTTTCAGCGCGGTCGGCATCGCGAAGCCCCATAATTAAGGTGTATCACTGATACCATCTGCAATGAAATTATATTGGACGCCATACCGGAGAGCAAGAAAAACCGGGGCGATTCTCTGAATTCGCGCAAAAAACCCGGCAAAAGATCAATTTCGATCAGAATTTCAATTGCTTGCGCTCGATAGGGCCAAAGGCCTACCGGCGGGATTGAAATTAGGCCTTCGCGAGCGCGCGCGGTAGGTCTTCTTTTGAGTTGCATTGAAGCGGGACTTATCATACCCTCAGGTGTCTCCGAAACACGCCGGTATGGAGCGGTTTCCGGGCATTTTTCGCGTTGACATGAAATGCGGACCTTTGCTAAGCTTCGTCAACTGATTTGCGATCGTGAGAACCGGGCGTAATGCCTTGTAAGGCAAGCTGATTTTCACGCTGCGTGCTCGTCGGATTGAATTGAAGGAGGGCGGTCTATGAGTCTCGATTACGTCAAATTTTCCCCTGGGTTTGACAAGTTCATGCCCAAGGAATATCGCGATATGGTGGAACACGGCCCTTTCGGCAAGAAGGTGACCGTTTCGCAGATGGGGTCCTTCAAGGAGATCCTCGAAGAGCATCCCATGTGCGCGGGCTGCGCGATGACCCTGTTCATCCGGCTGGCCATGATCTCCTTTCCCAATCCGGAGGACACCATCACGGTGGGAACCGCCGGCTGCGGGCGCTTGGCGATTTCCCAGGCGGCCATTCCTTTCGTGTATGGGAACTACGGGGACCAGAGTGCCGTCGCCAGCGGGTTGAGCCGGGGGCTCAAGCTGCGGTTCGGCGACAAGCCCAAGGATGTGGTCGTGATGGCCGGCGACGGCGGCATGGCCGACATCGGGTTCAGCATGACCCTCCATTCCTGGTTCCGCAAAGAGCGGTTCACCACGATCATGCTCGATAATGAAGTGTACGGGAACACGGGCGGGCAGGAAAGCGGCATGACCAACAAGGGCCAGGTCCTCAAGATGGCCCCCCTCGGCAAGAAGTTCGAGAAGATGGACATGGTCGGCATGGCCAAGCTGGCCGGCTGCGCCTACGTCGCCACGGTCGTGCCGAACAACCCGCGGCGCGTCGAGAGCGTGATCAAGAAAGCCGTCCTGATCGCCCGCGAGATCGGGCCGACGTACATCCAAGCCTACACATCCTGCAACATCGAATACTCGATTCCGACCGACAAGGTGATGGAAGACGCGAAGAGCGTCGAGGACGACCGGTACGCGTTCTCCGAGCACATCACCGACGAGGCGAAGGAGTACCTGGCGTCGCGGTACGGGTTCAAGGAGTATCTGCCGAAGCCGGCGACGGCGGCGGCCCTTCCGAAGGCGTAGACGGCACATTCCCCGTCGGGGAAGAGGGAGGGACAGACATGGCAAAGCGCTTCAACATTCGCATGGCGGGGGTCGGCGGCCAGGGCGTAGTGACCGGTTCGCACATCCTCAGCACCGCGGTCATCAGAGCCGGCGGTGAAAGCACCATCGTCCCGTTCTACGGGTCGGAAAAGCGCATGGCGCCGGTGGAAAGCTACGTGCGGGTCTCGGACGAGCCGATCTACGAGATCGGCGAGATCACGTTTCCCCACATCTGCATCATCTTCCACCCCCAGGTGATCACGCACGGCAAGTCGTACACCATGCCCTTCTATTTCGGGCTGAAGCAGGACGGCGTGCTGTTGATCAACCACGACGGGCCGATGAAGCTGCCTCCGCAGGAGACGAACGAGCTGAAGGAGCGGAACGCCAAGCTCTATTACATCCCCGCGACCCAGCTGTCCTTGAAAGTAGCGGGGCTGGACCTGGCCACGAACATGGCCTTGATGGGCGCCATCGGCGCCATCACCCGCTTGACGACGCTCGATGCGCTGGGCGGCGCCGTGAAGGACCGGTTCCTGGGAAAGGGCTTTGTCGTGTCCGGCGGGACCGCGGCGCTGGACAGCGTTGTGGAGCGGAAGTTCAAGCAGAAACAGGAACTGATCGACAAGAATATCGCCGTCATCAAGGCCGGCTGGGACTACGCCGAGGAGCACGGTTGGGGCGTTGAAGAGCGGGCCGAGGCGAAGAGAGCCGACGATCGGGCCGCCGCCGAGGCCGCTGCCCGCTGACCCCGAGAAGAGGAGACTTGCATGTATCTTGTTGCCGATATCAACGTTGACATCTGCGCCGCGACGAGCTGCAAGCTGTGCACGCAGTATTGCCCGGAAGCCAACACGATTCTCTATGACGACAATGCGGGCAAGGAAAAGGGCCACAAGTACGGCTCGGCCTACGTGGCGGTGGACCGGTGCAAGGGCTGCGCGCAATGCGTGTGGGTCTGCGACAACATGGCCAAGCACCATGCGATCACGATGACGATGATCGACCAACTCCCCAAGGCGGCCATCACCGATCGCATCACGTACCTCGACAAGGGGACCAAGGCGATTGCGGCCCCGGTTGAAGTCGCGTAAGGGAGGGCATGACGGTGCTGAAGACCCTCCCTGTTGAGAAAGAGCGCATCATCGTGCCGGGCCCGGCGGGCTTCATGCCGCCGTCCGCCGCCCAGCTCGGCGTGAAATTGCCTCCCGCCGAGATCGGCATCGCCTACGGGCATCACGTGCCGGAAGACATCGCGATCACGGAGGTCGCCCGGCAGATGCTCACCAAACCGAACGCCACGATCTTCCCCGGCCCGATGGTCCTGTGGGCGTGGAACGAGCACGCCGTCGAAAAAGCCGCCGCCGTGCTGGAAATCGCCGCCCAGATTCCCAATGTCCTGATCATTCCCATGCCGGACTATCGGCCGAAGTATCCCAAGGTGGACCCGGAGGAAGTCATCAATCCGAACCACCCGAACCTGACCATCTGGGGCAACAAGATCGAGGCCTGCATCTTCGTCGGCGTCCACTGCCACTATGCGAACCTGACGCTGAAGATGATCCGCGCCGGCACGAACTGCTGCACCTCGGCGCTCTGCGCCGAGCAGGGCCATGAAGACGCGATGCTGAGCGTCCACGACATGGACGCGGCCAAGCTCCGGAAAGTGGCCAAGATCTTCAAGCGGGTGCGCGAAGAATTAAAGATCCCGCTCCCGGCCGAAGGCAAGACCGTCCGCTACACCGGCCTGCAGAGCCGCGTCAACGGGGGCGAGACCCACATCAACCCGCTGTCGTTCACGCTGGCAGCGACCCCTCCCGCCGGCGCGCACATGCCGCCGGAAGGGCAGAAGCCGCACTGATCGCGACAATTTATTGACTCCCAGATCGAGGAGAACACCATGAGCAACCCTCTCGAACCAGAAGTGAAAACCAACCCGCAAGGGGATCCGATCACGTCCGCCGAACCGGAGCAGAAGACCAACCCGCAGGGCGACCCGATCACCTCCGCCGCCCCGATCAAAGTCGGGGGCGGCTCGAAGGACCCGCACGAGGGGGCGAAAAAGCAGCGGGTGGTGACGCCCGAGTACATGTTCTTCGAGGCGCCGCGCAAGCGCGAGTTCATCACGGGCAGCGAGGCGGCGAAAGAAGCGGTGCGGCGCTCCAACGTGGATTTCTCGGTGGCCTATCCGATCACCCCGCAGAGCGAGACCATGCAGTTGATCGGGGTGCTCTACGGCGAGGGCTATGTGAAGGAATACTATCGCGGTGAGGAGGAATACGGCGTGATGTCGGCCATCGCCGGCGGGTCCCGCGCGGGGGTCCGGTGCTTTACGGCGACGGCCGGCCCGGGCACGCTCCGCGGGATCGAGCCGATCGCCTCCTGGCCCGGCCACCGGCTGCCGGCCGTGGCCATGTTCACCTGCCGCGTCGTCAACGCGCCGTTGGCGATCCAGCCGGACAACATCGAGGTCTCGTACCTCCTGAACTGCGGCATGATCGTCTTCCACGCCGAAAACCAGCAGGATTTGTTCGACTTCATCATGAAGGGGTTCATCATCGGCGAGCAAAACGACGTCACCCTGCCAGTCGGCGTGGCCTGCGACGGCTTCTTCGTGACGCATGCCCGCAACTACGTGGACATGCAGGAAAAGGACATCAAGTTGCCCGCGCGCGCGGCCTGGAAGGGCGCCGTGCCGGTGCTGGACGCGGAGAATCCGCCGGCCCGCCTCTCCCGCGACGCGCCCGTGCAGAAGAGCAATTTCATGGCGTACAACATCCATGCCGTGTGGCAGCAGGAAGTCTGGGCGGCGGTCGAACGCTCGCGGCGATACATCGAGAAATACATGGGCGGCCTCTGCGCGCCCGAGAACGTGGAGGGGGCCGAGGCCCTGATCATCGCCTCCGGCAGCGCCGCGGCGCAATCCCGGGAGGCCATCCGGCTCTGCAAGGATCAGGGCGTGAACGTCGGGTTCATCAAGATCCGGTCGCTCCGGCCGTTCCCGACCGCGGAGCTGCGCCAGCTCTGCGCGAAGGCGAAGCTCATCGTGATCCCGGAGTTCAATTACGTCGGCTGGCTGGCCAAGGACGTGGCGGCGGCGATCTACGGCTACTCCAACGCCAAGATTGTGGCCGGCCCGCACGTGTACGGCGGGATGTCCATGCCGGTCGAGATGATCGTGGACGAGGTGATCGGCGGCCTGACCGGGAAGAAGTCCAGCGCGGTACCCGAGTCGGCCATCATGGGGCGCGACGTCAACCAGGCCGAGGTGGCCCACTTCATGCAGAACATCTGACGGCCGGCCGGATTGTCGGAACGAGCAGGGGCCGCCCGGGCAACCGGGCGGCCCCTGTGCTTTTGGGGCGTTATTCTTCGATCATCTCTTCGCTGTCGGGCATGCCGCAGGCGATGAACTTGGCGTAGCTGAGGAAGATCGCGCTGCTGTCGCGCATCGCCTTTGCGCCGTGGGTCAGCCGCTCGAGCTTGGTGGGGTCGGCGGCTTCGGACGCCCGCATGGCGACGACCTGCTGCTCCAGGAGCACGTTGAACTCGTACATGGCCCGCTCGATGTCTCGGTAGGCTGCTTTGATCGGATCGGTCATGAGGGGCTCCTCATAGGTTACAATGGCGGCACGATTGACCTTACACCACCGTCGCGGCGTGGGTCAATCCGAGGGTGCGGATGGGCATTCAGGGATTCCCCGCAGACCTGCTCGTGGCGCTCCGGGAGCGCGGCGGCGCTCCCGACCGCGACGCGATCGAGGGCGTCCGGCGGCTCTCCACGCTGTTCACGACCGGGCGGGACGGGCGTTTCGCGGACTACCTCGCCGACGTGTCCCTGCGCCGCGCGTACCTGCTGTACTTTTTCCCCGTCAACTACGCCAAGGTGGCCGGCCTCCTCCGGGAGATGCCGGCGCTGCCCGCGCGCCCCTTGCGGGTTCTGGACGCGGGCAGCGGCCCCGGGACCGCCGCCCTGGCGGTCCTTGACCACCTGGTGCGGCTCGGCCAGGCCGCCCATCATGGATCGGAAGTGATCGCAGCGGACCGCAGCCGTGCCGCGTTGCAGGAGGCGGAAGCCCTTTGGGCCGCGATGACGCAGGGACGGCCGCATGAGTCCTTGTGTACGTTGCGCGCGCTGTGCGGCGACGCCGAACGGACCGACGCACGGGCTCCGTGGAGGCAGGGGCCCTTCGATCTCATCATTCTCGCCAACAGCCTGAACGAGCTCTTTTGCCGGGCTGCGAATCCTCCCGCCGAGCGGACGAAGTTTCTTGAATCCCTCCTCACGGCCCTGGCGCCCGACGGCACGCTGATGATCGTCGAGCCGGCGCTCCGCGAGACGGCGCGTGCGCTGCACCAGGTCCGGGACCGGCTCGTGGCCGCGGGGCTGGCGACGGTCTACAGTCCCTGTCTGCACGAACGGCCCTGCCCCGCGCTCGCGCGCGAGGAGGACTGGTGCCACGAGGAGCGGCCCTGGACGCCGCCCGCCGTGGTCCGGGAGATCGACCGCGAGGTGGGCTTCATCAAGGACGCGCTGAAGTTCGCCTACCTGCTTCTGCGCAAGGACGGCCGGACGGTCGCAGCGCGTGGCCCCGACGTCTACCGGGTCGTGAGCGAGGTGCTGGTCATGAAGGGGGACCGGCGGGCCTGGCTCTGCAACGAAACCGGCCGCCCGCTGGTCGGGCGGCTGGAGAGGGCCCGCGCGGAGGCGAACGTCTCGTTCGACCGCTGGCACCGCGGAGCGATCGTCCGGGTGGACCAGATCGAGCGGCGCGGCGCCGTGGGCCGCATCGGCGCCACGACGCAGGTGGAGCTTCTCCGCCCGGTGGAGTGAGCTACTCGTAGGCTTCCAGGTGGGATTTCTCGAAAAAGGGATGGAGGCACGAGTTGCAGGTGACGAAATACAGCGCGCCGCGGACGGAGGGCTGCACCCAGAAGTCGAGCTGCCCGCCGGTTTTTTCGCAGGCCGGGCAGCGCATGCCCTTCAGCCAATAGCCAACGTCCGGCTGGCTGCGCAGGTAGCTTTCCATGTCCATGTGGACCGGCATGCTGTAGCGGCAGCCCTTGCAGAACGCCTTGTACTCGCCGTCCGTGATGCGGGAGTCGCGCGGGATTGTGAACCCGCTGTGGATCTTGCAGACCGGGCAGGGGACGGCGGTTAACCGTTTCTCGACCTGCTCGAAATTCATGGTCCGGCCGCCGCCTCCGTCCGTCTCTTATAACGGATCGGACGCGCATCCGCAATCGTTTCTCCGCCTTGTCACGCGGCGGAGCCCTGGCTATAATCATCGGCCCATGCACCTGATCACCGAATTCCTGGCCGTCGGCAATGCCGAGGACGCGGCGCGTCCCGCCAAGCTCATGACGGCCGTGCTCAACGTCGCAGCCGAAAACCAGATCGCGCCGCCGGACGGGCGCACCTACGCCTGGATCCCCTTCAAGGAGTTCGCGGAGGCCGATCCCGTCCAGCTCGATGAAGCGGTGGCGTGGGTGGAGCAACATGCGGCCGGCAACCGGCTGATGGTCTGCTGCCGGGCGGGGATGGGGCGCTCCGTGTCGGTCGTGATCTCCTACCTCTGCCTCGCCAAGACGATGCCGTACCAGGAGGCGGTCAAGATCGTCGCCGCGCGCCGGCCCGGGGCGACGCCGCTGCCCAATCTGGAAGCCACGATCCAGTTCGTCCGCCTGCTCCGGGACAAGCGGAACGGCAAGACGTGACATGCCCGAATTGCCCGAGGCAGAAACGGTCGCGCGCCGCCTGCGGGAACGGCTGAGCGGCGCCGTCATCACGGAGTGCCGCGTCGGGCGGAACGACATTGTCCGCGAGGGGCTGTCCACCCGCGCCTGGTACCGGGGCGCGCGGCTGGCGTCGGCCGGCCGTCTCGGAAAAAGCGTCGTGCTCGAGTGCGAGAAGGGGGGCGACACCCGCTTCCTGGTGTTCGAGCTGGGCATGACGGGGCTGTTGTTCTTCACGCTGCTGCATCCCTCCTACCGCAAGCACACGCATCTCACGCTCGCGCTGACGGGGTCCGTCCCGGCCTTGCATTACTGGAACCCCCGGCGGTTCGGGCGGGTGTACCTGCTGGACCGGTCCGGGCTGGCGCGGTTCGCAGCCCGGCGCTTCGGGTGCGATCCGCTGACCGTGACCTGGGAGGAGTTCCGCGCGCTCGTGGGAAAGCGGCGCGGGCGCCTCAAGGCCCTGCTCATGCACCAGCAGGCCATCGCCGGGATCGGCAACATCTACGCCAACGAGATACTCTACCGCGCCCGCCTCCATCCCTACCGGACGGCGAGCCGGCTGCGGGCCGAAACCGTCCGGCGGCTCTACGACAGCATGCGCGAGGTGCTCCGGGACGCGATCGAGGCCGGCGGCTCCAGCGTGCGGGACTTTCTCTCGCCCGACGGGACGAAGGGGGACTATTGGAAGCGCCATCAGGTCTACAACAAGGCCGGGCGGCCCTGCCCCTCCGGCTGCGGCCAGACGATCCGCCGCTTGCAAGGGGAGCGCAGCTCGTTCTTCTGCCCCGCCTGCCAGCCGAAATAAGCCGCTCCTTCCGTTTCCTCCCGCCTCCGCCGCGCTTGACAGGTCCCCACGGGTGGCCTAGCCTTGCCGGCATGGATCGGCAACTCATCATTAAGAGACTCGAGGCCTTGGAAATTCAGGCCCGTCAATTGTTGGACGCCATCCAGAGCCTTCGAGACGATATGCCGAAGGAAGTCAGGGCGCCGTCGTCCATCACCGCCAAGCTGATCGAGCAGGCTGAGCGCCAGCTCTTCAAACCGGGGAAACGGCCGGGGAAAAAGCGGGCGAAGAGGTAACGCGCAAAAAAAAGAAAAAGACGGCACGGAACAGTTGACTTTTCCCTCGGAATGACGCAATCTTGCGCCAGCCGTACCGGTTCCTGCAGGAACATTGCCACCAACCCTATAGAGAGGAGAAATCACGATGGCGAAGAAGAGGAAGCCCAGCGCCGCATTCATGAAGCCGATGAAACCCAGCGCCGCTCTCGGCGAGGTGATCGGCAACCACGCCATGCCCCGCACCCAGGTGGTCAAGAAGCTCTGGGCCTACATCAAGCGTCACAAGCTGCAGGACAAAAAGAACCGGCGCATGATCAACGCGGACGCCGCGCTCCGGGAGGTGTTCCACGGCAAGAAGCAGGTGTCGATGTTCGAGATGACGAAGCTCGTCAGCCGGCACCTGAAGTAATCCGACCATCACTCCACGGGGCGCCTGCTGGAGGCGCCCCTACACCAGCCAGGGACCTTGGCGCGTGGGCGCGGCGAGCGCCCGCGCCAGGGCGTCGAGAAAGCGCGCACGGGGCCAGGGCGCGGCGCCGAAGCGGGCGAGGTGCCCGGTGTACACCTGGCAGTCCACGAGCTGGAACGCCCAGGCCTGGAGCCGCCGCACCAGGTGGACGAAGGCGACCTTGGAGGCGTTCGGCCGCAGTGTGAACATGGATTCGCCGAAGAACGCGGCGCCCAGCGAAACGCCGTAGAGCCCGCCCGCAAGTTTGCCCTCGCTCCAAGCTTCCGCGGAATGGGCGAACCCCATCGCGTGGAGCCGTTCATAGGCGCGAACCATCTCCCCCGTGATCCAAGTGCCACGCTGGCCGGGCCGCCGGACGGCGGCGCAGCGCCGGATGACCTCGCCAAAGGCGGTGTCGTACCGCACCTCGTACGTGTGCCTGGCGATGACTTTCTGCAGACTCCTGCTCATGTGCAAGTCATCCGGGCGGAGCACCATGCGCGGGTCGGGCGAGAACCATAACAGCGGGGTCGTTTCGTCGTATGGCCAGGGAAAGATGCCCTGCGCGTAGGCGGCCAGCACGCGTCCGGGGTCGAGGCTGCCGCCGCAGGCCACCAAGCCCTCGGCGTCGGCCTCACGAGGATCGGGAAAGATGAACTCGTGGATCGGGCGGCGAGGGGTCACTTCTTCTTAAAGAGATTGTCGAACGCGCGCCGGGCGTCGTCGGGGCGCGCTGCCCCCGACGTGGTCTCGCGCTCCACCGTGACGTGCAGCGCAAAGACCGCGCACGCGTTGCGCGCGCCCTTGTCGGCGATGCGCTCCGGCACGGGCTCGGTGCACTCAAAACGGCGACCGGGATCGAAGTGGGCGCACTGCCGGCAGGCATGGAGCGCCGCCCCGCACTTGGGGCACTGGCCGAGCGGATCGGCCAGGGGCGGGAGGGGCGTGCCGCAGTCTACGCAGCGAGAGAGGGTCTTGGCCGGCATCATCGCGGGCGCGCCCGGCCGGGACGGCTCCCGGGGCTTTTCCTGCCGCTCCTTCTCGTGCTCCCGATAGCCCCGCTGGCGGTATTGCCGGTCGTCCATGCTCAATCTCCCCCCTTGGGCAGGTCGGCGTCGTAGTCCGTCTCGTCGTCGTCGCTGAGGCCCAGGCCCGCGCGGAAGGACTTTCTCAGCTCCCGGATCTGGCCGGCCTGGCGCTCGTCGTGCCCGCGAACGAGCCGGCCCAGGTACCGGTCGCAGAGCTCCGCGCCCCGTTGAAAGTGAGCGGGGATGGTTTCCTCGGTGACCTGCTGCCACGTGATGTAGATGAGGAATTCCTGCAGCGCGACGGCGTCGGGGCGCCGCGCGCCGAGCGCCTGGAGGGTGAAGTACGCGTCCCGGGCCTCGCGGCCGGCGCTGCCCGAGAAGATCGCTTCCGCCTCCAAGGCCTGCGCCAGATCGTCTCCCAGTTCCCCCGAGGCCTGGGCGCGCGTGAAGGAGGCCTGCGCGGCGATGGCGGGATCGAAGTGCACGGGCTCAGGATACTGGCCGCGGCCGTCGCGGTCAATCGGGGCCTCGTCTTTTCGGACTACAGACGGGGACTGGCGCCGTCCGCACAGCGTCCGCCCCCGTTAGCGTTTAGCGGCAACGAGCGCTTACCGGTAGGGGTAGCCGGGATGGGCTGGGTGACGCGAATCATCTTTGCGTGGCGTGATCCCGACCCGGCTGTTGTCCTCGGCCGCCTTGGCCTTTTCCGGATACCCTCCCAGGAATTCCTTGTTCACTGCTTCCGTCGCTTTGATTTCCGCCGCCTTGCCGTACAACTCCGCGCCCTTGCCACCGTAGGGATAGCCTTCGTGCTGGGGCATGGCCGCCGCGGCGAAACCCGAAGCGAGGAACGCCGCCGCGATGCCCGGAACGATGATCGACCATTTCATGGGGTGCCTCCTTTCGTGAATGCCTCAGACTAGCAAGCCGAAATTAGAAGGGCATTAGCGACAGATTAAAAGTCCGTATTTTCTCCTTGACTGCGCTGGCCGATCTTCCGTACACTCAGCCGCTATCCATTGATATATCAGCAAGTTAGGAGCCGTGCGAGGCGGCTCATCCGGTAGGCCTTTTGGTTGCGCGCGGTAGGCCCTTTGACTGATTGAGTTGCCCAATCAATTTCGCTACACTGCCGGCCTCGCAGTGGATACAACTTACCCCAGGAGACATCCGTAATGGCCAAAGTGCTCGAAGGCCCCGGGATGGGGCTGATGAAGAAATGGGGCATTCTCGTCCCCCACTATGCCGTGGTCGCGTCGGTCGAGGAGCTGAAGAAGCTCGGCGAGGCGAACGAGTGGCTGAAGACCTCCAAGCTGGTCGTGAAGGCGCACGAGGCGATGGGATCCCGGTTCAAGCTGGGCCTGGTGAAGGTGGGCCTGGACCTGAAGGGGGCCCAGGCGGCCGCCAAGGAGATGCTGGGCCGCCAGGTCGGCAGCATCACCGTGTCGCAGGTGATCGTGTCGGAAATGGTGCCCCACAAGGACGAGTACTATGCGGCGGTCAAATCCACCCGCGACGGCGCCGAGGTGCTGGTGGCCAAGTGCGGCGGCATCGAAGTCGAATCGAACTGGGACCGCGTCAAAAAGCTGAGCCTCGAGGTCGGCGACGCGCCCTCGCAGCCGGCGCTGGAGAAGCTGGCGAAGGAGGCCGGGTTCGCGGGCGAAACCGCCAGGAAGATGGCGGCCTTCGCCGGCAAGCTGTTCACGTGCTTCGACAGCGAAGACGCGCAGTACCTGGAAGTGAACCCGGTCGTGGCCCGCGAGGGCGACGGCGAGCTGATCGCGCTGGACGCCGTGACGCTGTTGGACGGCGACGCCAAGTTCCGGCATCCCGACTGGAATTTCCCGTTCGCGGCGGAGTTCGGGCGGGCCTACACGAAGCATGAACTGGAGGTGATGGCGGTCGATTCCAAGATCAAAGGGTCGGTGAAGTTCATCGAGATTCCCGGCGGCGACACCGCGATGCTGCCGGCGGGCGGCGGCGCGAGCGTCTACTATTCCGATGCGGTGGTGGCCCGCGGCGGCAAGCTCGCGAACTACGCCGAATACTCCGGCGACCCGCCCGATTGGGCCGTGGAGGTCCTGACCGAGAAGGTCTGTTCGCTGCCGGGCATCCGGAACATCATCGTCGGCGGCGCGATCGCTAATTTCACCGACGTGAAGAAGACGTTCGGCGGCATCATCGCGGGCTTCCGCAAGGCCAAGTCCGACGGCAGGCTCCAGGGCGTGAAGATCTGGGTGCGCCGCGGCGGGCCCCGCGAGAAGGAGGGCCTGGAAGCGATGAAGGCTCTGCGCGAGGAAGGCTTCGACATCCACGTCTACGACCGCCATACCCCGCTGACCGACATTGTCGACATGGCGCTCCAAAAGAAATAATCATCCCAGTCAGTCCAGGGAGATACTGAATGAGCATTCTGGCGAACAAGGACACGCAGGTCGTCATCCAGGGCGGCGCGGCCGGATTGAACGCCGCCCGGCGCATGGCGGAGTTCTGCTACATGATCAAGAAACCGCTGAACGTGGCGGCCTTCGTCTATCCGCCGGACGCCGGCAAGACGAACGAAGTCCCTTACGGGAAC